>NZ_AP018694.1:3220000-3892500 GCF_009689585.1 Aquipluma nitroreducens | reverse complement strand
TGTTGTTTCTCTTCGTCTTTTGATCTTCTTATTCTCCGTACTCTTAACTTAGGTACTCATGTACTTTGTCGCTTTGGTACTTCTTTTCAGTGGAGAATAAGGGAGTCGAACCCTTGACCCTCTGCGTGCAAGGCAGATGCTCTAGCCAACTGAGCTAATCCCCCGGTTGTGAAGATTAGAAGATTAGAATCCTGAAGATTAGAATGTAATCATTAGCATTGCTGCTTCATTTTTTATTCTAACATTCTACCACTCTAATATTCTGATATTCCTGTAGTCCCGCCCAGATTTGAACTGGGGACCCCTACATTATCAGTGTAGTGCTCTAACCAACTGAGCTACGAGACTGTTATTTTCAAGATTTTAGATTTTAGACTTCAGATTTTAGACTCTTTTCAGATTGTTTAGATCCACTGCTTCGGTCTTCTGTCTTCGGTCTTCTATCTTATTCCCAAAACTTCAATCTCTCTACAATATTTTTAAAAAGGAAAAGGAAAACAATTCTTATCGGCAATTAATTAATCTTCGTCTTGTCAATAGAGCTCCAGAAAGGAGGTGTTCCAGCCACACCTTCCGGTACGGCTACCTTGTTACGACTTAACACCAGTTACTAGTTTTACCCTAGGCCGCTCCTCGCGGTTACAGACTTCAGGTACCCCCAGCTTCCATTGTTTGACGGGCGGTGTGTACAAGGCCCGGGAACGTATTCACCGCATCATGGCTGATATGCGATTACTAGCGAATCCAGCTTCACGAAGTCGGGTTGCAGACTTCGATCCGAACTGAGACAAGCTTTAGAGATTAGCATCCTGTCACCAGGTAGCTGCCCTTTGTACTTGCCATTGTAACACGTGTGTAGCCCTGGACATAAGGGCCGTGCTGATTTGACGTCATCCCCACCTTCCTCACACCTTACGGTGGCAGTCTCGCTAGAGTCCCCGGCATGACCCGCTGGCAACTAACGATAAGGGTTGCGCTCGTTATGGGACTTAACCCGACACCTCACGGCACGAGCTGACGACAACCATGCAGCACCTTGAAGAACGTCCGAAGAAGGCAACCTTTCGGCTGCTGTCGTTCCCCATTTAAGCCCAGGTAAGGTTCCTCGCGTATCATCGAATTAAACCACATGTTCCTCCGCTTGTGCGGGCCCCCGTCAATTCCTTTGAGTTTCAACCTTGCGATCGTACTCCCCAGGTGGATCACTTAATGCTTTCGCTTGGCCGCATACTGTGTATCGCATACAGCGAGTGATCATCGTTTACGGCGTGGACTACCAGGGTATCTAATCCTGTTCGCTCCCCACGCTTTCGTGCATCAGCGTCAGTGACAGTTTAGTAAGCTGCCTTCGCAATCGGTGTTCTGTGTAATATCTAAGCATTTCACCGCTACACTACACATTCCGCTTACCTCAATTGTACTCAAGCTCTTCAGTATCAATGGCAATTCTATCGTTAAGCGACAGGATTTCACCACTGACTTAAAAAGCCGCCTACGCACCCTTTAAACCCAATGAATCCGGATAACGCTCGCATCCTCCGTATTACCGCGGCTGCTGGCACGGAGTTAGCCGATGCTTATTCATACACTACCGTCGGGGCAGGACACGTCCTGCTTTTTCTTGGTGTATAAAAGAAGTTTACGACCCATAGGGCCTTCATCCTTCACGCGGGATGGCTGGTTCAGGCTTGCGCCCATTGACCAATATTCCTCACTGCTGCCTCCCGTAGGAGTCTGGTCCGTGTCTCAGTACCAGTGTGGGGGATCATCCTCTCAGAACCCCTAGACATCGTAGTCTTGGTGAGCCGTTACCTCACCAACTAACTAATGTCACGCATGCCCATCTTTAACCGCCGGAGCTTTATCTGAATCCCCATGCGGAAACTCAGAACTATGAGGTATTAATCCACATTTCTATGGGCTATCCCTCTGTTAAAGGTAGGTTGCATACGCGTTACTCACCCGTGCGCCACTCTCACCCCGATTGCTCGGGGATCCCGTTCGACTTGCATGTGTTAGGCCTCCCGCTAGCGTTCATCCTGAGCCAGGATCAAACTCTTCGTTGTAATATAAAAGTTAAATATTTTCCTCGCTCTGACGTAACTCAATTTCTATTCTTGCGTCTCTTCCTTGTTTTTCCTTTTCCCAATATTTTCAATGAACTCTCTGCCCTTAGGCTATCGTTTCCCCACCCTTAATACTACCTCTTGCGAAGCGTCCTCCAAATGAGAAAATCTATTCTGTGTTTGTTTTAGCGGCTGCAAAGGTAATCGTTAAATTTTAACTTCCTAATACTTTTTAAATATTATTTATTTTTTATTCTAACAACTTACGATACAACCATTTAAAGAACTTTTGCTTCACTTTCTGCATTGCTGCTTTTCTGTTTAGCGGCTGCAAAGATAGACCCCTTTTCTTCATTTCCAAACACTATACAAACCTTTTTTTAAACTAATTTATACCGCATATTCTCTCTTTCTGTAGATCAGACTGTTATAAAACATGAAGACCTATGAAAAAATACTGAACCTCCTTCTCTATTCGTTCAAAAGAACCCGAACAAGGGGTTTGGGTTCTCAAAAAAGAGGATTAAACCGCTTCTATAAGTTATATTCTATTTCGTACCGCGTCTACTTCCAGTATAAAGATCAGGTTAAATTTAACTCTTAAAATTAGTGAAACGAACAGAAGGAAGTAAACCTAAACCACAACTTGATTCGTTAATTGAATAAGATCAACACTCGCCTGAAACAGGAAAGTTGCAATAAAACATTTTAACTTCCGTTTCATCTTAAACGAATTAAATCAATTTAAAGTAGAAAGTCATCAAATACTATTGACTGTAATAAAATAGAAACCAATAAGATACTACAAATGAGTAATACCTTAAGGAAACATTTACTTGCATTAATTATCACTGCGGTTCCAATGCTAACCTTTGCGCAAAGCAATTTAATAGCTTCTGCTGCTGACTCAACAGATATTAAAGGGCAGTTCGAACATTTGTACAAAAAGTCCAACACTTTTGAACAACACAAAGTTATTCAGATAAGTGATTACAACACACTAAAGCAAAATGCTACGGACAGTATCCGAAAGTATAAAAAAGAGGTAACTAATCATTTACAAGAGATTAATAGTTTGAATACCAAACTGGAAGCCAGTAATACGATGGTTACACAATTGAAGGAGGAATTGTCAACAACTCAAAATATGCAAGACAGTGTCAGCCTTCTAGGAATGGAAGTAAACAAGAATGCATATAGTTTAATCATGTGGGGAGTTATATTTTGTATGGCAATCATTAGTACCATTTTGTTTTTGATGTATAAACGAGGACATCAGGTAGTAAAGGAAGCTAAAACCAGATTGATTGAAGTGCAGGAAGATCTTGAAAAACTCAGGAAAAGTGCTATAGCGCGCGAACAAAAGCTAGGACATGAACTGCAAACCTATAAAATGAGGCACAAAGATTAAGAAATAAATAGATTCATCGAGGAAACAGTGAAACTTCAAGTCAGAATAAAGCCAGTTCGATTCAAGTTTGCCGATGTTTCAATGCAAACTACAAAGCAAAAGTGTAACTGAATTTTATTGACACCAATACGGGATAACTCTTTTGAATTGAAAATTCAGGCATATTACTGAAAAATAGTTGGTAAAAAGCTCTGTAGAGCTCATTGCTATTGATATTACAGGAAGTTTGATGAAATTGGTTTCATCAAACTTTTTATGTTTATGAAAAAATCAAAAAAAACGCTGTTGGGCATGTGGTTATACTGATGTAATTCGTTGGGGAAAACAAAACGGGAAACAACGTTTTAAGTGCAAAAGGTGTGATATTTTTCTAACCGATAATCGACCAGAGCAGCGTGTCCAAAACAGGTTCGTTTGGTTTCGGAAATGGGTTCTGGAACGTCAGACATATCAGACATTAAGCAGAGACAGCGGTTTGTGCAGGGATACACTTCAACGGACATTCTACCAGTTATTAGAGCAAGCCCCTCGGATAAAAATAATCAAGCGAGAGGGTGTTCATTTTCGAATAGATGCTACCTATTTTGCAAAGTTTTGTGTGGTATGTTATCAGGACGACTATGACGGCTATACTCAGTTATTGCGTTTTACTGATGGGGAGCATTATGAAGAGATCAGGGAAGATCTTGCTAATTTGCTCAAGCTGGGGATACAGATTGAAAGTATCACAAGCGATGGTCATAAAAGTGCTCTGAAAGCCATCCGGAAGTCAGTTCCTGATGCCATTGTGCAGCGTTGCCTGGTTCATATTCAACGCATGTGCCTGATATGGCTGACCCGTTATCCCAGGCACCCAGCAGGACAACAGTTACGCAGATTGGTGCTACAGATTCTTAAAATCGAAACTGAAAATGACCGTATTTACTGGACCAGAGAATTTCTAAGTTGGCATGAATTTCACAAAGATTACCTGAATGAACGAACCTATAATACAGAAACCGGGAGGTATTGGTATACCCATAAACTACTCAGGCGTTCTTATATAACCATCAAACGGGCTTTGCCAAACATGTTTCATTACCTGTCAAACCCTGCTATTCCAAAGACCACAAATGGGATAGAAGGCTATTTCAGTCATCTGAAAAATCACCTGGATATCCATCGTGGATTAACGGTAAAACATCGGATCAACTTCATCAAATGGTACATCTATTTTACAAACGAAAAATGAGTTTTTTTAGCCATGTAGCATCCCAGTAATACAAAAAGGCAGCCAAACTGACTGCCCTTGTATTACTGTAAATGCATTAATCTTATTGCTGACAAGTTGATCTCCACCAGAGCCTGTTTCCTCTTCAGATTAATGGCGGGAGTTTACAAATTATTATTCTAAAAATCACCAACTATTTTTCAGTACATTACCAAAATTCAGGACTTTCCAAAAAAAATAACGAGGGCCCCACATTAAGTGAAGCCCTCGCCTATTTGTTCTAAAATATACTTACGACATTTCAATTTTATAAGCTGCGAGATCTTCAACCACCGAACTGCGGATGAACTCTGCATGGCCTTTTACCAATGATTTGGTTAGTTTAATGAATACTTTTGCTGATTTGGTAAATGATGCATCGCGATTGCTATCAACAACCAACAGGTAGCTCATAATGATGAATCCAGCCATTTCGACTAAGCGACGTGCATGGAAATCGATAAATTCATTGTCATTACTATCAACTACCTTGGCGACAGCTTGCTCGTAATCATCGGTAAGGATGATCAGCGTGCGGCGCATGAATTCCAGTTCAGGAGTGATTTTCTGAGACTCGTATTCACGAATCTGAGCCAGGTAACCTCCGGTTGTTACGCCACGGATGGCTGCAACAACCTGCAACTGGGTTGTTCCTTCGTAAATAGAGGTAATACGGGCATCACGATAAATTCGTTCAACCGGATAATCTTTCATGAAACCTGAACCGCCGTGAATCTGAACCGCATCGTAAGCCAACTGATTACAGAATTCGCTGGCGATACCTTTACCCAGCGGAGTAAAGAGGTCGGCCAACTTCTGATATTTCTTCATTTCAGCCTTTTCGTCTTTGTCTAAGGCGCGTTCTTCTGAAATATGAGCGTATGTTTTATACATGTCGACAAAACGGGCTGTTTCGTACAATAAAGTACGCGAAGCATCCAGTTTCGCTTTCATCGTAGTGATCATTTCATACACCGCAGGAAATTTAATGATAGCTTTTCCGAACTGCATGCGCTCTTTGGCATAAGCCAAAGCTTCGCGGTAAGCCGATTCTGAAACACCAACTGACTGTGCGTGAATACCCAAACGGGCACCATTCATCAAAGCCATAACATATTTGATCAACCCCATTTTACGATCGCCCACTAATTCGCCTGGAGCGTCTTTAAATACCAGCTCGCAGGTTGGTGAACCAATGATCCCCATTTTGTGTTCGATGCGACGAACAGTGACTCCGCCATTGCGTTTGTCGTAGATAAACATTGACAGACCACGACCATCTTTTGTTCCAGCTTCTGAACGAGCCAATACCAGTGCAATGTCGCCATCGCCATTGGTGATGAAGCGTTTTACACCATTCAACATCCAGGTACCTTTCTTTTCATCCCAGGTTGCTTTTAACTGAACAGCCTGCAAATCGGAACCTGCATCTGGCTCAGTTAAATCCATAGCCATGGTTTCTCCGGCACAAACGCGCGGTAAATATTTCATTTTTTGCTCTTCCGACGCAAATTCGTTGATGGTTTCAGCACAATCCTGAAGTCCCCAGATGTTCACAAATCCGGCATCAGCGCGTGAAACAATATCCGCAGCCATAATATAAGGTACTATCGGGAAGTTCAGGCCATCGTATTTCCGTGGTAACGACATTCCCATCAGGCCGGCTTTCCGGAGTGCATTAATGTTTACTTCAGTGCCACTGGCATAAATTACACGGCCATCAACAACGCTTGGGCCTTCAGCATCGATGCCTTCCGCATTCGGAGCAACAATGTCGCCGCAGATTTCACCCACAACTTCCAGCACTTTGTCGAAACTATCCTGTGCATCTTCATAATCCATGGGTGCAAAATTGAATTTCTTCTGTTCTTCGAAATTCCGTTCTTTCAGCCGAACAATTTTCTCCATCAGCGGATGGGTCAAATGGAATTTCAGGTCTTTATTGTCAGTATAAAAATTAGCCATTTCCTTAAATTTAAGTCATTAGAAAAAAGTCATCAGTAAAGGTTTGTTAGCATCGGGTACAATTCCCAATGACTAATGACCTTTTCCTACTTTGTATTCGCTTTATAGTATTTGATCATCTTTGGAAGGATCTCAGCGACGTCGCCAGTGATCACATAATCAGCGATTGAATTAATCGGAGCATCCGGATCGGTATTGATCGCAATGATCTGAGCCGATTCTTCCATTCCGGCACGATGCTGAATTTGTCCAGAGATACCACAAGCGATATACAGTTTCGGACGAACAGTTGTTCCGGTCTGGCCAATCTGACGGCCATGTTCGATGTATCCTGAATCAACAGCAGCACGTGAAGCGCCAACTTCGCCACCTAATACTTCAGCCAATTCGAAAAGCAGGTTGAAATTCTCTTTCGAGCCAACACCGTAACCTCCGGCAACAATGATCGGAGCGCCTTTGATGTTAACCTTACTCTTTTCCATGTGACGTTCGATCATTTCAACCACAAAATCAAGGTCGGTGGTGTATTTCGAAACGTCAAGCTTATTGATCGTTCCTTTGTATTTCGGATCAAGGATTTCTTTTTTCATTACGCCCTCGCGAACGGTAGCCATTTGCGGGCGACAGTCAGGATTAATAATGGTAGCAATAATGTTACCTCCAAAAGCCGGACGGATCTGGTAAAGCAAATTCTCATATACTTTTTCAGCCTTTTTGTCTTCATGATCGCCAATAACGAGTGAAGTACAGTCGGCAGTTAAGCCGCTATGCAAAGCCGAAGATACACGCGGACCTAAATCGCGGCCAACAGAACTGGCGCCCATCAAGGCGATCTGTGGTTTTTCTTCCTGAAAAAGTTTCACCACGATGGCATTGTGTGGCAAGGTTGAATATGGAGCCAAACGTTTGTCGTCGGCAATGTGTAAAACATCAACACCATAAGGGAAAATGTCTTTTTCAATTCCATCGAGCTTGTACCCAATGGCAATTGCTTCGAGCTTTACCTTTAATTCGGTGGCCAGTGCGCGTCCTTTAGTCATCAATTCCATGCTGACTTCGGCAACCTGACCGTCTTCTATTTCAATATAAACAAAAACACTATTCATAATTTGGGATGTTTTAACAATTATCCGATTGTATGACTTTCAATTAACTCACGCATCAGCTGATCCATATCTTCGTCAGACGAAGTGATTACTTTTGCACCTTTCGACTGAAGAACAACGTTCTCAACCTTCTTCACCTTGGTGGGCGAACCGGTTAAGCCCAATTCGTTCATGTCAACTTCAATATTCTGAACGGTCCATTCCTTAATCGTCAGGTATGGGCGGTCGCTGTACAGGTGCAAATAGTCGTCGTTTGCTTCCTGCATTTCGGAAATTGTTTTGGCGTGTTTGTATTTCATGATCAATTTGGCGTTTCGTGCGCGGCAATCCGGAGCCGAACTGTTCACGGTTACCACCAACGGCATCGGGCATTTCACCACTTCAATACCACGTTCGAGGCGACGTTTAACGGTTACTTTACCTTTTTCGATAGCCTGAATTTCTTCGGCATAGGTAATTTGAGGAATACCTAATTTTTCGGCAACCTGAGGACCAACCTGTGCGGTATCTCCATCGATAGCCTGACGGCCAGCAATGATGATATCGTAATTACCATGTTTTTTCAGGGTTTGTGCAATGGCATACGATGTAGCTAAAGTGTCCGATCCGGCAAAAGCACGGTCTGTCAATAAAATACCATCGTCAGCTCCGCGGAACAATCCTTCGCGGATAATTTCGGCTGCACGGCCTGGCCCCATTGTTAATAATGTAATGGTCGATCCCGGAAAATTGTCTTTAATCCGCAATGCCTGTTCCAGCGCATTCAAATCCTCAGGATTAAAAATAGCCGGTAGAGCTGCTCTGTTTACAGTTCCATCGGCTTTCATTGCATCTTTGCCAACATTCCTCGTATCGGGAACCTGTTTGGCAAGTACGATAATTTTGTAACCTTTCATTCGTAATTATTTGAGTTAATTGAGTTATTATTAGCTTAGTAAATCGAATATCCTACTGAATTCAATCGATCAATTCTACGTAAAATATCCATACTTCTCATCACCAAAGTTTGAAAAGTCAGCAAATATAGAAATTCAACCCTAAGAAATCAAGCGTCTTTGGGGCTCAAACGAAAAGACAAAAATGCTGAATGCCCTTGCTGCACAACGAAAGTGCGGAAATCACAGGTTCAAATGCCCTGAAGCGCTGACAGGCAAAGCGAATCAAACAATCAACCTTATTTTTCAAAAAATCCTTTTCGCTGGAAAGCCCCTTTTATTTAAAATGAATTTAAGTAAGGAACAGTTGAAATGACCTTTGGAAACAGTATTTGATAAGGTTGTATACCTATTAAAGAGATTAGATTTATAAAACTTCATGTTCCACAAATTCAATCGAACCTGACAACGTCTATGATTCTCCCCTGCTGGCTACTTCAGCTTAGATAACAGGTATTTTTGCCTGCCGCTGCTTTCATGGAACTGTCGTAGGCATATTTTTGACTTATGAAGATTGCAGCAACCAATCGTAGGGATAATTCAAGCCGCCGTAAGTTGCAGCGACCAAACTTAGGGGTGATTTTTGTTCCTGTAGGCTGCATAGACCTAACGTAGAAGTATTTTTCTTCGCCGCAGAATGCTTTGCCAAAAACACAGGTTTGTCTGAACAAAAATGAATACAAATTAAACCACAACAATCGTAATATTCTTTATCACCTCGTTGTAACTAATTAATAAAGTGAAGTTTTTATGTGATTTAACATTATTGAATATCGATTATTTAAAAATAAAGTGATAAATTGTATCATAATTAATTCACACTAAATTTTATCTCAATGAACGTAATTCTCGAACCTTTAAAAATTTCGGTTCTTACCAACATGGAGGCCGGACAATTGATGAATCGCCACCTGAGCGATTTGGCTACTATTGATTCAAGTTTACTGACGAATGCACCGTATAACAATTACGTGCAGAAAATCGGTACTAAAATGGAATTGTACCAGAATGCACTCGCCCAGGTGCAAAAAAGTGAAGAAACCGAAAATATCGGCTTGGCCGACGCTGCCCGCGACAAAGCCATCAGCGCCTTCAACATGGCGCTAAAACTTCATGCAGCATCCGACGACCCTGCTGAAGTGGAAGCCAGCCGTAGCCTGAAGATTTTATTTGACACCTTCAAAAACATAGCCCGTTTAAACTACGAAGCCGAAACACTTGCAATCGACAAACTCACCAGCGAGTTAAACAGTGCGGCCTATGTCGAAAAAGTGAATTATTTGCACATGAGCAAATATGTTGCCCGCATGGCCGAAACCAATGCAGCCTTTAAAAGCCTGTTTAGCGGACGAATGGTGACAACGGCCACTACCGAATCGTTCGATATGAAAACCATTCGCACTGAATTATCAGCAACCTACAACGATTTCACTGCCTATGTACTGGCTATGGCCAAAGCAACCAACAACCCACTTTTCACCGCTGCACTGAACCTGCTGAACACTGCCCGTAAATACTATGCCGACCAGTTGGCACGTCGTACTGCATCGAAGACGGAAGAAGCCAAACCTTCGGTAAACTAATTTTAGTTTTTGGTGGAATGAAGAAACCCGTCGGTCTGAGATGATCGGCGGGTTTTGTGTTGTTATTAACGATGGAAACTAAAAGCGCTAGATGATGTTGGTGGCAGTCTTTCTTATGAATCAGCCAATTATTTTATTAAAATTCCTCTGTCCACACTTTCGTTTATTAAATTCTCAGCATAGTTCCAAATTGTTGTCGATCCGTCTTTAATTACTTTTTTCTTGTCGTAAACTTTTTGATATGGGACATTAAATTCTCTCCAAGTTCCACCATTATTTGAAGTGTTTTGTAGCAAAGGTTCAAATCGGTCCATTGATTTTGCAAATTTGGCTTCATCAGTCACACTTTCTTCAAATTCTTTCCAAATCGCAATAAATTCTTCGGCTTGTTCGGTCGGTAAAAGCCCAAAAATTCGTTTGGCTCCAATAAGTTCTTCGTCGGTATTTGTGTGACTTTTTGTAGAGTCGTAAATAAAAGTGTCGCCTGCATCAATTTCTACAATGTCATGGATTAAAACCATTTTCAAAACTTTTAGAACATCTATTGGATTGTCTGAATGTTCCGCCAATACAATTGTCATCATTGCTAAATGCCAACTGTGTTCAGCGTCATTCTCTGGTCTATCGCTATTGAATAATTTAGTTTTACGTTGAATGTATTTTAGCTTGTCAATCTCTTTTATGAAACTTATTTGTTTTAATAAATATTCAGTCTGCATTGTTTTATAAATTTTTAGAAATTTTCATTTTTACTATGATGCTTGTTAAAATTACTACCAACAGGTAGATACATATTGTAGGTAATTTAGCTTCGCTGATCTTTGATTCCTGTCAAGCCGAAAAGCAGCTTGAGCGGAAAGATGCACACTAAAAACCATTTCTGCTGAATTTGCGGGTAGCTGATGTTAACACCAGATTTTATTAATTCATTACTATTGTTTCAGTTATATCTATTTTTTTTAGCAAGTGTTTTATCCCTAGGTCATGCATGCTTGAATGGTATCCTCTGGATGAATCCAAGAAGCTTAAAAGTCTCTCATTATTCTCTGACTTGTCGAACTTCGATGTAAATGTCAATCGTTGTTTTGTATTACTTTCATCAGGAACCGTCAATTTTTCTTTATTTGAATACTCTCTTGAGTTATTGTAACTTCTCAATAACATCGACAGAGTATATAAATACATGTGTTTATCATCATCACTTAAATTATCTGGTAAAATTGTTTCTACTTGATTAATTAATTCTTGTAGTGAATACCTATCATTTTTCAAATTGTTGTAAATAGAATTTTGTTTTAGCTTGATATAGATTAATAATATGAACAAACTTGGCACTACATAGTCATTTGCAGAAAATTGAGTCAAGGCTAATCTTGCCTGTGCAAATATTTTTTCTTGAACTCTTAATGTTAATCTCTCATGGGTAAACAATGACGTTGCAAAATCAATAAAATTTGATTTATCTCTTTTTAATTCGTCATACCGAAGTCTTTGTTGTTCTGAGAAAAATTCATCAAACCCAAAATAATTATACATGTATTTTGTAAATATTTTTATATCAGGTTCAGGAAGTGAATATTCAATATCAATAAATCTTCTTAAATACTCAGTCGCATCAATTAAATCACTACCATATACACCTCTAATTGCATTACCTAACTGAATTTTATCAATAGATAAAACAAAGACGATCCCAGGAACACAAAACAGATGTTTAATTTTTTCTAACAGCTCAACAGCATAATTGGGACGACAGCGATCTAATTCATCAATTATAAAAACAACAGGTTTATCACCCGAAGTCGATGAGACAAATTTTTCTAAACTTTTTTGAAATTCTTTTATGCCGTTTTTTCGCTCTGTATAATTATCTATTTGTACTTGAAGACTATCCGCAATTGTTGAGGAAGTTTGATTAAGTAATTCTTTTGCTAATTCGTTACCGACATATTTCTCAACCTGTGTTTTAAACAAACCTAAGGCCAGACTTTTGGCTAATGGTGCAGCTTTGCTTAATACATTCTTAAATGCTTTTTCCGTTCTGTTAGAACTTAATTCTTTCAATTCGGAGATTAAGGTTACTAATACGTCATTCTCAAGGTCATTTTCCCAAGCATTGAAGTATAAAGTCTTAAATTCATTGTTTTCTAAATGTTGTTCCCACATTTTTACAAAAGTGGTTTTACCTGTTCCCCATTCACTATCTATTGCTAAAACAAATCCTTCCTTGAAATTCTTGACTAAATCTGTTAATACAACCGCATACGGTTTTCGTTCAAGTCTGCAATTTTGAAATGGATTCACAGCATTAATTTCGATGTCAGTATGTCGAATTTTCATTTCTACTAGGTTTCAATTTAAACTTGGCGTTAACGAGTAAATAGCTGAAAGTTTATAGTACTTTCTGTATAAAACCAGACAATAAAGCTAGCTAATTTTACATAGTTGGCAAGATAACCAAAAGGAAAGGTGCGGAAATTTATGTTGCGTGAGGAAGATGGGGCTAAAGCCCATCGGATTAAACGAGGATTTCATGCCCGTTCACTGAAGTGAACGGCAAAGAATAATGCGTTGAATGAAAGATTCAAGTATTCGGAGACACAATATCCTTTGCCGTCTGCTTTAGCTGACGGATAAAGTGAACGGCAAAGGATAGCTCATTGAATTAGCAATTTTAATATGCAGAGCGATGATATTCTTTGCCGTCTGCTTTAGCGTTCGACTGAGCTCACGCCGAAGTCTGACTGACAACGTGACCAGGCAATCCTGATTTTGTTTTCAGCGGAAACGCAACCTTTGCTCTGTAAAATCAATCTGAAGTTTACAATTGACACCTTTACAAACTCTGGTCGACTTAAAAAGCAGTAATGAAACTCTATTTCCGATTGATTCAATTCGTATTTGCACTTCTTCCGGTAATTGCGGTAGGCCAGTCTGTCTATTCAGGAAAAGTAACCGACACTCAGACACATTTTCCAATCGCGGGCGCTGTGGTTTCGGCAATTGGCTCTGAGGCGCAAACTACAACAAATAATCTGGGCTATTTCACCTTAAATACAGGAAGCGACACCACACCGGATACAGAAGATTACCAGGTTGAAGCAGTCAACGGAATCATACTTTGGAACTCGAAAAAGGTAATCGACGTTTGGATTGCCAATGTGCTTGGGCAAATCTCCGGGAAAGTATATCGCGCACAAACGGGCAGTGGCCAGATAAACATGACCAATTTCGCCAATGGTATTTATCTGCTAAATATCACCTGCAACGGCGTCCGAAAAACACATAAATTAATTAAAGCCAGAAACGCGTTACTTTCCGAAACATTGAGTCCAAAAGCAATTTCGCAAAATGAAAGCCTTCAGCAAAATGCAGGATCGGCTTCCGACTCGCTTGTAATTAGCAGTTCTGGTTATTATCCTCAAAAATATGCCTTCCAAAAGACCGGCGAAACCTACGAACTGCTCAAGCTTAACAACGGGAATATTGACTACCTGAACCGATTAATACGACCTGAGGCATTTACTCTCCTTCAGGGAGCACCGTTAAATCCGTCGTACGGCGAGGTGAAATCAGTTAAAGTTGTTTATTCCATTTCCGATAATTCGATTTACTATACCAATTCAGAAAAACACCTGATCCATTTCTATTTCTGTAGGGATGTACTGGGCTACAACAAAGGGCACGCAATGTTCAACCAGGAACAATACACCAGGAATGTCAATCGAAAATACATACTGGCTTCGCTCAATCATTTTACATCGTCCGACCGGTATACCCTCGAATTCTTTGCAGGTGACGAACTGGATTGCAGTGATATTGAGAAAGTGTACAATAAAATTGCACAAACTGCATGGATTGGGAGCAAATTATACTTCTATGCCAACGCTACAAAATGGGAAGGCTGCACAAATGTGCCAATTATCACTTCCAGAGAATTGTACAACGGACAGAATTATCAGGCTTTAAACCCGGAAAGTAATTACGGCTACCTGAGAAAAATAGAGGCAAGCGAATTGGGACAAACCTACCTTGGCCGGCACGACATTGTAGTATTGAACAGCATTCCGATTGATATTTCGGTGGTTGCAGGTATAATCACCACCGAATTTCAAACGCCACTCAGTCATATTAATGTACTTAGTCACAACCGGGGTACGCCCAACATGGCGCTGCGCGACGGATGGACAAACCCAAAGATTGAAAAATTACTCAATAAACTGGTTTATTTAAAGGTTTCGCTCGATTCGTTTAACATCCGTGAGGCTACCTTGCAGGAAGCAGAGTTGTTCTGGGCACAAAAAGAGCCACAAACCATTCATCAACTGAAATCGGACATCAATACCAAAGGACTGATTGACCTGACGAAAGCAGATGTGAATTCGGTATCATTAATAGGCGGAAAAGCTGCCAATTTTGCTGAACTGAAGAAAATAAATGTCGCAAACTACGGAGTATTACCAATGCCCGAAGGTGATTTCGCGATACCTTTTTCGTATTACTACAACCACATCAAAAAATACGGACTTGACGTTTTTATTGATAGTATGTTGAAAGATCCGGTTTTCAGAACAGATGCGGCATGGCGCGACAAACAGCTTAAAATTCTTCGTGATTCGATAAAAAAGAGTCCACTTGATCCGGAATTGCTCCAACAGGTCGTTCAACATTTATCAATCACCGGGAATTTTATGGATTTCCGTTTCAGGTCGTCAACCAATGCCGAAGACATTGAAGGCTTTAATGGCGCCGGATTGTATGAATCGTATACAGGATCGCTCTCGAATCCGGACAAACCAGTTGACAAAGCGATCCGAAAAGTGTGGGCAAGCTTGTGGAGTTACGCAGCTTTTGAAGAACGAGATTATTTTAAAATCGATCACCAGACCATTGCCATGGGCATTTTGGTTCATCGCTCTTATCCGGCAGAAGCTGCAAATGGTGTGGCGATCACCGAGAATTTGTATAATGCTTTCAATCCCGGAATTACGGTCAATGTACAGGTTGGCGAAATCAGTGTGGTAAACCCAGAGGAAAAATATCTTCCAGATCAACTGATTTGTTATACTTTTTCGAGCGAAAACATCTATGAATATCTGAACCATTCGAATGTTCCGGGAATGGAAGGGAAAACCGTTATGACAGATGAAGAACTTACACTATTGAAACGATTTTGCGTAGCAATCCACAATCATTATTGCACGCTTAACACGGTTTGCAAACCGATGGATATCGAATTTAAGGTCGATCTGATCAATGGTGAACGGAAAATCTACATCAAGCAGGCCAGATTGTACTGATAAATTACATCCTTCAGAAAAAAACAGAACTAAAACCTAAAATTTTAATCATCTTTTTCATCCGGTCACTTCAATGAACGGCAAAGCCTGACGGATAAAGATGCAACTAATAGGGAAAGGAGAGGAAGATCCTGAAATAAATTCAGGATGACGAAGCATGACTCTACTGAGTTCGATGCCAGCGGCATCAAATGTTTATAGAAAACAAGGAATCAGGAAATATTCGATCCCATCGGGGTCGCACATTGTGGGAATTATTGCAATTTCTATAAACATTCAAACCCTCTGGGTTAGGAAATAAACAAAAAAGCCGTCACCCTTTTCAGGATAACGGCCTCTGCTTATTTGATTTAATTCAAATGTTTTAAGCTATTGGAGCAGGACCTCCGAAAGACATTGGCGGAATAAAAGGATTGTGCCCCTGTACATTCTTGATCGAGCCGTTCACGGCTTCATATTTCTGAATGTTTTCCTGCAATGCCAGTAACAGGCGTTTCGCGTGTTCAGGAGTTAAAATAACCCTCGATTTTACGTTTGCTTTAGGAATACCCGGCATTACTCTCACAAAATCAACTACAAATTCTGAACTTGAGTGCGTGATAATAGCCAGATTGGAATAAATTCCCTGAGCAACCTCTTCGGTCAACTCAATCTGCAATTGGTTGCTGTTCTGATCTTCCATAATCTATCAAATTAATAGCGATCTGAATCTTTTACTTCAACCATTTTGTCATATTCATCGCGCGAACCAACTACCAGATTCTTGTATTCTTTCAATCCGGTACCGGCTGGGATCAAATGCCCGCAGATTACGTTTTCTTTCAACCCGTCCAAATAATCAACTTTTCCGTGGATTGCAGCTTCGTTCAGAACTTTTGTAGTTTCCTGGAACGATGCAGCAGATAACCAGCTGCGTGTTTGAAGTGCAGCACGGGTAATTCCCTGGAGAATCTGGCTCGATGTAGCCGGAACAGCATCGTTGGCTTCAACCAGTTTTTTATCACGACGGCGTAGGTTCGAATTTTCATCTCTCAAACGACGTGAAGTGATAATCATACCCGGTTTCAAACTATCCGAATCACCAGCATCAACAACAACCTTCTTGTTGTAAATCCAGTCGTTTTCGTGCAGAAATTCGTGTTTGTCAACAATCTGTTTTTCAAGGAAACGGGTATCGCCCGGATCGTCGATCTCAACCTTACGCATCATTTGGCGAATGATCACCTCGTAATGTTTATCGTTGATTTTTACCCCCTGCATGCGGTACACATCCTGAACTTCATTCAAAATATATTCCTGAACAGCAGTTGGCCCTTTAATCGCCAAGATGTCAGAAGGGGTAGTTGCCCCGTCAGAAAGTGGTGTTCCAGCACGGATATAGTCATTTTCCTGAACCAGAATTTGGCGGGAAAGTGGTACCAAATAACGTTTCACTTCTCCGGTTTTCGAAGTCACCACAATTTCGCGGTTACCACGTTTGATTTTTCCTAACGAAATTTCACCGTCGATTTCAGAAACAACAGCAGGGTTCGATGGGTTTCTGGCCTCAAACAACTCAGTTACACGAGGCAAACCACCAGTGATATCACCAGCTTTACCAGCAGCACGAGGAATTTTAACCAGAACAGCACCGGCTTCTACAATCTGGCCATCTTCAACAGCCATGTGACCAGCAACTGGCAAGTTATATGTACGAATCGTATCACCTTTTTCGTCCAGAATTCTCAAGCCCGGGTTTTTGGTTTTATCACGGGTTTCGATAATTACTTTTTCCTTGTAACCGGTTTGCTCATCCGATTCTTCGCGATAAGTAACACCATCAATTACTTGTTCAAAAGCAACTTTTCCCTTGAATTCGGTGATGATTACACCATTGTATGGATCCCATTCGCAAATCATCATTCCTTTTTTCACTTCCTGTCCATTTTCGATGTACAGTTTCGATCCGTAAGGAATATTATGAGTTGAAAGTTGGATTCTTGTATTTTTATCAATGATTCTCAATTCAGCCAAACGGCTCACTACGATATAAGTTTTTACACCCGTATCATTGAGTTGCTCAACTACGCGTAGTTCTTCAATTTCAGCAACACCATCGTATTTCGATTCAATCATCGACTGTGTTGAAATGTTACCTGCGATACCCCCAACGTGGAAAGTACGAAGTGTCAGCTGTGTTCCCGGCTCACCGATAGATTGGGCAGCAATAACCCCCACCGCTTCACCGCGCTGTACCATTGTGCTTCCGGCCAAATTTAATCCGTAACATTTAGCACACACACCGATCTTCGATTCACAAGTCAATACAGAACGTATTTCAACGGTTTCGATTGGCGATTCTTCGATTTTATGAGCTACTTCGTCAGTAATAATTTCACCTGAAGCTACAATTAATTCACCTGAAAGCGGATTATAGATATCATGAACCGTTGAACGGCCAAGAATTCTTTCAGTTAAAGAAGCAACAACTTCTTCGTTGTTTTTAATCGCCGAAGCAATCAAACCACGCAAAGTTCCGCAATCTTCTTCCTGAATAATCACATCCTGAGCTACGTCAACCAAACGACGGGTCAAATAACCAGCGTCGGCAGTTTTCAGGGCGGTATCGGCCAAACCTTTACGGGCACCGTGGGTTGAAATAAAGTATTCCAAAACCGAAAGTCCTTCTTTAAAGTTCGCCAAAATAGGGTTTTCAATAATCTGAGATCCTGTTGAACCCGATTTCTGAGGTTTTGCCATCAATCCACGCATTCCGCAAAGCTGACGAATCTGCTCTTTAGAACCACGGGCTCCTGAATCCAACATCATATAAACCGAGTTGAATCCCTGACGGTCGGTGCTCAATGTTTTCATCACCGAATTGGTCAGCTTGGCATTGGCATGTGTCCATATATCGATAACCTGATTGTAACGTTCGTTATTGGTGATGAAACCCATGTTGTAGTTCATCATCACTTCTTCCACTTCGTTGTAACCTGCATCAACAATTTCTTTCTTGTCAAACGGAACAACAACATCGCTCAAATTAAACGAAAGACCACCACGGTATGCCATCATATAACCCAAATCCTTAATGTCATCAAGGAACTTAACGGTTACAGCATTACCTGTCTTCTTGTAGATATCAGAGATAATTGTTCGAAGTGATTTTTTAGTCAGCAGCTGATTAATGTAGCCAACTTCTTTTGGAACAACCTGATTGAAAATAATCCGACCTACAGATGTTTCAATGATGTGTTTGAACATTTCTCCATTCTCATCAACATCAACAACTTTCACTTTTACAATGGCGTGAAGGTCAATTACATTTTCGTTGTAAGCAATAACAACTTCTTCAGTAGAATAGAAAACCATTCCTTCGCCACGAGCACCAGCACGAGGTTTGGTCATGTAATACAGACCCAAAACCATGTCCTGAGAAGGCACTGTGATAGGAGCGCCGTTCGCTGGGTTCAGCAAGTTGTGTGATGCAAGCATCAACATCTGAGCTTCCAGAACAGCAGCATTTCCAAGCGGTACGTGAACAGCCATCTGGTCACCGTCGAAGTCGGCGTTGAAACCGGTACAAACGAGTGGGTGCAACTGAATAGCTTTTCCTTCAACTAATACTGGTTGGAATGCCTGAATAGACAAACGGTGCAGCGTAGGCGCACGGTTCAGCATTACAGGATGTCCTTTTAATACGTTTTCCAAAATATCCCAAACTACAGGATCTTTACGGTCAACAATTTTCTTGGCCGATTTTACTGTCTTTACAATTCCACGTTCAATCAGTTTCCTGATGATAAATGGTTTGAAAAGCTCAGCAGCCATATCTTTCGGAATACCACATTCGTGAAGTTTCAGTTTCGGTCCGACGACAATTACCGAACGAGCTGAATAATCGACACGTTTACCTAACAAGTTCTGACGGAAACGACCTTGTTTCCCTTTCAAACTGTCGGACAATGATTTTAATGCGCGGTTATTCTCTGTTTTAACAGCATTTGATTTTCTTGAATTATCGAACAATGAATCGACAGCTTCCTGAAGCATACGTTTTTCGTTACGTAAGATCACTTCCGGAGCTTTAATTTCAATCAGTCGTTTCAAACGGTTGTTGCGGATAATCACCCTACGGTACAAGTCGTTCAAATCGGAGGTAGCGAAACGGCCACCATCCAATGGAACCAACGGACGTAAATCAGGTGGAATTACCGGAACAACTTTTACAATCATCCATTCAGGACGATTGATATTTTTGCTGGCACGGAAAGCTTCAACTACGTTCAAACGTTTCAATGCTTCGTTTTTACGTTGTTGTGAAGTTTCAGTATTTGCCCGGTGACGAAGATCGAACGACATTTCATCCAATTCGAGACGTTGTAACAAAGTGTACAACGCATCAGCACCCATACGAGCGATGAATTTGTTCGGATCTGAATCATCCAGATACTGATTTTCCTTTGGCAATGTATCAAGGATGTCCAAATATTCTTCTTCTGTTAAGAAGTCAAGATATTTTACACCATCCTGAGCTTTAATACCAGCATTAATTACCACGTATCTTTCGTAGTAAATAATTGCATCCAACTTTTTGGTTGGTAATCCCAAAAGGTAACCAATTTTGTTTGGCAACGATTTGAAATACCAGATGTGGGCAACCGGAACAACCAGAGAAATGTGGCCCATACGTTCGCGACGGACTTTTTTCTCGGTTACTTCCACCCCACAACGGTCGCAAACAATACCCTTGTAGCGAATCCGTTTGTATTTACCGCAATGACACTCATAATCCTTTACTGGTCCGAAGATACGTTCGCAGAACAATCCATCGCGCTCAGGTTTATAAGTCCGGTAATTTATCGTTTCAGGTTTCAATACTTCCCCATGTGAACGTTCAAGAACTTCTTCGGGTGAAGCCAGACTGATACCAATTTTGGCAAAGCTACTTTTAACTTTATTGTCTTTTCTGAATGCCATATATCGATCGTTATTTTAACAAGTTTATATCAGGAAAATCAAAAACTGATTCGCCGTAAATTAATCCAAGTTCACACTCAACCCAAGACCACGTAATTCGTGCAGCAATACGTTCAATGATTCAGGAATACCTGCTGCTGGCATTGGTTCTCCTTTAACAATTGATTCGTAAGCTTTAGCTCTGCCTAATACGTCATCTGATTTTACAGTCAAAATTTCCTGGAGAATGTTCGATGCACCGAATGCTTCGAGTGCCCAAACTTCCATTTCCCCGAAACGCTGACCTCCAAACTGAGCTTTACCGCCCAAAGGTTGCTGTGTAATCAATGAATATGGTCCGATTGAACGGGCATGCATTTTATCTTCAACCATGTGACCCAGTTTCAGCATGTAGATAATACCTACAGTTGCCGGTTGGTCAAAAGGTTCACCAGTACCACCGTCGCGCAAATATGTTTTACCATAGCGAGGAACGCCAGCCTTATCAGTATATTCACAAACCTGATCAAGGGTTGCACCATCAAAAATCGGAGTTGCAAATTTCAATCCCAATTCTTTTCCGGCCCAAGCCAAAACAGTTTCGTAAATCTGTCCCAAGTTCATACGTGAAGGTACCCCTAGTGGGTTCAACACGATATCAACCGGAGTTCCATCTTCAAGGAATGGCATATCTTCATCGCGAACAATACGCGATACGATACCCTTGTTTCCGTGACGACCCGCCATCTTATCTCCAATCTGAAGTTTACGTTTTTTAGCAACGTAAACCTTAGCTAACTGAATGATACCGGCAGGGAGTTCATCTCCAATGGTCACATTGTAGCGCTTCCTTTTTGAAACAGCTTCCAATTCTTTATACTTCATGATGTAATTGTTGATCAGAGCGAAAATCATATCGTTCTTCTCTTTATCTGTCGTCCATTTGGATGGATTAATCGTCAGATAATCAATTTCCTGAAGTTGTTTTAAAGTGAATTTCACACCTTTACCAATGATGTCGCCACCATAATAGTCTCTTACACCCTGGCTAGTCTTACCATTCACCAAAGTGAAAAGTTTATCTTCGAGTTTTGCACGTAAAGCAGATGCACCACGGTCAAACTCTTCGTCGATTGAATCGAGCAAAGGTTTAGTAGCCATCTTGCCTTTTTTATCTTTTACTACCCTTGAGAATAGTTTTTTATCAATGATTGTTCCGTTCAATGATGGAGACGCTTTTAAAGAAGCATCTTTCACATCACCGGCTTTGTCACCAAAGATTGCACGAAGCAATTTTTCTTCCGGAGAGGGATCTGATTCGCCTTTAGGAGTAATTTTTCCAATCAGGATATCACCTGGTTTTACGACTGCTCCAATACGAATTAATCCATTTTCATCCAGATTTTTGGTAGCTTCTTCGCTCACATTCGGAATATCAGAAGTAAATTCTTCAACGCCACGTTTGGTGTCGCGAACTTCCAACGAATATTCGTCAACGTGAATCGAGGTAAATACATCTTCGCGAACAACACGTTCGGAAATTACGATTGCATCCTCATAGTTATAACCCTGCCAAGGCATGAAAGCCACTTTCAGGTTACGACCCAATGCCAATTCTCCGCCATGAGTTGCATATCCTTCGGTCAATACCTGTCCTTTTGCAATACGATCGCCTTTTGCAACAATCGGTTTAAGGTCAACTACTGTTCCCTGGTTAGTCTTCTGGAATTTAGAAACACGGTAAACTACAATTTCAGGATCGAAGCTTACATAGCGCTCTTCTTCCGTTTTATCGTAACGAATATGAATTTCGTCAGCATCAACATATTCAACAACCCCGTTATCCTCGGCAACAACCAATACACGTGAATCGATAGCAGAACGAGCTTCAAGACCGGTTCCAACGATAGGAGCTTCCGGACGAAGCAGTGGAACTGCCTGACGCATCATGTTTGATCCCATCAACGCACGGTTCGCATCATCATGTTCAAGGAAAGTGATCAACGATGCGGCAACAGATGCAATTTGGTTTGGACCAACGTCCATCAGATTTACATCAGCTTTTGGCACAATTGGATAATCACCATCCAAACGTGATTTTACTCTTGCATTAATAAAGTTTCCATCATTATCGATGGGCGCATTTGCCTGAGCAATTACTTTTCCTTCTTCTTCTTCAGCTGTCAAGTAAACTGTACCTTCGACTGTAAGGTCAACTTTACCATCGACGACTTTACGATATGGGGTAGATATAAAACCTAAATCAGTAACTTTTGCAAAAACACAAAGCGAAGAAATCAAACCAATGTTTGGCCCTTCAGGAGTTTCAATCGGACATAAACGTCCGTAGTGGGTAAAGTGAACGTCACGAACTTCGAACCCTGCTCTTTCGCGTGAAAGACCACCAGGTCCGAGTGCCGACATACGTCTTTTATTTGTTAGCTCAGCCAATGGATTGGTCTGATCCATAAACTGAGATAATGCATTTGTTCCAAAGAATGAATTGATCACCGAAGATAAAGTCTTCGAATTGATCAGATCAATTGGCGTAAATACTTCATTGTCGCGTACATTCATTCGTTCGCGGATGGTACGAGCCATACGGGCCAACCCAACGCCAAACTGATTGTACATTTGTTCTCCAACAGTACGAACACGACGGTTACTCAAGTGGTCAATATCATCAACATCAGTCTTTGAATTAACAAGCTTGATCAAATATTTAATAATTTCAATAATATCTTCCTTAGTCAGTACCTGAACATTCATCTCGATATTCAGACCCAACTTTTTGTTGATCCTGTATCGTCCAACCTGACCAAGATCGTATCTTTTTTCAGAAAAGAATAATTTGTCGATTACATCCCTGGCAGTAGCATCGTCAGGCGGTTCTGCGTTACGCAACTGCCTGTAAATATGAAGTACTGCTTCTTTTTCAGAATTACAAGGGTCTTTCTGAAGAGTATTATATATAATGGCATAATCCTGAAGATTCTGGTCTTCCTTATGCAGCAAAATAGTTTTTGCCCCAGAATCAACGATTTCGTCAATATGATCGTTCTCAATAACAACCTCGCGGTCGATAACAACTTCATTTCGTTCGATAGATACCACTTCACCTGTATCTTCATCAACGAAATCTTCAACCCAAGTTTTAAGAACACGGGCAGCCAGTTTACGACCAACGATTTTCTTTAAACCAGATTTTGATACCTTAATTTCATCAGCGAGGTCGAAAATCTCAAGGATATCCTTGTCACTTTCAAATCCAATTGCACGAAGCAATGTGGTTACTGGTAATTTTTTCTTACGATCGATATAAGCGAACATGACACTATTAATGTCTGTTGCAAACTCAATCCATGATCCTTTAAAAGGAATAATCCTGGCTGAATAAAGTTTTGTTCCGTTGGCATGCATGCTCTGTCCGAAGAATACTCCAGGAGAACGATGCAATTGGGAAACAACAATTCGTTCGGCTCCGTTAATGATAAACGAACCTCTTGGAGTCATGTAAGGAACAGTTCCAAGATATACATCCTGAACTACTGTATCAAAATCCTCATGCTCAGGATCGGTACAATACAACTTTAATTTTGCTTTTAACGGAACACTAAAAGTCAGGCCACGCTCGATACATTCATCGATAGTATAACGGGGTGGATCGACATTATAGTCAACAAATTCTAGAACGAAGTTATTTCTGGTATCGGTAATTGGGAAATTCTCTTCAAATACCCGACTTAAACCTTCTTCTTTACGCTGATCCGGAGTTGTTCCCAATTGAAAAAACTCAATGAAGGACTTTATTTGTACTTCCAGGAAATCAGGATAATCAAAGACAGTTTTGGTTGAAGAAAAGCTAATCCTCTGGTTTTCAATTTTTACTGACATCGATGTATATTAATTAATTGAACTTATAAGATAAATATACAAAAAGGCATAGAACCCCACACATGTGAGGTTCTAAACCATATCAACCTATAAATAAGGTCGTAAGACTTTTATTTAAGTTCAACTTCAGCTCCAGCTTCTTCTAATTGACTTTTTAATGATTCAGCCTCGTCTTTAGAAACTTTTTCTTTGATTGCTTTTGGAGCACCATCAACTACTTCTTTAGCCTCTTTCAAACCAAGACCTGTTAATTCCTTAACCAATTTTACAACTGCCAATTTTGATTGACCAGCAGCTTTCAGAATAACATCGAATTCAGTTTGAACTTTTTCTTCTGCTTCTTCAGCAGGGCCAGCAGCAGCAACAGCAACAGCAGCAGCAGCAGGTTCAATACCGTATTCCGACTTTAAAATTCCGGCTAATTCATTTACTTCTTTTACAGTTAAGTTAACTAACTCTTCCGCAAGCTTTTTTAAATCTGCCATTTCGATAATAATTTTTTAATATAATTTTATAACTAACTTTATTCTCTTTCTCCCAATGTCTTCAACACTCCATGAATGATATTGCCACCTGATTGCAAGCCACCCAATACATTTTTAATTGGAGATTGCAGTAATCCGATAACTTCACCAAGAAGTTCATTTTTAGACTTAATAGAAACTAATACATCCAATTGGTTTTCGCCAACATATACAGACTCCTGAACATAGGCACCTTTTAAAATAGGCATCTTGTTTTTCTTTTTGAAGTCTTTTATCAGTTTTGCAGGAGTATTAGCATTCTCGCAAAACATAACCGATGTATTACCTTTTAGTACATCATAAAGTTCTTCAGCATTTTTGTTTGATGCTTCCAACGCTTTACGCAAGAGGGTATTCTTCACAACAACCAATTCCACTTGCTGTTTATTACACAAACGTCTTAAATTACTGGTTTTATCAGCATTCAGACCTTCAATGTCAGTCAAATAAAAATGAGTTGATAAATTAATCTGCTCCGTAAGACTACTGATGATTTCGTATTTTTCTGATCTTTTCATATCAATAAGTTTACTTTTCAGAGACAGACTTTGGTTCAACTTGTATACCAGGACTCATAGTACTCGACAGGAAGATACTTTTAACGTAAGTTCCTTTTGCTGCAGATGGCTTCAATTTTATCAAAGTATTTACAAATTCAGTAGCGTTTTCAACTAACTTCTCAGGAGCAAATGAAACTTTGCCAATTGAAGTATGAACAATACCAAATTTATCAACTTTAAAGTCAATCTTACCAGCTTTTACTTCCGCAACAGCTTTTCCTATTTCCATTGTAACTGTACCACTTTTAGGGTTTGGCATCAAACCACGAGGACCTAAAATACGTCCAAGAGCTCCAACTTTTCCCATAACAGGTGGCATAGTAATAATCACATCTACGTCAGTCCAACCGCCTTTAATTTTTTCAACAAAGTCGTCGAGACCTACATAATCAGCTCCAGCATCTTTGGCCTCCTGCTCTTTGTCAGGAGTAACCAGGGCCAAAACGCGCACTTCTTTACCAGTTCCATGAGGTAAAGTAACAACGCCTCTAACCATTTGATTAGCTTTCCTAGGATCAACTCCAAGACGGACATCAATATCTACAGAAGCATCAAACTTTGTAAAAGTTATTTCCTTTACCAGTGTTGTACCTTCTTTAAGAGTATAGATTTTCCCCTTTTCGAGTTTTTCCAGAGCAAGCTTTTTATTCTTTGTAATTCTGCCCATTTTAATAATTTTAATTAGTTTGTTGGGCGTTCGCCTTCAACGGTGATACCCATACTTCTGGCAGTACCAGCTACCATGCTAATAGCCGCATCAAGTGTGAAACAGTTAAGGTCTTCCATTTTGATTTCAGCAATCGCCTTTACTTGTTCCCAGTTAACAGAACCAACTTTGTTTACATGTGGTTCTGAAGAACCCTTCTTCACTTTTGCAGCTTCAATTAGTTGCACAGCCACTGGGGGTTGTTTAATTACAAAATCAAACGATTTATCAGCATAAACAGTAATAACAACTGGTAACACCTTACCTGCAAGGTCTTGTGTTCTACCGTTAAACTGTTTACAAAACTGCATGATATTTACCCCTTTAGAACCTAATGCTGGGCCTATCGGAGGTGAAGGGTTAGCAGCACCCCCCTTAACTTGCAATTTAATGAATCCAGCAATTTCTTTAGCCATAATAAAATCGATAAATGATTTATTACTCCTTTTCTACTTGCATGAAGCTAAGCTCCAAAGGAGTTTTTCGTCCAAAAATTTTGACCATTACTTCAAGCTTCTTCTTTTCCTCATTGATTTTTTCAATGATTCCGTTGAAGCCATTGAATGGCCCGTCAATCACTTTCACAGTTTCTCCGACTACAAATGGGATGTTCATCTCTTCGCTTGATTCAGCCATTTCATCTACCCGTCCTAAAATCCGGTAAACTTCTGACTGGCGCATAGGAACTGGTTCCCCACTTTTTGTATCACCCAGGAAGCCAATAACATTGGGGATATTTTTCAAAATATGTGGAATCTCCCCTACCAAACATGCTTCAATAAGTACATAACCAGGAAAGAAATTTCTCTCTTTGCTGATTTTTTTACCGTTGCGTATTTGATATACTTTTTCTGTAGGAATTAAAACCTGTGAAACAAACTCCTGGAGACCAGCATTTGCAATCTCGTTTTCAATATATTCTTTGACTTTCTTTTCTTTTCCTCCAATTGCCCGAAGAACATACCATTTTTTTACGTTTTCGCTCATGTTGTACTCCAAATGGAATTAATAAAATAATTTGTACACAAAGCTCATAATGTTTTCAAAAGAGAAATCCATTACGAAAACTATTAGTGCTATAATAAAGGAAGCAACCATTACAATGAAAGCACTATTTTGTAATTCTTTCCAAGTAGGCCAGGAAACTTTATGAACAAGCTCGTTATAAGCCTCTTCAAAGTAAATTTTAAGTTTCATTTTATAAGATAATAAATTTGTACGGATGGTAAGATTCGAACTTACTACTCAAACTAAAAACACAAAACTCCCGACCGAGTTACATCCGTAAAAAGTCCCGGGCATAAAGTCCGGGACTTTTTATCAGAATAATATGGTTGAAAATTATTTCGTAATTTCGGTAACCTGACCAGCACCTACAGTACGTCCACCTTCGCGAATAGCGAAACGAAGACCAATGTTAAGAGCTACAGGATAGATCAATTCTACTTCAATTGATACGTTATCACCAGGCATTACCATTTCACGTCCTTCTGGCAAGTGAATTTCACCTGTTACATCAAGAGTACGTAAATAGAACTGTGGACGATATCTGTTGTGGAATGGAGTGTGACGTCCACCTTCTTCTTTTTTCAGGATGTAAACCTCAGCTTTGAAAGTTGTATGAGGAGTAATTGAACCTGGTTTTGCAAGAATCTGTCCACGTTTGATTTCCTTTTTGTCAACACCACGCAATAACAAACCTACGTTATCACCAGCTTGTCCATCATCAAGAATCTTACGGAACATTTCAACTCCAGTACATACAGTCTTACGACCTTCAGCACCTAAACCGATTAACTGAAGCTCATCACCTGTGTGAACAACACCAGTTTCGATACGACCTGTTGCAACAGTACCACGACCAGTGATCGAGAATACGTCTTCAACTGGCATCAGGAATGGTTTATCAACATCACGTGGAGGAAGTGGAATCCAAGCATCAACGGCATCCATCAGTTCAACAACTTTTTCTTCCCATTCTGGTTCACCATTCAATGCACCAAGAGCAGAACCCATGATAACAGGTGAATTATCTCCATCGAATCCATAGAAGCTTAACAATTCGCGAACTTCCATTTCAACAAGTTCAAGAATTTCGGGATCATCTACCATATCTACTTTGTTCATGAAAACAACCAATTTTGGTACGTTTACCTGACGAGCCAAAAGGATGTGTTCACGAGTCTGAGGCATAGGACCATCAGTAGCAGCAACTACAATGATAGCACCGTCCATCTGAGCAGCACCAGTAACCATGTTTTTCACATAGTCGGCGTGACCAGGACAGTCAACGTGTGCATAGTGACGAGTAGCTGTTTCGTACTCTACGTGTGCAGTGTTGATTGTAATACCGCGTTCTTTTTCTTCAGGTGCACTGTCGATTGACTCAAATGATTTTACCTCGCACCACCCTTTTTTTGCCAATACTGTAGTAATAGCGGCAGTTAAAGTAGTTTTGCCATGGTCAACGTGGCCAATTGTACCAATATTGACATGGTCTTTGTCCCTGTTAAATTTTGCTTTAGCCATAACTTGTAATTTTTATAAATTTTCTTTTAAACTTTCATCAGAGCTGAGGGCGAGAATTGAACTCGCGACCTCTTCCTTACCAAGGAAGCGCTCTACCCCTGAGCTACATCAGCAATCTTTCTATTTTGAGCGGGAGACGAGATTCAAACTCGCGACCCTTAGCTTGGAAGGCTAATGCTCTATCGACTGAGCTACTCCCGCAATTTCGAAGATTAGAATTTCGAAATTTGAATGTCAGAATTATTCTGAAATTCGCCATTCTACCATTCCAACATTCTGTTTGTGGGGAGAGCAGGATTCGAACCTACGAAGACGTACGTCATCTGAGTTACAGTCAGACCCAGTTGGCCACTTTGGTATCTCCCCAATATTATCAGAACTTATTTCGATGAGCCGAATCACAGATTCGAACTGTGGACCCCGAGATTACAAATCACGTGCTCTGGCCAACTGAGCTAATTCGGCGAAATTTACACATCATGTCAAAGACCCTATAAACAATTAAAATCCTGTCTACAGGGCTTTCTTTTATGAAGATTTCTTAATTAAGAAACTTGTCCAAAAAAGGTTTGCAAATGTATAAATATTTTATTGGAATTCACAAGAACGGAATAAATTTTTCAATTTATTTGTCCTTTAGCTTGTCTTTGAATTTGGTTAATTGTTTGCGAACAGCTTCGATGGCCAAATCAATAGCTTCTTCAAATGAATCAGCTTGTTTTTCAGCAAAAAGATAATCAGCTCCAGGAATTGAAAGCTTAATTTCTGCAATCTTGTTATTCGCTGTTTCAGGCTTCTCAACCTTCAATATTACTTCAGCACCAATAATACCTTCAAAATAAGTATCAAGTTTTGGCACTTTTTTGTTTACAAAATCAATCAATTTCTGATCGGCCGTAAAGTGTACAGTTGTTAACTGAATATTCATAATTTATCCTCCTAAAATTTATGATCGTGGGTGTGCTTGTCTGTAAACTCTTTGAATCTTTTCGAGCGAGGTATGAGTGTATATTTGCGTAGCAGAAAGATTAGAGTGACCGAGTAATTCCTTTACCGCATTTAAATCGGCTCCCCGATTGAGTAAATGAGTGGCAAAAGTATGTCGGAGCACATGCGGACTTTTTTGATCTATTGTAGTTACCATAGCTAGATTTTTACAAACAACCCGATAAATCAGTTTCTCATATACGGGTTTCCCTTTAGATGTCAACAAAAGACATGGTGCAGGACTACCAAATAACTGGGTACGTTCAGACTTGTATTGCTCTATCAACAGATTTAAGCTTCGTGGATAAGGAATAATTCGTTCTTTATTTCGCTTACCTAACACTTTAATCAGAAATTCGGCTGTATAAATATCCGCATCTTTTAAATGCATCAATTCAGACAATCGAACTCCGGTACCATACAAAAGACTTAAAATTAGTTTGTCACGAAGTGCTTCAAAATCGGTTCCGAAAAAACCATCATCGAGCAAATGATCCAAACTTTTTTCTTCTACAAACTGAGGTAATTTTTTCCGAATTTTGGGTACAATCACATTAACCAAATTGTTCTCCTTAACTACCTCGAACCTCAATAAGTATTTATAAAAAGATTTCAGCGCTGATATCTTCTTATTTACAGTACGGGATGAAATCCCGTTATCCATCAGTTCAACAACCCACATTCGGGCTACCTTATCATTTATTCCTTCAACATTAAAATCCCCGATCGTTTTGACAAAAAACTCTTCAAACTGATCGAGGTCTTTTTTATAGGCTATAGCAGTTAAATGCGAATACCTTTTTTCGTATTTCAGGTAATTAATAAATGATTCCTGATGGGACATTAGTAAATAATTTTCATCATAATGCAGGAATCTTCCAGAAATCTCTAGTCGTCCTGACGCTGTAAATTCTCAATATAGATGGCCTTTTTAATCTCAGTCCTTCTAACAATCGAAGGTTTTGAAAACGCCTGTCTTTCACGTAACTCTTTTACAACACCTGTTTTTTCAAACTTTCTTTTAAATCTCTTAAGCGCTCTTTCGATATTTTCGCCTTCTTTTACTGGAATAACGATCATGGAATTATATTTTTTCTAGTTAAAATTTGAGCCGCAAATTTATGAATTAAACATTACTAATCAAATTTATACCAAAAAATTTAATTTTTAATAGTTTTGATCGACCAACTGTTCTGAAAATAAGAACGCAGGACGGTTTATTTTGTTCTAAAAATATGGTTTAATTCTGTTGTATTCGTCTATGTTTAAGATCATACTATCGCGAAGAATTGTCAAATCCCGAAAACTTCCATGTTTCGTTCTATACTTTACAATCTTACTTGCCAAATCCTTTTTCAGGTAAGGATGTCGTGAAAGCTCGTTCAAATCAGCAAAATTAACATCAAGCTTTTTAATCTTTGAAATATCAACAGTTATTTTACTCTCAAACAGTGAAATTGTCTGTTCTGTTAAACCATAAACTTCCTTCAGTTGGCTAATCGAATAAAATCCGCCCAATAAATCGCGATACTTCACAATGCGTTTTGATAAAACGCTACCAATACCAGGCATTTGTTTAAGCTGAATGGAATCAGTAGAGTTAATTTCAATAGCGGTTGTTTTTGTGGCAAGATTCTTTTCTGGTATTACTTTCTGAAGGCCTGTAATGACAATCCAATCAGCCAAGTTGTTCTTCTGATTTGAACTGATCACCCGAATCTTAAAAAAGTCTTCCTTACTTCGAAAGACACCTCCTTTATCCAAATACTTTCGGATTGTTGCAACCTGTTTATCAGATAAACCTAACCGAAAAAATTCATCATCGGTAGCTTTATTAGGATCGAACGGGAAATAATCAGGAGTTGAAATTCCGACCTTCTGTGAGGTCGATTTATTTTCAAGCAAAAGAAAAGGTGACACCTTATTAAATAACTGTTCTGTCATTCCATATATTTTCCTGAAATCAGCATTGGTATAAAACTTTCCACCACTATTCCGAAATTTCAACAAATTCAATTTTACTGATGTCGGTATATCTAAACTGTCAAGACCAAGAGAATCAATCGTATTTGGATTGAAAAGAAAAAGCTTTTGCGACGTTTCTTGCTGATTAATAGAATCGATAACTTGCCCCAATTCATGACGAGCAGAATCCATTAAAGCAATATCAATTTTAGCAGGCTTTTCAAAATAAAAGATGACTTTGTTGGCCACAGCTAACAAAAAGATCAGGATTAAAAGAACGACAATTCCTTTGCGCTCGTTTCGGCTAAAGGTAAAATAATCCTGAATAATCTGTCTGAAGTTCATGAGGGTAGATTGAGTTACCCTAATTTACTTCATTTTTTTGAAAATAAAAAACCCGGAAGAATCTTCCGGGTCAAACTATTTTATAATGGAAGCAATTAGCTTCTGTCGATATTATTCAAATCGTTGCAGGCAACTTTTAATCTTTCGATCATCGTTTCCTGACCTTTACGTAACCAAACGCGTGGATCGTAATATTTTTTGTTCGGTTTGTCTTCTCCGTCCGGATTTCCGATCTGACCTTGCAAATAGGCTCTGTTTTGAGCCTCGTATTTGCGAACTCCATCCCAGGTAGCCCATTGGGTATCGGTATCGATATTCATTTTCACAACGCCATACGAGATTGCCTCACGAATCTCTTCAAGTGTTGAACCGGAACCACCGTGAAAAACAAAGTCAATTGGTTTTTCGCCTAAACCATGTTTCTCTGAAATGAATTTCTGCGAGTTATCAAGAATTTTAGGAGTAAGTTTAACGTTACCTGGTTTATACACACCATGAACATTCCCAAACGAAGCGGCAATGGTAAAGTTTGGACTGATTTTGCTCAATTCTTCGTAAGCATAGTTAACGTCGGCAGGCTGTGTGTAAAGCAATGAATTATCCATACCTGTATTGTCAACACCATCTTCCTCGCCACCGGTACAACCCAATTCAATTTCGAGAGTCATTCCGATTTTACTCATACGAGCCAAATATTTTTTGCAAATATCGATATTTTCCAGAAGTGGTTCTTCTGATAAATCAAGCATATGAGAACTAAACAATGGTTTTCCGTAGGTTGCGAAATGTTTTTCGCCGGCATCTAACAGACCATCAATCCATGGCAATAATTTTTTAGCAGCATGGTCGGTATGCAAAACTACATGTACACCATACAATTCAGCAAGTATATGAACCGATTTTGCACCAACAATTGCCCCGGCAACTGGCGCTGCCTGACCATCAAGTTTCAATCCTTTACCAGCATAAAACTGTGCACCACCATTCGAAAACTGAATGATTATCGGTGAATTCACCAACTTTGCAGCTTCCAGTACGGCGTTTACCGAATCGGAACCCACCACATTCACGGCAGGTAGTGCAAAATGTTCAGCTTTAGCAATTTTGAACACTTTCTGTAAGTCTTCACCGGAAACTACTCCGCGTTTTACAACTTCTGAAATCTTTGTCATTGTAATAATTTTTTAAATATAATATTCCGTTTATTTTGAAATTCTTTATCAGCCAAAATATAACTAATCAAAGATAGTATTGTTCAACCTGAAAATAAAAATATAGGGCAACTATCTGAATTTCTGGGATTGAAAATTAATATTCAGCAAGCAAAAACTTAGTTTGTATTGAGTTTCAACAGATGGATTAGGTAAGGTTTATTGTAGCTATTTTCAGTGTTAAGTATTTTTTAAAACAGATCAACAATCTGACCACACAGACTGATTTTTAATGATAAATATCTACTATTGCGTTGCTTTTAAAAAACCCAAAAATCACAATCGTTAATCAATTAATAAATCACTAAATGAGTACTAGCTATAAAGACTTAGGACTTGTGAACACCAAAGAGATGTTTGCAAAAGCAGTTGAAGGCGGATACGCAGTTCCTGCATACAACTTCAATAATCTGGAACAACTTCAAGCAATTGTTCAGGCTTGTGTTGAGTCGAAATCACCAGTAATTCTCCAGGTATCATCCGGAGCCCGCAAATATGCAAACGCCAACTTACTTCGCAACATGGCAAAAGGCGCTGTTGAATTTGCCAAAGAATTGGGCTGCGAAATTCCAATCGCGTTGCACCTTGACCACGGCGACACTTTCGAACTTTGCAAAGACTGTATCGACAGCGGCTTCTCTTCAGTAATGATTGATGGTTCGCACCACTCTTTCGAAGATAACATTGCTTTGACTAAAAAAGTGGTTGAATACGCTCATGCTCACGGCGTGACTGTTGAAGGCGAACTTGGCGTTTTAGCTGGTGTTGAAGATGATGTTGTTGCTGAAAAATCGCACTATACCAAACCTGAAGAAGTAATTGAATTCGTAACTAAAACTGGTTGCGATTCACTGGCTATCTCTATCGGAACTTCGCACGGAGCAAATAAATTCACTCCTGAACAATGCACCCGCAATGCCAATGGCGTTTTGGTTCCGCCACCTCTCCGTTTCGATATTCTGGAAGAAATTGAAGCAAAACTGCCTGGATTCCCAATCGTATTACACGGATCTTCTTCTGTTCCGCAGGAAGATGTTGACACCATCAACAAATTCGGTGGAGCCTTGAAAGATTCAGTTGGTATTCCTGAAGAGCAACTTCGGAAAGCTGCAAAATCGGCTGTTTGCAAAATTAATATCGACTCTGACGGACGTTTGGCAATGACAGCTGCTATCCGCAAAGTATTTGTTGAAAAACCAGGCGAATTTGATCCACGTAAATATTTGGGACCAGCTCGCGATGCTTTGAAAGAGCTATACAAGCACAAAAATGAAAACGTATTGGGTTCGGCTGGCAAAGCTTAATTCAATCGGTTTAATCATACAAAAAGGCAGTCGTGAGGCTGCCTTTTTTATTTTTTCATCCCGACAGGTCACCCTGAACGTGTTTCAGGGTCTCATATATCATGGGATGCTGAAACAAGTTCAGCATGACGTTCCATCAATAGGACGTTGACACGAAACTAGAACGGATAACCAATGGCAAATGAAAGGTTAAACTGGTCGCTTGAAAGTTGATAATTTCCCGGAATAAACCGTTTGCCTTCGGCCAGCGATGGGTCGCGCATTTTTACACCTAAATCGAGACGGAAAAGGAAGTAAGTAAAATCGAACCGCACACCAAAACCAGAGCCAACTGCAATTTGTTTATAAAACGTATCCACTTTGAATACAGATCCTTCCCGATTATCCTTGTAGTTAATCGCCCAAATGTTGCCGGCATCCATAAAAAAAGCACCTTCCATCCGCCAAAACATCTTAAAGCGATATTCCAGATTTGCCTCAAGCTTAACATCTGACGACTGATTTGGATAGATATCAGTAGGAGCTTTGTATGAACCCGGCCCAAGCGAACGAACCTGCCAGGCTCGGATACCATTTGCACCACCGGTAAAGTATTTTTTTTCAAATGGCAAAACATTAAAATTGCCAAACGGGACGCCGATTCCGAAAAAAGCACGACCAACTACTGAACTCAATTTATTGATCATGTGTCCGTATCGGTATTCAAAATCACCTTTCAGATATTGCGCAAAACGGGTATTCAGGACTTCGTAATAGGAGCTTCTGATTCCGGTTATTGAATCAGTCTCAACGATTTTGGTTTTGTTTACCAACCGGGAGTAGAGCGACAGAATGCTTCCGGCAGACTCGATATTTATCTTGAAATACTTATAATCCTCTCTTTTATTCACATTTTGAGTGTTGTACATCCAACTGTAATTCGACGCAGAAATCAGGTGGTCGGTAAAACTGCTTTTGATGTACAAATCCCTGATCGAATTAATGAAAGCCTCATTGAACTTAGAAAGGTTGACGTAATTCAAATCAAGCACATTCAAGGTATGAAACACAAATTCGGAAGTCTTCCAAATGTATCCAAACTTCAGGTTTGTAATCGTTCGGGTATAATCGGGACGTTTTTGATAATTGTACCCGGCTGAGAACCTTGTTTCAGGAATTTGAAATGAAAACCTTCGATTCCCATTGATAAAGCTGATAAATTTAGGAATGGTTAAACTCGTTTCAAAACCCAATTCCTGAGTGTTAAAATTGAACCTGTTATTATCTTTTAAGGCTTGTTGCCGTTCTCTGGCCCCTCTCAATTGAATATCGAGTACCTCAGCCCCACCAAAAACATTTCGTTGCTGATAATTTAGATTCCCCGCCACTCCGAGGTTACCCGATGAATTTGTGCCTTCAACATCAACCGAGAAGTTTTGGCTTGGAAGCGGTGAAAGCTGCATTTTACAATCGAGAAGAGGTATAGAATCGCCTGGCAATGGATCCGTCTCATTAAAACTAATATTGATCAGCTTGAATTGCTTTAAGCGGTTCAGGGCCCGATAGGTTTTTTCGGCATTCTGCAAACAGTACCAGGCGCTGTCTTTCATACGGTTCACATTATAGAACAAAATTGGACGGTATTTTAGTTTTCCGGAGTAAACAAAACGGTAATCCCTTTCAGTTAAAGTATCTAACTTTTGTTCTTGTTGCTCACCATTCAAATCAGCGGTCTTAAACCCGGGATAGATCAGGTAATTCCTGATTTTATATTTTTGGTGCGCAACAACTTCGGCTTCGTCGTTATACAAAAGAGCATCATCAACATTAACGGTTAAATCAACCTGATGGCTGTAGAAATTAGTGTCGGCCTGAAAACTTACAAACTCTTCAGAAAACTTGTAATAGCCTCTGTTTTTCAAATAGGTTGCTATGCGCTGCCGTTCGGCATTCAGAACATCCAGATCAAAAACATCGTTTGGTTTGAGCAATTGGCTGACTGAATCCTTCAGCAAAACACCCTGCAACGACTTATCTTTGATGAAATAGGTGTAATTGCGAATCCTGTATGGTTTCCCCGATTTGATATCGAAGATCAGATTAAGCTTTTTCTTTGCCTGATTGATCACCAAAGAATCCTTCACCACCGCGTTGTAATAACCTTTGTTCTTCAGAAAAATTTGTAACTGATCTTTGCTCTTCTGTGTCTGAAACTCATCATACAACACAGGCGCTTCTCCAACACTCTTAAGCCAGTCGTTCTCCTTTGTGCCAGACGACAAATTATAAACAGCCAAATGGAATTTCAATACTCCCAGAATACGGAGATTTTCTTTTTGCCTGACGTGAATTTTCAACTCTTCAAGCTTCAGATTTTTATTATCAGACCTGACCGAAATCCGGTTGAGCAAATATTTACCTTCAGGCACAAACCGGGTCGAGTTGCATGAAGCAAGCAGAATGATGCAAGCCATGAAACTGAGTTTCTGAAGTTGATAAAATTTGGTCTGAAGAAAAAACGGCATGATTCGATGTTTTTACAAAAATAAACAGAGCTTTCGGTTCACAAGTCTTCCAGACCTTTTATTTTTACATTTTAGAACGAAGAACCGAAAAATATGTTGAGCAAGAACAAAATTAAACTAATCCAGTCGTTAAATCGCAAGAAAGACAGGGATGAATCCGGACTTTTTTTAGTTGAAGGAAACAAAATGGTCGAGGAAGCGCTTCGTTCGGAATACCAAATTGAGACTTTGGTGTGCACGTCTCAGTTTGCTGATCAACATCCTGAAATACGATTAAAAGCAAAAGAGATTATTGAAACCGACAAAGATTCGCTTCAAAAAGCCAGCTTACTTCAAAACCCACAGGAGGCATTAGCGATTATAATTCAACCAGAAATCGAGACTCCGGAACTGAATTTAAACGCAGAACTTTGTCTGGCGCTTGATTTTATTCAGGATCCGGGAAATTTAGGCACCATTCTCCGGATTGCCGATTGGTTTGGTATTACCACAGTGATTTGTTCTGAAAATACGGTTGATGTATTTAATCCAAAAGTTGTTCAGGCTAGTATGGGAGCCATTTTCAGGATAAAAACAGGATATATTAACCTCGAAAGCTTTCTGTCGAAAGCTTCAAAAAGCCAAATCCCGGTTTACGGAACATTTATGGATGGAAATAACATTTACACCGAATCGCTTACCCGAAATGGAATCGTTATTTTAGGAAATGAAGGCAATGGGATATCTGATTCTATTTCCAGATTAGTTAATCGAAGAATTGCAATACCGACATTCTCGACGAATCCAAATAAAGCAGAATCGCTGAATGTTGCCATTGCAGCATCAATTTGTTGTTCTGAATTCAGGAGAAGATAGAAAGTATTCAGTATTCAGTCGCAGCTTGCAGAAAAACTGTTACGGGTTGCGGGTTTTAAGTTCCGAGAACACGCAACTCACAACGCGAAACGCGCAACACAACAGCGATTTCAAGTGGAAGAAAAAGAACTGATTTGTAATTGTTTATTTCGAAGCCAATTTATAGTTTTCGGCAAAAGCTTCGGCGCAGCGTTCGCCATCCATCGCTGATGAAACAATACCACCGGCATATCCGGCACCTTCGCCACAAGGATAAAGCCCAGCGATTTTAACATGTTCAAAAGTGTCTTCTTTCCGTGGAATCCGGATTGGCGAGGATGTACGCGACTCAACTCCGACAATAATCGCTTCGTTGGTTAAATAACCATGAGCTTTTTTATCAATCAGTTTAAATGCTTCCTGAAGCCGTGTCCGTATCCGTTTCGGTAATTTATCGTGTAATGGTACCGATACCAATCCTGGATGGTACGAAGTTTCAGGCAAATCCTGAGAAAAGCGGTCGGCAACAAAATCAGCCATTCGTTGAGCGGGCGCAAACTGTGTTTTTCCATTCAGCGAAAAGCACAAACGTTCAATATTACGCTGAAACTCCAGACCAGCAAATACGCCTAAATGCCTGAATTCGTTCAAATCTTCAGGCCTGATTTCCACAACCATTCCGGAATTGGCAAACCGTGTATTCCGTTGCGTTGGCGACATGCCATTAATAACCATTTCGCCAGGCGCTGTTGCTGCTGGCACCATTATTCCACCTGGACACATGCAAAACGAATAGACTCCTCGCCCATCAACCTGTTCAACAAACGAATAGGTTGCCGGTGGCAAATAAGGTCCGCGAACAGGCTGATTGTATTGAATGGTGTCAATCAATGTTTGCGGATGTTCGGCCCGGACTCCAACAGCGAAGGATTTTGCCTCAATGGAAATGCCCTTTTCGTAAAGCATTTCGTAGATTTCGCGAGCCGAATGTCCGGTAGCGAGAATAACAGCTTCAGCTTCAACTATTGTCGAATCGGCAAGCATAATGCCCGTACATCTGTCATTTTCAATAATTAGATCGGCCACACGGCTGTTGAAATAAATTTCACCTCCGGCCTCCATAATCTTGTTCCTGATACTGGTGATTATTCCGGGCAACATATTGGTACCGATGTGAGGATGTGCATCAATCAGAATCTCGGGAAGGGCGCCATTGGCGTAAAATATTTCAAGAACACGCCTGATATTGCCACGTTTCTTGGACCTGCTATATAGTTTACCATCCGAAAATGTTCCTGCCCCACCCTCTCCAAAACCATAATTCGAATCGGGATCGACCAAATGTTCGCGGTGAATTTTGGCGATGTCGCGTTTACGGTCGCTGACATTCTTTCCACGTTCGAAAATAAGTGGCTTAAACCCTAGTTCAATCAGGCGCAAAGCGGCAAAAAGTCCGGCAGGACCAGCGCCAACAATGATCACCGATGGTTTCTGATCAACAAGGTCGTATTTAAATTCGATTTTTTCTTCTACCGGAAGTTCATCCAGATACACATCGGCGCTCAAATTGATGCGAATCACGCGTTGACGTGCATCAATCGACCGCCGTTTGACATTGATCAGTTGAATCCGATTTTCGTCAACATGAAGTTTTTCGGCTAAAATGGGTTTGTAAAACTCTTCGGAAGAAGCCTGTTTTGGCGAAACTGAGATATTGATTTCCTGTTTCATGTGATAATAATCTGTTTTTTAATTGTCACATGCCTGCCTATCGGCAGACAGGGAATTCGCGTGATATTGTATTATCATCAAGATCAAAATTGCGAGTCATGCTCATTTCAAAGCTATTCGAAATGAAAACTAAGCGTGAAGATATTGGATGATAACTTTGAAAAGGCATTGGTATATACCTGAGCCTGTGTTTCCTTTGGACCGGTATCCAGGACATTATTCAATCCAAAGCTAAACTTTAACTCGGTTGAAAGCCTGAAAAACTGCAAATAGGTATCCCATCCTACACCGGCCTCAAGATACGAACTTAGAGGTTTCAACCTTACCAGGTCTTCGGTTCCACTTTTTGAAATATCGATCCGATAAGCTCCACCTGCAACTAAATATGGCCTTTGATTATTCATCTTTCTTGATTTGTACTTCAACAACAACGGAAAGTCAAGAAAAGTTGATTTAATGGAATAAGAAGATGGATTCGTTGTCTCACCAGAAATATCTATAATTGGAATATTATAGACTAATTTCCGTTCACCAAACGACATGCCGGGCAAAAACCGAAGATCAAAACTCTCAGTTAACCGAAGATTGGTAACAATTCCAACTGTAAAGCCGGGTGTTAAAGTTGATATATCGGCCCGTACTTTAGTATTGTTAGTTTTATACTGAGTATCAATGTCATTAGTAGACAACAAAAACTTTGGATTATCAGAAACGAAGTTATAATGCGTAAAACCAAAATCAATTGTATTGACACCCAAGGTAAAACCGAAATGTATCCGTTTATCATCAAAGGTTGTCAGGTTCTTTAATAAGAGCCTCTGTGCTGTTGATGTTAATCCAGCCAATAAAAAATCAGGATATAGAAAAATTTCTTCACAAGGAAACGGTTATCTATCATTCAAAGAAACCACAAAATTACTAAATTATTGTTCGGTGTTTTACTTTTGGGCTATGTATATGGTAGCAATCCCAAAACTAAGCCTTTTCTGGCTTGTTCGTGAAAAACCAACCTTTTGCAATATCGACAAAAACTTCTGATCATCGGGGAAAGCCATTACCGATTCAGGCAAATAAGAGTATGCCGAACTATCTTTTGAAACCATCCTTCCGATTAATGGCAATATCCCGAAGAAATAAAAAGAATACAATTGTTTCATCGGGAAATACTTTGGCTTCGAGAATTCGAGGATAATCACCACTCCTTCGGCCTTTAAAACCCGGACAAATTCCTTCAATCCATTTTCAAGATTCTCAAAGTTCCGAACGCCAAACGCGACTGTTATTGCATCAAATTGCTCATCATGAAAAGGCATTGCTTCTGAATCGCCTTTTTGGAATTCAATGACCTTATCGAGGCCCAAACGTTTCACCTTTGTCCGACCAACATTCAGCATCTGTTCCGAAAGATCGAATCCAATTATTTTTGAAGGCTTTAGTTTTGATGCAGCAACGGCAAAATCGCCGGTGCCAGTAGCAACATCAAGCAAAACATCTGATTTGTAAGCAGAAAGAATACGGATCGCTTTTTTTCGCCAAAGCTTATCAATGCCAAGCGATAGAAAATGATTTAAGAAATCGTACTTCGGAGCAATATTATCAAACATTTGCTCTACCTGCTGTTTCTTTTGGTAATCGGAATCCTTATAAGGAGTTACTTGCATGTGTGGAAAGTATTCGTAAAAATGTTGCGTGATTCAGGTTACGGGTTGCGGTTCATATTTCTGGTAAAAACGTAACTCGCAACACGAAACTCGATTCAGCCATTATCTTAAAGTTATAACCCTCTTTTAATTTGCCGGAATCATTTTATCGATATACCCAAACGACTCATCGTCAATTCTGATTTCACCTTTGGTAACATGACCCAATGCAAAGAATGGGACTTTCAGGCTACACATAAAATCGACGAACTCATCAACTTTCTTTGGATCAACTCCGACAACAATGCGGCCCATCGCTTCGCCAAAAAGAAAAGCATCTCTGCGGACTTCGGCATCTGTTGTTATATCAAATCCTAGTTCAGAAGGCATTCCAGCCCTTAAAAGAGTGAAAAACAAACCACCTTTACTTACAGGGTTTGCCGAAGTTATATAACCTGCCTCAATAAGCATTTTCATAATATCATGAAGTTTCACTTCAGTATCCAGATCAAAAGCCGGAAGCGATGAATCTGAAATTTCATGGTAAAACTCCAGGTATTCAGACGAATTTACATCATCGTATGACTTACCAATCATGAATAAATTATTGCCCTTATTCTTGAAACTATGAGTTACCAGCTTATCCTTATCAGGAATTGAAGCCATGATTGAAATGATAATCGTAGGATATACCGGACCGTGAGCCGAGAAATAATCAAACCTAATTTTTCGGTCGGTGAGCTTAATGCCAAATTTCTTACACGCATTTTCAAGACCTTTTTTTGCTCCCGCAGCAATAAACTGCCCGTTTGGATCGCCAATGTTGATGTGATACAAAAATGAACTTATGGCTTCAGGAATCGCTCCAAAACAGATCATTTTCCGCACTGCCCGTGCAATAAGAATTTCAGTTGCCTGTTGTGGATCGGCATCGAGATGATGGTGCAACGCATGAGTTGAAATTGCCATCATTTGTCCATTTTCAGAACAAAATATACCTGTTTCGTCATTTTCATCGTTTGACATGGAGGAAACATCAATTGCTTCTTCGGTAAAATCATTGAAATAGTTAATCGGCGCAAGATTTGGATCAACCATCAGGTTAAATACAATATCCTGAATGTCTTGTTCCTCCGGCAATTGGTCGATTGCAAATTCCTGAGTTTCGTTATTTTGTTCGATCATGATGTTTCTTTTAGCTTTAAATGCAGAAACAAAAATAATTAAGTAGTTTGTTATTCCATAAGTTTTGCAGAATTTTTAATTTTAGGCCTCATTAAAACCCTATTCATCAATGAATCAGAAAATAGCTTTAATCACCGGTGCCACAGCAGGTATCGGCTATGAAACTGCTTTATTACTTGCGCAAAATAATTACAATTTAATACTCACTGGACGAAGAAAAGAGCGGTTAACTGTACTAAAAAATAAACTGGAGTCAGAGTTCGGATGCAAAATCCATCCATTAAATTTTGACATCAGGGTAAAAGCTGAAACTGAAGCTGCGTTAAACAGTATTCCGGAAGAATGGAAAGCAATCGATTTATTAATCAACAATGCCGGGCTGGCAGCAGGACTTGCTCCTGTTAATTCGGCCGATGTAGATGATTGGGAAGCAATGATCGATACCAACGTCAAAGGACTTCTGTACACCACAAGAATTGTTTCTCCGTGGATGATCGAAAGAAGGACTGGTCATATTATCAATATTACGTCCATTGCAGGTAAAGAGTCGTATCCCAATGGATCGGTTTACTGCGGAACAAAACATGCCGTTGCTGCCATTTCGAAATCGATGCGGATTGAGCTGATGCCCTTCGGAATTAAAGTGACAACTATTGCTCCGGGAGCTGTCGACACTGAGTTTTCACTGGTTCGTTTCAGAGGAGATCAGGAAAGAGCCGATCAGGTTTACAATGGATTTACACCACTTTCAGGAAAAGACATTGCTGAAACAATTTTATTCGTATTGTCGCGGCCTGCACACGTTAACATCGACGATTTGTTGATCATGCCTGTTGATCAGGCTTCTGCAAGAGATTTTAACCGAAAATAATTTACAAACCCATATCTATTTCAGGACGAAAAAGAATGTTTGCTGACAGAACATTCTCAAGAACCAATTATCCGGCTGATAATCATGGCCATAAAGATTTTAAAATGATCATTTTCAATTCAGAATATTTAAAAGAATATACAATACAGGTGTTCGTAAAAATGGGATGCCCTTTGGAACAGGCAAAAATTGCTGCTGACTGTTTGAATCAGGCCGATTTACGCGGTGTAGATTCACACGGAGTTGCACGCTTATGTGGTTACGTTCGTCTCTGGGAACTTAAACGTTTGAACGCAACGCCAGAAATGAAAATCATGCACGAGACACCAAGCACCGCAGTATTGGACGGCGATTTGGGACTAGGCCTGGTAACTGCTCCACATGCCATGCAAATTGCTGTTGAAAAAGCAAAAATAGCCGGAACTGGCTGGGTCGCCGTACAAAATTCGAATCACTACGGAATTGCCGGATACCATGCCATGATGGCTCTTGAAAATGATATGATTGGTATTTCAATGACAAATGCCAGCCCGCTAGTTTCGCCAACTTTTTCAAAAAGTCGGTTTCTGGGAACCAATCCGATTGCAGTAGCAATCCCTGCATTAACACAGCCACCATTTGTTATCGATATGGCAACAACAACTGTAGCCAATGGGAAATTAGAAGTTTTGCAGCGCAAAGGACTGGATGCTCCCTTGGGGTGGACTCAGGATAAAGATGGTAATCCAACAACCGATGCCTATTCGCTAAAAAAAGGTGGATCGATGCTTCCGCTTGGTGGTGACCGTGAACATGGCGGCCATAAAGGCTATTGTTTGGGAGCTATGGTGGACATCTTCTCTGCTGTTTTATCTGGCGCCAATTATGGTCCATGGGTTCCACCATTTGTGAGTTTCCTCGACCCACCTAAAAATCAAGTTGGAAAAGGCATAGGACATTTCCTGGGCGCCATCCGGATTGACGCTTTCAGATCGGCAGAAGATTTTAAAAAAGACATGGATAACTGGATTGAAACGTTTAGAAACGCAGAACCATCGGCCGGACAAGAGCGTGTTCTCATACCTGGTGACCCTGAACGTGAACTAACCATCGAACGTCAGAAAAATGGAATACCTTTACACGAGCAAGTCGTTGCTGATTTAAAGGATTTGGCTACACGATTCGGTTTAAATTTTAATGAAAACCCAGAGAACAAGAATTAAACATAAGACAGAACTTACATGTACGAAGCATTAGTAATAACTCCGGTAAAAGATTCGTTGAAAACAACGACTGAAACCATTGAATCCATCAAAAACTCAACTGGTAATTTTCATTATTGCATTTTCAACGATTTCAGTACGAAGGAAACAACAAATAACCTCAAATCGTTAAGCGTCCAACACAATTTTGAACTGATTAATCTTGCTGAAATAACCAATACCCCATCACCAAACTATCGTCTTGTACTCCAATTGGCACAAGAAAAAGCATTAAAACTCAATCTTCCACTCATTATCGTCGAGTCTGATGTTGAAGTACAAAGCAATACCTTAAGCGAATTAGTTAGGCAATCAAAAGAGCTTCCGGAGTGCGGCATGGTTGGATCAGTAACCAGAGATCGTGAAGGGAAAATTAATTTTCCATACCTGAATTTCAAGAGAACAAGAAAAGAGATCGCTAAAACAAGGCATAGTCTAAGTTTTTGTTGCACCTTAATTTCCAACGAATTACTAAAGAAGTACGATTTCAAAACACTTTCAACCGAAAAACATTGGTACGACGTTTCAATATCACGCAAATCGCTTCAATTGGGATTAAACAACTATCTACTTCTAGACGAAGGCGTTTTGCACAAACCACACAGCAGCAGACCCTGGAAACAATTAAAATATAAAAATCCAATCAAATACTATTATCAAAAACTGATCAAGCGCCTCGACCGAATCTAAAGATCTCAATGGTAAACAGATACGATAAATTTAAAATCTATAGTCATGTCTTATTCTGGATTTGCAGCATTACTTTTGCAATCTCAGCTTTTTACGTTGCATCCGATCATAAATTAATCCTGAACAGCGATCTTTTCCTGCGCGCGTTAATTCCGAACATAGGCTTTGCCTTGGCTGTTTATTTCAATTTGTATCTCCTAATTCCAAAATTCCTCAAGAACAAAAATTACATTTTCTATACCTTCTGGCTAATAATTTTACTTGCAATTTCAGCTATTTTAATTCAGTTAATTTTCACTTATCTATCAGAACCAAGAAGCCTTTCAGATCAGTTTCGAAACATGTTTTCTTCGCATTTCTTTACGGCCTTGTTTTATGTAGGAATAACTTCACTATTCAAATTCGTTAAAGATTGGTTAAAGCTTCAGGAAATAAAATTGAAAATCACGCAAATCGAGCGCGAAAAACTTGAGGCAGAATTAAATACTCTAAAATCGCAATTAAATCCACACTTTCTGTTTAATAGTCTGAACAATATCTATTCATTGTCGCTGGTAAATTCGCCAAGAACGCCAGAGATTATACTGAAACTATCCGATTTAATGCGCCATGTACTTTACGAATCCAGGGAAAACTTTATCTCCGTTAAAGAAGAATTGAATTTTCTGAGTAATTTCATCGAATTGCAAAAAATCAGATTAAACAATGAAATTGAAATTCAATATTTGATTGAAGGTGAAGTTCCGGACACAAAGGTTATCCCTTTAATTTTCGAACCGTTTATCGATAATGCATTCAAACATGGACTAAGAAACCCTGCACCTTTACCGTACATTCATGTATTTATCTATTTTCAGCAGATACGATGCGATTTAAGATTGAGAATAACTTTGATTGCACGCGACTAAGCAAAACGAGTAAAAGTTCAGGGATTGGGTTAAAAAACATCGAACGTCGCCTCGAATATCTATATTCGCCCAATGAATATAAATATGAAGTAATCAGAACCAACGATACGTTCTCCATTCTACTTGAAGTTCAACTTAAACAATGATCAGAAAGAGTATTATATGATCTTAAAAACACTAATTATTGACGACGAGCCGTTAGCCTTAAATGTTCTTCGGAAATATACTGAAGATATCAAATCAATTGAAGTCATAGGGTTTTGCAACAATGCCGTAGAAGCAGTTGAAATCATCGAAAAACAGACTGTTGATTTGATTTTTCTGGACATAAACATGCCCAAACTGTCAGGCATTGAATTTTTAAAAATGCTAAAGAACCCTCCATTAGTCGTTTTTACCACTGCGAACAGTGAATATGCCATGGAAGGCTATGAATTAAATGTATTGGATTATCTGGTAAAGCCTTTCTCGTTCGCTCGTTTTCTAAAAGCATTTCAAAAAGCAGAGTATCAATTTCAATTGACAAGAAAAACTACATCTGAGGAAAAAGCAGAATCTGTATTCATAAAATCGAACAAAAAAACGTATCAGGTTAAATTTAGCGAAATTATATACATTGAAGGCTTGGGTGACTATATCAAAATCTACACTGAAAAATCACATTTAGTGACAAATCTCTCAATGAAGAAAATGGAGGAACTCCTTCCACCAAGTGATTTCTACAGAATACATAAATCGCACATAGTGAACCGTACGAAGATAATTGCAATTGAAGGAAATATGGTTGAGTTACCCGGTATAAAACTGACAATAGGCAGCAATTACAGAACAGATTTCTTCACCAGAATTAGCAACATCTCAATCTAAAGATCTCAAAAGCTATTCAAAAACAAATCCTTGCTCGGTCAGCATGTCCAGCAACTTTTTCGAGAAAAGCTGACTATCAGCACTTTTATATCGAACATCAGTATAAACCTGAGCCAGGTTTTCTTTTCCATTCTCTGCAACAAATTTTTGCGAAGATTCCAACTTCTCTTTAAACTCATACATTTCCCGGATAGCTTTCACGGAATAATTCTGATATTCTTCATAGTGTACAACAGAATCCAAAGATAAACGGTCAGTTAATTCAGGAACAAGCTCAGGATAGCCAATCGCTAAAGTTGTAATTGGAATTACTCCTTCTGGTAAACAGAGAACTTTACCAATTTCAGGAGCATTGTATAGCGTGGTCCCCAAATAACAAATACCTAATCCGTAGCTTTCGGCAGCAACGCAAATATTCTGTGCCAAAATCGAAGAATCAATAGTGCCATTTAACAGCCACAATAAGCCGGTAAAATCAACATTGGCATTATTCAGCAGACACCATGATTTAAATCGGTTAACATCGAAACAAATAGTCAGAATCAAAGGGGCTTCCTTCACCATCGGTTGATTAAAGTGAAATGGGGCGAGATCGGCTTTCTTGTCAATGCTTCTTGTAACAATAATACTGTAAAGCTGCATATTCCCGGTATTCGACGAGCGAATTCCAGATTCCAAAATATCAGTAAGAATATCTTTATCAACAGCAGTTGCTTTGTACTTTCGTATCGTACGATGCGATTTTAACAATTCCATATCTAGAAGTTTATATAAATAAAAAAGGGAAGCCCGCAAGCTTCCCTTTTTAAATCAATCAATTCGGCATTACCTTTTAAGAAGCTTAACAGTTTTGAGTACTGCACCATCTTGGTAAAGAGAGATGAAGTAAACACCACTGCGGAGTTCGTTTAATTGAATTGTGCTTTCTGGATTAACCACTTCTTTCACAATCTGACCAGCGATGTTAGAAACAACAACCTTAGAAAGTTCAGAAGCATTAGATACAGTCACATAATCAACAAATGGGTTTGGATAAACCTTAAACTCGAGAGAATTATCTTTTGGATCAACAACTGGAGTTGCCCAATCTGTACCTGTTTTGAAAGTCCATTTGGTTTTATCACTTACAGCAACAACATTGTTGCCAGCAGCATCTTTTACAACACCAGCATCAACTAATACATAATAATCAGTAGATTGTGCAAGGAAATCAGTAGCTGTAGCTACATAAGTTACAGTAACCGTTTTCCCATTAACCATTGAAGCTGTAACTGGAATAGTAATAACTGTAGCATCATCAGATTTCTTAACAATTTTAACACTACCCACACCCAATACAACATCTTCATCAAATGTCATCACTAAAGTTGGATGATTATCAGTAAGTGTTGTTGCATTTGGAGTCCAAGTTAACAGAACAGGAGCCGTTACATCAGTTACAGTTGTAAAGTTCCAGATAGAAGGAGAAGTAATACCAGCATAAGCAACCTTGCTAGGTAATGTATTTGTTACAGTACCAGCCTCAACAATAACATGATAAGCAGTATTTGACTTCAATGGATTTAAGAAAGTAATAGTAGCCTTTGTACCACTTACAACAGCATCAGAAATATTAACTGTTTCAGCCAATGTACCTGTAGCTGTTTCAATCAGTTTAACAACGCCTGATCCCTTCATTACTTGACGATCAAAAGTCATATCTAAAACAAGATTACTTACAGGAATTGCAGTAGCATCGTCAGCAGGTACCAACCCATTTGCAATTACTTTAGGAGCCTCAGTAACCTCAGTTGAGAATGTCCAACCAGTGTTAGTCATGATACCAGCAAATTTAGCGTTGGTATTTTTAGCATTTACAAAAGTACCAGGTTCAACTTCAACGTAGTATTCAGTTTCAGGAGCAAGAGTATTTGTAAAATCAATGGTTACAAATAATCCACTTGGATCTAACTTAATACGATATTCAGTAGATGAAACACGTAATAAATCAAATGCATCACCACCCTTTTTGTAAAGAGCAATATTTCCAGAACCAATTTTTACTTTTTTGTCAAAAGTAATTACTAAATTATCGTAAACATATACGTCAGTGGCACCAATAGCAGGTGATAAACTAGTTACCACCGGAATTTGGTCATCAGCAGTTGAATATGTCCATGAAGTATAGTCAACAGTACCGGCAAAAGGATTGGCCAATGGTGACAAATCCACAATAGCTCCAGATGGAATCAACACATAGTATTCCATGTTATTCTCACGCGCAGCAGCTGAAGGATTAATCAAAATAATTTTAGAATTATCCGATTTAGTCGTTAATGTAGATGCAGCAATGGTTTCAACCAATGTACCGTCTTTACGATAGATTTTGATATCACCTGTACCAGCCTTTACTTTTTCGTTAAACTCAATTGACAATTTATCAGAAGAGTTTAAATAATCTGCTTTATTTGGAGCGTATTTCGTTCCGGCTAATATTGGAGCAGTATAATCAACAACATCAAATAAGATATAGCCAGAGATTCCCTCATCCTGAGTCTCAACATCCATCGGATCAGCCATAACCTGATTATTCAAACTGTCAACCAAAGCTGCAGGAACAGAAGGATCAATAATAGAAGCAGATTTTAATGCCAATAAATCAGGCTGGTAAGTATGTCCAAAATCGAAATTCAACCGAACAGTCGACGATGATGGCAAGTCTACAATTGGGTCAAGAGTAACAACTCTTTTGTTTGCAGAAATGGTTGCATTAACAGCAATAGGTTCATTACTATCATTGTCATAAAGTTTAAAATAGTCTTTTAACTCACTATTTTCCAAAGGACTAAAATAACCTACTGAAGCGCCTGTAGGGTCTTGTTGTACAATACCTCTACTGAAAGTAATCGTTACAGTTTTATCCTTAGCAACATTAACTGATGCGTTTGCAGGATCGAACATTACAGTTGGAGAATCACTAATTTTAGTTGTAAAACTAATACTTTGAGCAGGAACAGCATTATCAGATACGTCTTCGAATACCTGTCCAAAACTTAAGGTATAATCAGTATTAGATTTCAAACCACCGGTAGGTATAATCCTAAAATTATCAGCACCTGCGGTTTCAGTAGTAAATTTAACAGCCTTTTGTGCACCATCAACCAAAGTTACTAAAGAATCAAGGTCATCCTTTATAAATGCTGAATTATCCAACAAACGTACTGCCTCAGAAAAGTCTACGTAAATAGGAGAATTCAATTTAACAGGAGCCTCATCTATAGCTATAGGAGCATTATCAGCATCTAAAACAGTAAAATCAACTGTAGGAGCTTTAATGTCTTTGATAGCAATATTCCAATTAAACCCATAATTTGGATTACCTGAAAGATCTTCAATAACACCAGCTTTAACAGCAATGTTATATACACCCATATTTTCAACAAAGTCTAACCCAGGATTAATGGTTAAAACGCTGCCAGCTATAGTAACCTTAGAACTGTTCGCTAAAACTAATTCTTTAACATCACCACCATTAGTGATCAATATATCACCCGCACCTGCAGCAGCACCAAGTTTAATACCTTCTTTGAAAGTAATGACAATATTTGAATTTGGGTCTGCCTTAACCTGAGAGCCTGGAACATAATTACCACCAGTATAAGTAACAGTAGCATTTTCTCTGACATTAATACTTGAAATTAATGGAGCAATGTCATCAGCAGTGTTAAAAGTATAAGTACTAACATTACTAAATCCAGTAAATTGATTAACCGTTTTAGCTTTTGAACCTGAACCAACAGCAGGATATGGATGTGTATCATCAGCATTATCAAAATCAGAAGATGCTGCCCATACATCAGTTACAAAACCCTTATCAACTACTAAATAGTACGATTTATTAGGTTCAATACTTGATGCTGAAACAGTTAACGTAAGTTCTTTTCCAGTTTCAACATCAATTGTAGCAGAACTTGCAGCAATAGTCTGAACCAATACATTATTTGAATCATACAAATAAGCAGAACCAGTTCCAGATTGAATCTTGTCAGCAAACTTGAGAGTAATGTCAAAATCTTCTGCTGGATCTACATCCAATTTGCCATTATCGACAAACTCAGCAACCGTAGGAGCAGTAATATCAGCAGTTCTGATATTATGACTTTCAACGGCAGTTTGTGAAGTTGAATTTACAACATCTTGTGCTACAACATACAACACATATTTAGTCTGAGCAGTAGTTGCAATAACCAAAGATTGTACTGGATCAGCTTCAGAATCAACAGTAACAGCAGTTCCATTTGCTAGTAAAGTAGCTTTGTTAGGTGCAGAGGAAGTTGCAGGTAATAACAAATAATAAGCAACTGCGTCTTCATCGTAATCAAGGTTTACTTTGATTTCTGTTCCCTTATAGTTTTCAATTACATTAACACCAGCAGCTGATGCAAACTGACCAACAGGTGCGGTATAATCATCAACCTCAAAAGTAAAACTATAAGCAGCTGACATTGCATTTCCATCAGCATCTTCAACATTATTAACAACGACATCGTAAAGGCCAAATGATGTTAAGTTATTATTGAAAGAACTTGCATCAACAGTAATAGTCTTTTTATCGGCGCTAATGTTCGCTGTAAAAGATGGTATAACCTCGTTAATACCATTGTCTGCTAAAGATGAATTTGCAACAATGGAAATAATATCACCAGGAATGTCTGAGCTCACAATTGTGGAACCGTCAGTATTACGAACAGGTTCATCGAAATTAATAACAATATTAGAATTCCGTTTTACCATTGTCCAATTTGGTGTTGTACTAACTTTATAAGTACCATCAACAACAACGGTAGGGACAGGTGCGTTCGTTGAGCCGGTGTTAAACTGGAAAGTAGTTCCGGTTATAGCTTCATTAACATCGCCGTAAATATCTTTAACAGCGCCAGCGTCTAAAGTAACAGTATAGAGTTTATCAGCTGTTAAATTTTGTAATGCAACATTAATATTGTTTCCACTAAACGAAACATTTGATTCTGACATTGCATATTGTTGAGCAATATTACCATCAGCTGAAACAGTAACTGTTGCGGTATTGCTACTTTTGGCAATAGCTTCATCAAAAGCAATAACAAGATCTGCAGTAATAACTACGTTATCAGTACCTGGTTTTGGTGAACTCAAAGTTGCCACAAAGGCAGGCACATCATTTTGCGCGGTAGAAAAGTACCATGCTTTATTCGCAGTAATAGGTGATTGCGAACTTTCATCTACACTAGCTGTACCTGTAGCATCAGCATATGGTAAAACATTTTGACCAACAGTTATAGTACCAGGCAAATAGTTTGCATCATTTACCAACCCGGCGAATTTATTACCAGCCATGTCGGTAATTGCACCATTACTAACAGTAACTTTATAAACCGGGGTACCAGTTAGAGTCGAGTTAGCAGTAACTGGTATAAAAGCTGCATGACTAACAGAAACTTCGTGGCCAGTAGAGTTAATCGTAACAGATGTCGAATTTACATCAATAACAGTCTGTGGCTGGTTTGTAAGATCTACACGTTGAATAACAATTGAACCACTACCCTTTTTAACCTTATCTCCAGCGAAAATTAATTTTAAAGGTGCAGCAGCATCATTTGGATCAGCAGCTGCAGGAGCATCTACTGAAGTTAACACAGGAGCTGAATAATCAACAATGGTAAAGTCAAGTGCATTCAAATCAATAAGGCTAGCTCTGTTATTATTTGAACTGGCGATGTAACTTCCATCAACAATAACATCATAAGATGCACCACTTTCAAATACATAAGGAGATGGCGTGCCACCAGTAACCCAGGTTAAGTTAAAACTAACCGTTGAACCTAAAAAGACCAAGTCACTTGCAGTAGCATAAGCAACAACAACACTAGAACTATTCAAAACTTTAACAGCAACATTACTTACGGTATTAGCAGTACCCGAATCAGAATCAGGATCAACAGTAAAGCCTTCTTTTCCATTAGCATTTGAGCCAGTGGTTGCTGTATTAAGTTTCACATTTTCAGAGTAAGTTAATGCAATACTATTAGTAGTTTTAACAACATTTTCAGCATTATCTGCAGGGACAGAACTTACCAAAGTTGGTGTAGTTTTGGTAACAAAAGTAGTACTTACGCCAGTAACTTTATTATGCGCAGCATCCTCAAGTACACCAGTAGCAATAGCTAAATAATAAGTTGTTCCTTCTTTAAGATTAACTGAAGGGTTAAAAGTATAGCTAACTGTTCCATCGCCATTAGTAACTTTACTAGGTGCAGCAAGTGGAACAACTGTGCCATTAACATCGCCTACGCGAAGTATAACTTGATTTTCAGTTGGATCGACTGCTAAACTTTCACTAAATTTAACAACCAAACTAGCATCAGCTGCAACTACAGGAACATTCGTCTTAACAAAGTCAAAAGTAGCAACAGGAGAAACTTTATCAGCAATGTTATAAGTAACAGTTGCAGGCAAACCCTGATTAGCGCCATTGATTAAATTTAAATCCTGATATCCATCAGAAATATTTAAAGTATAAGCACTACCACTTTTCAAATCTTCAACAGGATTAATGGTTACATCCCTTGTGGAAGAACTGTAAGTTGCTACAAATTGTACAGGATCACCTGCATTTTCATTCAGATTAATTAAACTAACTACCAATATTATCATTGGTAATTGCGCCACCGCCAAGTAATTCAACATCTTCAGAAAATCTAACAACTAGATTATCACTTGGATTTTTCGTGTATGATTGTCCATCTACAGCAGTATTGGCAGTATTATTAGTTCCTACATAAGGATCATCATAACTGTCGGTATTGTAAGATTTCTTCTGTTCAGTAGCAATAACATTACCAGATAAATCATAGGCTTTATTCTTCAGAAGTTTTACAACATAAGTAGAATTCTGTGTCCATGCAACAGTAATAGTAATTTTTTTTGCGCCATAGCTAACTGATGTAGGTGTAACTGGATCATTGTCTTTCTCAACAGCGATACTACTTAAAGCTGTAGTACTATTCATCATTACAGTTCCGGTTTCATCTGAATAAATATCTTCGCTGAATGTAAGCACAACAGTTTCATTCGATGCTAATACACCTTCATGTGCAGGAGATGAGAAAGTTACAGTTGGAGCCACAACATCCTTCGTTGTAAAATTCCAACCTGTTGCAGTTGTAATACCATCAAATTTATTACCTGATTTGTCAGAAATAACTCCTGAAGCAATATTAATGTAGTAACCACTGGCACTTGCCAATTTCGTTGCAAATTTTACAGTAACTAAATCAGTGGCAGTACCTGTACCAGTAGAAGGACCAAATACTACTTTATCAGAAGTAATATCAATAGATTCAACAGTAGAATTATCAGAAGATTTCTTCAGGATAATGTTACCTGCACCAGCTTTTACATTTTCTGTAAATTTAATAGATACAGTACCATGACCATCTGCAGTAACACCATCTAAATATTGAGCAACTCCAGTAGCGTTATCAGCAGGTGTCAAACCTGAAATAGCAACTGTAGGAGCTTGTACATCCAATGTAGTTTTAGAATCTGTTTTACCAACAGCACTTGTTAACGGATCATTTGTCGGTGTTGGACCATATTTCGCCTTATTTACAGAAACATAAAAAAACACATATTCTTCACCTTCAGTAAGGTTTTGATATTTATATGTATATTCCGTTCCTGCAGTAGTTGCAGCAACCATTTTTGCAGAACCACCTCCCGCTATAACTGTAGCAGCAGTTGGGGCAGTAAAACTAGTACCATCCACCGTTGCTTTAGAATAGGCAATAAAATATACATCAGCTGGCTCATCCAATTTAACTTTCAAATCAACTGAAGTACTTGCAACAGTTCCAAAAGCAGGATAATCAGTAGCAAACTTAGCCGGAGTGTAATCACGGGTTGTGAAATTCCATTTAGTTTTATCAGAAAGTCCAGCAAAAGGATTTTTATTATTTAGATCAGAATCTGCATTGGTATCTACAAAAGCACCTGCATCAATTAAAATATAATAATCTGAATTTTCACGCAAATTTGTAGTTGTAAACTCAACTGTACCATTTGTAGAACCACTAGAAGTAATAGTAATCCTGGAAGCATCTCCTGCATCAATCATTTCATGAACATTACCAGCAGCAGTATAAATCTTAATATACTTACCACTCACACCAGTAACAGGTTCGTTAAATTTAACCGTAAAAGATGAGGTTTTGATACTTAACGCATTCGAAGATGAGAATGCTCCACCAACATTAGTTGCGCCATCAGCAGGAGTAAAAGTAGATAAAGTTGCCAACTTTGGAGCAGTGAAATCACCAGTAGTAAAATTCCAGTCAAGAGCTGGAGCAGTTGCAGTAGGAGCAACAAAACCTGGGAAAACAACACTTGTTCCATCTGGTTTCATTTCCTTTACAACTTTATCAGGCATAACAACATAATAACCAGTGTTATCCGACAGTGTAGCCTGAAGATCAATGGTTATTTTTGATCCATCAATAACAAAACGGGAACTTGGTAGGGTAATTGCATCAGCAGGAGATGTATCTCCATTTTTAAAGAGCTGAATAACAGCTCCTGTGTAATCCTCCCCTTGTGCAAGCGGATAATCAAAGGTGAGAGTAAGATCTGTACTAGGCTTGACGTTTGTTTTTCCGTCAGCCGGGACTCGATCAATTACTCCTCCATAAACCATTTGTAGCCCCAGAACACAAAAAAGTGCCAAAAGACTAAAAAGCCGAGTAAATAATTTTCTCATAGCATTTGTTTTTTAATTAAACTTAATTGATTGATTGATTGAATTTTATAATTCATTTTTATCTTAATTATTATTCGTCCCCTTGTAAATTAGACAGTTTATAATGCAAACGTATAAAAATTATAAGCAATGTACAACAATATGGTCTGATAATAATAAAATATTTATCAGCCAGATGCACTTATTTTCCTACGTATTGCGAAGTTTTCACTCATCCTGAGTCAAAAACAAAACCACTCATAAATTCCCTTAATTAGTATTTAACCGATTTAAGATGAGTTTGCTTTCATCATCTTCAAACCTTGATAAAATTACACTAATTATTCACATAAAAAATAGAAATCACAAATATTTTCCAATTCAAATCGAAGATTAAAATCACAAATAAAAAGACTGAAGATCCGATCTTCTATTATTGACTGAAGAAATGAAGCAAAATGATGGTATTTTTTAAGGACAATAAATTCTAATTATAACCATGCATTTCTGGAATTTTTAGCAACTACTTAAAAATATAAGGAATGAATTGATGAATTTGCACAGAATAGACGAATAAAAGAATAGATAAAAACCCTATAATCTCCTAGAATCAAGGGAAATGTTGAGTTTTAATGTCGCTGAGAATCGAATATTTTAATCCGCATGGGCAATTACTAGTGAATTTTGCTTTTAAATGCTAAATTGAGCTAGAATAAAAACGAATGTAACCGGATTATTCCACTTCGTTCAACATTAACTAAAAATTAAACTCTGCAACAAAAAATATCATCTTCAGAAATAAATTTGAAGTTTCTGAATTTATGTACTTATTTTGTATGTCCTTAAATTAAATCATAAGGTCTTACTTTAAATAACTAGTATTCATTTATACATTCATTAAAATTTATCAACGATGTCAAAAATTAAAATCGGTATCAACGGTTTCGGTCGTATCGGACGCTTAGTTTTCCGTGCTGCTCAGGAAAGAAACGATGTTCAAATTGTTGCAGTTAACGACCCTTTCTTAGATCTTGACTATTTAATTTACATGTTGAACTACGATACAGTTCACGGTAGATTTCAGGGTACTGCTGAAAATAAAGGTGGTAAATTATTTATAAACGGCGTTGAAGTTGCATTTTTTGCTGAAAAAGATCCAGCTAACATTGGCTGGGGTGCATCAGGCGCTGACTATGTTGTTGAGTCAACTGGCGTTTTCACTACAATTGACAAAGCAAAAGCTCACATTGCTGGTGGTGCAAAAAAAGTAGTTATCTCTGCTCCTTCTAACGACGCTCCTATGTTCGTTTGTGGTGTTAACCTCGAAGCTTACAAAGCTGACATGGATATCGTTTCAAACGCTTCATGTACGACTAACTGTTTAGCTCCTATCGCTAAAGTACTGAACGATAACTATGGCATCGTTGAAGGTTTGATGACAACAGTACATGCTGCTACAAATACTCAAAAAACAGTTGATGCTCCATCTGCAAAAGACTGGCGTGGTGGTCGTTCAATCTTAGGAAACATCATTCCTTCATCTACCGGCGCTGCTAAAGCTGTAGGTAAAGTAATTCCTGAATTGAATGGCAAATTAACAGGTATGGCTTTCCGTGTACCAACTGCCGACGTTTCTGTAGTTGACTTAACTGTACGTTTGGAAAAAGCTGCTTCTTACGACGAAATCAAAGCTGCAATGAAATTAGCTTCTGAAACTACCATGAAAGGTATCCTTGGTTATACTGAAGATTCCGTAGTTTCATCTGACTTCATTCACGAATCACGCACTTCAGTTTTCGATGCTGGCGCTGGTATCGCTTTGAACGGTAACTTTGTAAAAGTAGTAAGCTGGTATGACAATGAGTGGGGTTATTCAAACAAAGTATTGGATTTGATCGCACACATGGATTCAGTAAAATAATTCTGAAATTCATACAAAATAGGAAAGGCAGTTCGAAAGAGCTGCCTTTTTTGTTTAGTTTATTTCGGGACATTCGCGAGTAAAGTAAAAAACTAGAAAAGCGATGAATCATGATTAGATGGTTCATCGCTTTTTGTTTGAAGATTAACAGTTGGTCAAATTTCAGGGTGCAAATTTGAGGTTTTGCTTCAAAAAATGCATAACTATCCCATCGATGTTCCAGATTTTGTTAATCAGGATGCCTTTCTTTGATGTTTGGCTTTGATTCGTTGAGCCAGTCGGGCCAGATTAGCGGTGTGGATTCCAAAAAATATCCAGATCACCTCGTTTTGCTCTGTTCGTGCCTTGATTCTTTGCAGGCTGTAATGTTCTTTCTCTGTTCCAAAACTACCTTCCATACGCGTTGATCTTTCGATGTTGAGTTCACGGCTGATCATCTGCCGTTGGTCTTCATATTTCCCTGCTCTTCCTTTTCGTTTAAAGTTGGTGGTTATGTGTTTGGCTGTACAATAGCTCCGGTTGGCATTGGTGGCATAAATGGCATCGGCAGCCAGGTGTGTGATTCTTCCGAACAATTGTCGGGCGAGCCAAACGGACTTCTTCAAACGGGTTCCTTCGTTAAAAGCATTAAAACTTAGGTGTTCAATAAAATTGAGTCCATCGATCTGGATGGTGTTCACTTTGGCGCCAAATTCAACTTTCTTCACTTCCTTGCCCCTGACAATGGGGCGGATATAGGATTTGGAAAGACTGACAATACGGTCAGGGATACTTTCCCCGGTTCGGAACATCTGAAGTTGCTGCCGGTAAACTTTGCGGATCACCTTGCGGCGCTGGTAGTTATAGTATTTCTGCTTTTGATCCAGGTATTTGCTGCGGGGCATCCGGACCTTGCAATGCTTGCACATCAAAGCCATCTGGTGGTACATCCAATCCACACTTTCCCATAATAACTTGACATTGGTGGGGTAGCGCATCTGGGTTTCGTAGCAGGTGGCATCTTCCAACATCACATGGGTTTGATTCATCAACGGTTTCCATGCCCGGGCTAAATCCTGTTGGCAACGATCCAGGTCAAACCTGGCCCCCAGTTCAGTGCGTATCCGGCTTACTATCTTAAAATCTTTCAGGCTTTCACCCGCCTTAAGCATGATACCACAAAACATCTGGTAATGAAGGTTCCCGTTCACACTTTCGATCAGCTTCCGGTCTGAAAAATTGGTATATGACTTCAGAAACATTAATGCCAGCTTGCCTTGTGGTGAAAAAAGACTGTCTGGACCATGACCCTTGTCCCTTAACCCAAAACTCAAAATCAGTTCCTTCCATGGAATTCCCTGGTAAATCCATCCCAATTCAGAGCTAAGAAAACTGGAACGGTAAAGATTGTACTCGTTTTGTGGAGAAAGAAAGTTAATTGGCTGGGTTCTTTCAAAAATTCTGATTAATTTTCCCATAGCTTTTTAAGAAAATACCCCGTTTTTGAGCTAAATGAGCCAAATTCGGGGTTTTTCCTTAAAGATAATAATATCTTACTAGCTATCAATCAGTAGATTAAATTATTTGCGAAGGTCCCTATTTCTATCCGTCACATGAATGTGACGGCAAAGGATAACTTTCCAATCAGCATATTCTCTCCATCACTGAATTATCCTTTGCCGTTCGCTTTAGCGAACGGATCTGAATGCATTAAAGAATGGGCTTTAGCCCACATGCTCACCGAACAATTCCGTTTCGACTAATTCACAAATAATATGGCCAATCAAGATATGAGCCTCCTGAATTCGCGGAGTATCAACTGATGGAACATTAATCAGCACTTCCGCCAATCCGGCCATGAGTCCACCAGTTTCTCCAGTCAATGCAACGCAAGTCAAACCTAACTTTCGGGCTTCGTGCATGGCATTGATAATATTAGTCGAATTTCCTGATGTTGAGATACAAACAAGCACATCTCCCCTCTTTCCAACCGTCTGAATGTGGCGTGCAAAAACCATTTCGTATCCGTAGTCGTTCGAAACTGCCGTCATAAAAGAACTGTTCCCATGACAAACATCGGCATGAATTGGAGCCCGATCCAGGTAAAATTTTCCGGATAATTCTGCCGCCAAATGTTGTGCATCAGCAGCACTTCCTCCATTCCCACAAAAAAGTGTTTTATTATCTGAACGGTACGCTTGAATAATCAACTCCGAAGCTTTCCTGATTCTTTCAATCAGAATCTCATCAGAAAGAATTTTTGTCTTAAGTTCAATCGATTGTTGGATACGTTTAATTATCATTCCGGATTCTTTATTTTATTGTAAACGGACAAGAAGGTGTTTGCCATATTAGCCCATGAAAATTTCTTTTTTTCCTCGACGATATTTGCTTCAAATTCGGCAATTCGATCATTTTCATAAAAATCAATCAAAGCACCAGCTATTTCACGAATTTCAGGTTCAACGACATATCCAATTTTTTCGTCGGGAATAATCTCAGCCAAACCACCCACATTGGTTACCAACATCGGTTTGTTGAAATGATATCCAATTTGTGTCACTCCACTTTGAGTAGCACTTTTATAGGGCTGTACGACCATATCCGCAGCACTGAAATATAGATTAACCTGATCGTCAGGAATAAAATCAGTTCTGAGCTCGATTAAGTTTTCCAGATTATTATCTCTAATTAATTTGAGATAAGGCTCCGGACTCGAATAATACTCGCCTGCAACCAAAAGCTTGACCGGAAATTTACGCAGTCGCTCATCAGCAAAAGCATTGATCAACAAATCAAGCCCTTTGTAATCGCGAATGAATCCAAAGAAAAGCAAATACCGGGTATTTGGATCTAATTTCAATTTTTGTTTGGCAATTTCGAATGACAGCTTCTCGCCATAATTATCAAAAATTGGATGAGGGCAAAATCCCTGCGGCAAATTTTTCCGGAAGGAATTTCCATCTTTCAGTACACTTTGCGACATGGCAATTAAACCATCAATTCGCTGCATGAAATAGTTGGTTAGTAAACGATCTCCAGACCGATGTTCGTGTGGAATAATATTATCAGCAAGACATATAATAACAGTATGCTTATTTCTCCGAGCTAGACTTACAATTGTTCCCAGGCAAGGAGCCAGAACTGGAAGCCAGTAACGAATAATGACCAAATCAGGCGCTTCTTTTCGAATGCGCCGACCCACTTTAATCCAGTTCAATGGATTAATCGAATTTATGGTTCGTTTAATGTTCCGGTTTTCAGGAGCTGGCTTGTCGTTGTATTGTGTCTTTCCGGGAAAAAGAAAAGATGGATATTGGATAATAAAAGTTTCGATGTCAATATCAATTCCCATAGAAGCAAACTCCTGAGCCAACCGTTCATTGAATGTGGCAATTCCTCCCCGGTAGGGATAGGCAGGTCCGATAATTTTAATCCTTTTCAAGATTTCCTGATTAAATATTCTTTCAACAAATGTGCAACATGTTTATCAATTGGGAAAGTAAAATCGTCAGGATTAATTTCCCCGGGAGAAACCCACCGAAATGACTGACATCCATTTTTCATTTCCGGGAAGTCGAAAGGAATCTCAGAAATAGAAAACCGAACCGGCTCCTTGATTCTTGCCAGATAATAAATACTCATTAATTGATAACCTTCCCAAAACTGGATTTGCCGGTTAAATTGACCAGTCCGCGCCGTTTTATATTGACCACCTTTCGCCGGAGTAAATTGACCACCTATTTTCAATATTGAGAACGATCATTTCCTTGTTTTGATTAGAGTTATACAAAATTAGATTTATTTATTCTGATTCAACAGTTTCTACGATTTTGTTTCGTTGTCTTCTTCGTATTGATTCTCCTACAAGTTCCATTCGATGAGCATCATGAACAATGCGGTCAAGTATTGCATCCGCTATTGTTTGTTCTCCGATAACCTCATACCATTGTGCCACTGGCAACTGAGAGGTTATAATGGTTGAACGGTTTCCGTGACGATCTTCCACGATTTCCATAAGTACCGACCTGTTTGATGCATCAAGCGGCTGCAAGCCAAAATCGTCCAGAATCAAAAGATCCTGTCTTTCTATCTTTGCAACTTCTCTGATGTACGAACCATCTGCTTTGGCCATTTTTAATCTTGTAAACAGCTTTGTAGTGTTGGCATAAAGTACTTTGAACCCAAGGGTACAGGCTTGATTTCCGATAGCAGAAGCAATGAAGCTCTTGCCTATTCCGGTACTCCCGGTGATCAGAAGATTCTCTTTTCTTCCGATAAAAGTACACTCAGCCATACGCATGAACTGATTTTTGTCCAGGTTGCGATCTATATCAAAGTGCAACTGCTCAATGTTGGCTTTATAACGGAACTTTGCATTGCGCATTTGCCTCTCTATGCGGCGATTGTTACGATCATCCCATTCGGCATCAATAAGCATCGATACCATTTCATCGCCTGTCATTTGAATCATGCTGCCATTCTCGATGCTTGTTCTAAAGGCACGAACCATACCGAAGAACTTCATCTGTCTCATTTTTTGAAGCGTTTGCTCATTCATTTTATTCGATTTAAGGTTAAACAATACCCGGAGGGGTAGCCGTTACAGCTTTCCTCCGGGGAGATATTACCGGTAATAGTTTTTACCACGTATGTTCAGGTGAGGGGGCATTGACTGATCAACATGCTGCTGATCATCAACGTTTCGGTCAAGTCCTTTTTCAAGGATTACCCGGATGGTCTGATAGCTGTAATCGCCATATTGAAGTGCACGCAGACAAGCATTGTTAAGCCGCTCTTTTCCGGCACGTACCGAAAAACTTAAAACTCCCTGGCAGGATCGATAGGTCTGCTCCGGATGCTGCCGGGCATTTAGCAACTGGATAATATATTCTTTTGTTTGAGGGCCTACCTCTGCGGCTCGTTCGATAAATTTATCGGGGTTCCAGTCGCTCATGAAGCGGTGCTGCGAGGCCAGATGATCTGTTATTGTTGTGTGTCCAAAAAGGTGCCTGTTCCTTTTGTGCACTGCAATTCGCTCGTAGCGGTGATAAATTTCAACCTCAGATTGGCTGTAAAGCAAGGTTACCTTCTTGCCGATAAAATGGTAAGGAACACTGTAATAATGCTTATCCTCGGCAAGGCAGACGTAATTGTTCTTCATCACAGAAGCGATATAGCGTCGCTTCAACTCATATCTCTTTTCAGGTAAAGGGTGCAAAAAGTGTCGTTCAGTATCTTCGAATAACTGTCGCCTGCTGAATGGCCTTCCTGTAAGCGGCCTGTTATTATGAGCTTCCAGTGCCTCCCTGATCGCGCTATTTAGCAGTTCAATGCAAGAATATACATTACCCTTTAAAATGCTGTAAATCGAACGGTAAATGATTTTGACGGCACCTTCTACCAACGCTTTGTGTTTGGGTTTATACGGAGCTGCCGGTAAAGCCGCCATCGAATAATAGCTTACGAAGTCACGAAAAGCCTCATTAAGTGTTGGCTCATAACGATTACTCTTGATTACCGCCGATTTTAAGTTATCCGTAACGATGGCATTAGGAACACCTCCGAAGTAATGTAATGCATTTTCGCAGGAGTTGATGAAGTCTTCCTTCTGTTGGGTATAACTGGCCTCTACGTAGGTCAACTGGCTTGCACCCAGTATGGCGACAAAAACCTCTACCTCTGTGATGTCTAATGTTTCCGGATCTAAAACCTTGAGTTTTTCGCCTGCATAATCAACATACATCTTCTCCCCGGCCTTATGCTCAATGTGCATAACCGGATTACGAACCTTCTTCCAGAGAAGATAATAATGCTTGAACTGTGAAAACCGATAGCCTGCAGGATGCTGTTCAAAATATTGCTCCCAAAGCTTCTCCTTGGTGTTTCCCCGGATCTTCAATGCTTTTTCCATGGTGGGGAAAAATGCTTCCAGAGATTGATAACGCAGATCATTCTCAATATGATTGCGTGGAACCATATCCAGAAACATCTGCTCAAGTTCAGTGTCACTCATCAGTTGAATCTCCTGGGGCGATTTGCCCGAAGCCAGGAACAACCTGATATACTTCTTAACACTATTGCGGGGAAGACCTGTCCGTTCCCCGATGGACTGTTTACTTACACCCTCGGTGTAAAGCCTGATAATGCTTCTTACCTTGCTCATAATGATTAGTTTATTTGACATTTTGATTATATTGAACAAAGCCAACTTAATCATAAATGCCCGCTAATCAACAAGGATAAATCGTTCTTAGAGGGTGGTCAATTTGCTCCGGCGCAACCCAACCATTTTGACCGGCGGAAGGTGGTCAATTTGTTCCGGCGAACACTGGATATTTTATCCGGCGTGTCCACCAAAACAGGGCTTTCTGGTAAAAATCAGTGGTATAAAAATGCTGAATCCCTTCAATTTCCTGATTACACTCTTCCAACATTTCCCTCTTAAGGCAATCAATCATACCTTCGCCAAAGTTCATTCCACCGCCAGGGAATTTGGTCATTTTCATGTTCATCTGAAATTCATCTGTAACCAGAACTTCATTCTGTTTGCTAATGATTAACACATAAACCCGAATTGTAAACTGAGAGGGCAACTGATCATTCATTTTCGCTCATCTCTGATTCGACAAACTCAATTATTTCCTGAATCTGTTCGGGTTCAAACCATTTGATTTGTTGATCGCGCCGAAACCATGTTAATTGTTTCCGTGCATATTTTCGGGTGTTCCGTTGAATCAGGTCAATCGCCTCATCTAAAGTACATTCTCCATCCAGATAGGAGAATAATTCCTTATACCCAACAGTATTTAATGAGTTTAACATGCGGTACGGGCATACCGTCTTTGCTTCTTCAAGAAGACCAGCATCCATCATCTTTAAAACACGCTGATTAATCCTTTCGTACAATACTTTGCGATCCTGGTTGATCCCGATTTTTATCATACGAAACGACCTTTCTTTGATTGTTTTTTTTCGGAACGAAGTTAACGGTTGCCCGGTCATTTGATGAATTTCAACAGCATGAAGTAATCGTTTCGGATTGTTCAGATCGACAATCTGATAATATTCAGGATCTATTTCGAGTAAACGTTGCCGCAAGGCTTCAATTCCGTTTTGTTCATACCACCTGATTACGTCATCCCTGATTTCGGGATCAACAGTTGGAATGTCATCGATTCCGTTGCAAATAGTATCGACATAAAGCATTGAACCTCCTGTAAGGACAATTGGATTTAACTTTGCAAACAGCTCATTGATAAGGCATAATGCTTCAGTTTCATATTCACTTACATTATAATAATTGTGTATTGATTTATTTTGGATAAAATGGTGAGGAACAATTTCCAGATCCTCCGATGAAGGAACTGCAGTACCTATTGAAAGTTCCTTAAAGAACTGTCTGGAGTCTGCTGAAATAATTTCGGTATGAAAATGTTTGGCTAATTGAATACTAATATCAGATTTCCCAACTCCTGTAGGTCCCAAAACAATAATTAATGTATTCATCCTGATCGATTGGTTGTTCAACAAAGATAAGGATTAATACAAAAAAGAAGGGGACTTTAAAGTCCCCATTTGTTATGCATCCATTTCCCCGAAAATCTCATAATAGTCTTCCAGATCTCCAAAACTCTTATAAGATTCGTCCTTTTCCATCATCTCGACTCCAGAACTTTCCAGATCGTTAATCAAAAATTGACTTGGCGCATTGCCTTTTTCGTAAGCAACAAATGGTTCTTTTAAATCAGTTTTCATAAGTTTCTCCTTTAATTCTATGTATAAAAAACGTTCATTAAAGAAATCAAAGACGTAAACTAACTTTTGCCCGATTTCTGATATATATTCATTTAATTTTGTATTTCGCATACTAAGTACTTTCATACTCTTTTTGCCTGAGTCAAGAGGGCTGATCTCAACCAGACGTTTCCAATGATCATCGGTTATAAAAAAAGAAGCCAATTGGGAAGTATCGAAATTTGCAGTGTTTTGTAATGTCCGATGCAGCTCTTCAAAGGTATTTTCGGATCCAACATGAATCAATCGTTTAAAATCAGGAGCCTCTAATGATGAAATTTCGAAAATACAAATCATAAATCAAGAATTATTTGTGATTGATTATTCTTAATATTCAATTCAAAATAAGTTCAAATAGTAACTCCTATACCGAAATGCAAAACAAAAAGTTAGTTCAAAAATGTTAAAAAAGATTAATTTCTAATCAAGCCACTTACATCGACCTACATATCTGACAGTTATGAATCAAGGTTCAAAATTCAATAAAATCTGTTTCTTGAAAAATCGAATATATGTTACAATTGGTCGTTAAATCATGCTTTAATTTTTACGAACCAATATTTATTATACTGCTTGGACAAGTACAGAATTTATGTAATTATTTTTAAACTTGTATGACCTATTAAAAGTCCCATAATTTATAAGTGATGAGATTAGGAACTCTCTTTTTTGAAAACCTGAATATAGCACTACAATCCATCCGCGGTAATCTGCTTAGGACAATACTGACTGTATGTATAATTGCCGTAGGAATTACAGCATTGGTGGGAATCCTTACTGCTATCGATTCGATAAAAAATTCGATAACAAAGGAATTTACGTTTATGGGCGCAAATACGTTCACAATCAATTCGAGAGGAATGCGCATTCAGGTTGGAGACAAGCGCTATCGTACCAGGAATTATTCTTTCATAAGTTATTATCAGGCAAAGGAGTTCAAAGATAAGTTTGTTTTCCCTGCGTCAGTTTCTATTTCGACCAATGCCACCGGAACGGCAACTATAAAGTATGAGTCGGAGAAAACAAATCCAAATGTATCGGTGCAGGGTGTTGATGAGAATTACCTGTTTACATCAGGAAATGAAATTAAATCCGGACGTAATTTTACTGAAGAAGAAATTAATTCAGGAAGAAATGTTGTAATCATTGGTGATGGAATAATTAAGAAGTTATTCAAAAAAGGCGAAAATCCACTGCAAAAAACAATAAGTATTGGAGGTGGAAAATATCGGATAATCGGGGTTCTTGCATCAAAGGGACAAGGATTTGGGTCGGGTGGAGATCAAATGTGTTTACTTCCGTTTACCAATGTAAGAAGTTATTTTTCACGCCCTCAAATGAATTTTTCGATCCAAATTAAGGTAAGTAATAATGAGATGGTTGACCCTGCCACCGGAGAAGCTGAAGGTGTTTTCAGGGTGATCAGAAACCTTAATCCTGCTGACGAAAGTGATTTCAACATTGAGAAAAGTGATAATCTGGTCAATATACTTCTTAAGAACATAAAAAACATAACCCTCGTTGCAACCATCATCGGACTTATTACATTATTCGGTGCTGCCGTTGGGCTAATGAATATCATGCTCGTTTCAGTGACTGAACGAACTCGCGAAATTGGCATCCGCAAAGCGATTGGTGCAACATCGGAAATTGTGAAGCAGCAATTTTTAATTGAATCGGTTGTTATCGGGCAGATTGGAGGAATTGTAGGAATCATTCTGGGAATATTGGCAGGGAACGGCGTTGCAATGATGATTGGAACTCCATTCTTCATTCCTTGGGTCTGGATCTTTGTTGGCGTAATTTTATGTTTCTTCGTTGGTGTAATTTCCGGATATTACCCTGCGCAGAAAGCCTCAAAACTTGATCCAATAGAAAGCCTTCGATTCGAATAACAAGCTCAATAACAATTATTTAAACAAGCAGCAATTCGAAGCGATTATTACATTAAACTAAAAGGCATTGCTTCTGAATTGAGATTGATCTGCCCACAAACTTTAGAAAGAGAATCAACTCAGGCAATTGATCATCCAAGATCTCTACACCTCGATACTTAAAATCAACCTAAACTTTAAATATTTGTTCTTATAAACTTGAATATGGATTCTTAACCATCTATATTTTAAGAAAAAATATATCTTTACTATTTAGCATTAATTTTGACAGAGCACAGAAGGAATCATAAATGACAAAACTTCAGACAAAAGCGGAAGAGCGATTAATACAGGATTATTTTGATGACTTGATGAAGGCTTGCGATCGCAAAGTTTCAGACGAAGGAAAGGTTCGGATACAAAAAGCGTTCGAGTTTGCGAACAATGCACATGCAGGGGTAAAACGAAAATCAGGAGAACCATACATCATTCATCCACTGGCAGTTGCTAAAATAGTAGTTGAAGAAATCGGGCTAAGTGCTACATCAATTATCGCGGCTTTGTGTCACGATGTTGTTGAAGACACTGACTATACGCTGGAAGACATAAGCAACCTGTTTGGTGAAAAAGTAGCTTCAATTGTTGATGGTTTGACAAAACTCACTGACGAGTTTACCCCTCAGCACGACTCCAAGCAAGCCAACAATTTCAGAAAAATGCTAATGACTCTTTCTGATGATGTTCGGGTAATTCTAATAAAACTTGCTGATCGACTGCACAATATGCGCACATTAGATTCGATGGCTCCAAACAAGCAACTAAAAATTGCTGCCGAAACCCTCTACATATTCGCTCCCCTCGCCCATCGCCTGGGGTTATACGCCATCAAATCAGAGCTGGAAGATTTAAGTCTGAAATACAAACACCCAGATGCTTATAACCAAATACAGTTCAGGCTACAAAACCAGCGTGAAAAAAGAGATTACCTAGTAACCGAATTTATTCGGCCAATTGACGAGCAACTGAAACACGAAGGAGTTGATTTCACCATTACTGAAAGGCTAAAATCGACCTATTCCATCTGGAATAAAATGCAAACAAAAGGTGTTTCGTTCGATGAAGTTTATGATTTATTGGCTGTTCGAATCGTCTTCAATCCCAAGACCAATGTTTCGGAAAAGCGGCAATGCTTTGATATTCTGTCACTGGTAACCGACATTTACAAACCGAAGCCCGACCGTATCCGTGATTGGATAACCATACCAAAGGCAAATGGCTATGAAGCTCTCCACGTTACCGTAATGGGGCCACAGGGCAAATGGGTTGAAATCCAGATTCGAACGCAACGAATGGATGAAATTGCCGAACGAGGATTTGCGGCTCATTACAAATACAAGAATATTAATGACGTTGAAAACGAACTAGACCGATGGTTACAGAAGATTAAGGATATGCTCCAGAATCCGGAATCGGATGCTCTTGAATTTCTGGATGAATTTAAAATGAACCTTTTTTCTTCCGAGATTATTGTTTTCACCCCAAAAGGCCGAATGGTAAACCTGCCCAAGAATGCCACCATTATCGATTTTGCCTACGAAATACATACAGAACTTGGAAATCATTGCATCGGGGCAAAAATCAACCACAAGCTTGTTCCGGTTTCTCATGCACTACAAAGTGGCGATCAGGTTGAAATTCTTTCTTCAAAAACGCAAACACCGCAACTTAGCTGGCTGAATTTCATCATCACCGCTAAAGCAAAAACAAAAGTCAAACAATCCTTCAAGCTCGACCGGAAAAAGCACATCGAACAGGGGCGCAAGATTATTGAAGATCAATTGGCCAAATATAAAATTCTACCTTCATCTGATACCCTTAAAAAACTGAGTGCATATTACAGCCTGACCAACAAAGAGCAGTTGTATGCGCAAGTTGGAATGGGGTTTCTGGAACTCGACAACCTCGATGAAGTATTACAAACCCGAAGAGAAAATAAACTCGCCAAATTCTGGAAATTATCATTCTATCCAAAAAAAGAGGAACCCACGTCAACTGGCAAAATCAACAAAAAGGCACCATTTATTCTGAAAGAGGATCCGGAAGAACTCAACTATACGCTGGCCAAATGTTGCAACCCAATTCCGGGTGACGATGTTGTCGGGTACGTTTCAGATGATGAGCACATCATTATTCACAAAAGAAACTGCCCCGAAGCGCTCAAGATTATGTCTCAACAGGGAGATAGCATCATTACGGCCGAATGGACCAAATTCAAAAAACTATCATATCTATCACGGATTAAACTTAGCGGATTCGACCGTGTGGGTGTAGTCAACGAAATAACCACCATCATTTCAAAGCAAAGCGACATCAATATGCGCACAGTTCATTTTGATACTCACGATGGTATTTTTGAAGGTGATTTGTACCTCTATATTCATAGTGTTCAGGATTTAAATGAACTGATATCCCGATTAATGAAAATCAAGGGGATGGACACTGTTGAACGAATTGAAAAAATTCAGCAATAAGTAACCAGCTTCGCATAAAGTTCTAAAAAAGTGCTATTTTTGATCCTTATTCTTAATTGGTTTAAATATGAATAACCAAAAAACAAAAGAAGCGGTCAAGCGCATGTTTATCGATTATCTTGAAGAGAATGAACACAGAAAAACTCCAGAACGGTTTGCAATTCTGGAAGAAATATACTCAAGAGAAGGGCATTTTGACATTGAGTCGTTGTACATTTCGATGAAAAACAAGAACTATAGGGTAAGCCGGGCTACCTTATACAACACGATGGATTTACTGCTCGATTGCAAACTTATCATCAGGCATCAGTTCGGAAAAAATCTGGCGCAATTCGAAAAAGCTTTTGCCATTCCTCAACACGACCATTTAATTGATCTCCGAAATGGTTCCCTGAATGAATTCTACGACCCACGACTCAAGGAAATTATTGAAGACATCTGTCAGAAAAACGATTTTAAATTATCCCACCATACACTTTACATCTATGGTCAATTCATCAGCAAGTAAATAACTTTCTGACCATTGATTAATCGAAAAAGAACAAATTAATAATCGGCTTCTTTTAAGTGTTTATTTTAAACTTACTTCAGTAAATAAATTGTAATTTTATCGCTCAAATAAGACCATTTTTCCGTGAAAATTGAAATCACAAAATTCAGTTTTCGCGGATTATCGTGTTTAAACAGATCTTAAATATTTTGAAGATGAAAGTAGATGTATTGTTAGGCCTCCAGTGGGGCGACGAAGGCAAAGGGAAAATTGTTGATGTTTTAACCCCTAAATATGATATTATTTCCAGATTTCAAGGCGGGCCAAATGCCGGTCACACCTTGGAGATAAATAATTTCAAACAAGTTTTACACACTATTCCTTCCGGAATATTTCGTGAAAACAAACTTAATGTAATTGGCAACGGAGTTGTTATTGATCCAATTACTTTTGAAAAGGAAATTGAATCGATCAGCAAACATGATGTCGATCTTCACAAAACACTTTATATATCGAAAAAAGCTCATCTAATTCTTCCAACACATCGTTTACTTGACGCAGCCTCGGAAGAAGCCAAAGGCGCCACCAAAATAGGTTCAACACTAAAAGGAATTGGGCCAACTTACCGCGACAAAATTGGTCGTGACGGATTACGTGTCGGAGATTTGTTCGAAAACTTCACTGAAAAATATACAGCTAGGGTTCAGGCACACAAAGATTTACTAGAAAACTATTACCACTTCGATTTTGCCACCATTCTTGCTGAAACCGAAAAGGAATGGATGAAAGCCATCGAAGTTCTCAAAACCTTCAACATTGTTGATACCGAGCATTTGATCAACGACAACCTGACTGGTGGTAAATCGGTTTTGGCTGAAGGGGCTCAGGGAACCATGCTGGATATCGACTTCGGCTCCTATCCGTTTGTAACTTCATCAAGCACCATTTGTGCCGGAGCATGCACAGGGCTGGGAATTGCCCCGAACAAAATCGGTAATGTATTTGGGATTTTTAAAGCATACTGTACCCGTGTTGGAATGGGACCTTTCCCTACTGAACTATTTGACAAAGATGGACAAGATATGCGTGACGTTGGCCGCGAATATGGCTCCACAACTGGTCGTCCGCGCCGTTGTGGATGGTTGGATTTGGTAGCCTTGAAATACTCCATTATGCTGAATGGTGTAACCGAACTGATCATGATGAAAGCCGATGTGCTCGACAAATTCGAAACCATTAAGATCTGTGTTGGTTACGAAATGAATGGCGAAGTCGTTGATAAATTCCCATTCGAACTTAACGAAAGCGTAAAACCGGTATACGTTGAATTACCCGGTTGGCAAGCCGATTTGACACAATTATCCAGTCAAAACGAATTTCCGGAAGAATTCAACAACTACATCAACTTCATTGAAGAACAGGTTGGGGTTCCGGTTTCAATTGCTTCGGTAGGTCCAAACCGAGCACAAACGATCTTCTTAGGAGAATAAACATAAGGAGCCAGTTATCTGGCTCCTTTCTTTTGCTTAAAACTTTTGAATTCACAAAGTATTGCTTATTTTAGGACACGAATTGAGCGATTGTAATTCAGTTTATTATCCTGAAATGGAAATTACAAAACCTACCCTTCTACTTAGTAAAGAAATTGCATTACGAAACATCCAGAACATGGCTCGTAAAGCAAATGATCATGGGTTAAATTTCCGCCCCCATTTCAAAACTCATCAATCTGCTGAAATCGGAGAATGGTTTCGCGATGCAGGTGTAAAATGCATCACAGTATCCTCGCTAACCATGGCTAATTACTTTGCTGACATTGGTTGGGACGATATTACGATCGCATTTTCAGTAAATATTCCGGAAATTCCGGAAATGAACGAGCTTGCTGGAAGGATAAATCTGAATCTTTTGATCGAAAATAAAGAAGGATTAGCTGCACTTCAGGAAAAAATAACCTGGCATACCGGAGTTTTTATCAAAATTGACACCGGGTACAATCGTACCGGAATTGAGTCAAGCCGTACTCAACTGATTGATGAATTGCTGGAAACCATACAAAAATCGCCACTGCTTCAATTCAAGGGATTTTTATCACATACCGGACACACGTATCACGCCAATTCAACTCACGATATTTTCAGCAGGCACTTCGATGCCCTGCTCAAAATGAAAGCCTTGAAAATGAGGTACCGAAGCGAATGGCCTGAACTGATGATTTCCATGGGAGATACGCCATCGTGCAGCATCTGTGATAATTTTGATGGTGTTGATGAAATTCGCCCGGGGAATTTTGTTTTTTACGACTTAACACAATTCAAACTAGGTGTCTGCCAACTTACAGATATTGCTGTTCGAATGGTTTGTCCAGTCATTGCAGTGCATCCATCGCGCAATGAAGTGGTTATTTATGGCGGAGCCATCCATTTTGCAAAAGATTCGATCATCAACATCGATGGGAAACCACTTTTCGGCAGAATTGTTGTCGAAGAAAATGATAAAAAAATACTTTTAGATGAGCGGAATTATCTTCATGCGCTTTCACAAGAACACGGAATTCTCAAAATTACACCTCGCGATTTAAGCTATTTCAAACCTGGAAATCTGATTGAAATAATACCTGTCCATTCCTGCCTAACAGCCAACCTAATGAAAGAATATCTCACAACTGAAGGCGAAATTATTAAAATGCTTCCCTTTTATTAGTCGGGAACACAATAATTTTATTGTCCAACGGTTTTGTTGAATACATTCAGAATTTAGCACCTTATTGTCCTTTAATTATTTTTAACAAAACAATGTCCTGTTTCTTAAAAAAGGCATGATCCTTTTGAGGATATGATTGTTTTTAGAAATCATAAATATTTTACAGATGAAAGACAACAAAATCGGATTTTTAAAATTGTTTTTTTTGATCGGGGGTGGATTCATGCTATTTATGGCCAGCTCTTGCAAACATGAAGGCATTCCGGCGGATCAATTTCCAGAAGTTTGTTTTCAAACTGAAGTACTACCCATATTTCAGAATAGTTGTGGAACAACAGGATGCCATAGTAGTGGAGGTGGACACGGATATAACTTCACTGATTACTCTGGTATTATGAAAGCAATTACTGCCGGGAATGCTGACAAAAGCAAAGCCTATCAGGCCATTACTAGTACTTTCCAGTTAATGCCACCTAACAATGCACTTCCAATCGACAAACGAACAACTATCCGCTTATGGATCGAGCAAGGCGCTAAAGAAACAACCTGTGGATCAACAGGTTCAGCAGTGACGACTAAATCAGGAACACTTTGGGCTTGCTACGATCGGGACATTCAACCCATATTAATGAGTAGTTGTGCAGTTTCAGGTTGTCACAATGCAACAACGCACAAGGACGGAGTTGATTTTAGCAGTTATGCGAAAACTTTGGAACGCATTAAACCTGGAAACCCCGGAACGAGCCCATTATACAACTCAATTACAGCAAAACAAAATTCTGATAATTTTATGCCACCAGCACCATACTCACCTTTAAGCAAAGCAGCTATCGATACAATTTATAGCTGGATAAAAAGAGGAGGACTAAATGAAGAGTGCGCATCGCCTTGTGATACAACTGGAGCAATCAATTACACAAGTCATATTCAATCAATTATTGAGTTAGATTGCGTATCATGCCATGGAGCAAATAATCCTTCAGGAGGAATAAAATTACTAACCGCCAGTGATGTTCAAACGGTTGCAAAAAGCGGGAAACTACTTGGAGCCCTAAATAGAAAATCAGGATATAAAGCCATGCCACCAGATTATGCGCTATCAACCTGCGATGTTAGACAAGTAGAATTATGGATAAATCAAGGATATAATTAAACTCAGCATGATGAATAAAATAATAAAAACAAGCCTTATTCTGTTGATTGCCTTTGTTTCAGGTTGTTACTACGACACGGAAGAAAAACTATATCCACAAGTTTCCTCCTCATGTGATTTGTCAAACGTCACCTTTGCCACTACGGTTAAGCCAATTTTGCAAGCTTCGTGTTTGTCTTGCCACTCAAATTCAAAAGCTGCAAACTCGGGAGGAGGCGTAAAACTTGAAAATTATGCCGATGTTCTGATCTCAACGAACAATGGAAAATTGATGGGAACTATTAATCATACACCCGGATACCAGGCAATGCCTCAGGGCGGTGGCAAGCTAACCGATTGCGAAATCAGCAAATTGCAAAAATGGATTGACAACGGTAAATTAAACAACTAAATCACTGACGAATGAAACGAATACAATATATTTTTATCGCATTATTTCTTTTGATTTTCTCCGGAAATACATACAGTCAGGATCTGGATGCTTTACTGAATGCAGAAACAAAACCGACAATCGATTATGCTACAGCAACCTTCAAAGCCAGCCGGATAATTAACGGGCATTCTATTGAACAGATGAAGAAAAGGCAACTTGATTTTCGCATCTCACACCGCTTTGGACCTCTCAACGATGGCGCCTATGGGTTATTCGGGCTCGACCAATCGAAAATTCATTTCAGTCTTGAATATGGAGTAACCGACTGGTTAATGCTTGGTGTTGGACGCGGAAGCTTAAACAAAACCTACGATTCATTTGCAAAATTCCGTTTATTGCGTCAATCATCAGGAGTAAAATGGATGCCTGTTTCGTTGAGCTACTTCACTTCTGTCGAGTTGAATACACTTAAATTTCAAGATCCGACACGAACCAATTACTTTTCGTCAAGGCTGGCATTTGTCCATCAATTGCTGATTGCCCGTAAGTTTAATGACAAATTCTCATTTCAGCTTTCGCCTACTTTCATCCACCGGAACCTGGTTAAAACAGAACTTGATATGAATGATGTTTATGCGATGGGGTTTGGCGCCCGATATAAACTTTCGAAACGACTTTCGCTGAACGCTGAGTACTATTACAATTACAACCCGAACAACAAATTTCAGGATACCAAATATTACAATTCGGCTTCGGTTGGTGTTGATATCGAAACTGGCGGGCACGTATTCCAGATTATGCTGACCAATTCATTGGGCATGCGCGAAGGCTCATTCATTCCTCAAACGACTGATAATTGGTTCGATAAAGGTATTCACCTTGGGTTCAATATTTCAAGAGTATTTTCATTCCAAAAAGACAGATAACAATGAAAAAGATTTTTTTAGTGCTGATCGTGCTTGGAGCATCAATAGGTGCATTTAGCCAGGGCAAATTTATTGCCAAAAACGCCTACATCTCATTCTACTCATCCACTCCAATGGAAGACATTCTTGGCGAAAGCAATGAGGCTGTAACAATCTTGGATTCCTCAAACGGAGAAATTGTTTTTCAGGCGCTGATGACTACATTCCATTTCAAACGCGCACTGATGGAAGAACATTTCAACGAAAATTACATGGAAAGCACCAAATTCCCTAAGGCAAAATTTAAAGGAACTATTGAAGGGTTTAAAAAAGAAATGCTTACCGCCCCGGTTGCCAACATTAAAATTACTGGCGTTTTAAATGTGCATGGTGTTGACAAAACAATCACTGTTCCCGGAACTATCGGGATGGAAGGTGGCAAACTGGTCGCAACCTCAAAGTTCAAAGTAACTCCTGAAGAATACGGTATTGCTATACCATCACTGGTTCGCGACAAAATTGGCAAGGAAATGGAAATTACAGTGAAAGCAACATACTTGCCTTACGGGCAATAAAAGCAATAAACATGAAAATCAAATACGCAATCATTCTTGTTTTGACTGTAATTGCAATTGGAGCTGGTATTGGCCTGAAAATGTTTTTTAAGCCTCACGCCAATGTAAATAAGCTGGAAGCTGAATTTAAAATGGAAGCTTCAAAGTTGATGGACGAATTTCAGAAAGATGAAGCAACGGCAACGACCAAATACAGTGAAAAAGTACTTGAAATAAATGGCAACCTGGTGGCCAAAAACAAGCTTCCAAACGGAACTAATCTGTTGATATTGGAAGATGAAATGGCTGGAATCAGTTGTCAACTCGATAGTCTTTGGTCTGCAAGTAACCAATCAGTTATTGAGGCGCTCCAGACAGGCAAGCCGGTTAGTGTTAAAGGAGTTTGCAAAGGCTATTTGATGGAAATTAAAGTGAGTCCGGCGGTAGTGGTGACGAAATAGTCTCCACGCTTACCGACAAACATTCCAGATACGCTGTCAGAGGATACATTTCTTCATCATACCACAAAGAAGCAAAGTACAATCCGATGGGTGAGGCAACAATCCCGTCGGATTTTGTTTTTTCTGTCAGCCAATTCATTCCTGAAGTACACTCCTCCCGAAACCCATTTGGCGCAAGTGCTGTAACGGCAAGTGCAGTTTCCTCAATACTTCCTTGAATGTTTTTGGCTCCGCCCCAGCTCCCATCCTGATTTTGCACAGAAACGAGATATTGACAGCCGCGATTAATCATTTGTTTCAGGACAACCGAATATTCTACGCCCAATTGGGTAATCAACGCTTCGTTCAGGTAAGCAGTCACCCGCGCGGTTCCGTAAACCGGATTTGCATGACCGGGTGTATTTTGATTTCCAAACCACAAAGGCAGCCAAAATCCCGATTGATCCTGATGTTTTTCCAGATAGATAATTGAACGGACAAATGATTTTTTAATTTCCGAAAGTTGTTTTTGGCTGAGCGAATCGCCAAATAAGTGAGCTGTTTGGGCCAGCGCCAAAATCGCATGCCCGGTTAAATCAGAACAACTCTGATCGAACGGCAACTTGCCCCAACCGCGCGAAAAAGTAGGAAAACCGCCATCACCGTTCTGCAATTGGCGCAACCAGCCTAGACCCGATAAAACAGCTTCCTGAACAACTGTCGGATCATCTTGATTCAATGTCAATAAGGCCAGAATTGTTCCGGGAGTGTCATCGCCATCGGGTACCGAGCCAGAATGCGAAGTCCAACCCCAACCTCCGGGTTGAGTTCCGTTAAACGAATGAATTTCCATATTCTGAATTGCCAACAAATGATCGGTAATTCGCTGCCTTTCTGCTGATATCAACACTTTATCTATATTACTTCGGAGCGATTTTACGGCAAGAGTCGTTACCCATGTCGAAAGATCAATATCAATCGGCCAGCTTCCGTCTTTCCGCTGAGTCCGTTTCAGGAAATTCATTCCATCATGGATCACTTCCAAATCGCGGTATCCAGATTCGACCATACACAGACACACAAATGCAGTCAACGGAATGGCTTCCAGGTATCCTCCACTATGCGGCTGAATCTTACGCAGCAAAGCAAGCGACTTATTGACCGAAGCTTCTCGAATCCACCGCATCAATGGATTTTTCCTTTTCTTAAACCTGAAAATAGTGATACCAACAGCGATCAATGCCGGAATAGCATAGCTCACCACACTCAGATTGAGCATCCGATAAAATGATCGCGGCAACAACGAAAGTTCGAATGGCAACTGAGGAATCGATTCAAATGCTTCTTTACCTGGAACACCGCATAAAGCACACATGGTGAGTATTGGCACCGAAAAAGTCCGATCCGTTTTATAAAAATCAAGTATCGCCGGAATAAGTTGTTCCGAATTCACATCAATGTTTTGCGTACGCAAATAATCGCCGAGTTTCAGGAGCAGAGGTGTGTATTGATCATCGGCGCTGCAAACTTTTACTGCCGAATAACACAGCAAGCTCGTACTCACATTACTCACACTTCCGGGTGAATCGCCAAAACCGCCGTCAGCATTTAGGTTAGTCTCCAACCAATTTAAGCCTGATGAAATCTCTGAGGTATTTAGAATTGCATCGTAAAAATGCAATGCCGTAATGGAAACCGCAACCGCCAACGCACTTGAAGACAAACAGCCTTCCCAATAACCAGCAACGTTGCGCTTTTGAAGAAGAAGCGTGCTGAGTTCAGAAAATTGGAATTGGATATGTTCGGGGTTCTGATTCATTTTTCTGAATAAAGATGCAAGATATTCGTTTTCTTGCAAACTTCAGGTGTGATTGATCAGCATTTCATTTTTTGAACCTAACCACAAGTGTGTTTGGCCTCCTTTTTCCATTTTGGCCCCAACCACAGGTGTGGCTAAGCTCCTTTTCCACATTTTCAACAAAACCACAGCTGTGGTTGACCTACTTTTACCGATTTGGACAAAACCATACTTGTGGTCAGCCTACTTTTTCCGATTTGCCCAAAACCACAGACGTGGACAACCGTATCACCTTCACTTTTGCTAATTATTGATACGATGAACTCCAGCCATCACAACAGACATAGACCACCCCCAGCGCCAGCAAACCATAAAATGTGTTCTCTATATCGGCAGTGTAATCGCCGTCGCAAACAGGCAAGATTGCAATTTCGAGTAAAGGATTCGTACAAACTAATTTTGTAAGTTTGTAAAAACGAAATACCATGACTGCAAGAGAATTAAAGAAAAGATTAATACACAAAATAGGCCAATCAGAAAACGATGATTTGTTGGAAGAAATGTACCGATTGATTGCCAACGAAGAAGCTGATATTAGTGTCTATGAACTTTCAGAAGAACAGATAAAAGCCGTTGAAGAAGGTCAACTTCAATACAAAAATGGTGAGTTTTTAACTGAAGAACAAGCTGACAAAAACATTGACGAATGGTTAGGCAAATAATCTGGACAAAAGAGCTCAGTTTGAAAGAAAAGAAATTCTTCATTTCTGGAATGAGCGAAACTAATCAAGCATATACAGTCGCAAACTGAACGAATTGATAAAAGACTCGTTGCAGCTAATCTGCAAATTGCCGTTCATCGGAAAACCCACAAATAAAGACAATGTTAGGGTAAAAATACTTAAGAACTACCTCATTATATATCAAATTACTTCAACCGAAATCATAGTTTTATCCGTTTGGGACAACCGGCAAAACCCAGAGAAATCTACCATTTCGCTATAGATTATTACCCCAATACTCCCAGTGCCAGCAAACCATAAAATGTATATTCCACATCGGCAGTTGGGTCGCCATCTCCGGAGAGAAATGCACCACCAGCAAAGTTTTGTTCGATGAAATCGAGACAGGATGGTTTCAACAAGCGCAAATCGTAGACTGAATAACTTAATGCAAACAAAGCAACAGCAGTCGATAACATATCCGCATTATTCAGATGAGCAAAAGCTTTGAACCCACCCATTTCGCAGGCAAACGACTTCAGCAATTCCTGATCTTTCGATCCGTCCTGATTCATCATTTTTTGCAGGAAAACTCTGGCCGCCACTTCAGAGCATGGCGAATGCTGATCGATTGTTGTTCGCGCCAACATTCTTTTTGCGCCAAACTTCAGGCTACTTCGAAAAGGCAAAACAGCATCCAATATCAGAAATAACACAAAACCGCGGTACGACAAATTGATGGACCGACGTTCTTTCCAAAATGATTTCCCCAATGAAATCATTGCTCTAATTTGTGAATTTTGTCCGGAATTCAATTCCTTCTGAAGAAGTACTAAACAACATTTCTCGATAAATCCGGGCACTTCGGAATTTTGCTGTTGAGCAATAAATTTGCTTAGTTTCAGAATTGCCCCTTCGAGTGCTTCGCGCTCAGGGAGCAGATCTTCGGACTTAAGACTCCTTGCCCTTTGCCCCGAGCCCCATGCCCCGAGCATCAACCCACCAAACAACGAATAATACAAGTCCGACCGTCCACCACGATCCTGAAAACCACCATCCGGATTTTGCTGACTCATTAGAAATTTAAGCACCTCTTCCCTACCCTGTTCGTCCAGCAGGTTCAGTGCATTTCGGAGCAAAGCAATCATTTGTCGATAGAAAGGAATATGAGTAGGATTAGTCACAATCGAAGAATCAAAATATTTTGCCCAGCACGGTGTACAAACTCAATCTCATCTTCAAATTTTCAATTTTGTCGAGTTCGCGGTAGGCTTTATCGGTGTATTCCTGAAGTAAAACTTCGGCTTTCCGATCAATCTCATGCTCAAGGATCAATGCTGAAATTTGTAAACGATCATTTTCAGCATAAATCAGGCGAAGGTTTGTCAACTGAGATTCTTCCAAATTTTCAGCCAATATTGAAAGTAACAAAGGATAATCAGCCGTTTGTGTATGTTCGTTGGCGTCACGGAATTCATCCAGATCGTCTTTTATTTGATAGGCCATTCCGAAATATCCTGAAAATGTTTTCAGAATAGCCAAATCGCATTCAGGAGCATTGGCAGCAACCGCTCCAAGCAGCAAAGCCACACGAATAGCCGAGCCCGTTTTCCGTTCAAAAATTTCGAGTTGCTGATCGAGTGGAAGAATGGTTTTTTGCGAACTGGCCAGCAAATCGGCTCCTTGTCCGAGCGACAAGGCCACATGTCCGGAAGCCACCAACTGATAACAGGCAGCCATTTTAGTCGGTTCAATCGGGAGTTTTCCGAGTAATTCGTAGCCTTCTCCAAGCAAAAAATCGCCGGTGTTGATCGCAACTGGGATACCATTTTGCTTATGAATGGTTTCGGTGTCGTAACGAAAATCGTCGTTGTCTTCCACATCGTCGTGAATGAGTGATGCCTTGTGGAAACATTCAACCACCAGCGAAAGTGAAGCCATTAATTCGTCAGAAACAGTTGCAGCGTAGGCCGAATAAGCCAATGCCGTCAACAGCGGACGAATTCGCTGGCCACCTGTTAACATCGACTGAATGGCCAATTGACAGGTTCGATCATCGATTGAATCAAAAGCTTTCGAAAGGGTATCTTCAGTAAAAAATTGCTTTACCGTTTCCTTCAAAGCTGAAACTGACAGGCTCCGGAATTGTTCGTTATCCTGAAAAGCGATCAACTCATCATTTAACCAGCGGCCATCAACATCGGTTTCGGCGCAACCTTCAAACAAAAGCGGAATACCAATTACAGGGACCGCAGCTCGCGAAACAGGCTCGAACGACTTCTGAAGCACCGACATGCAACTTACGCCTATCACGGCATCAATTGTTCCTTCCTGAACCAAACTAACAGCCACTGTCGTTCCTTCTGCAACAAGAGTGGCATAACCAAGCGATTCGGCCTTTTGCAAAATCGAATCAATCTGGCAACTTTGGCAACCGGCACAAATCAAACCCAACTCGTCGATAACCGCATTGCAATTGCTATTATTTTTCAGGCATTGAGGCAAGAGCAAAAGCCTGCGATTATAGGGAGTTGCTGCCACTATTGGCCGCCAAATCTCGTTTCCGCAAACCACCATAGCGAATTCACGAAAGCTCGTATCGGTATCGGTCAATGCAATCACCTCATCAGCCAACTGACTAATCAGCGTGAAGCTTGCCGGAGGCAAAATGCCCCGCTCTACGATAAGATCGCGTGCCGCTTTTCTCAACCGATTCCTCGTTAAAGCCTCTTCAGGAACTGACAGTATGTTTTCTTTAATCTTCATTTCAAATTTTAAGTTCGAAGTGCCTAAAGTTCGGAGTGCCTAGAGTTAGGTTTGAAGTACTTTAGGCACTCCAATCTCTAGCTTACTCGGAACTTTTTATCCATAAGCTCCCAGTCCGAAAAATGCCCGTTTCTTGGCAAAGCGGTAAATCCGGCTTTTCTCCGGAATTACTTCACACGAACCATGACTGTTGGCTTCAGTAGCCAATTGCAATCGTTCGAGTTCACCTTTTCGTCCTGATGTATTTTTAGCATTATGCTTTTGTACAAATTCGGCCAGCCAGCGCGGATCTTCCATCACAACACAACCTTTTGTTTTTTGTTGAATCTGCGTCCTGAAATCGCCCAGAAATCCAGATTCGGCATACAGGCGATCCAACGATTTTTCGTCAACATGATCGGTTGCAAATTGAATGATCGGACAAGGCTCGACATATCCCGAAGCATTGATGTGGTGGCTCAGGCCTTCAGCAGCCGGACACATGCCTTTTCCATCAGCATCCCAATAGGTATCAATAATCGCAATGCTGTATTTCATCCGGGCATCAACCATGTGCTGGCGAAGCTGGCGGATTTCATCGGAACTAAGCGCCAGTTCGTAATTGGGTTGATGTCCAACCGGGCGATAAATGTAGTACCACAAATAAGCAACTCCTTTATCAATCAGTGCTTGGATAAATTGAGGCGACATGGCCATTTCGAGGTTCGACTTGCAAACGCTGATGGCTACTCCGGTTATCAGACCTGCTTTGACACAGTTATCGATTCCAGTATTCGCCGATTGAAACACATCTTTTCCACCACGGCGCACGTCGGCGACTTGCTCGTCACCTTCAAAACTGATGAGCGGAGTCACATTAGCACACTGGCGCAATGTTTCCGCCACTTCAGGAGTAATGAGTGTTCCGTTGGTAAACAACTGAAAATAGCAATCCGAATGTTTTTTGAATATCTGCGGAAGTGGTTTATACAACAAAGGCTCGCCACCCAAAATTCCGAAGAAATAGGAGCCCATTTTTTTTGTATCATCGATGATCCGGTCAACTTGTTCGGGCTTCAGACGGCTGTTTTTCTCCTTTCCCATCACCCAGCAGCCCTGGCAATTCAGGTTGCAATCGTCGGTAACCGAAATAAAATTAAAGGCCGGGAAAAACTCACCTTTCTTTTGCCGTTTCTGAAACCTCGCAAACGACATGGAACCTTTGATGCCCATGTTTACAACAAACTTGTACAAGCATTTCCTGTCGCTCCGGATCAGTATGTTTTTTAATAATCCCATTTGCAATTGTATGTGTTATCTGGTAGGGTCAGGACATGTCCTGACCCTACATCTTCAATCCTTTGGACGTATTCTTCAATTCGTCTAATGCTTTCTGCCGTTCAGCTTCAGCCTGCTCGACCAATCCAGCCCTGAAAATATTCCTCCGTAATGCCGAGCGCTGTTTCAGCGTTGAGATCATATTTATGTCAGCAGCCAAGCCTTTTGATTTTACTTCTGTTCCCGGCTCTGCGCCAGCCAAAACTCCGCCTTCTTTCAGTCTCGGGAAAATGATCGCCGAAGTTGGACAGTTTCGACCGCAAGCCGGGCAATTATTTTTGCAAGCCAATGGATTAACTACCTTCAGCTTTTTGTCGCCAAAAGTATAAACACCGAACAAGCAAAATTTGAAACATTTTCCACAATCGATGCACAATGGCTGATCGATTACCGGATACCAGGCAGGAACATCTAACCCACTTTCAATCCGTGTTTCAGAAACTTTTCCTTCTGCAAACGAATAATCCTTCTGCAATTTTGATTCAATTTCACCAGCCGTCAATTCCCTGAAATTCAAGACTTCCAATCCTGAAAATTCCAGATCGTTTTGAGTCAGCAGGTTTTTAATCGCTCGTGGATAACAGGCGATCATTATTTTTCGCTCGTATTGTTGATCAATCGCCCGGATAAAATCCTTTCTACCCAAAACAATTCCACAAAAATCATCGAGCTGATAAACATCAGCATCAAGAGTTTCAAGACTGGATTTGATTTGTTGCGATTTTTCCAAAGTAATTACACCCGCACCACAATTGCAGAAGAGAATACACGATTTACTCATAGAATTTAATCCGATTTAGGAATTCAGTATAAATAAACCAAAAATCCGAACGACAGAAAAGAAGATCGGCGGATAAAATGAAATCATTAACAAACATTAGAGAAAATCAAAGAAAGTTCCTGAGTTCCTAAGCAATAAAGTACCTAAGTTTGTTGAGTTGTGAAAATTTAGAATGCTTTATTTATCTTTGTTATCAATCCAAAATCACCTTCAATGGATTCAAAAATCGAAAATTTAACCCAAATGAAAAACATTGGCAAAGTCGTTGCAGAAAAACTCATTGAGGTTGGGATTACCTCTCCGGAAGAACTAAAAGCCCTTGGCAGTGAACAGGCTTTTGTTCGGCTGCAAACCATTGACGAAACTGCTTGTTTGAGTATGTTGCAAGCATTAGAAGGTGCAGTACAAGGAATCCGATGGCACAATTTGCCGCAAGAACGAAAGGAAGAGTTGAAGGAGTTTCTCCATCTCCGAAGGATATAAAAAAGTAATCAGGAAAACTCAGCTATGAAACCACGTTTAAACATTGTTACCCTTGGAGTTGCCGATCTTCCGCGCTCGCGGCAGTTTTATCAGGATGCATTGGGCTGGAAACCGGCAAAAGGCAGCAGTGACCAGATTGTATTTTTCCATCACGGTGGAATCGTACTTGCACTTTACCCCATGCACTTATTGGCTGAAGATGTCGGAATTCCTGCCGAACGCTCCGGATTTTCAGGAGTTACGTTGGCAATTAATACCAAAACCCGCGAAGAATTGGAAGAAACCCACCAGAAAGCGATTATCGCCGGAGCAAAATCGCTGGTAGAACCGCGCGATACGTTCTGGGGCGGATACGATTCCTATTTTGCCGATCCTGACGGACATACGTGGGAAATTGCCTGGGCGCCCTTCTGGGAATTCGACGAACAGGGAAGTTTGATTATGGAGGAATGATGAGAAAAAAATGTTACGGGTTACGAGTTGCAAGTTACGAGAATCCAACCCGTAACCCGCATCACGAAACAAATAAGTTTTATGTTGGTGGATGCAATCGTTTCTGAAACCACACACGAACTTTATTCATAGTTGCAAGTTGATTGGCCGGCACGTGCCGTATACAGGTTGAACGTTCTTCGCTTTTTTCGGGCGCACCCCAACGAATTTCAGGACCGTCATTCGGGTTATATGCCATTTCAAAAGCTTCTTTTCGTTTCAGAATTTCTGCAATGGTCAGGGTTTGCTTACTGCCATTGGAGCGGGTATAGGTGATCGAAAGTTCATTCGCTTTTTTCGCTAAAAGCTCTTCCAGATTTCTCTTCACTTTTTCCGGAGACTGAAGCATAGGTATTTTAAAGTCATCAGGAGAACGAACAATCTTATTCGGAAAATCCTGAACAGCGTCCATCGCAATCAGCAACCTTAAATCGCGGTTTGGTGTCGAAAAATCTTCCCACTGACCACCGGCCTGAAATACTCCGGAAGTTCCGCCAGGCATTGGGACAACCGTGCCCGGATGTGATTTCATATATTCTTCGCCAGTTCCAACCGAGTTAATCCTCACATTCAACTGTTCATTCAAGGCATTGATCAAATCGAGTAAAGCCATTTCCGGATCCATTGGTTTCGGATTAATAACCCGCTCCATGGATTGATAGAATTTTGTGCTTTCCATTCCCTTTTGCTGAAGTGAAAACGGAACTAATTCGGAATTTGCATTGATCTCAGTTGACTTCAAAAGTCTCAGCTTTCCATTACTCTCAACAATCGGGCGAAAGGCTTTAAATCCGGGTTCTCCGATCACTTCCTTGTTGTTTGTATTGAATAGAAAATTACCCTTCCAGAATCGTTTAATCGCGACTGTTTTGTCAGGCTGTGCATCAACTGCCAGAAGCACTCCCGGACTATCGCTGGTTTGAGGAATGGTTCGTACAAGAATCAGGGTATGACCATACGGATCGGCGAATACAGCTCCAGGGCGCAAAGCCGAATGAGTAAGCGGAATTGGATAGTAGTCGGAACTTTCATCGGCAAAAGCAGTCCTGGCAGTTCCCGAATGAACACCATTCATGATCATTCGTGCAAAAGTATTGAATTTCTGTGTGGGATTCGTTTTAGAAATAATTGTCTCATTGGTGATCCAACGTCCGGTATGGGGAGCCTTACCCAGGTAACCACGATCACATTCATGATAGCCAAATGGAAGCCCAAGTTTCCACGAGAAATAAGCCCGCAGATAAAAAGGGTTATCCGCACAATCGGGTGTCATTAGCACCTTGATCTTTCCGGAAGCGTCATCCTCGCCCAACGAAAGATAATTGTAAAGGAAGTTATTTTCCTTATTCTCGGTCGTTTCGTTCAAAGCTTTCCACGATGCACTTTCATTCGAATCCTGAAACAAAGCATTTATCCAGGCAGAATAAAGCGCTTCCGTCTTGCCATTCCAACTTTGCATGGTTTTCCACACCATATTCGACGACGACTGCAAGGGTTTGGCCGTTACCTGAAAATCCAAACTAGCCGCACTATTTCCATCCACTGAAACGTGATATTTTCCGTCAGTACCGGCTTTAAATTCAGCAATCTGCCAATAAGACAAACCGTCACCGCTTTTGCTTTTCTCCAATTTTATTGTTCCTGAAGAACTTTTTACTTTAACTTCTGCTTTCCTGATGTCTTTTCCACCGGTTACCATCACGCGAAACACTTGTCCAGGGCGTGGATTTTCAGGCGAAACCAACAACGCAACAACGGCTTGCGCAGCATCATCCTGATTTACTTCTTCAGGAACATCAACTGAAGATTTAGAATCGGCAACAGCCTTTCCACTCTCCGACCGATTGCCACAGGAGGCTAAGCCCAGAAAAATCGCTGCTATTGCGAACGTTGTCAGCCTCAAACGCACATTAAAACCACTCATGATATTTTGCTTTTATTCAGGGTTCAAAGATAACCCTAAAACGGCTAAACGTGAACAAATATTTCAAATCATAAGAATAGCTTAACTGAAAACAAGCGCTTTCCGGAGGCTTCACCATATTTTCTTTGTGTTAAAACCGCGCATCGTTCGAATCAAAAAAATGTCGAATAACATTTTTTCAAAAAATTAAACTACTTTTGCGACAGATTTTAGGGGTCGGATTTCCTTTTTGCCTGGTTTAAGGCAGGAGCATCTACCCGTCTCCTTCCATTGGCAAGAATCAGTGTATTACTGATTCACAATTTTAAAGGAAATTTATGACATTTGAAGAAACCGGCCTCAAACCGGAAATTTTGAAGGCGATCGCAGAAATGGGATTTGAGAATCCTACGCCTATTCAGGAGCAAACCATTTCGCACCTGATCAATTCAACACAAGATTTAGTAGCTTTAGCACAAACCGGAACAGGTAAAACTGCTGCATTCGGGCTACCAGTAATTAACAACATCTCGATGCAGATCAAAGAGGTGCAGTCGCTGATTCTTTGCCCAACGCGTGAATTGTGTCTGCAAATCACCCGCGACCTCGACAAGTTTTCGGCATACATTCCGGGTTTTAAAACTATTCCGGTATATGGTGGTGCCGACATTACCAAACAAATCAGGGAATTAAAATCGGGCGGGCAAATCGTTGTGGGTACTCCCGGACGTGTTCATGACCTGATTCGCCGGAAATTGCTCAACATTTCGGCCATTCGCTGGATGATCCTGGATGAAGCTGATGAAATGCTGACAATGGGGTTCAAGGAAGAACTGGACGCTATTCTCGCTACCACTCCGGCAGAGAAACAAACGTTGCTGTTTTCGGCCACCATGCCATTAGGTATTTCTGAAATCAAATCGAAATATCTGAATAATGCGCTGGAAATGTCGGTTGGCAAACGTAATGCAGGTGCTGAAAACGTTGAGCACCATTATTATGTGGTTCATGCCAAAGATAAATATGCAACGCTGAAACGTATTGCAGACAATTACCCCGACTGTTATGCCATTGTATTCTGCCGCACCCGCATGGAAACCCGTGATGTTGCCGAGATGTTTATGGCCGACGGATACAATGCCGACGCTTTGCACGGCGATCTTTCGCAGGCTCAGCGCGACCAGGTGATGGCCCGTTTCCGCAGCAAACAACTGCAAATGCTGATTGCTACCGACGTTGCTGCCCGTGGTCTGGACGTAACCGAATTGAGCCACGTAATCAATTATTCGATGCCTGACGATCCGGAAGTGTACATTCACCGTAGCGGACGTACCGGTAGAGCTGGCAAAAGCGGTATTTCGGTGACCATCATTAACATGAAGGAAACTGGACGACTGAAACAGATCGAAAAGCTTTCGCGCAAGAAATTTGAACGCAAAATGGTTCCGGGAGGCGAAGAAATTGTTGAGAAACAATTGTTTCACCTCATTGAACGGGTAAAGAACGTTGACATCAGCAGTGGTCAGGTTGAAAAATACCTACCACAGATTCTGGATCAATTTGAGGGTATGACCCACAGCGATATTGTGAAACACTTTGTTTCGCTCGAATTCAACGAATTGCTTGATTATTATAAAAATGCACGCGATTTGAACATCAGGGTTGAAGCAGGACGCGATCCAATGGGACGGAACGACCGCGGAAGTGAACGCAGTGGCGACCGCATGAGCTTTACCAAACTGTTCATTAACGCCGGAAAGAAACAAAACCTAAATGCTTCGGGTTTGATTGGCCTGATTAACGAATATTCGAACCGCAGGAACATCGAAATCGGGAAAATTGACATCCAACGTAAATTCTCATTCTTCGAGGTTGACAGCGCATTCGAAAAAGATCTGGTTAATGCATTGAACAACCAGGTGATTGAAGGCCATGTCATCAACATTGGCAAAGTGCAATCCATCGAAGGACAGCCCGCTTCACGCGAAGGCGGATCATTCCGCAGGGAAGGCAGTGGTGGTGGATATGGTGGCGGACGACCAAGAGAAGGACGCAGTCGCGAAGGTGGGTTCAACGACCGCAGCGATCGCCCAAGACGCAGAAGAAACTAACACGCGATAGTTGAAAATTAAAATCCCAAATTTCAGGTGAACTTGAAATTTGGGATTTTTGTTTTGTAGCATCTCAGATGGATAGATATGCATGTATTTTTAATAACCAACTCCACTAAACGTTGAAAGAGTTGTGTCCTTTTTTATTTCAAATTTGGCATATTACTGAAAAATAGTTGGTAAAAAGCTCTGTAGAGCTCATTGCTATTGATATTACAGGAAGTTTGATGAAATTGGTTTCATCAAACTTTTTATGTTTATGAAAAAATCAAAAAAAACGCTGTTGGGCATGTGGTTATACTGATGTAATTCGTTGGGGAAAACAAAACGGGAAACAACGTTTTAAGTGCAAAAGGTGTGATATTTTTCTAACCGATAATCGACCAGAGCAGCGTGTCCAAAACAGGTTCGTTTGGTTTCGGAAATGGGTTCTGGAACGTCAGACATATCAGACATTAAGCAGAGACAGCGGTTTGTGCAGGGATACACTTCAACGGACATTCTACCAGTTATTAGAGCAAGCCCCTCGGATAAAAATAATCAAGCGAGAGGGTGTTCATTTTCGAATAGATGCTACCTATTTTGCAAAGTTTTGTGTGGTATGTTATCAGGACGACTATGACGGCTATACTCAGTTATTGCGTTTTACTGATGGGGAGCATTATGAAGAGATCAGGGAAGATCTTGCTAATTTGCTCAAGCTGGGGATACAGATTGAAAGTATCACAAGCGATGGTCATAAAAGTGCTCTGAAAGCCATCCGGAAGTCAGTTCCTGATGCCATTGTGCAGCGTTGCCTGGTTCATATTCAACGCATGTGCCTGATATGGCTGACCCGTTATCCCAGGCACCCAGCAGGACAACAGTTACGCAGATTGGTGCTACAGATTCTTAAAATCGAAACTGAAAATGACCGTATTTACTGGACCAGAGAATTTCTAAGTTGGCATGAATTTCACAAAGATTACCTGAATGAACGAACCTATAATACAGAAACCGGGAGGTATTGGTATACCCATAAACTACTCAGGCGTTCTTATATAACCATCAAACGGGCTTTGCCAAACATGTTTCATTACCTGTCAAACCCTGCTATTCCAAAGACCACAAATGGGATAGAAGGCTATTTCAGTCATCTGAAAAATCACCTGGATATCCATCGTGGATTAACGGTAAAACATCGGATCAACTTCATCAAATGGTACATCTATTTTACAAACGAAAAATGAGTTTTTTTAGCCATGTAGCATCCCAGTAATACAAAAAGGCAGCCAAACTGACTGCCCTTGTATTACTGTAAATGCATTAATCTTATTGCTGACAAGTTGATCTCCACCAGAGCCTGTTTCCTCTTCAGATTAATGGCGGGAGTTTACAAATTATTATTCTAAAAATCACCAACTATTTTTCAGTACATTACCCAAATTTAGCTATGTTTTCCAAAGGGGCACCATTCGTATAATATCCACAACCAATAATTTCTTTTTTCCCATCCGCACGTGTGAATTCCAAACCATATCCACCGTCAGATTGATTATTTTTCATCGTTAAGAAACCAGATACAGATTCATTCGGTTCAATTTTGTCAATTTCTGCAATTGCCAATTTTTCTGAAGTGTAGAATTTTACTTTGGTGATTTGTTGATCAGAATTGTTTCTAATTGCGAACTTAATTCCTTTTCCTTTATTCGAGTCACACGAGCTCAAGATCAAAATCAGGACTATAACAATAGCGTACAGTTTTTTCATAATATGCATAACTAGTATATACCACCAAATATATGCTACTTCTTCGAGGTTTTACTTCTGTTAAGCAGTTTTAATTTAGGGCTTTGAATCCTGACAGGTTTTGAAAACCTGTCAGGATTAGAAGCTCGACGAAACGCCCGCCACCACTCGCCCTGTTCAGATTTTTGCCGCCATGTTGGTTGGAAAGCCGCCATGTTAGAAAAAATGACCGTCATGTTAAAAACCGTATGGCCATGTACTTAAAAATCGTTGTCATGTTGATTGGGAAAATGTCATGTTCGTAGAAATGGCTGCCATCCTGACTTGTGACACTTTTGATTTTTCCACAGAGATCAATTTTTAAATTCCACATTATTAACAATTTAGCAATTAATATTTATTGATTTCACCGCACTAACGCCTAATTTTGCGGTATGTATTCAGTACGAAAAGTCAAAACTAAGTCGGGATCTGTTGCGGTTCAGGTTGTCAGGTATGTTGGTCACAGATCGATTGTAGGCAAACATATTGGTAGCGCCAAAGACCAGATAGAAGAGGCTGTTTTGAGGCAAAGGGCATTGGAATGGATCGATGAACAAACCGCCCAGTTATCGTTGTTCCCTGCCCAAAAACAAAAACTTTTAGTTGTAGACAGGGGCGAATGCATTGGGGTGACGCACCACTTTGCTTTTCGGTTCTTCATGGGCTGTTTCGATGAATGCGGTTTATCCCATCTTCCCCGCCTGTTGCTTGATCTGGCCATTATGCGCCTTATCGAGCCTGCTTCAAAACTCCGCTCTGTTGAACTGCTGGGATATTACTTCGGCATTAAATATTCTCAACGGATTTACCGCAATATTCCAAAGTTGTCAGCATACAAGGCAGATATTGAGCAATGTGCTTACAGGGTGGCACAACAGAAGTTCAATGAACCTTTCTATTTTGTGCTGTACGATGTTACCACATTGTATTTCGAGTCGTTTAAGGCCGATGAGTTTAAAATACAAGGGTTCTCAAAGGACAACAAGTCACAGCAACCCCAAATTGTCATCGGGCTGCTGGTAACACAAACAGGGTTTCCACTGTCGTATCAGGTTTTTGCAGGCAACACATTCGAAGGAAAGACAATGCTCCCGGTTGTGGAAACGTTTACCTCAGCCCACCCGCAGACACGGCCAATTATTGTAGCCGATGCCGCAATGCTGGATGAAGAAAGGCTTGCCGAACTCAGGGAAAAGAAACTATCGTACATTGTTGGTGCACGGCTGGCCAATGCGGAACTTGGATTGGTAAAACAAATCCATGCAACATTGAACGGGAAACACGGTGCCATAGCCCGCTTTCCATCGCGATACGGTTATTTGGTGTGCGATTTTTCACTCAAACGGTATAAAAAGGAATTGAACGAGCTAAACAAGCTTGTTCAAAAAGCCGAAGAGCTGGTGGCAAAGCAGTCACTGAAAGTGAAGGCTCAATTTGTCAGGAAGGTTACTAAAGAAAAAATAGAACTCAACACGACATTGATAGAAAAAAGGAGGCTGTTGCTTGGAATTAAGGGGTATTGCACCAACTTGCCCGAACAACAACTGTCCAACCAAATGGTCATAGACCGTTACCACCAGCTCTGGCACATTGAACAATCGTTCCGCATGAGTAAGTTTGATTTGCAAACCCGCCCAATATACCATCAAAAACAAGAAGCGATCAAGGCTCACGTACTGATTTGTTTTGTCGCTCTGATAGCAGAAAAATACCTGGAAATAATCACCAAATTATCATTGAGGGAAATCCGGTTCCTTGTCTGGAACATAACAGAAACCCATATTCAAGACCGATTGACCAAACAAACATTTGTCTTCCGATCCCCCACAAAGGAAATCATGAATAGCCAACTTGCAAACCTTATTACCAAATGGAATCTGCTACCGCACTAAATGTCACAAGTCAGGAAAAATCGTTGTCATGTTGATTGGGAAAATGTCATGTTCGTAGAAATGGCTGCCATGTTAGATTTTTCATCGCCATGTTAGAAAAGAACCCGTCATGTTGGTTAGGAATCCGTCATGTTAAACATGACATTAGCTTTCCGTTTTTGCACCTATTTCTTCTTTGCTTTCGCCTTTTGATTCTCAATCACTCTGAATTCAACGATCTGAAAGATAAGCTCTAATGGCAAGGGCTGGTCAATCGGGAACTGGACAGAACCCTTTCCTTGTTTGTACGTTGAAAGTTCTTTGGCAAATTCAGCATGTCCGGTTGGTGTGGCATAAAACCCAATGTGATTTTTAAATGCAGCAAAATACACCAAAGGTCTCCCGTGAGTTTTATAAGCTGGCATACCATAACCAATTAATTCTTCAGCATCTGGCGCGGCATGCCTGATGGTTGACCTGACCTGATTCAGAATCAGTTGTATATCAGGAGTAAAACCTACAATATACTCATCAATGTTGGTTGGCGTTTTTGAAATCATTTGAACCGATTATTTAATGAACTCATTTACAACTTCAGCCTCTTGATAAACTCGTTCATATCAAAATTCAGATTAATCTTTGGCAGATGAAAGCGGCCTCCGGATTGTATCTTCTGCACCGAATAAATCTCGTCGATAATCGCTTTATATTTAGCAGATACGTAGTTCCGTTTGAGTTTCAAGGTTGGCGAAAGTTCGCCGCTTTGTGGTGTCCACTCATCAACCACTAAACGAAATCGTTTAATTTCCTCGTGTTCTCCCATTGTTTTATTAATGGCAACGACTTCGCGTTGAAACTGCGCAAGTACCTCAGTCTTCTGAATCAATTCTGCATTATTCTGAAAATGTATTTTCCGCTCACTACACCAATCATGCAGGTAGCTGAAATTAGGAGAAATTAAGGCGCTGGCAAACTTTTCACCTGCACCGATCACCATCACCTGTTCAATAAAAAACGAAGCTTTCAGCTTGTTCTCAATCATCTGCGGCGCAATGTACTTTCCGCCCGAAAGCTTGAACATCTCCTTTTTGCGGTCGGTAATCTTCAAGTATTTACCATCTTCCAGAATACCGATATCACCGGTATGAAACCAGCCCTCCTCATCAATCACTTCGGCAGTTAATTCAGGAGCTTTGTAATAGCCTTTCATCACGCTGGGGCCTTTCACAAGGATTTCACCGTCTTCGGCAAATTTCAATTCCACATTTTCCAGTACGGCTCCAACGGTTCCAATTTTCATTTCACGGGTTGCTGGGTTATTGACCGCAATCACCGGCGACGTTTCTGTTAGTCCGTAACCTTCAAGATTGAACATTCCGGCCATTCCCAAAACCCTTGCAATACGCGGCTGCAAAGCAGCACCGCCCGAAACGACATAAACGATATTACCCCCGAGCGCTTCACGCCATTTAGAATAGATTAACTTATCGGCCAGTTTAATTCTGATTTTCAGTAATAAATTGTATTTTTTGTTGTATTCAAAATGCCGAGTCAGACTTAGCGCCCAAAAATAAACCACCTTTTTTAGTCCGCTCAATTCCTTGCCTTTCGACACAAAACCATCGTAAACCCGTTCGAGCAAACGTGGAACCGAATTAAACATATGAGGCTTGATTTCTTTGATCGCCGAAACAATTTGCCCGAGGTTTCCAACGTAATAAATCCCCATTCCCTTGTACTGAAAATGGTAGTTCACGCTGCGTTCGTACACATGGCAAAGTGGAAGAAAACTAATTACCCGGTGATCAATTCCCAGATTGTGCATCTTGACGTGAGCCAAGAAATTTGATACCAGATTGGTATGTGTCAGCATCACACCTTTGGGAACCCCTGTTGTGCCTGAAGTGTAGATAATAGTCGCCAGATCTTCCGGATCAACCGCCTTCTTGATTTCTTCCAACTGGGGCGCCAATTCCAGCTCACGATCTTTTCCCAATTGCAAAATTTCATCAAAATTAGGGACACCTTCAACCTCTTCAAATGAATAAATGAGGGTAATTGCGGGCAATTGCGCCACAATCGGACTTAGTTTTTCATACAATTTCCGGTCGCCAACCAGCAAAAGCTTTATTTCTGCATGTTCCAGAATGTAAGCGTATTCATCTTCGCCAATGGTCGGGTAAATCGGAACATGGATAATTCCAGTCATAGCCAAACCCATATCAGCAAAGTTCCATTCAGGGCGGTTGGTGGTTACCGTAGCAACTTTATCTCCTTTTTTCAGGCCTAAAACCATTAAACCCATTGCAAACTGGTGTGATTTCTCAACATATTCGGCAGTACTATATACATACCAGTCGTTGCCATTTTTCCCACCCAAAGCATCTTTTCTGGAAAATTTACTGAGACAAAATTCAAGAATGTCAAAGGTTCTTTTTACCTCAATTGCCATAAGTCTTATCCTTTAGTTCGATCAACAAGACTTTAAAGATAGTACTATTTTGTATTTTCGAAATCCAAATTTTTGTGTTTCAGATTTGATGAGATTAAAAGAGCAACTACGATTCCGGCAAATACATACACCGACCAGTGCATGCCATCGATCGAGCCACGACCATACGAATGCAAACCACTCAGGTAATAGTTCACACCAAAATAGGTCATCAGCACCGAAGAAAAACCGACCACCGTGGCAACTGTGTAATTGTAAATACCTTTTAATGAAGGAATCAGGCGCATATGAGCAACAAATGAATAAACGACAACGGTAACCAGCGCCCAGGTTTCCTTCGAATCCCAGCCCCAGTAACGGCCCCAACTCTCGTTGGCCCAAACACCGCCTAGAAAAGTACCAATTGTGAGCATATACAAACCTACGGTGACCGACATCTCGCTGATGGTGGTCAATTGAAGAATTATATTCTTTACATTTTTACTGTTCTTCGGATTACTGAGGCTAAACAAAATCAGAACTAACAGGCCGATAAATGCACTCATCCCAATAAACCCATAACTTGCCGTAATAACAGCCACATGAATCATCAGCCAATACGAATTCAAGACCGGCACCAGATGTGTAATTTCAGGGTTCATCCAGTTAAGGTGCGCCACAAACAATATAATTCCTGAAAGCATGGCCGAAGTCGCGATAACCATCGGGTATTTCCGGCCAAAAATAACACCAGCCAGCATCGAAGCCCAGGCCACGTAAACCATCGATTCATAGCCGTTCGACCATGGCGCATGCCCCGAAATATACCAACGCAATGCCAGTCCGAACGTTTGAAGCATAAATCCTAGTACAATTAATAAAGTAAAGCCCATCCGCACTTTCGAACCTATATTTTTTTGTCTGAAAATATTGACAAACAACACAATCAGTAGGGTAAACCCAAGCAAAAGATAAATCGGAAAAACCCGCTTAAACGGATTCAGCGAATTATAAAAGATTTCAACTTCTTTTTTTGAGTTGGATGGTAAATAACTTGATCCATATTTTGTTTGGTACGATGCAATGCTGGCCATAATCTGTCGGGCGCTGATCTGTCCTTGTCCATTCATTGCTTCTTTCAGGAGCTCGAAACCCTTGTTGACAAACAACGACTCTTCATTTGTTAATCCTGCTGGGCTATTCCCCGGAAATGCCCATTTGACATCTTTTGTCACTCCGGGGAAGAGCGCAAACGCATCGCCGTTAATTACCATGAAACAAACATTAACCCGTTCATCCAAATTGATGATTTCCTTTTCGTAAACATTTCTGGAAGCTGGCATTTTAGCAAATGCTGCCTTAACAGGCTCCATCAATTTATAGGCTCCTTTATCATCGAAGAGCGCAGTCAGCGGAATACGGCTTTCGGTTACCCCAAGCAATGATTTCAATTGATTATTGGTGACATAAACCAAAGATACATTTCGCCAATATTCGGGATATAAATACAATCCCAACATGACTTCTTCAGGAGAACGACCTTCAAAACTCGATTTACGCGTTACTTTCCGAAGTATCTCTGATGACAGCGTTGAAACCGGCTCAATCCGTCCATCCTGTTCCTGAATCCATAATCTTGAAAAATCAGTTAAAACAGCCTGATCAATTCTTGGAATAGGCGACAACTCGGAACTATCTGCTTTTGCTGAACCTAAATTCAGAAATAATAAAGCAAATACAACCAGACCGACGGGTTTGGAATATTGCTTTAAACGTTGAACCAGCGAATGAAACCGCGAGGTTTTACTGAATAAGGCCAAAACAAAACCAAGTCCAAGCAGGATATAGCCTAGGTAAGTAACCGTAGTTCCCAACTGATCGGCATTCACAGAAAGCACCGTTCCACCTTCGTCCTGATCGTACGAAGACTGAAAGAACTTATAGCCACGGTAATTCAACGTGTTATTCATAAAAACCCTGACATTTCGTTTAACATTACGCTCATTATCAATCAAAACCAGCTCACTGGCATACGACGATGGACTCATCGATCCGGGATATTTTTCCATCTGGAAATCAGTTAACTGCAAAGCAAAAGGTAAGTAAATCGGGTCAGCTCCGTATGATATTTCAAGTTTAGCGTTTCCTACCTGAACCATAAAAGGTTCTCCTCTCATGCCATGTTTGCCCATTACGTTCACCGTTTGTTTATTGGGGCCATCAGAAATTTCCATGGTAACGGCATCAATGCCTTCATTTCCTGAAGGATCTTTTTCAACCACCGATATCGCATGCGTATAGAAATTCTTCACCAGAAGCATGTACCCATCAATAGCATAAAGTTGCATGGTCTCAACCGGAATCGTATCATTTGCATTCACAACAGTTGTTTCGCCACCAGTCATCGAACGGATTTCAACCGTACGATCCGCTGCCAGAAACAGACTACCATTGCGATCTATAAACTGAAAATTTGCGCCAGGCTGTTCAAAACCAAGCTGGACATTCCCCAGATTCAGGATATTTCCTTTCGAAAAAACATAATTCTCGCGTCCCTGACCTTGCGAAACCACAAAGTCAATCATCGCCTTTCCTGAAGGATCTTCTTTTACCGTTTGAACTGCATTTTTTATAAACCCAACCGACTTGATTCTCACTTTACGACCCTCAACGACAATGTTTTCATCAAAATCGTTTGGTGTAATTTCAGAAAAAAGTACTGGGTTACTGACGATTTGATTGCCACTTTTAACGGTCAGGTTATCTTCGGAAGAAAGTATAAAATCGGAAGTCTGACCTTCGCGAATGTGCATCACTCCTTCGAAACTAATGTACCGGGTAATGCCCGCACCAATCAGGATAATGATAAACGAAATATGGAATATCCCCACCGAAATTCGCTGACGGGTGTACATCTTATGCCTGACAAAATTAACTGCAAGGTTGATGGCCAGAAGCACCAAAACCGAACTAAACCAAAACGATTTATAAATTAAATTTTGTGCAGCTTCGGTTCCATAATAGTTTTCGACGAAAGTGGCAATGCCCATCGAAAAAGCCATAACCAGCAACAAAAACCCCATAAATGGGAATGAAAATAGAAAGTTGAGAATCTTATTCATAGTATTTCGATCAATTTAATTTGGAATTAGTCTAAATAGTAACGATAGAAAGTTAATTTTCAATATGTCGGCAACAAAAAAGTCCGAATAAATTCGGACAAAATAGTATAACAGATTCCAGCGGCTTTGGTTTCTTAAGATTTGCTTAAAAGGGAAATTGTTCTATTTAAACCTTAAAGTTCCCCACTGCCCCATCTGATCGACAATCCAGCCAATTCGATCCTGAACATAAGACCCTGGAGGATTGGCGCTGTATTTTCGGGGGTTTGGTAAAACCGCTGCAAGGGCTGCAGCCTGTGTCCGGGAGAGATTTTTAGCAGAAGTATGCCAGTAAAATCCAGCAGCAGCTTCGGCGCCATAAATTCCTTTTCCCATTTCGATGCTGTTGAGGTAAACTTCCATGATTCGCTCTTTGCTCCAAACGAATTCAATCAACACCGTAAAATAAACCTCGAAGCCTTTTCGGATCCAGCTTCGGCCAGGCCACAGAAATACATTTTTTGCTGTTTGCTGCGAAATAGTACTGGCGCCTCTCACGCGTTTGGCTCCTCGTTTGGCAGCATCGACAGAGCGTTGAATAGCTTTGAGATCAAACCCTGAATGGTTCATAAAATTCTGATCTTCGCTGCAAACCACTGCCAAAGGCAAATTCTTCGAAATCTCGTCCAATGAAACCCAGTCGTGCTTTAAACGAATGGGATCGTCGCTAAAAGCCTGCTCCCCACACCGGATCAGCATCAGCGGAGTTATTGGCACTGGCACAAACCGAAAGACAACAACCGAAAAGATAGATAGCCCAACGAACCAAACGGCAGCTTTCCACAGAAATCGAAAGATTGTTTTACCTAATGAGTTTTTCATTCTTTCAGGATGAGATTTGAAAGAACAAAATTACATAAAATGATGCGGTTTGAATCAAAAAGACCCATCAGGTTTTAAAATCTGACAGGTCTTGTATATCGAAAAGCACAAACAGGTTGCGCCTTCTTTATTTCACAAACGATTTTGCTTTTTCAACAGCAGCTGAAAGTCCTGAAAGGTCTTTACCACCAGCAGTGGCGTAAAACGCTTGTCCGCCGCCGCCGCCCTGCATTTCTTTGGCAGCTTCGCGAACCACAGCTCCGGCATTCAGGCCTTTTTCGGCAACCAGATTATCGGCAATCATCACCGAAATTGATGGTTTTCCACCAATGGCCGAACCCAAAACCAGGAACAGGTTATCAATTTCGCCTTTCAACTGGAAAGCCAAATCTTTCACCGCCTGAGCCGAATCGAGCTGAATCACTTCAGCGATCACATTCACGCCATTCACCGACTGTATCTTTTTCTTCAGTTCGTCTTTAATTCCGGAAGCAGCTTTGCGCTCAAATTCTTCGATTTGCTTTTGCAGGCGGCTGTTTTGTGCCACCAAATCTTCAACCGACTTCTTCAGGTTTTGCGTATTGTTGAGGACTGCCTTTACTTCGGCCAGTTCGTCCATGTGTTTCTTCACAAATTCTTCAGCACGGTCGGCTGTAATCGCCTCGATGCGGCGAACACCGGCAGAAATAGCGCTTTCGGAAGTAATGATAAACGAACCAATTTGTCCGGTTGAAGGAACGTGGGTTCCACCGCACAACTCAACAGATTCGCCAAACTTGATCACGCGAACAAAATCGCCATATTTTTCACCGAAAAGCGCGATAGCTCCCAGTTTTTTGGCTTCATCAAAAGCAACAGCGCGATTTTCTTCAAGAGCAAGGTTTTTACGAACCAATTCGTTTACACGAGTCTGAATTTTTTCAAGTTCTTCTTTTGTCACTTTCTGGAAATGTGCAAAGTCGAATCGCAAATATTCGCTGTTTACCAGCGACCCTTTTTGCTCCACATGCGTGCCCAGCACTTCGCGCAAAGCCTGGTCGAGCAAATGCGTTGCAGAGTGGTTGTTCATCGTCAGGGTGCGCGTTCCAGCATCAACTACCGCCATAAAAGTGGCAGAAGGATTTTCAGGAAGTTTATTTGCAATATGAATCGTGAGATTATTCTCTTTTTGGGTGTCCAGAATTCTGGTGCGGTGACCATCGGCAATGATATAACCACTATCGCCAACCTGACCACCGGATTCGCCATAGAACGGTGTTTTATCGAAAACCAGGTGATAAAATTCCTTATTTTTCTGAGTCACCTTGCGGTAACGCGAAATGTGTACTTCAGCTTCCAGATGATCGTAACCAACAAATTCAACTTGCTCAATTTTCATCAGTTCCACCCAGTCGTCAGTTTCCTGAGCCGCTGCATTACGCGAGCGTTCTTTTTGTTTTTCCATTTCGGCATTAAAACCTGCTTCATCAACCGTCAAGCCTTTTTCGCGCAGAATGAGGCTGGTTAAATCGAATGGAAATCCGAACGTATCGTAAAGTGTGAAAGCATTGTCACCACTAATCTCTGTTTTGCCAGCGGCTTTAGCTTTGGCCACCAAATCGTCGAGCAAACGGATACCAGTTTCCAAAGTTCTCAGGAACGACTCCTCCTCTTCGCGGATCACATTTTCGATCAAGCCCTGCTGCGAAACCAGTTCAGGGAAAGCATCGCCCATGTTTTCTTTCAGCACCTCAACCAATTTGCAAATAAAAGGCTCGCGGAAATCAAGGAAGGTATATCCGTAACGAACGGCGCGACGCAAAATCCGGCGAATCACATAACCAGCTTTGTTGTTCGATGGCAACTGTCCGTCAGCAATCGAGAACGAGATAGCACGTAAATGGTCGGCAATCACACGCATAGCAACGTCGGCCTTTTGATCGTCACCATATTTTTTGTTACTGAGTTCAGCAATTTTAGCAATGGTATTCTGGAAAACATCGGTGTCGTAATTTGACTTTTTGCCTTGAAGAACCATACACAAACGTTCGAATCCCATCCCGGTATCCACGTGTTTGTCAGGAAGTTCTTCCAGTTTTCCATCGGCTTTGCGGTTGAACTGAATGAAAACGAGGTTCCAGATTTCGATCACCAGTGGATTATCTTTGTTTACCAGATTTTGTCCGGGTATTTTAGCACGTTCAGCATCGTCGCGCAAATCGACATGAATTTCGGAACAGGGACCACAAGGACCGGTGTCGCCCATTTCCCAGAAGTTATCTTTTTTGCTTCCATTAATAATCTGATGGGCTGGCAAAAATTTACGCCAAAGTTCAAACGCTTCATCATCGCGTTCCAGCTTATCGTCGGCGCTACCTTCAAAAACCGAAGCATACATGCGGTCAGCCGGAATTTTCAGCACATCGTGCAACAATTCCCAGGCCCAGTTAATGGCATCTTCCTTGAAATAATCGCCAAACGACCAGTTGCCCAGCATCTCGAACATGGTGTGGTGGTAAGTATCGTGACCCACTTCCTCCAAATCGTTGTGTTTCCCTGAAACCCTCAAACATTTTTGAGTATCGGCCACCCGAACATATTTGGCTGGCTGGTTTCCCAGAAAAATATCTTTAAACTGGTTCATCCCGGCATTGGTAAACATCAAAGTCGGGTCATTCTTCACAACCATTGGTGCCGAAGCGACAATCTGGTGTCCCTTTCCGGCGAAAAAGTCGACAAACGCTTTTCTGATTTCCTTCGAATTCATATCTTTTTTTCTATAATTTTATTCCTGAAGCCTCGGCTTAAAAAGGTCAAATTTCTTGAGCTTCTTATCCGGAATCTGACTCAAACAAACGCATTGCAACATCATCAGAATCAGCAATCAGAGCCATTAAAAATTGTTAAAAATCTTCAATTGGCTGAAAACCATTACTTATTTCAATTGAAATAATTAGTTTTACCAGCCTAATAATCCGGATTTTTCGAAACCGTGCAAAGTTAGATTAAATACTTAAATTTGACACAAGTCGAAAAATAAATTCCAACTGTCTTGTTTTATGGCAAAAGTTAAGTACCGATTTAATGCTCATACACTTAGCTACGACAAAATCGTAATTAGCTTCAAAACCCGGGTAAAGCGTTTTTTAGCTGTATCATCAACAACATTGGCAACGTCGATACTGATAGCGTTTGGCATTCTTCAGTTCTATGAATCTCCGCGTATGCGCATTCTGCACAAGGAAAACGAACGACTTTTAACACAGTACGAACTGATGTACAAAGACCTTGGAACGATCGAAAAAGTACTCGACGAAATAGAACAGCGCGACAATAATCTATACCGGGTAATTTTCGAAAGCGACCCAATCCCGTCAACCATTCGGAAAGCCGGATTTGGAGGAGTAAACAGGTACTCGAAACTCGAATCATTCGACAATTCGGATCTGGTGATTAAAACAGCCGAAAAGATTGACATCCTTTCGAAAGAAGCCTACATTCAGGCCAAATCGTACGACGATGTTATGAAAATGGCCATGAACAAGGAAGAATTGGTTGCAGGAATGCCAGCAATAATGCCAATTTCCAACAAATCATTGAAAAGTACAGCTTCAGGTTGGGGGTATCGGATTCACCCGATTTACAAAATCAAACAATTCCACTACGGAATGGATTTCACCGCCAATATTGGCACACCGATTTATGCTACCGGTGATGGAGTTGTAAAAGATGTACAATCCATTGGAGGTGGTTTTGGGAAATTTGTCATCATAGACCATGGCTTTGGCTACGAAACTTTGTATGGCCACATGAGCGATTTTAAGGTTAAAAAAGGCGACAAGGTTAAACGTGGAAGCGTTATCGGTCTTGTTGGAAACTCAGGCACCTCAACCGGGCCACACGTACACTACGAAGTCCACAAAAATGGCGAACCGGTGAATCCGCAGTACTACTATTTCAAAGATTTGAATGCTCAGGAATACGAAAAGATGGTAAAAATCTCATCCAATATTGGTCAAACATTCGATTAAACTATGCCTTACAAGAAACCCAAAATAGAAAAAGTCTTTTATTCCATCGGCGAGGTTGCCGAAATGTTTGCTGTTAATGCTTCAAACATCCGCTTTTGGGAGAACGAATTTGACATCCTGAAACCGCATAAAAATGCAAAGGGAAACCGGATGTTTACCAAAGAAGACATCGAAAACATGAAAATCATCTACCACCTTCTGAAAGAAAGAGGGATGACCATAAAAGGCGCTCAGAAAAAACTGAAGGACAACAAAGAAGGTACGATTCAGAATTTCGAAGTGGTCAACCGCCTTATGGAAATAAGAAAGGTACTGGTTGAGATTAAAGAAGAGTTATAGGGAAATTATAAGTTATGAGATATAAGTTATAAGTTAAAATCCATTCATGCAACTTAAACAAATCACCAATTTTATTGAATCTGTTGCGCCGCTGGCTTTTCAGGAATCGTACGACAATGCCGGACTGATTATCGGTGAACCTGACAATGAAATTTCAGGATTACTGATTACGCTTGATGTTACGGAAGAAATTCTGGACGAAGCCATCAGTAAAAACCTCAACCTGATTGTTTGCCACCACCCGATTGTTTTTAGCGGAATCAAAAAACTAAACGGCAAAAACTACATCGAACGCTGTGTCGCCAAAGCCATCAAAAACGACATTGCCATTTATGCCGCACACACCAATCTCGACAGTGTTTTTGGCGGTGTGAACAGCAAAATATGCGAAAAACTTGAATTGCAGAATTGCCGAATTTTAGCTCCAACACCCGGATTCCTGAAAAAGTTGGTCACTTTTGTTCCGATTGCAGATGCTAAAAAAGTTAGAAATGTCCTGTTTGAAGCCGGTGCCGGCCACATCGGGAATTACGATTCGTGCAGCTTCAACCAAGATGGGAATGGCACTTTCAGGGGAAACGACCAAACCAATCCATATGTTGGAGAGAAGAATCAGCTTCATACCGAAAAAGAAACACGTATTGAAACAATCTTTCCAAAGCACATCCAATCCAAAGTTATCCAGGCGCTTTTACAGGCTCATCCGTACGAAGAAGTCGCGTACGACATTTACCCTTTGGACAACGAATATTTGCAAGCCGGAATTGGAATGATCGGAGAGCTTCAGGAACCGGTTAACGAAATGGATTTTCTTCGAACGATTAAAGCTGTATTTAATTGTGAGGTTGTTAAACACACTCAGCTTTTGGGGAAACCAATTAGCCGGGTAGCCGTTTGCGGCGGTTCAGGAAGTACCTATTTAAGTAAAGCAATGGCCCAGAAAGCCGACATTTTCATATCCGGAGATTTTAAATATCACCAGTTCTTTGATGCCGAAAATCAAATCATCATTGCAGATATAGGGCATTATGAAAGCGAACAATTCACTAAAGAAGTTTTTTATGAATTACTTACAAAAAAATTCCCTAAATTTGCAGTCCATTTATCGGCTTTGAGCACGAATCCGGTAAATTATCTTATTTGATATAAGTTAAACAACTATAAGTATATGAATACACAGTACGTTAGAGACGAAAATAAAAGTGTGCCAATCAGTTCAAAGCTAAGAGCATTGTACGAACTGCAAAATGTTGTTTCTGAGATTGATAAATTTAAAACACTTCGCGGAGAGCTACCGTTGGAAGTTCAGGATTTGGAAGATGAAATCACTGGTTTAAAAACCCGTGTAAGCAATTTCGAAGACGATATCAAAGACATGGAAACAGCCATCAGCAACAAAAAGGCTGCCATTAAAGAATCAGAAGGACTGATTATAAAATACACCGATCAGCAAAATAATGTTCGGAATAACCGCGAATTCGATTCGTTGAGTAAAGAAATTGAATTCCAGAAACTCGAAATGGAATTGTCGGAAAAAAGAATCCGTGAATTCACATCAGAACTTACAAGCAAAAAAGAAGCAATTGCAACCTCGTCAACGCTTTTGAAAGAACGTTTGGAAGATTTGGATCGCAAACAACGTGAGTTGGAAGAAATTACTGCTGAAACTCAGATCGAAGAAGAAAGACTAAAGTCGAAAGCAGAAAAAATCGAAGGAAACATCGAAGCGCGATTAGTGACTGCCTTCAAACGCATTCGCAAAAACGCCCGTAACGGCCTGGCTGTTGTAACTGTACAGCGTGATGCGTGCGGTGGTTGCTTCAATAAAATTCCGCCACAGCGTCAAATGGACATCGCTTCGCGCAAAAAAGTAATTGTTTGCGAATATTGCGGTCGTATTCTGGTTGATAAAGACATTTTGGATCAAATTGAAACTGTCGAATAATGAGCCTCCCCTAAATCCCCTCCCATAGAGGGGACTAAAAAAAGCCCCGTAACCAATTTTGGCTACGGGGCTTTTTTTGCATTAATGTCCGTTTGCTAAAGCGAAACGGCAAAGGATAATCCTTATTTCAATTTTGGCAAATGGTTACTGAAGCTGCTCACTGCGACTGAATACTGGCAACTGGTTTTACCAGCTTCCGCCAGCGCCACCGCCGCCAAAGCTCCCACCACCGAAGCCGCCAAAACCACCGCTTCCGCCCGAGAAACCGCCAAACGAACCGCCGCCACGATTACCACTTCCGAGTAAACCCATGGCTAGCCAGAATGGCAAACTGCCTCTGCTGCTATAGCCACCGCCACGTCCGCCTTTGAATAGCGAAACCAATACGATAATAATCAGGATAACAAGAATAAATCCGCCACCCCCATCTTTATCAGACTTCTTTCCACTTGTTTTTTTCTGATAGTCAGCCGCGGTAAATTCTCCCGAAGCCAGGCTCATCAAAACTTTTGTTCCGGCAGACAAACCGCCATAAATGTCATTTTCCTTGAAGTAAGGAATCATGGCATAATCAACCACATTGCGATTGGCAACAGCATCGGGAATAACTCCTTCCAAACCATAGCCTACTGCAACAAATATTGCTCCCTTTTCGCCTTTAGTTTTAGGCTTGAAAACGATCACGATTCCGTTGTTCTTGCCTTTTTGACCAACGCCCCATTTTTCACCAATTTTAAACGAAAGATCCGAGATTTCCATTCCGTTTAGCGAAGGAAGCGTGACAATGCAAATCTGAGTGGAAGTCTGTTCATTGAACTGATCAAGCTCTCCTTCCAGTTGTTGCTCTTCCTGATCGGATAAAACATTAGCCATGTCGTTGACCAATTTGGGTGGATTCGGACGTTCCGGAACATCCTGCGCAAAAATGGAAACGGCAAAAACCGAAAGGAATAATATCAGTAGGATTTTCTTCATCTTATAAGTTTTTTTCAAACGATATTTCATCCGACAATTCATTTACATCATTACTCTGGTAAGGAAAGTTGGCCTTCAATTGTTCGCCAGCCATCAAGATTCCTTTGGTCAAACCATCGGTAAATTTTCCTTCTTTAAAATAAGAAAGCATGGTTTCCTTTGTTTCGTTCCAGAAATCGGCAGCAACCAATTGATTGATTCCCGAATCGCCAATTATGGCAAACTTTCGGTCGTAAACTGCCAGATAGAACAAAACCCCGTTTCGCTTTTCGGTTTGATTCATTTCGAGCTTTTCAAATATATAAGCCGCACGATCCAAAACATCAATTTTGCAATGGCCTTCCATATGTAACCTTATCTCTCCTGAAGTATTCAATTCAGCTTCAGCAATAGCATCGGTTATTTGTTTCTTTTCTTCTTTACTGAAAAAATTTTCGACTGACATGGTTTTTCGATTAATGATGTATGAAATAATGAGAGCAACCGTCTCTCAAAAATAGGAAATTGTCATTAGTCATTGGGCAAAAACCATTAAAGCTACTTTTCGAATGACTAATGACTTTTTCCAGTTGTTCCGACAGTTCAAAATATTAGCAAAACTAAGATGCTATTGGCAGCCAGAATCTAGCTGCCAATAACCAGTTGCTATTTTTAGAATTTAACCTGAGGCGCTTTTTCAGCTCCCTTTTCAGCTTCGAAGTAGGCTTTCTTTTCGAATCCAAACATTCCGGCAAAAATATTTTTCGGGAATGTACGGATAAACGTGTTATACGACTGTGCTGTTTGATTAAACTTCTGACGTTCAACGGTAATCCGGTTTTCAGCTCCTTCCAACTGTGCCTGTAAATCGAGGAATCCCTGATTGGCTTTCAGTTCAGGATATTTTTCGACCACAACCATCAATTTGCTTAATGCCGATGACAATCCGGACTGCGCATTCTGGAAATTCTGTAATGATTGAGCATCCAGTTTATCCGGATTAATATTTACAGCCGTTGCTTTTGCACGGGCTTCAATCACCTGAGTCAGGGTTTCTTTTTCAAAATCGGCATAACCTTTTACGGTACTAACCAAATTTGGAATCAGGTCGGAACGACGCTGATAAACGTTTTCAACTTGCGACCACTGAGCGGTCACACCTTCCTGCATGGTTACCATGTTGTTGTATGAGCTTTTCACCGACGAATACGCCAATAAAAGTAGAACAGCAATTACTGCCAGGACAATCCATGTTTTTTTCATCTTATTTTCCTTTAATGTTTAATTTCAAATTTAATAAAACCGTTACAATATATGACAAAAGTAAGTTTGACAAATGTTGCAAAACTCCTCGCATGATACACCGAATTATCGGGGAATGTCGCAATTTTGCCGTTATAACTGCTACTTCAAAAGGTGAACCACAATTCAACGACTATGAATACCACCGAATTTAAATCTGCCATTCAGGAAGGAATTCCAACCCAACTTCCGGAGAAGAAACCATATAATAAGGCTGTAAACCACGCCCCGAAACGTAAAGATATACTTTCGAAGTCTGAAAAACGACTGGCAGTACAAAATGCCCTGAGGTATTTTGCGCCTGAGCATCATGCCCTATTGGCACCGGAATTTCTGGAAGAACTGCGACAATATGGCCGAATTTACATGTATCGGCTTCGTCCGGAATATGAAATGAAAGCCCGATCCTTGGAAGATTACCCGCACCGGTCGGTTCAGGCAGCCTCCATCATGATGATGATTCAGAATAACCTGGATTACGCAGTGGCTCAACATCCGCACGAATTAATTACTTACGGCGGAAACGGCGCTGTTTTTCAGAATTGGGCACAATACCGGCTCACGATGAAATACCTGTCGGAAATGACCGATGAACAAACGCTGGTGATGTATTCGGGTCATCCAATGGGACTTTTCCCGTCGCATAAAGATGCGCCACGCGTGGTGGTAACAAACGGCATGGTTATTCCCAATTACTCCGGAAGGGATGATTACGAGCGCATGAATGCACTTGGAGTTTCGCAATACGGGCAGATGACTGCCGGATCGTTTATGTACATTGGGCCGCAGGGAATCGTGCATGGCACAACAATCACACTAATGAATGCTGCCCGAATGAACGGAAATGGCGAAATAGCAGGGAAAATCTTTGTTTCGTCAGGCTTAGGTGGTATGTCGGGTGCACAGCCAAAAGCCACTGTTATTGCCGGAATGGTGGCTGTTATTGCTGAAATCAATCCAAAAGTCGTTGCCATTCGTCACCAGCAAGGCTGGGTCGATGAAGTTTATGAAGATTTGGATCAGCTAATTATCAGGATGCAGGAAGCACGCCGCAACAAAGAAGCGGTTTCACTGGCCTACCAGGGAAATGTGGTCGATTTGTGGGAAAAGCTTGCCAATGAGAATATTTCAATCGATTTAGGTTCCGACCAGACTTCGCTGCACAATCCTTTTGCCGGAGGATATTATCCAGTCGGAATCTCGCTGGAAGAATCAAATCGACTGATGGCTGAAAATCCGGAACTTTTTCAGGAAAAAGTGTACGAAAGTCTGCGCCGGCAGGTGAATGCCATCAATAAACTCTCCGGGAATGGCATGTATTTCTGGGATTACGGCAATGCTTTTTTGTTGGAAGCGAAACGAGCCGAGGCTGAAGTAACTAAACCGGATGGCAGTTTCACTTATCCATCATATGTTCAGGATATTATGGGTCCGCTATTCTTCGATTACGGATTCGGGCCATTTCGTTGGGTTTGCTGCTCGTGTGATCCGTCTGATCTTCAGAAGACCGACGAAATTGCACTTCAGGTATTGACTAAAATAGCCAAAGATGCACCTTCTGAAATAATTAACCAGTTAACCGACAATATCCATTGGATTGGCGAAGCCGGGAAGAACAAACTGGTAGTTGGTTCGCAGGCTCGTATACTTTATGCCGATTGCGAAGGACGGATAAAAATTGCTGAAGCGTTCAATAATGCGGTTCGTAACGGAATTATCTCTGCTCCAATAGTTTTGGGACGCGATCACCATGATGTTTCTGGAACGGATTCACCATTTCGCGAAACCTCCAACATTTACGACGGATCGTCATTTACTGCCGACATGGCCATCCAGAATGTAATCGGCGATTCGTTCCGTGGCGCCACCTGGGTTTCGATTCACAATGGTGGCGGTGTAGGCTGGGGCGAAGTTATTAACGGTGGTTTCGGGATGACTTTAGACGGTTCAGAGGATGCTGACCGACGACTAAAGCAAATGCTTCATTGGGATGTAAACAATGGAATTGCGCGCCGTAGCTGGGCCCGAAATGAATCGGCAGTATTTGCCATCAAACGAGCCATGCAGGAAAATCCAAATCTGAAAATTACGTTGCCAAATCTGACAGATGAAAAGATGATGGATCAGTTGTTTGAAAAAATGGATTGATCTGGATCAAAATTTAAGACGACCGAGGATCCAGTCATCCTGAACTCGTTTCAGGATCTCTAAGCATTATGTGACAGATCCCGAAACAAGTTCGGGATGACCTCCTTAATAATTTTTATTCGAACATCAACGAATATGGACGTTCAATTTCAGATCTTAATTCTTCCACTCCAAAGGCTCGGCTTTTGCGAATCGTTTCGCGACCAGCAAAGAAAACAACAACCGTTGGAGCAGTAAACACCCTGTTCTGTGCAGCTAACTCCGGAAGTTTGTCTGATTCAACAAAAACCATTTTCATTTTTGGGAATGCCTCTGAAACCATTTCAATCACTTTGGGTTTTAAAACGTGGCAGACAGAACAAGTCTCAGTTGAAAAGTAAGCTAAAACAGCATCGTTCTCAGCCAAAATCTGGTCAAATTCGGGTATTGATTGAATCGTCTTCATTACTCGTATTGATCAGTGGCTAATAAAACAAGTGTACAGGCAATTTCCGGATAAATACCAGCTGATTCAAGTTTCGCGATAAATTCAGGATTTTCAGTTCCAGGGTTGAATATGACTCGCTTTGGTTTTAAATTCAGGATGTAAGAATAGTATTCGGGTTGGTTTTGTGACCCAACATACAAAGTAACCGTATCAATACCGTCAAAAGCTTTCTTTTCAGAATTAAATGCAACACCTGCGACTTCGCCAGCCCGCAAACCAATGGCTACAACCTCGTGCTGATGTGACACCAAAGCTTTAATGGCTTTGTTTGAATACCGATCGGGGTTTTCACTTGCCCCAATTACCAAAGTTTTTTTCATGGAAATATTTTAGAGTACCAAGAATTATGTAGTGAGGCTATCCTCACCAAAATCAATTGTATTCCCAATTAATCGAGAGCAATTATGAACTGTCAAAATATCTATTCTCTCATAATTCACAATTCGATAGACGACTCGATAGTTTCCGGAAATTAACTCCCGAATTAAAGGTGAGGCAAATTCAGGAACCATTTTCCCAGCCTGAGGATGATGTACTAAAATTGAAGGAGCATTGAACAAATTGGACACTGTTAATTCAGCATACTTTGGCGAATCATTACTGATGTATTCGCCAATATCATTCAAATCATGAATTGCAGCATCAGTCCAGATTATTTCAACCATTTATTTAGCTTTTGTTTGGCCTCTTCTACTGTATTTACACGACCTCCATCTGAATCGTCCAATCCTTTCTGAACTTTATCCAAAAAGATTAAATGTTCAATAACCTGCTCAATGCTGACATTTTCAGGCAGGCTATCAAATGCGCTCTTTATCTGTGTCTTTGTAAGCATACAATTTAAATTTGTTCTAAAGTACGAAAAAAGCGAGTAAAAAGCTGAATTTCTTTACGAGAAAAAGAACACGTAGATTCAAGTCTCAATTATTTTTTCCAACAATACAACCGCATGAACAGAAATTCCTTCTTCCCTACCCTCAAACCCCAGATTTTCAGTTGTTGTCGCTTTGATTGAAACAGCGTCAATATCGATCCCCAAAATTTCGGCTATTGTCTTTTCCATTTCAGGAATGTACGTCTTTAACTTTGGGTTCTGCGCAGCAACTGTAACATCAAGGTTTCCTACCTGATAGTTTTTGGAAGCAATCAGTTCATTGGTTCGATACAACAATATTTTGCTGTCAATGTTCTTGAAGTCGGCTGAAGTATCAGGGAAATGGCGACCAATATCACCCAGTTTTGCCGCACCGAGCATGGCATCGCAAAGGGCATGAATCAACACATCACCATCGGAATGAGCGACAGTTCCTTTACTGTGAGGAACAAGAACACCGCCCAGCCACAGGGTTTCGCCCTCAGCTAAACGGTGTACATCGTATCCGTATCCAATCCGGAAATTCATATTTTTAGATTTTATGATTCAGACATCAGAACGGTATCAATATCTGAATTTATGTTATCTCTTTTGTTTGTTGAAGGCCTCTAAATCGAACATCAGGGTAAACCGAAGGGTATTTGCCAATGGATTATTTTGTGCTACAGGCAATAGGTACGAAAAGTCGAGTGCAAAAACATTCATTTTCAGGCCAGCTCCTGCTGTGAAAAATTTCCGGTTTCCTTTCGATGCATCTTCGTAAAAATATCCGGCACGTAATGCAAATTGTTTGTTGTACCAATATTCGGCACCGACCGAAAAATTAATCTCTTTAAATTCTTCCTTCATGCCTCCCGGTGCATCACTAAACGAACTAAAAATACCAGCTATTGGCGACTTGGAAGAAGTTGATCCTGTAACGATATCATCAGTAGCAACTTCAGGAGTTGGCACTAACAACTTATTGGCATCAAAAGTGAACATGATGGTATTATACCGATCCATTTCGGTTTTGTAGGAAGCTCCCAGCCTCAGGTTTGTAGGAATAAAATCTTTGGTTTCTCCATCGGTGTAAGATATTTTACTCCCAATGTTCGAAATATTAATACCGGCGGCAATTGTCGAATTTTTACGATTCATCCGGATTTCATTCTGATAATAGAAAGCCACATCAGCAGCATAAGCACTTCCTGCGTGAGTTGCAACTCCATTTACTTCCTGTCCACCAGTGAGGTCGGAACGAATGTACCGAAGGGCAACAGCTCCCGAAAAATTCTCGGAAAGGAGACGGGTATAACCTAAATCGACCGCAAACTCGTTTGGACTTTGGTTTCCTTGTGCGTAACCATATTGATCCATAAATTGAATATCGCCTAAGGTAAAATAGCGCAATGATCCACTCATCGTTTGATTCTCATCCAGACGTTTATAACCCACAAGGTAGGCTAAATTGATGTCTTTAACCAGATTGCTCAGCCATGGAGAATACGACAAGGCAATTCCCATTTCACTCTCTGCAAACGCGTACTTTGCCGGATTCCAGTGTTGTGAGTTCACATCGGGTGAGGTTGCAACACCAGCATCTCCCATCGCTCCGGCTCTTGAGTCGGGTGCAATAGTTAAGAATGGTACGCCGGTAGAAATTGTATTTGCTCCGGTAGTTGAAGTGGTTTGTGCATTTGCATGCGGTAAAAACATCCCAACCCAAAGGACAGCAGTCAGAAGTAGATTTATTTTCTTCATTTTAAATCGTTCAATATTTTTTTGAATTTGCAAATATAGATGTTTGTAAAGGAGAACTTACCAGACAAACAAAAATATAAACGGACATCTATCTAAAATAGTATAACACCAGAATGTTTTGGATACATTTTAACGGTAAATAAAAACCAGCCGGCCTGAGCCACTGCTAATCTTCCCATCGTTGGTTGTTACGGTAAGTCTATAAATATAGACCCCTGGAATCATTTTTACAGACCGATCTGCCGGAGTCCATGAAAATGGCAAACTTTCAGTTCCGGATGAGCCAACTGTTGTTTTAAATACATCCATCTGGACACCTGAACTTGAAAAGACTTCAAGGCGAACATCAAACGATTCATCAGGCTGATTATGTGTAAAAATAAAATTGGTTTGACCCTGCATCGGATTGGGGTAGCAGGTAAGGGTTTCGATCCTAAAATCATCCTTCACCATAAACCTGATTTCCACTTCCGAAGAATTATTTAGTACATCCCAGACTTTCAGTTTGAGAACATGCTCGCCTTCAGCCAGGTTCGTGAGTGGGAAAATAATCTTGCCGCTGGTATATTTATCTTTATCAGCTTGAAAATAATCATTTAAGATCATGATGTTGGTATAATCATCATCGAGAACCGCAGTAATGTCGTGTCCAATACCTGTTCCTGAAGTATTGATTCCGGTCTCATCGTTAATATTTGCAATCAAAACAGAACTGGCGCTCACCAGGTCTCCGTCTTTAAACGAATCGGAATTAAGAAACAATTCAACACCAGGTCCTTTTGAGTCAGATGTGGTATTACTTGATGCTCCTCCAACGTAAAATCCATCAAAATAGCCTTGTGCATCAACAGTTTCGTTGTAAGCATAATAGAGTATTTTACCCTTATCAACTTTATAAGAAATATCTTTCGGAACAAAAAACGAAAACTCAAACTCCCCATTTTTAACACTGGCCAAACCTTTATAGATAACGTTATTTTGTACCGAATAACTCATTGGAGTTTGCCCAGCATTTCCAAGCGTCTCCACCTGCATCGCTTTATCGTATACTGTCGGAATTATTTCTCCATTAAACGAAGTTAGTTTAGCCCCGCTATTATCGGCCACGTAGCCTTTAACGGTTACGACAGATAGTGTCCGAATGGTATCAGTTTGTGTACCGACATCTTTCCCGTCAATACTGATTGTCTTTACCTGATAATTGGGATTTGCCAACCGCATCGCTGGATCGGCAAGTAAGGAGAAATTTAATTGGTTCGTTCCTGTATTGGCAGCCGCTTTTGCTTTCTGCATCACATCACCTAATCGCAAATTATTACCCTGCTGATCTTTTTCAAAAATATACTGAAAGAATTTGTTGTTCAGAACAAAATTTGCCCCTGAGTAAACCAATCTAGTGGTCGAAAAAAGACCAACACCACCACCAATAGGGTTAAACAGAATTTCTTCTCCAGCAGATGTCTCATCGGCATCAAATCGACTGAATTCGCAGGTTGCAGTTACAAATATTGGTAACTTATTCGTGTTCGACCATTTATTTATTTCGGGAATGTCCAATACTTTTTCATCTGCCAAATATTTTTCATTGGCATGCCCGGTATAGTTCATCACCAATGTACCTTGTTTTACACGATTATTAATAGCCGCAGTTACATCAGGATATTTCTCTCCTCCTGAAGTCGAAATTTGCGTATACGCATCAAGATAGATTTTATCTGTAAAAAACCCGGGATACCCTTTATTTACGGAAATTGCTAAATTTTCAGCCTGGCTCATATGAGTGTTATAATCCTCATCGTCGCCAATAAAAGTAACCACATTCCGCCAATTTCCCATGGTTTTCTGCTGGTTGTAATTTTTGATTTTACTGACTACCGCATCAGCAATTTCCAATGTACCTGCCGGAATACGACCAATTCCAAGATCTACGATTCCCTGGGAACCTCCTTCATCCTGATCGAGAAACACAAAGAAATCATCGGTAACGAACGATTCTGTAGGCGAAAGTGAATTGTCCGACTGAAAAGTTGGAAGAAGGTTGTGATTTTTGCCCAGAATATTTCGGTTGTCATACGATCCATCGCCCATCAGCAAAATGTATTTCAGTGTATTTTTTCCACTCGCTTTACCAAGATCATAGCACTTCCTGAAATAATTCCGGAGACCTGATGGATCAGGAAGCCCACCTGAAAATTCATTGTAAATAACATCAGGAGTAACAACCTGTACAGTTATTCCATCTGTTTTACGGTGAAACTCGGCCAATGAGTCAGCAGCATTTTCTAATGCAGAATTTGCCACAATAATCATTTCTGAAAGATCGGCAGCATGTAAATTCTGATTGGCTATCGTCCCAACCAATTCAGGAACAGGGATCGTTCCGCCAGGATTAAACGCCACATATTCGCGGGTCGTAGCTGAATTTGATTTAAATTTAAGCTGGCCATCCAAATAAACGGCAGGCACCTCGAACGTATTGTTAATATCGGTTATGTCAAATATCCTAGTCGTTGATGAAGCGCCGCTCAAAACAAACTCAGAAGCCTGAGCGGACTCTTCTGCTCCTTTCCCCCGGAATAAATAAACATCGGCATTCATATTCAGCAAACTTTGATAATTAACAGATACATAGTCAAGCCATGCGTTTGAGGTGCTATTTGATGCACTATACACCAGCTTAATCTGAAGACTTTTTGATGGGGGAAGTCCTGAAAATGAAGAAATCTGTTGATTGGCAAAATCAGAAGTTGGATCAGTCACAGCAAGTGCGTTAAATGTAATAGTACTCTTTGAGGACCCATTCATACTTACATTCATAGAACTTGAAGCTGATGATCGGGCAACAGCAGAAATAACAAACTGAGCTTGTTTTGTCAAATCAGGATTATCGAGTGTCAAACTAACTGTTTGAGATTGACCTGAATTAAATTTCTCTCCAAACCATTGACTGCCCGAAGATATTAGATTAACAGTGTCTTTTTCATAAAAAGCATAATTGCTAAAAGAATTAATTGTCCTGGTCGTATTGTCTGTGAGTTCAGCGGCTTTTGAAATAATCTTAGACGTTCCCACATCAGAAAGATAAAAGTATGTTTCGGTAGAATAGTAATTTTGCTTATGTGTTAAGACTCCTGTTGCTGCATCTTCATTAATACGTACACTTCCAGTCGAATAGAAAAACAGACAATCTTTACTGGCATTGTCCTTTCCCTTAAAAATCGGGTAAGCATTCAAGTCATCAAATCCAATATTTTTATTCAAAAACGGCAACATATAACCACCGTTGCCATAAACAGAAACCTGATCTGGATTTGAAAACCCCCATGACTTAAGCTGATCGAATGTAACTTTATAAATACCCTTATTTTTTGTCTTGATTTTAACCCATTTGCCTGATGCCAGGACTGATGCAGTTTTCCACTGATACGCCAAAGAGGCAGATTTTAGGTGATTGGGATTTTCTTTGATCGAGACTGTAAATTCTACCAATCTTTCAAGCTGTCTATTTCTCCTGACAAAAGGGAAAACAGTTAAACGAACCACAGATCGTCCCGAACTTGTGCCAATTTCATGCTTAAAAATCAATTCACTTCCAATTGAATCACTAAATGCAATCGATAAATTTGAAATAGGTTCAAAAATTGCATCGCTTATCAAAATTTCAATATTCGGATCAGTTAAATCAAAACTTTCAACCCAATAAGGCAATCGCGACTGATCGATAATTATACTGCCTTCAAAATTTAAAGATGAATTTTGAGTTGCATCAACATTTTGTGATTTTTGAGTCCAATTAATTTTCCGGTGAAAATCAGTTGACCAGCTATTGAAATTAACTAAAAGGAATCCACAAAAAAGTAAAAATCTTAGCATTATGTATTTATTTATTACACTATTATTTAAACGAGAAGTAGCTACAAATATTATAACATTATGTCATAATGTAAAACTAAACTTTACCGACCTTAATTGTCAGTGGCAAAGATATGCAGTACAAACAACAAGTGTAAAAAAAAGATTGAATACATGAACAATATCAATTCAACAATTTAGTTATATTTGTGAGTCTTTTAAATAACAGAAAAGAAAATATACGATGAAACGAGTCAGTACCTTAAGTTACTCATGCACAATGAAGGCTTCTTCTGACGAGTTACATGTGGCATTTAAAAACAAATCATAAACACATGAAATTTAGATCCATAATATTATTTGGTCTCGCCACATTAATGGCTGGATGCGGATTGATTGGAAAAGGTAAAGGTGGCTCTGGCACTTCTCATGCAACCGGATGGGAATTTGGAGATCCCAAAAATGGTGGTTTTCAGTCCGATGACAATTACAAACAAGAAACTGGTCCCGGATTGGTTTTCATTCAGGGCGGTACGTTTACAATGGGTCGTGTTGAACAAGACGTGATGTACGATTGGAATAATGTTCCAAAACGGGTTACTGTTGCCTCTTTTTATATGGATGAAACCGAAGTATCCAATCTCGACTATCGGGAATATTTATTTTGGCTGAGAAGAGTTTATCCTTCTAATCCTGAAAAATATGGATCTGCGCTTCCTGACACCTTAGTATGGAGAGAAGAATTAGCTTTTAACGAACCTTATATCACAAATTACCTGCGTCATCCGGCATACGGAAATTATCCAGTTGTAGGAGTCTCCTGGAAACAGGCCGATGCATACTCTAAATGGAGAACAGACCGTGTAAATGAAAAAATATTGGCCGATAAAGGCGTAATTACAATTGACAACACTCAGAGTGGTCAAAATGTATTTACTACTGAATCATATCTTGCTGGTTTATACCAAGGTACCGAAGGAAAAAAACCACTTAAAGATGCAGCTGGAACCAATCGAAAAGTTCGTTGGGAAGACGGCTTGCTGCTTCCGAACTATCGCCTCCCTACAGAAGCTGAATGGGAATATGCAGCACTTGGTTTAGTTGGAAATACAGAAGACGAACTTCTTACCAACAGGAAACTATATCCTTGGAATGGGACTTACCTACGCGACGATAATAAGAAAACCAGAGGTCGTATGATGGCTAACTTCACCCGTGGGCGAGGCGACTTAATGGGGATGGCTGGTGCCTTAAATGACAATGCCGACATTACAGCTCCTGTTACTTCATACGATCCTAACGATTACGGTCTTTACTGTATGGCCGGTAATGTGAATGAATGGGTGGCTGATGTATATCGTCCATTATCGTCTACTGATGTTGCAGAATTTCAACCTTTCCGCGGAAATACTTTCACGAAATACAGAACCGACGCAGATGGCAAATTGGTTCGTAATGAATTTGGTGAACTTGTAAAAGACACCATTGCTGATTACAGAAACTTCAAGGATGGAGATTATACTTCTCAGGTTATTGAAGGTGATGACTGGAATACACAAAAGGATAAAACAAAAACCAATAACATGTACATTCAGTCAACCAAAGAAGGTCAGTTCTCTTCTTTGATTTCAGATAAATCCAGAATTTATAAAGGAGGAAGCTGGAAAGACAGACCTTATTGGTTGAGCCCTGGTGCACGCAGATATCGTCCCGAAACAGAATCTGCAAGTGATTTAGGATTCCGTTGTGCAATGACACGAGTTGGAAGTCCTGACGGATTTTAGCAGAGTTTAATTTTTCAATATATAAAACCTCATTTGAAAAAGTGGGGTTTTCTTTTTAAACACCAACTATGGAAATCGCCAACTTATATGCAATCTTTAGGAATCACCCGACAGTAACTACTGATTCAAGAAACATACCGGCCAATAGCATCTTTTTCGCTTTGAAAGGTGACAATTTCAATGGTAATGCCTTTGCGAACGAAGCCATATTGAAAGGAGCAGCATATGCAGTAATTGATGAACCGGAATCTGCAACGAATGATAAAATGATACTTGTTGAGGATGTATTGCTTAGTCTTCAACAGCTTGCTCAATATCATCGGAACCAATTGGGATTACCAATTCTGGCGATTACAGGAACAAATGGCAAAACAACTACAAAAGAGCTGATCGCAGCGGTTCTCTCGAAAAAATTCAGGGTTAATTCCACTAAAGGTAACCTGAATAATCACATTGGTGTTCCTTTGACTTTACTTTCAATGAGTACAGAAACTGAATTCGGAGTGGTTGAAATGGGCGCCAATCATCCAGGAGAAATCAAAATTCTCTGCGAGATTGCCAATCCTGATTTTGGCCTAATCACTAATATTGGGAAAGCGCATCTGGAAGGTTTTGGCTCATTTGAAGGTGTCATAAAAACCAAGTCAGAAATGTATGATTTCATCAGAAATAATGGAGGCAAGTGCTTTGTGAATGCCGACAATTCTCTATTGACTAAACAGGCTAATCATATTGAACAAATAAGCTACGGAAAATCAACTGATTATTTCATGGCCGGAGAGCTTGCAAGTACCGACAACTATCTAGTCGTTAAAGCGCTTTTCCAAAAAGGTTGGCTTTATCTCAAATCGAAACTGATTGGTGATTATAATTTCGAAAACCTATTGGCAGCAGCCTGCGTCGGTAAATATTTTGAAGTTGACCCGTTGCTTATACAAGAAGCAATAGCAGAATATTCCCCGTCAAATAACCGCTCTCAGCTGATCCAAAAAGCGAAAAACACCATCATCATGGATGCATACAATGCGAATCCAACGAGCATGATGGCTGCCCTGACTAATTTCGCAGGCATCCGACATGAAAATAAATGCATCATTTTGGGCGATATGCTTGAACTGGGCACTGTTTCGGCAGAAGAGCACCAAAAAATTACAGATTTTATTGAGGAACAAAAATTTTCGGAAGTATATCTTATCGGCCCTCAATTTAAAAATACAATTGACCGGACACAAAAAAAGAAGTTCTATCAAGTCGAACTTCTTTCAAACTACCTAAAAACACAACCTATTGAAAATAAACTAATTCTTATTAAAGGTTCAAGAGGAATACACCTTGAGAAAATTCTTGAATTGCTACCTTAAAAGCTTAATTGATTTCTGGTTTCTTTACGTTCAACACATCGGCAATGGCCTTTTCAAACGTTGATTTGGGTAACGCTCCCATTGCCATTTGAGGCTGTCCTTCGACAGGAACAAACAATAATGACGGAATACTTTGGATACCAAACAAGGATGATAATTCTCGTTCGTCTTCGGTATTCACTTTATAGATCACAAGGTTTTCCCCATATTCTTTTTGAAGTTCTTCCAAAACTGGAGCAACCATTTTACATGGACCGCACCAATCGGCATAAAAATCAATCATACAAGGAGTTTTTCCTTCAAATTTCCATTCTTTATTGAGATCAAAGTTAAACACCTTTTCTTTGAAAGTCTCTTTTGTTAAATGTTCTAACATGGTTATGAATTTTAATTATACAAATATACACATTATTTCATACATCAATATCAATTCACATGCCAATAAATTAAAATCTTGGTTTGTACCTCTAAACTGCAATTAATTGTAATTTTGTCACAATTAAAATACAAATTGTCATATATAATTATCTCAATACGTTTAAATCGGAATTTATTTCATGAAGCATCATCTTCAACATCCTATATTTCAAGTCATTTCAGAATTGGCAGACAAAATAGATCAGGAAACCTATGTCATCGGTGGATTTGTCAGAGACTTAATTTTAAACCGGCCATCTCCCGATATTGATGTAGTTACCATCGGAAGCGGAATACAACTCGCTGAAATGGTTGCAAAAAAATTAGGACCAAACATACAAGTAAGCGTATTTAAAAATTATGGTACAGCTATGTTGAAGTACCAATCGCTCGAAGTGGAATTTGTTGGCGCCCGAAAAGAATCGTATAATGAAGATTCCCGGAACCCAATTGTTGAAGACGGAACTCTGGAAGAAGACCAGAACCGCCGTGATTTTACCATTAATGCTTTGGCCATTTGCTTAAACAGCAAACGATTTGGAGAACTCATCGATCCTTTTGGCGGAATTCAGGATATCGAGAATAAAATCTTACGAACTCCTCTTGAACCTGGTATTACCTTTTCTGACGATCCATTGCGAATGATGCGAGCCCTCCGCTTTGCAACGCAGTTGGGCTTCACGATTGAAGAAAAAACACTGGAAGCCATTGCGTTGAACAAAAAACGAATTCACATCATCTCGAAAGAAAGAATTGGCGAAGAATTGAATAAAATTATTCTTTCCTCAAAACCATCAGTTGGGTTCAAATTATTGGATAAAACCGGATTGCTGGAGATCATTTTCCCAGAATTGCATCGGATGAAAGGACGCGAAGAAGTGAATGGCATTGGTCACAAAGACAATTTCTTTCATACACTGGAAGTTTTAGATCGCATTGCACCTAATACCAACAATCTTTGGTTGCGTTGGTCGGCCTTATTACATGATATTGCCAAACCTGTTACCAAGAAATATTCGCCGCAACTGGGTTGGACTTTCCATTCGCATAATTTTGTTGGGGCGAAGATGGTACCCGCACTATTCAAAAAGATGAAATTTCCACTGAACGAGAAAATGAAGTACGTTCAGAAGATTGTAGAGCTTCATATGCGACCTATCGTACTTTCAGAAGAAGAAGTAACAGATTCGGCTATCCGCAGGCTTTTGTTTGAAGCAGGCGACGACATTGATGATCTGATGACTTTATGCGAAGCTGATATTACTTCAAAGAATCAGGAAAAAGTAAAGAAATATTACAGCAACTTCCAGTTGGTGCGGCAAAAACTCAAAGATTTGGAAGAAAAGGATCACATTCGCAACTTCCAACCTCCGGTAACCGGAGAAACCATCATGGAAATTTATGGGTTAAGTCCTTGTCGCGAAGTAGGTTTGATAAAAAACGCTATAAAAGACGCCATTCTGGATGGGATTATTCAAAATGATCACGATCAGGCTTTTCAATATATGCTTAAAATAGCGACTGAGATGGGGCTTACGCCAGTTGCAAATCAATGATTCTGTAATTGGACCCGCAGCAAAACCGGAAGGTGATCTGAAAATCCTTCCTGGTATTTAAACCCAACATAAGTGCGCTTTGGCTTAACACCACCAAATTTCGAGTCTGGTTCAAGAAGGAATCCGGCTTTAAATATTTCAGCTTTCTGAAACTTAAAGCAATTGTTTCCCTGAAGAAAATAATCGGAAACAATAAATTGGTCAAATACTTCCCAACTAAATTTGCTTTTAATGGTCTGAATTTCATTGGAAATCCATCCGAAAGAAAGATTAACTAATTCACCTTCCAGCTTTGGATTATCTAGTTCTTTTGCTTCAAGAATCTTAGCCAAACTATCGTCGGACGGAGTGTCATTAAAATCGCCCATACAAATTATTTTTGCCTTTGGGTATCGGCCAAACAGATCTTGAATAGAGTTTCTTAGAGTTTCAGCAGCCAGACCACGATACCTCAACGTTTCCATTATTCCACCATATCTGGATGGCCAGTGATTTACAAAAATATGTAGCGTATCGCAATCGTTCAGCACACCACTTATTCGCAAAACATCCCTGGTTTTAAAAGATTTATCTTTGGCATCGGTGACCGGTATTGCCTGATAATCGAACGGGCGAAAATACTCAGGCCTGTAAAGTAATGCTACATCAATACCTCTTGAATCAGGAGAGTCTTTGTGTACAATTTTATAATGAAATCGAGCCAAAGGTTCATTGCGGGTCAGCAATTCAAGAACATTCAAATCTTCAACTTCACAGAGTCCAATAACGAGAGGCGCATTCCATTTCCCGGCCGCCAAAATTACTTTTGCCAAACGCTCTGCCTTTGAATGAAGTCTGGCTTGATTCCAGTGTCTATTGGCGTCAGGAGTAAATTCTTCGTCATTTGTTAAAGAATCATTTTCAGTATCAAAAAGGTTCTCTGTATTATAAAACATGAAGGTGTATTCATTCTTTGACACATCACTCTGGCCGCATAAATTCGAATGAAGAAACAACAAAAACAAGTTGCATATTATGAATTGAAATTTCATTTTACAAAATTATCCGTTACCGAAAAGAAAGAAAATGGTCTTCAGTTATTTATGATCAAAGAAAACAAATGGGAAAGGGAGCTTCGCCAGCTTTTACTACTATTTTGATTTTTTTTCCTGACGTTCCAAAGCGCCAATATCAGGTCCGTTGTCAAGGAATCGGTCACGTCCTTTTAAATCAGTTGGATAAAGCTTGCTGATCGTTCTGTTGGCTGTATCCTTGGCTCTACTCAAAGAATCCAACTCGAAATTGAATTTTTTATACGGATCTACAAATATTGAATCAGGTCTAATCTTAAAACAATTTAGATAATGTTGGGCGCTTGTTTTAAATACATCAGTTTTATCTAACTGAATGACACATCTTTCAAATTTATAATTGAATATCTTATCCGGATTTACTTTTAAATAAAGCTCATTATTATCAAGAACGTTACCAGTTATTATACAATTTGAAAAATCAGCTTTGGCAATGTCACCGACATAATCCTTTTTATCTTTTGCAACATTTAAAACATTGGCAATGTAAACCGCAGGAGTCGTTCTGGTTTTAAACCCATACTGCGGCCAATAATTTGCAATCGTCGAATGATTGAACTCATAATTTCCACTAACTAGCAAGGCAACGGCATAATAGCCACAGTTTGTAATCAAACAATTGGTCGCTTTAATACCTGATTCCATAGCGAAAATTCCGGCATAGGCCATATTTTGAATTTTCACATTATTAAGTGTCACATCAGCAGAGTTCTCTTCACCAACATTTCCAATTAAAAGTCCAATATTTGCATTTTTGATTTCAACATTCGAGAACTCATTATTCTTACTTCCTGGATAGAGCGAAATTCCGTCCCATTGATCGGGAACATTGGAATATACTGTTTCAAGTCGATCTCCATGAAAGATTATCGGATTTTCAACCGTTCCTTTTGCAACCACCCTGCCTTCAACATGCAATCCTGCTTCTTTATGAAAATAAACCTTCGTTCCTGCCTGAATTGTTAACGAAGAGATGCTGTCGACATAAGCGTCGGTATAGACAAGATAAGGCTTTTCATTCGTCCAGATTGTATTTTTCGGAATTTTACCTTTTACCAGTTTAAAGTCCTGCCCCCATGCCACCAAGTCAACATCCTGCGGATTCGAATTTGTTACAAATTCTATGGAATCTTTGACCACCAACGGAAGATTCTGTCCATTCGGATCAATTGTCACTTCAACAAAAATATACAAACTGTCAAATGGAGCTATCTCCAGATTCTTAACCTCATTGGAAGATACTCCATTTACATTCAACCTAAAATTGGAAGTTTCTGCTTTGGCAAGTTTTACCGAGGAAATTAAAACTTTCTGATCGTATGGATTATAAACTTTTAAATGCTGAGTAGTTGAACCGATTGTTGTAAAAACAGTATCAAACATAACAGTATCAACTGAAAACCGGAGCTTGACATTTGCAGAAGAAAGATACTTTTCGTCCTCACATGAAAATAAATACCCAAGTGACAGGAATAAAATCAATATGTAGAAAAGATTCTTCAAACAAATAGGTTTAGATAATAACGTTCAGATAAATACACTTAGTATGCCAAAAATAATAAATGATTTTTACATTTTTTAACATTTATGCAAGTAAGTGTTGAAATCACCTCATCATAGCACTAAATTGACAAATAAATTTAGCTATAGTTATCAATTTGTTCATCAAAAGACACATTGTCAATATTTTACAAACAGAACAATAAAAATCTGTAACATTAACAAATTAATATTTGTTATTCCGGCGCAGGGTTGATTTAACCAATGGCAATGCATTCATTGTTTTCTAACTTTACCACCAGATTTTACAACAGATGAAAAAGCTTACAATTTTAATCCTCCTGATTACTTTTTTTGCCGGATCACTAACCGCAATAGAAAAACCAGGGTTCCTGAAATATTCAAACGACCAATGGGTTGATTCATTAATGAAAACCTTAACGGTGGATCAAAAAATAGGGCAACTATTTATGATTCAGGCCTATTCAAATCAAAAAAATCAAAAGACTGAAGAAATCCTAAAACAGATTATTCAATTTCAGGTTGGTGGAGTCATATTTATGCAAGGTGGCCCCCTAGCTCAATCCCAAATCTGCAACAGTTTCCAGAAAGCCTCAAATGTCCCTTTGTTGGTGGCTATTGACGGAGAAACCGGACTTGGATTCCGTTTAGATTCAACAATCAACTATCCGGCACAAATGGCTTTGGGAGCCATTGCCGATGATTCATTGATTTATCGCATGGGCTTTGAAATTGGAGAACAATTCCGGAGGCTTGGCATTCACATGAACATGGCTCCGGTGAGCGACATAAATATTAATCCAGCCAATCCGGTTATTAATTACCGCTCATTTGGTGAAGATAAAATCCAGGTAGCCCGAAAATCGTGGCTTTATGCAAGCGGAATGCAAGATGCCGGCGTGCTGGCTACAGCAAAGCATTTTCCCGGACATGGTGATACTCAAACTGATTCTCATTTGCGACTCCCAGTTATCAACCGAACTAAAAGCGAGCTCGATTCTCTCGAGTTATTTCCGTTTTCATTTCTCATCAATAAAGGTATTGGCGCTGTTATGACCGGACATTTGCAAGTTCCGGCTCTCGAATCGAATACAAAAATTCCGGCAACACTGTCTTCCCGGATTATCAAAAATAAACTAAAGAAAGATTTAGGTTTTGAAGGATTGATCATTACTGATGCCATGAATATGAAAGGAGTCGGCAAAGTTTCTTCGGCAGAACTGGTGGTTCGGGCCCTAAAAGCGGGCAACGATATGGTCGAAATTGTTCCAAATCTGGGAAAAGCAATTCAGGCCGTAAAACTTGCCGTAAAATCAGGAATAATTACAAAAGACGAGATTGATTCGAAATGCCGAAAAATTTTGGCCATAAAAAAGTGGATTGGTCTTGACCAACACAAGCTTATCGAAACCAAGAACCTTGTCAGCGATCTAAATCAAAACAAGTATCTCTTAACAAAAAGTCAACTTTATGAGAAATCGCTAACGGTAATTGAAAACAAGAATAACATCCTCCCAATTCAAAAGCTTGACACTTTAAAAATTGCAAGCCTTGCCCTTGGATCAGTACAAATCACCTCCTTTCAAAGGATGCTCAGCAATTATACTCAAGTTGATCATTTTAACATATCCCAAAACCCTTCAGACACAGAAATTGCCGAACTACTTAATCAACTGAAATCGTACAACCTGGTTATCACGGGCATCCACGGGTTGGGACTATATCCATCAAGGCGATTTGGAATAACCGATCAGCAAATTCGTTTGACTGAAGGTCTGGATAGTCAACATACCATTTTCGCTTTCTTTGGAAATCCATACGCCCTTCCAAATTTTCCACAACTCAAAAATGCCCAAAGTTTGGTTGTAGCTTACCAGGACGACAAAGATGTGGAAGAGCTGGCTGCTCAACTCATTTTTGGGGCGAGGGATGCCGCTGGAAAATTGCCGGTAACTGTGAAAGATTTTTATCCAATCCAATCGGGCATCGGCATCAGGAACATTCAACGCTTAAAATACACACTTCCTGAAGGAGTAAATATAAACTCCGGATACCTTCAACATTTGATTGATTCTATTGCTGAGCTTGGGATTGAAGCGAAAGCATTTCCCGGATGTCAGGTTTTAATTGCGAAAGGAGGAAATGTCATCATGAACAAAAGTTACGGATTCCTGACATACGACAAAATTTCACCTGTGCAAAACGATGTACTTTACGATTTGGCTTCGATCACTAAAATAGCAGCCCCACTTCCGGCAGTTATGAAATTGTACGATGAGAAAAAGATAAATCTGGACGCCCCTTTATCGAACTATTTCACCGAATTTAAAAAATCGAATAAAGCAGAATTGACCGTCCGTGATGTGTTGACACATCAGGCGCGCCTTCAACCCTATATTCCGTTCTATCTCGAACGTGAAACAAAATCGATCCTCCGAAAAAGGGCTTTCAAAGATCAACCCTCCGACCAATTTCCTATTCGGATTTCGAAAGACATGTATGTCAGAAATGATTTTGAAAAACAAGTAATCAGCGACATCGTCAAATCTCCACTCCTTTCCAAAAAGGAATTTGTGTACTCCGATTTAGGATTCGGACTTTTACGTTTTGTAACTGAACGACTAACAACTATGACTTTCCAAGAGTATCTGAACAAAGAATTTTACAAACCTCTTGGAGCCAATTCTGTTGGGTTCAAACCATACGAACGATATCCCATTCCACAAATTGCCCCCACTGAAGATGATCAAACATTCAGGAAAGAACTTTTGCAAGGGTTTGTACACGACGAAATGGCAGCTGTATTAGGAGGTGTTTCGGGCAATGCCGGGCTTTTCAGCAATGCTAACGATCTGGCCAAAGTCATGCAAATGTATCTTCAGCAAGGCTATTATGGAGGTAAACAATATATTTCTCCAGAAACAATCAACGAATTTACTAAAGTTCAGTTTCCACAAAGTTCAAACCACCGTGCACTCGGATTCGACAAGTCAAACCCACTCACCCGAGATGAAAAAAATAAATTTCCAGCTACAGATGCAAGTCCGGAAAGTTACGGGCACACCGGATTTACGGGAACTTTTGTTTGGATGGATCCCAAAAATCAACTTCTGTTTATCTTTCTTTCTAACAGAGTTTACCCCAGCAGAAGCCATACTGCGATTTCTGATTTAAATATTCAAACGTCAATGCATCAGGCTATTTACGACGCCATTCAGAATGGACTCAATTAACTATTAAAAATTGTTAAATTTTTAATAGTTAATTCATCGCATTGTAACAATCCTTTCATCCTATAACACCCACAGAATATGTAATGAGCCTCAAATAACAAATTGTTAAGCAGCAAACAAAATGCAATTTTTCGAAAACCTGCCATTAAAACATAAGCGTTACCCCATTGTTATTTCTATATTAATTTTAACTTTAAGCTGTGTTTGAAAGTAAAAAGAGTGTACAACCATAAAAACTTAATGTCATGGATAGAAAAATCACTTTTAATGAGCTACGTCACATCAAAGACAGTTTACCTGCCGGTTCCATCAGTCAAATTGCGCAGGAATTTGGAATTGAAGTAGAAACCGTCAGGAATTATTTTGGAGGCGCAAACTATGTAAAAGGTAAATCTGTTGGATTACACATCGAACCGGGACCCGATGGAGGCGTAGTTCTCCTCGACGATACGGCCATTTTAGAAAGAGCTCAACAATTGCTTGCATCTCATTCGAACTAAAAATTACATTTTATTATTCCAATAGACTGCCCTATCTTTATGGGGCAGTTTTTTTTTGTTCAACTTAACCTAAACCAACAATCATGAAAAACCTTTTACTTGTGTTTACCTTTTGTTTCTTGTCAACAATAACTTTCGGTCAAAAATCACTTTTTAACGGGAAGAATCTGAAAAACTGGGATATCTTTCTCGGAAGTCCGATCACTGGATTCGAAGAACTCGCTAAAAAAGCAACACCAGCCTCAACTTACAGCGTTACCGAATTGAATGGACAAAAAGTAATCCACATTTCCGGAGATATTTTTGCCTCTCTCGCGACTAAAGCCGAATACGAAAACTATCACCTTCACCTTGAATACAAATGGGGTGAAAAAGTATATGGCAAACGCAACAGCGGTTTACTCTACCACAGTTTTGGCCCGTTTGGCGCAGCTTTTGGAACCTGGATGGCAACCATCGAACATCAACTGATGCACGAAAGCATGGGCGACACCTACCTGATGGCCAACACGTATTGCGAGACTAAAGTCGTAAAAAGTGATGATGGTAAAAATTACATTTATTCTCCTGAAGGTCAATCAACTTCATTCAGCGAAAAAGATAATGGTCGCTCGATTAAAAAGGCTAAAGATGCTGAAATGCCATTGGGCGAATGGAATACAGTTGATTTATATTGCTTCGGCCAAACATCTGTTCACGTGGACAATGGACAACTAGTGATGGTCAATACCAATTGCAGCAAAGTTGAAAACGGATTAAAAGTTCCACTTACCAAAGGGAAAATCCAGATACAATCTGAAGGCGGCGAGTTTTTCATCCGGAAAATCGAAATCGAAAAGATTAAAGGAATACCTGCTGAATATTTGAAATGAACAATTTATTTTTAGACCGCGGCTGTATCAGGAGTCGTTAATCCCGTCATCCTGAACTTCCTGACCGCTCGCTTGGCAGGCGGGGTTTCAGGATCTCAACGCACTGTTTGTCAGATTCCGAAATAAATTCGGAATGACGAGAATTGCGATTGTTTAGACTTTTGAGACAGCCTCAGTTTAAAAATCATCCGCTTTCCTGAACTTTTTCATTTCGGCGTGTACTGAATGAAAAAGTATCCACATGAATCAGCAAAAAATAAATAACCTTACCGGATGGGGCGTCTTTGTCGTCTCGCTCATAATTTATGTTTTAACCCTTGAACCAACGCTAAGTCTTTGGGATTGCGGCGAATTTTTAACTTCGGCTTACAAACTCGAAATCAACCATTCGCCAGGAGCTCCGCTATTTATGCTTTTGGGACGCATTTTTTCCCTTTTCAGCTTCGGAAATCCAACACATGCTGCCTACGCAATAAATCTCGTATCGGCAGTTGCGAGTGCGGCAACAATTTTATTCCTCTTTTGGACCATTGTTTGGTTGGTTTCAAAACTGGAACAAAAGCAAGGCCGCCAATTCCCTCTATTCCTGAAATTCGGAGCCGCAGCAATTGGAGCTTTATCGTTTGCCTTCACCGATTCGTTTTGGTTCTCGGCAGTTGAAGCCGAAGTTTATGCACTTTCATCACTTTTTAGTGCAGTTGTACTTTGGGCAGCCACGCGCTGGGAACGCGAAGCCGACCAACCCGATTCATCGCGATGGATTGTGCTGATCTTTTTCCTGATTGGGCTTTCTATTGGAGTGCATCTGCTGAATCTGCTGGTCATCCCATCAGTTGGACTTATCATCTATTTCAGGAAATATAACTACTCGCTAAAGGGATTAATAGCAGCTATCCTGATCAGCGGAATCGGCATTGTTTCATTGCTTCAGATTTTTATCCCCGGAATTCTCGATTTATCCAAGAATCTGGAACTATTTTTTGTAAACAGCCTGCATTTCCCCATTCATTCCGGATTAATTACCTATGTTATTTTGCTCATTGCATTGCTTTCAGGAGGAATCATATACAGCCACCGAAAACAGTTGCCCAAACTCAATCTGGCTTTACTGTGCCTCACCTTCTTATTAGTCGGATATACATCGTATGTGGCAACAATTGTCAGGGCTTCGGCCAATGTTCCCGTCAATCAGGGCGATCCTGAAACAACTTTTAGCCTTCTGAATTACCTAAACCGCGAACAGTACGGCACTCGCCCCATCTTATACGGCGAAAATTTCGCTTCGGTGGTTACCGGATACAAAGAGCGCGAAACCTGGATTGCCAAAGATGGAAAATACATCAAAAGTAAACTGAATGCAAAAATTGAATACGATCCAAGAACCATTGGATTCTTTCCACGAATGCACAGCAACGATCCTGAACACATTGACGCGTATAAAAAACAGTTCAATTTTAAAGGGCGTAGGGTGATGACAACCGATGAAGATGGAAAACAAACAGAAATAATCGTACCCACTTTTCATGAAAACCTATCATTTTTCCTGAACTACCAACTGGGTTTCATGTACATCCGGTACTTCATGTGGAATTTTGCTGGCCGCCAAAACGACATCCAGGGAACTGGCGGATTACTGAACGGAAACTGGCAATCGGGAATTCCGCTAATCGACAAACAGGTTGCCGGACCACAGGAAAACCTGCCCACATCAGCAAAGGAAAACAAAGGACGAAATTCATACTACTTCCTTCCACTTATTCTGGGTCTGTTGGGTTTAGCTTTTCAATACCGAAACGATCGTCAAAACTTTCTGGTCACGGGTTTGCTCTTTTTCCTGATGAGTTTTGCGCTGGTTGCTTACCTCAACGAAGTTCCAAACACGCCACGCGAACGCGACTATGTTTATGTGGGTTCATTCTATGTTTTCTGCATCTGGATTGGATTCGGAGCATTGTTTCTGTTCAGTCAGTTTCAGAAATTGATGAAAGAAAAATTAGCGATTACCACCACATTGGCGGTATGTCTGCTTGCCTCGCCAATGCTTCTACTGTCTCAAAACTACGATGATCATGATCGCTCCGGAAGGTATTCGGCCCGCGATTTAGCCCGGAATTACCTCGAATCGTGCAAGCCGAATGCTATACTGTTCACTCATGCCGACAACGATACCTATCCGTTGTGGTACCGCCAGGAAGTGGAAGGCATTCGCCGCGATGTTCGCGTTGTGGTGATGCCCTATTTGTCGGCTGAATGGTACATCGGCCAATTGCAACGAAAAATCTACGAAAACGAACCATTAAAAATGACGGTTCCACTCGAAAAATATCAAACCGGACAACTCGATTACGTGTATGTTGTTCCAAAAATTGAGACAGAGCAACACATGACCGATGTTCTTGAATTTGTGGCCAGCGACTCATCGAAAACTAAACTGACTGTTGAAAATGGTGAACAAATCAGTTACATTCCGGTAAATAAAATCAGGCTGCAATTTCCAGATCAGGAACCGATTCATTTTGAACTCAACAAAAGAGCCATTAACAAGGGAGACCTCGCTTTCTACGATATTATTTCTTCCAACCAGGGGAAGCGTCCCATTTGCTTTACGACTTGGGTTGACCCCGATGAACATGGATTGAAAAATAACCTGATTTACGACGGATTGGTTTACCGGCTAACTGATCAAAAGACCGACAGTAGTTCAATTCTCGACATTGGTAAAATTGAAACTGAAAATCTGTACACCAACCTGATGCAAAAATGCAACTGGGACAATCTGGCCGATCCATCGATTAATTTCGACTGGCACCACCGGCGCATGTTTGCCACCATGCAAATCAGAAATGCTTTTTATCGCCTCGCCAATCAATTGACGGAGGAAAAACAGCCTGAGAAAGCGACGGAAGTTTTGAAGAAAGCAGAACAAGTCATGAGTCTGAAAAATTGGCCTGTAGATTATCAAAGTATTCTGTTGGCTAGTTTATATGAGCGAAACGGGCAGAAACAATTGGGAGAAGTTCGGTTCCAGAATCTGGCCAAATCGCTTGAAGAAGGACTGAAATATTACTCAAGCTTCCCGTCGAATCAGAAAGAATCCGTTTTGGATGAAGCCAGTTTTCAATTGTCGCTGTACAACGAACTGATAAAACAAGCCGCAGATACACTTCCGGAATCCGAATTAAAAAGCATGAAAGAAAAGTTGATGGTATTTGCCGGAAAACTTGAATAATTTCGCTTGATCTATTCATCCGATGACTTCGAGTCATCAGATGAATTCTGCAGCATAAAAACAAATGCCGCATAGAACGAAACTTCTATGCGGCATTTCTATTTAAAAGGATTCTTGGATCAATTCAAACTATCGACACGAAGTGAATCGACCAACTGAATAAAATGGGCGCTATCGGCAACCAGAAAGCGTTGGCTGGAAATGGAATCGCTTGCACTGATCTTTCCGGAGTCGAAAGTAAATTGGTTATTGAAAATTGAAAAGAAAAGTATCATCGACACCATGACTGTTTTCACAGCAAAACTTTGTCCTGAAAATAACCATCCGGCGAAACTCGAAAACGAATTCTGCCTCACTCTGGTTTTGCTATTCTTCAATAAAAATGCATACATCAGGCGATCTTCTACAGCCTTATCTGGTTCACCAATACGATCGTTACGAAGCGCTTTTGAAATCAATTGTTCTGAATTCTTATTCATGATGTTTGGTCTTAAAATTCAATTTCATCTTTTAAATATTCCAGCTTTTCAGCCAGCAGTTTTTTCGCATAAAACAGCCGCGATTTGACTGTTCCTTCCGGAAGTTCCAATATTTCGGCTACTTCTTTAATCGAAAACCCCTCGCGATACCGCAGCAAAAAAGCCGAGCGATGCTCTTCTCCCAGCGAATCAAGTGTCGCAAAAATCTTTTCGACAACCTGTTCGTGTTCAATGCTCGAATCCGATAAATAATCGATTTGAGGTTCCAAAGCTTCAGCTTCCTGAAATTCCTGACGAATGCCACGCCTGCGGTATTCGTTTTTGCACATGTTGTTGGCAACCGAATACAGCCAGGTCGAAAACCGATACTCCGGATTATAACTTTCAGGCTTTTCAATCAATTTCATAAAAAGCTCCTGCAAAAAATCATTGGCAGAATCGGCCGAATTCCCCAGCATCCGATAAAAATAATAGTACATCCGGTCTTTATACCGAAGGTAAAGTTCGCTGAAAGCAGCCTGATCACCCGAAACGATTTGCTGCATCAGTTCGCTGTCGCTATAAGCTCTATTTTTTCTCCGGAAAATCAATTCGCCGATTTTTTTAAGATTAACCAAATAAGTGCCGAATACGAACCAATAATTACCAGTGGAGCTAAAGTAATTCGCCGAAAACTGAATACCTCAGGATTAAAAACATTCGGATCACTGGAACTGCCTCCACTCATCAACACAAAGCCCAAAATTATGAAACTGAGTATCAGAATCAAAATCTGGTATTTCTTTTTGGTAAAGATCATGATTTTTAGTTTCTGTACACGCCAAAAACGAAAGGTTCATCAGGAATGAAAAAAAATATGAATATCAGGTTGTATATCCAGTTGATCCAACTTTTGGGGCTTCACCCCAAACCCCAATTACTTTTTTGTCTTAAGACAAAAAAGTAATCAAAAAAAGTCAAGGCTACGCCCGATTCGCTCGAAAAACTAGCGCTAGACGGCTAAAATCTTTTAAACTCGCCTAACGGCTCAAACAGAAAAGATTTTATAACGCCGTCCTCACTTGTTTTTCGGCTCACCGGCCGAGGCCGATCTGTCGAGAATGGACTGCTTCTCATTTTAGGTAAAAAAAATGGATATCGATTTAAAAAAAATCGCCACTAAAAGAATTTTCAGATTCCCTTAGTGGCGATTTCATTCAATAGATCTCTGATTTATACCCTACTCCATGGAATAGCTGCCAGAATAATAACTAAAGCCAACAGATAGAAAATAGTTGCTGTTTTAAATTTAGCCAAATCTGTCTTGGCTTTTTTCGATTTGGCACGACCAATGTGAACCAGAACAACGGCAATTAACATCATCGAAAAATGCTCGACAGCGTAAAATCGAATTCCGGAATCTTTCATGGCGGCTCCAAAATCGGACATCGCCAACTTGGTAATCGGACTCAGGAAGAAATAAAGCACCAACCCAGTCAACAACTGGATATCCATGAGCGAAGTAAAAACAATGCCCAAAATATTATCGCTCTTTTTCCAGGGCTGATTACCCAGCCATCCTGAAACATATTTAACCAGGGTAATAACCAGGCTGAGCAGAATTAACCAGCGTAAGGTATTGTGTAAATGTAAAAAACCAGTGTACATGTTTTCTGAAATTAAAGTGTTTCGATACTAAACGAATGAAACCCGTTTTGGTTGAAAAAATTAATTCTGAAACAGTTCAAGTCCACCAATCGTTCGAATTCCGGGCACATTTTCCAACGACAAACGAATCATTTTTGATGCCAGTAAATCGACAGGAGTTGGCTTGTACGCTCTCAGCATAAACCTTGTCACAAAACGACTCAAGATCAGGCCGACCTTCTCTCCTGCCCTTTTCTCCTGACGATTGCCATCCAAAATAGAAGGCCGTATAATAAACAACTTTTTAAACGGCAGTTTGGCAACAGCATCTTCCAGTTCGCCTTTCATCCGCGAATAAGACACTGATGATTGTGGATTGGCACCCAACGACGAGACTAACAGGTAAGCATCAACCCCGTTTTCTGAAGCTGCTTTGGCAAATTCGTACTGGTAGGTAAAATCAACCCGATACTGATTTTCTTTGGTTTTCGCCGTTTTAATGGTTGTGCCCAATGTCGAAAATAGCACGTCCCCCTTAACCAGATGTATCCAGCTTTCTGTCTGATCAAAGTCGATGATTTGTTCTTCAAGCTTTGGGTGAACAATACCCGTCGATCTGCGAACAAAAATCCGGACTTTTTCAAATTCAGAATGATCAAGCAATTGCGCCAGCAATTCATGTCCAACGAGTCCGCTTGCTCCAATTACATTTGCTGTTTGTCGCATATTATTTTCTTTTTACAATGTCGTCATTTAAGATTTGCTCAAAATGATCGGTAATCGTTTTTTCAAACGGAATAAACTCGATTCCCAAATCTTTTCGGATATAACTGCTGTCAAATTTCAAATCAATCCCAACATTCAGTTTTACGTATTTTCGGGTAAAACCGGCAAGGGGAGCAATCAGCCAGAACAGCCATTTCGGAACAAATCCCTTTGGTAGCGGATATTTCGGATAACTTGCCTTAATGACATTCGCCATATCTAAAAATGTTTTTTGCTCGGATACACAGATATGACGACCAGAAGCCGTCTGGCTAAAACCAGCCAGAATATGAGCTTTTGCAACATCGCGAACGTCGATAAATCCCATTTCGCCTGAAGGAACACCTGTTTTAAATTTACCGGTTGCCAACTGAATCATGATGTCAATACTGGTTGAATCGGTTCGTTTGCTAAGTGATGGCCCCATTATAAATCCGGGATTAATTGTCAGAAGATCCCATCGATTTTGCTTGCCAGCCATTTCCCAGGCCAGCTTCTCGGCCAATGTTTTCGAATAGGGATAAGGTTGATGATCAACCGAACTCGAAAAGTTCCAATCCTCTTCTGTAAAAATTCCATTTGCTGTTTTCTGAATATCTACAGCATCGCCATAAATGGCCACAATGCTTGAAGTCAACACAACACGCTTTACACTTTCTGTCGAATTTACCGACTCCAGCACATTTCTCGTTCCTTCAAGCGCAGGCTCAACCAACTCTTTTTGGGCATTTTTTAATCCTGAAATTTTAAATGGCGATGCTGTGTGAATAACCAGTTCGCAGCCAGCCATGGCTTCAGTGAAACTTCCTTTCTTAAGCAGATCAGCCTCAAAGAAGGTCAATGTCCCCTTGCTTTTTACAGCTAATGCCGTCAGATGTGCCGATTTATCTTTTTGAGACAGGTTTCGAACTGTTGTCCGAACCTCTTTCCCTTCATCCAATAATTGTTTAATAATCCACGAAGCCAGGTAACCGGTACCTCCTGTAACTAAAATTGGTTTTGATTGATCTATAGTTTTCATGATCTATTTAATTAATCTTAAAAGAGTTGAATAAAATTAGAAATATTATTGTATTAAGTTGTTTCAAAACCAGAAAAGCAATAAAATGGCTAAATTCGTCAAACCTTACTAACAACAAAACTCAGAATAAACCATGAAACGAATACTACTACTTTTTGTTTTAGGAGTGTTTTTAAACGTAAACGCTCAGGAAATCATATGGCAAGGCCCATCAGTTAATTTCAGAAATGGCAAACTCAAAGTTTCCGCGAACAAGCGATTTCTCGAATTTGAAAATGGTGCAAATTTCTTTTATCTCGCTGATACCGGATGGGAACTTTTTCACCGCCTGACCAAGCAGGATGCAGATAAATATCTGGAAAACCGCCGGCAGAAAGGGTTCACGGTTATTCAGGCAGTAGCATTGGCCGAGCTCGACGGATTAAATACGCCCAATATGAAGGGCGAAAAACCACTCGTCGATAATGATCCTGCTCAACCGAACGAAAAATATTTTGCACATGTCGATTGGGTTATCAAAAAAGCAGAAGAGAAAGGTATTTTCATAGGACTTCTGCCCACCTGGGGCGACAAAGTCGATAAGCAATGGGGCATCGGACCAGTCATCTTCAACAAAGAAAATGCTTTTCAATATGGGAAATGGATTGGTAACCGCTATAAAGATTACCCGAACATCATATGGATCAATGGAGGCGACCGTCAGGGTGGTGGTGCAAATTTTGAAGTCTGGAATGCTTTGGCTACCGGAATAAAATCGGTGGATAAAAACCATCTGATGACTTTTCACCCTTGGGGAGGATCAAGCTCGTCGAAATGGTTTCAAAATCAGGATTGGCTCGATTTCAATATGATGCAAACCGGGCATGGCGAACGCTCGTATGCAGCTTATAAAAAACTTCTGATTCCAGATTACCAGCTTCAACCCGTAAAACCTACGTTTAACGGGGAACCGCGCTACGAAGATCATCCGCATGATTGGAAACCTGAAATTCTGGGTTGGTTCGACGAGGCCGATGTTCGTCAGGCGGCTTACTGGAATTTATTTTCAGGAGGATTTGGACATACTTATGGTTGCCATGCCATTTGGCAAATGCTGACTCCCGAAAGAGCCCCGGTGGGTTTTGCCCGTCACACCTGGTACGATGATCTTGATTTACCCGGAGCGGGTGATATGATCAATGTTCGTCGACTCATGGAAAGCCGGCCCATGACCGAAAGAATTCCATTTCAGGAATTACTAACCAACGATTACATGCCCGAAACTGACTACATTGTAGCGACCAAAGGTAAAAGCTATGCTTTTGTTTACATTCCGACAGGTTGGGCTGCAAATATTAATCTTGAAAAATTGGGCTGGAAACAATCGGTTATTTGGTGGTACAATCCACGCACGGGTGAAACGACCAAGCTGAAAGAGCTTGCCAACAGCGGAATTCAGGAATTTAAACCTACAACCAGCGGACGCGGAAACGACTGGATTCTGGTAATCGACAATAAAGAGACAAACTTCGGAACTCCAGGAAAATAAGCAATATACACTCCTACATTTTCAACAAGAATCTAACGATCAGACAGTCAACTAAAATTCATTTGGCTTGTTTAGTATTCTATTTCGTATATAAAACTCTTTTATAAACCTAATTAGAATAACAATGACCGCAAAAATTCACAGTTTAGGAGGCTACATCCACGAATACCAGAAAAGTATTGCCAACCCCGAAGCTTTTTGGGCTGAAGTTGCCGAAGATTTCTATTGGCACAAACGCTGCGATAAAGTTCTCGAATGGGACTTCGAAGGTCCTTCGATCAAATGGTTTTCTGGAGGAAAATTAAACATTACTGAAAATATTTTTGAGCGAAATCTGTACACAATTGGTAATCAACCTGCCCTAATCTGGGAACCTAACAATCCGGACGAACAATCAAGAACATTAACTTATAGCGAATTATACCTGGAAGTCAATCGATTTGCCAATTCGCTCAAAAACCTTGGAGTCCTGAAAGGCGATCGGGTGGCTATTTACATGCCAATGATACCGGAACTGACCATTGCCATGCTGGCCTGTGCCCGAATTGGCGCCATTCATTCAGTCGTTTTTGCCGGCTTCTCGGCTGCTTCACTGGCTGATCGGATTATTGATGCCGAAGCAAAAATTGTATTGACTGCCGATGGAGGTTTCCGTGGCGAAAAAATAACCCCGCTTAAAAATATAGTTGACGAAGCTTTGCAGAGTTGTCCCGGCGTTGAAACAGTGATTGTTTATGAGCGAACCAAATCGAACATTAAAATGGTCGAAGGCCGCGACATCTGGTGGCACAAGGCTATTGAGGGGCAATCAGACGAATGCGTAGCAGAAGAAATGGATGCCGAAGATAATCTGTTCATCCTTTACACTTCAGGATCTACGGGCAAACCTAAAGGAATTGTGCATACTACGGCTGGCTACATGGTCTATTCGGCCTATACTTTTCACAATGTATTTCAGTACAATGCCGGTGATATTTATTTCTGCACGGCCGACATTGGCTGGATTACCGGCCATTCGTACATTGTTTATGGCCCGCTCCTGAATGGCGCACAAACACTGATGTTTGAGGGAATTCCAACATGGCCCGATGCCGGACGTTTCTGGGATATTGTTGACAAATACAAAGTCAACCAATTTTATACCGCACCAACTGCAATTCGCTCACTGTTGGCAATGGGCATGGAACACATAACCAATAAGGATTTGTCGTCACTGAAAGTGTTGGGAACCGTTGGTGAGCCCATCAACGAAGAAGCCTGGCATTGGTATCACGACCACATTGGGCGCAACCGTTGTCCGATTGTGGATACCTGGTGGCAAACCGAAACCGGTGGAGTAATGATCAGTCCATTGCCGGGAATCATACCAACAAAACCTTCGTTTGCAACTTTGCCACTGCCTGGAATTCAGCCGGTAATAGTGAATGAAGTAGGAAAAGAACTCACAGGGAATAGTGTAAAAGGAAACCTCTGCATGAAATTCCCATGGCCCGGTATGGCACGCACCATTTGGGGCGACCACGACCGTTTCAGGCAGACGTATTTCTCAACTTTCAGGAACATGTATTTCACCGGAGATGGAGCACAGCGCGACGAAGACGGATATTACCGCATCCTTGGCCGTGTTGACGATGTGATTAACGTTTCAGGACACCGGCTCGGTACTGCTGAAATCGAGAATGCCATCAATGCTCACCCGTTGGTAAACGAATCGGCAGTGGTTGGCTATCCACATTCGATTAAAGGACAAGGGATTTACGCGTTCGTGGTTTGCGGCGAACTTTCGACCGGTGGCGAAGAAGGCATCCGGAAGAGCATCAAGATGGCAGTTACCAGCATGATTGGTCCATTTGCCCGGCCTGATTTAATCCAGTTGGTTCCGGGATTGCCGAAAACACGTTCAGGAAAAATCATGCGCCGCATACTCCGGAAAGTGGCCGAAGGCGATGCAACAAATCTGGGCGACATTACTACCCTGCTCGACGAAGATGTTGTTGTTAAAATTATTGACGGCGCATTGGTTGAAGTGAAAAGATAGTGGTCAGTTGCCAGTCACAGTTTTCATAGATTGTTACGAGTTAATGTTACCTGTAACGCGCAACCCGTAACTCGCAACTTTTTATTCCTCCATCAAGCCCATCGACTTGAAGACCATTTCGACAACTCCACGCCGACTTTCCTTGAATTTTTCAGTATTGTCTAAACCTGACTCAACATTACAGACGTAGAGCCAGGTATTTCCGTTTTGTTCCAGATAGCCAATCAGCCAACCAATGTTATTGCCATCCTGAACGGTCATTCCGGTTTTTCCGCTAAACGTCCAGTTGTCGGTCTTTTTCAGGATAATCAGTTTTTTGACCAGATCAATGTTTTCCTGAGAAAAAGGTAACTTGTTGGTGTAAAAATGAAGGATAAAATTCATCTGTTCCCAGGGAGTGATACGCGAATTACCCCAAAGCCAGAATTTATCGATGGTTTCCTTTGAGATGTCCATTTTCCCATAATCCGAATCGTCAACAAATTCCTTCATTCGCTCGGGCCCAATGCGCCGGGCTACTTCCTGAAAATAAGGTACAACCGAATATTGAATAGCGCTTGCCATGGTATGATCCCGATTCCATTCAGGGACAGTACTTGCAACACCATTCCAGGGAATCACCATGTTTTCATCAGTAATCACCCCGGTTTCAAGTCCAATTAACGAATTCAGAATTTTGAAAGTGGAGGCGGGCAGAAATCCCTGTTCGCAACGTGCTGAATTATAAATCTGGTAAATATCATTTTTTGTATCGTAAAGCAAAAAACATCCCTTCACTCCATATTCTTCAAAAAAAGGTTGAAAATGCGGCGGAACATCTTTTACCGTCTTTACTGTACACGAATTAAACCCAATAAAAAGAATCAGAACAATTCCTATTTTGAAAAACTTAGTCTGCATAGCTGTAAATTGGCAATTTAAACACATAAAAAAGGAGCAGCAATAGCCACTCCTTCAAAAGTATATTTTTTATTGGTTGGATTGAAAGTTTACAAGCCAAATCTATTCTAAAAATGTGAACTGCTATTTGGTAGCGGTTTCCAACCTTTTCATGATTGAGAAGATAACAGTAGCTGAAACCAAGATACAAACGATGAAAATGAGCCACAATTGCCACAATTCCAGTTTACCCCAGAAGAAACTACCAACAAATAAGAGTTTGTTTCCTACGGCAGTGGCCAAAAGCCATCCACCCTGCATTAATCCCTGAAAGCGCTGTGGTGCAACTTTCGACACAAACGAAAGTCCCATGGGGCTTAAGAATAATTCAGCAACAGTTAAAATCAAATAACTATTTATAAGCCAGTATGGCGAAACTCGTGAAGCTTCAGGAACGGCTTGCCCTGCCAAGGTATGAGGAGAAATCAAGCCAACAGACGCAATCAGAACAAGTAAAAATCCGCCAGCAGCAATGATCATTCCGATACCGATTTTCTTTGGTGTTGATGGCTCTTTCCCAGCTTTATTCAGCATAGCAAAAACACCCATCACCAGAGTTGTTAAAGCAACAATAAAGAGCGGGTTAAACGACTGGAAAACTTCAGGGGCAATCGCATTTGAAGATCCGTTTCCACTCATGAAATAATATGAGGCGCCGCCGCCAACAAGTGTCATCCCGGCACCAATCAGACGGGTAGTTGTTGTTTTTTCTTTTCCTATTAAAACGAACAAACCGGCTACGGTTGTGATAACTGCCAGAATCGACCACATATCAAAAAACAGGTAAGTAAAGGCTCCAACCTCTTTCACAATGTAGTCGCGAGCAAAGAATGTCAGTGTCAACCCATTTTGATGGAACGACATCCAGAAGAAAATCACAACAAAGAAAACCAAAATCAATGAGGTTACTTTTGGTTTTTCTTCCTTGGTCGAAATCATGGTAATCCAGGTTACGAAAGCAGCAAATAAACCAAAAGCCATTCCGGTCTTATAATCAAGAACCAATCCTGTCAAAACTGTTACAATAGTTGCAGCAACCAAAGATGCAAAAATAGCAATCGGACTGGTCTGTGAGCTATTGGCTTCCTCAGCGGTCTTAACCGTTTTTTTATCTGCTTTCTCAACTTGTTTTTCGGCGTTTGGAAGGTAACTCTGGAAGAAAATATAAACCAGCATGGAGATAATCATTGCTCCGGCTGCAATACCAAAAGCGTAATTATAACCACGAGAGAAAACTTCAAGGTAGTTGTGGGCAAAAGCGCCCAGATCGGTCACTGAACCTGAAACACTTGCTTTAGTGGCAAGTTCAGAGAACTGAGTGGTATCCGTTAAAGTGCCATTGATGTATTGGTGACAAAGTGAAGGAAGACTACCATCGTGCAATAAACCATTTTTGCCCAACCACCAGTTACGAATTCCGGTAGCAGCAAAAGGTGCGAAGAAAGCGCCAACATTTATACCCATGTAAAAAATCATGAAAGCCGAGTCCCTCATCTTCGAATACTTCGGATCGTCGTACAACTGGCCAACCACTGCCTGAAGGTTCCCTTTGAAGAGGCCATTTCCGAAAGCAATTACAAACAAACTGATTACCGTTACTGTCAGTGTCATTCCGGGAATAGCCAAAGATGCATAACCAGCAAGCATTATTGCAATTCCGGCGAAAATAACCAGCTTATACTTTTTGGTATAATCAGCCAAAATACCGCCAATCAGAGCCAAAGCATAAATTCCGAAGTAAAACCAGCTGTAAATATCACCAGCGGCCTGTTCTGTTAATCCAAATCTGGCCTGAAGAAACAGAACCAGAATAGCCATCATTGTGTAAAATCCAAAGCGTTCGCCCATGTTGGCAAAAAATGCCACTAAAAGCCCTCTGGGATGTCCTTTCAGCATAATTAGTTGTTTTTAGTAAATTAATTTTTGTTGTACGTTTTTGCAATAATGACAAATATAGTTAAGTTTTTATGGATTAAAATTTGACGTTTGTCAGTTGTCGGAAATATTAATCAGTAAATGAATACGATCCGGTCAATTCATCAAGCAAATCATACCTTAAAAAACATAAGCTACGGATGACAACTACGAATCCATAGTTTTCGCAGGTTTTCACTTTAAACTTTGTACTTTTGACTTTAAACTTGACTGAATGAAACTTTTTACCTGCAAACAAATCGCCGGAATTGATCAATTAACGATGAAGTTGGAGCCTGTTTTGTCCATCGATCTAATGGAACGGGCTTCGTTTCAGATTGCCGATTGGGTAATCAAGAACATCAATCATGACTGGCAGATATATCTTTTTGCCGGACCGGGGAACAATGGAGGCGATGCGCTGGCCGTGGCCCGAATGCTTGCCTGGAGTAATCTGAAATGCACGGTTTACCGGATCGATTTTGGCCGCGAACTCAAAGGCGATCCGGTCATCAACTGGCAGCGATTGGAAGAACAAAACCAGGTTATCCTGAGAAAAATAGATTCTGAAGATTCAATTCCTGAAATTCCTGTTGACGCAATAGTCATCGACGGACTTTTTGGCTCCGGATTAAATAAACCTTTGGATGGGCTTGCAAAAGAAATCGTCAAACAAATCAATCGATCCGGAGCTACAATCATTTCCATTGATATTCCGAGCGGACTGTTTGGGGAAGACAACTCGAAAAACGATCTTTCTGCAATAATCAAAGCCGACCATACACTCACTTTCCAATTTCCAAAACTCAGTTTTCTTTTTCCTGAAAATTGCGAATTTGTTGGTGATTGGACTGTTTTACCCATCGGATTGCATCCAAACGCGATTGAACAAACCGAAACTCCATACCATTTCCTGACCAAAAAATTCATTTCAGGAAAAATTAAACCGCGCGAAAAATTTTCGCACAAAGGAACATTTGGACATGCGCTATTGATTGCCGGAAGCTATGGGAAAATGGGAGCTTCGGTTCTGGCGTCGCAAGCCTGTTTGCGCTCCGGAGTTGGGTTATTGACCAGTCATGTTCCGCAGTCGGGTTACGAAATCATTCAAAATTCAGTTCCTGAAGCCATGACTTCGATTGATCCGTCGGAAACGGTTTTCTCCGAAGTGCCCGACATATCCAGGTATTCTGCCATTGGAATTGGCCCAGGACTGGATAAAAAGCAGGAAACGCAACAGGCTTTAAAAGCTTTACTTCAGGCAAAACCAAGCAAGCTGGTTATTGATGCCGATGCACTCAACATTTTGTCTGAAAATCAGGATTGGTACGATCTTCTGCCTGAAAATGCCATTCTGACACCGCATCCAAAAGAATTTGAGCGCTTGGCTGGAGCATCCTTCAACTCGTTTGAACGTTTGCAAAAGCAACTTCAGTTTTCAGCAAAATACAAAGTCATCGTAGTATGCAAAGGGGCACACAGTTGCATTACGCTACCCGATGGAAAAGTATTTTTTAACAGTACCGGAAACCCGGGAATGGCTACTGGCGGAAGTGGCGATGTTTTAACCGGAATTATTCTCGGATTGCTCGCACAAAATTACTCTGCGGAAGATGCAACCCTGATTGGGGTTTACCTCCACGGAATGGCTGGAGATCTGGCTGCAACTGAAATTGGAGAGTATTCGCTGATTGCCGGAGACCTAATCAGCCATCTTGGAAAAGCTTTTCTGCAACTCGAATAATATTTTGGCTATTTTTGGGTTTTAAATAACGATGGAAACAGAAACCAATTAAATTTTCAAAACGATGAAAACATCTATATTCACAATTATTTTACTGCTATTTACCTCAGCTCTTTTTGCAACCACAAAGGACGACAAGAAAAAAGACATCCCAGGTTCAACTTCAGGAGCAATCGAAGGCGTGGTTTACTCTTTGCCTCAAACAGGTATTCGTATTCATATCAAAGCAACCCGCGAACGCTTCGTGAATGGCCCATTCTGTAATTACGCATCGAAACTGCTCGGCATTGATAACGCCCCAACCACAAGCAGCGACCGTTGGAACATGGATGAAATGAGTTTGGAAACATTCAGCCAACCCGATCCTGATCAGGTTTACAAAGCACAGGGACAGGCCGCCCAGTTGGTTAGTCTGACTGAGTCTGGCGTTCTTGCCGGAATAAATGCCGACGTTAATGCTCAGGAATCAAAAATGGAAACCCAATCGTTCCTGACTAAAGATCTTCAAAACAGGGTAAGCTTTACCGATTTGTCGATCTGGAGTTTCTATTCGCCGACCGACTCGACCAAAAGTTATAAAATGGTTTCGAAAAACACCGATCAGAAAGCCGCCGAAGCTGCTGAAACCATCTTCAACCTTCGCAATTCGCGTTTTGCATTGCTAACCAATGCCGACGATGAACCACTTCCGGATGGGAAAGCGTTTGAAGTGATGCGCGACGAGTTGGCTAAAATGGAAGAAAATTACCTGGCCTTGTTTATCGGAAAATCATCGAAACAGAGCTATGAATTTAGTTTTGACTACATTCCCGGAGAAAAAACGGCCAAGGGCGAAGTCTTTTTCCGCTTCAGTGACGATCGTGGCGTTTTGCCAAAAGCTGATTTATCCGGTCGGCCAATTGTAATTGAAATTACAAAAGACGACAATCTGGCTTCGAAGCAAAATGCACTGAGCGCATCAGCCAATCCGGAAGCTGGCAAAAGTGGTTTATATTACCGCATGCCTGGCATGTCCGAAATTCGGATCATGGACGGAAGCAAACAACTGGCAGGAGCCCGAGCCCCTATCGCACAGTTTGGAACTACCGCGCCTGTTCCGGAGAATTTACTCGATGGAAGCTATAAACTCGAATTCTTTCCGAACACTGGAGCCATCAAAAGTATAACTGAAAATAAATAGACAATTGCAGATCCAATGCCTAAAATAAATGATCCCGGGAGAAAACTTCCGGGATTTTTTTTACTGAACTTTATCGTCGTTTCACCGAAGTATATTTTCTTATATTTAGCGCATTAAAAATCTACAAAACACTTTTCAACATGAATGAAATAAAAGCGACTCTTCGCGACTCTAAAACCGCCCGATGGATGGTGCTCATACTGGTATCGTTTACCATGATGTGTGCCTATTATTTAACCGATGCCATGGCTCCTTTGCAGGAAAGGCTTCAGGCTAATTTATCATGGTCGGCCTCCGACTACGGATTTTTCACCAGCGGATACGGTTGGTTTAACGTGTTTTTGCTGATGCTTGTATTCAGTGGGATGATCCTCGACAAAATGGGCGTTCGCTTTACAGGAATCCTCTCCATCGGAATCATGTTGATTGGTGCAGCCATTAAATACTGGGCTATTTCAGGACATGTTCAGGGAATGTTTGAATTAAATATTTTGGGCTGGCAGGCTATTTCCTCATCAGCTAAATCATCCGTAGTTGCCGGATTCGGATTTGCCATTTTCGGGGTAGGCTGCGAAATGTTCGGAATCGCCGCCAACAAAGCGGTAGTTCGCTGGTTCCGCGGAAAGGAAATGGCGCTGGCCATCGGATTAAATACTTCAACAGGCCGTATCGGTACTGCATTGGCCATGTTCACACCAATACCTTTGGTTCGAATGACTGGAGACATCAGTGCACCTGTTCTCCTTGCATTGGTTTTGCTGTGTATTGGGATGTTGGTTTTTATTCTTTTCACCGTCATGGACCGCAAGCTGGACAAGGAAGATGCCGATGCCGGTGTAGCTGCTGACGAAGAATTTAAATTCGCCGATATTCTTGAAATTGGTAAAAACCGTGCGTTCTGGTACATTACTACTTTGTGCGTGTTATTCTATTCGGCAGTTTTCCCTTTTATCAAATATGCTGTAAATCTCATGGTTCAGAAATTTGATATAAGCGACTCATTCGCCGGCTATATTCCAGCTTTATTGCCCTTCGGTGCGTTGCTTTTAACCCCTGTATTCGGCAACTTATTCGATAAAAAAGGGAAAGGCGCTACCATCATGATCATTGGTTCGATTTTGCTGGTTTGTGTTCACCTTTTGTTCTCAATTCCTTCGTTAAACAGTTTCCCAATTGCCATCGGATTAGTAATCTTGTTGGGAATTGCTTTCTCGATGGTGCCTGCAGCGATGTGGCCATCAATTGCCAAGATTATTCCTCACAGCAAACTGGGAACTGCTTATGCCATGACGTTTTGGGTTCAGAACTGGGGATTGATGGGTGTTCCATTGCTTATTGGCGTTGTTTTGGATAAATACTGTATAACTGGCACAATAACTAAATTGGTTGACGGTAAAGAGCAAGTCATTACTCAATACAATTACATGATCCCAATGCTCATATTTGCATTCTTTGGATTTCTTGCCATTGGCTTTGCCTTACTCCTGAAGGCTGAAGACCGCAAAAAAGGATACGGATTGGAAAGACCAAACATTAAGGAATAATTTCCTGAATTGAAAAATATCAAAAACCTGCATCCAATTAAACGAATGCAGGTTTTTTTATTGTTTCGTTTCAGAACAAACTACACAGATTAATTGTACTTTTAGATGCTGACGTTTTTGCGCTAAAATGGAATAGATTTCAGAATGTCGGAAGCCAAGAACAATGCACCTGAAACGAGTGTTTACAATCATTTTTCGATCGAATTTTATTTTAAAAACAACTATATGAGTAACGAAATCTCAAAATTAACACCCAACGAAGTTTGGGAAAATTTCTACCAGTTGACGCGGATTCCGCGTCCTTCTCATCATGAAGAGCAAATCCGTCAGTTTATTGCTGATTTTGGCAAAAGCCTCGGATTGGAAACCATTCAGGATGAAGCAGGAAACGTTATTATCCGCAAACCGGCCACTGCCGGAATGGAGAACCGTAAAGGAGTAATTCTTCAGGGACACCTCGATATGGTGCCACAAAAAAACAGCGACAAAGACCACGATTTTGCCAAAGATCCGATTGAAACCATCATCGATGGCGAATGGGTAAGAGCAAACGGAACAACGCTTGGCGCCGACAACGGGATTGGAGTTGCTGCTGCAATGGCTGTTCTGGCATCGAAAGACCTTGCACACGGTCCGGTTGAAGCATTGTTTACTGCTACCGAAGAAACCGGTATGGACGGAGCTAATGGTCTAAAATCGGGAATTCTGAAAGGCGACATCCTGATTAACATGGACTCTGAAGACGAAGGCGAATTGTACGTGGGCTGCGCCGGCGGTGAAGATGCCACTGCAAAGTTTAGCTTTACTGAAGTTCCGGTTCCTGCCGAATCAATCGCTTTTAAGCTGAACATTACCGGTTTGAAAGGTGGACATTCAGGATTGGACATTAATCTGGGGCGCGGAAATGCCAACAAAATTTTCTTCCGTGTTCTGAAAGAAGCTTACAAAGTTTGTGGCCTTCGTTTAGCAGCTATCAACGGAGGAAACCTTCGCAATGCCATACCTCGCGAGGCTTTTGGAATAGTTACGGTTCCGTATGCAACTGCCGACAAACTCGTTGGATTGATTGCCGGTTTAACGACGATCATCAAACGCGAACTTTCGACAACCGAGCCAACACTGAAGATTGAATTGGCGAAAACTGAGATGCCCGCTTCGCTCATCGACGAACAGACTCAGATTAACCTCACTCATGCCATTGTTGCCTGCCCTAACGGAGCCATCCGCATGAGCGACAGCATGCCAGGACTTGTTGAAACTTCAACGAACCTGGCCATTGTGAAATCGGACAATGAAACGAAAACAATCAGTGTTTCATGTCTGATGCGCAGTTCAGTCGATTCAGCCCGTGCAGAACTGGGATCGCGTATGGATTCGGTATTTTCACTGGCCGGAGCCAAAGTAACCTTAACCGGTGGTTACCCGGGATGGAAACCCAACATGGAGTCGCCTATTCTGAAAACTATGCTTCAGGTTTACAATGACAAATTCGGTCGAATTCCTGAAATTAAAGCGATTCACGCCGGGTTGGAATGTGGAATTCTGGGTGGAACTTATTCTCATTGGGATATGATCTCATTTGGACCAACAATCCGCTTCCCACACTCACCCGACGAAAAAGTAAATATCGAATCGGTCATCAAATTCTGGGACTTTTTGGTTGAAACACTGAAGAATATTCCGGCGAAATAGCATTCTTTTCTAGTGAGCGGGTGCCTTGAAGTCACCCGCTCACTATGTTAACCTAACCCAACCTTATGCAAAAACTTACCTTTTCCTTCATTTTTGCACTCGTTTCATTTGCTGCATTTTCTCAGCCAATCAACCCTACTCTTCCCGATCCCAATCCACCAACAGAAATTCCCGGCATGAAACTCGTTTGGGACGATGAATTTAACAGCAATGGCAAACCCAATCCTGACTTCTGGAAATACGAAAAAGGCTTTGTCAGGAATGAAGAACTGCAATGGTATCAGGAAGAAAATGCCACATGCTCCAACAGTGCTCTAATTATCGAAGGCCGTCGCGAGGAAATTCAAAATCCGAAATTCAAAGTTGGGAGTCAGGATTGGCGTGCAAACAGGGAAACGGCGCATTACACTTCAGCAAGCATCAATACCCGAGGGCAAAAGCAATGGTTGTACGGACGATTTGAGATTCGGGCAAGGATTGACACCGCAATGGGATCGTGGCCTGCCATCTGGACATTGGGTGTTGCCAAACAATGGCCTTCGAACGGGGAAATTGATCTGATGGAATTCTACCGTGTAAACAATGTGCCCACTATTTTGGCAAACGTGGCCTGGGGAACCGACAAGCAGTATGTTGCAAAATGGGATACGGAGCGAATTCCCTTCGCCCATTTCCTTGCCAAAGATCCGGAATGTACAAAAAAATTCCACATCTGGCGAATGGACTGGACAAAGGAATCAATCAAACTTTATCTGGATGATGAATTGCTAAACACAACTTTACTCAGCGAAACGATTAATCCGGATGGATTTAACCCATTCACTCAGCCTCATTATTTACTTTTGAATCTGGCACTCGGTGGCAATGGCGGAAACCCCGACCGATCTAAATTTCCGATTAAATACGAAGTGGATTACGTGCGGGTTTATCAGGAAAAGTAAAAAGTCATTAGTCATTGGGAAATTTTCCGAATGACTAATGACTTTTTACAGAATGCAGTGGCAGAAAAGGGATTCCATCTTTCAAAAAGAGATGGAATCCCTCTATGAAAACTGCGACTGTTTACTTGAACAACTCCTTATTCGGCTGAGCGCCCATTGTGAATTCAAGAGTTCCGCCATCCATCACTTCCTGATGGGTAATGAATGTACGATCCAATACTTGTCCGTTCAGTTTCACTTCCTGAATGTATTTGTTTTCTTTCGAAGCCAACGGAGCTTTCATGGTAAAGAACTTACCCGAAGCAACTTCCAATTTGGCTTCCTGAACGATTGGCGAACCAAACTGGTATTTCAATTCCGAAGGATTCACCGGATAGAAACCCATCGCGCTGAACACATACCAGGCCGACATTTGTCCGCAATCTTCGTTTCCGCATAAACCATCAGGTTTGGTGGTGTACATCGTTTCCTGAATCTGGCGGTTCAGTTCCTGAGTTCGCCATGCACGTCCGGCATAATTGAACAGAAAAGTGGTGTGATGACCAGGTTCGTTACCATGCGCGTAACTTCCAATCAATCCTGAAATATCAGGAGAAGCTTCCGCACCTTTTACACCTTCAGCAACCACGAAAAGTTGGTCAAGTTTATCGGCAAATGCGTCTTTGCCGCCAAGCAACTCAATCAATCCGTTTACATCCTGTGGAGCCAGCCACAAATATTGCCATGCGTTTCCTTCGGTATAATCGCTTCCTTCGTGTTTCGAGAATGCCGGATCAAATGGTGTTGTCCACTGACCATTGCTTAGCTTTCCACGCATAAAACCGGTTTCTTTATCGAAGTAGTTTTTGTAATTCAGTGCACGCTTGGCAAAATAAGCAGCGTCTTCGGTTTTTCCCAATTTCTGAGCAACAGCAGCCACAGCCCAGTCGTCAACACACACTTCCTCTGCTTTGGCCACCGATTGCTGAATTTTATCAGCAGGAATATATCCCAGTTTATCGTGATAGCCCATTCCATCGCGATCAGCCATTGATGTTGCTTTCATGGCTTCAAAAGCTAGTTGGTAATCGAAATCTCCAATTCCTTTCAGGATAGCTTCAGCAATAACCGAAATAGAATGATTGGCTACCATACACCATGTTTCGTTGCCTTCGAGTTCCCAAACAGGTAAAACTCCAGTCTGTTTATAATGATCGAGCATCGTTTTCACCATGTCGTTGACACGGGCCTGCTGCGTTAAAGTAAACAGCGGATGCAACGCGCGGTAAGTGTCCCACAACGAGAATACGGTGTAACGGTTGTATCCTGAAGCCTTCTGTGTGTCACCGTTTATTCCTTTAAATTCTCCGTTTGAATCGGAAAACAAAGCAGGAGCAACCATGGTGTGGTAAAGCGAAGTATAGAAAATGGTTTTCTGATCTTTGTCGTTCGACTGAATCTTGATTTTCGCCAGTTCTTTTTCCCAGGCATCTGATGCAGCTTTGGCAGTTGCTTCAAAATCCCATCCGGCCAAAGAACCATCCAGATTGGCTATGGCATTTTCAACGCTAACCGAAGAAATGCCCACTTTAGCTAATACTTGTTTTTCGCCAAAACTGAAAACGCCTACAGCACCAGCTTCGCCACCAACATTTTCGATAACCGATTTAGTAATTGGCGACGAAAAACGAACCGCAAAATAAACATGCTGATCTTTGGCCCAGCCATTCGACAGGCGAACACCAGTTACCAACTTGTCGTCCACAACTTTAAGCGAAGTCTGGTAAGGCTTGTCCCAGTTGATGGCAAATCCAAGGTTAATGATCAGGTTATTTTCGCCACCTTCAGGAAAAGAATAACGGTGCAATCCGGCACGTTCGGTCACTGTAAATTCAGCTTTTACACCATTGTTTTTCAAGGTTACAGCATAATAACCCGGCTTGGCAGTTTCCTGACTGTGACTGTACTTACCGGCATAACGGGTAACAAAATCAGCATTTTTTTCATTTTTCTGAAAAGTAACTTCAGAAGTAACCGGCAGAAAAGAAATGTCGGCCAAATCGCCGATTCCTGTTCCGCTCAGGTGCAAATGACTGAAGCCAGCCACAATGCTATCGGAATAATGATAGCCGGAACACCAGTCCCAGCCTTGAGTTCCATTATCAGGACTCAACTGAATTTGTCCGAACGGATATGCAGCTCCCGGACAGGTATGTCCGTGAAACCCAGTTCCGATAAAAGGATCGACGAAATCGGTCAGGCGATCTTCCTGAACAGTTTTTTGAGTTTGAGTGGTACAGGCCGACAAAAAAAGTACGGCTGCAGCAATAATTGAAATAAATTTTGTCATTGGTTGGTTTTAAAATCAGTTCGACAAATGTAATCAAAAAGAAAAAAGGTAAGCGTCATGGTCGTGCTGATCCGTCCTGATTTTATCATGCCGTCTAATTTCGCGATTCAAATGACATTCGAATCCTACTTTCAGCATCCAGTCTATTTTCTGAATTCGGGACGAATAAATCAGGATTAATTGAAATCGCTGAGACAATTTTTTGTACCTTTTCACTGCAAAACACTTTCATCGATGAAGTGCGTTGAATCCAAACAAATACTGCGATTATGAAAATTACATTAACCATTCATTATCAAACCATCCCCGGACAAGAGATTTACATTTCCGGATCGTCCAGGTTATTCGGGCAGTGGGATGTGAGCCAGGCTCAAAAAATGAGTTATCAAGGAAATGGATTTTGGAAAATTTCAGTAAAAACAAATCAAAAATCGGGTCGAATCGAATATAAATACCTGATGAAAGCAGATTCGGGTTACGAAGTCTGGGAATGGGGGAGCAATCATTTCATTGACATTAAAAATGAAGCAATCAAAGAATTGATTATCGACGATTTGTGGCGCAATCCGCCAGCCGAAGAAAAAGCTTTGTTTACTTCTTCCTTTTCAAAGGTAATCATGAACCCGGGAAGCAACCGGGAAGCAGTTTCGGAGATTCAAGCCAATCAAGTTCTTCAGTTTAAAATTGAAGTTCCCCGAATCACGTCCGATTACAAAGTTTGCATTTTAGGAAATCAGGATCAGTTGGGAAATTGGGATCGAAAAAAAGCATTTGTTCTGGAATGTAGCAACGATTTTCCGCTTTGGACCGGACAATTGAATGCTGCGGAATTGAAATTTCCGCTCCAATACAAATACGGAATTTGGGATATGATAAAAAAGGAAGTAGTTACCCTGGAAGATGGGCACGACCGACAACTGCCCGAAATTTCAATGACCAATTCGTCATCTATTTACATCAAGACCGATTCTCATTTCCGGTTTCCGTTGGGATTGTGGAAAGGTGCTGGTGTAAGTGTCCCTGTATTTTCGCTCCGGAGTGAAAACAGTTTTGGGGTAGGTGAATTTAATGACCTGTTCGATTTTATTGACTGGGCTAAACAAACCGGCCTAAAGATGGTGCAGATTCTTCCGGTAAACGAAACCATTGCGTCGCACAACTGGCTCGATTCTTATCCGTACAAGTCGATTTCGGTGATGGCTCTTCACCCCATTTACCTGAATCTGGATAATATTGGCCCACTGAACGATGAAAAGCTAATGGCCGAGTTTGCCGAGCAGCAAAAATTGCTCAATAAGAATTCTGAAGTCGATTATCCTGAAGTACTGCGACACAAATCGCGCTATTACAAGCTTATTTTCGATCAGGATGGAGCAAAATTGTTCAAATCGAATGACTTTAAACAGTTCTTCAAGACCAATAAAGAATGGCTTGTGCCTTATGCTGCTTTTGTTTACCTGCGCGACAAATACAAATCGCCCGATTTCCGCAATTGGGGCGAATACAGCATCTACAATCCGGCAAAAATCGAAAAACTCTGTTCCCCCAAATCGTATGCATGGGAAGACATTGCCGTCCATTATTTCATTCAATATCATCTGGATAAACAGCTTAAGGAAGCTGCAAACTATGCCCGAAAAAATGGAATTATCCTGAAAGGCGACATTCCGATCGGGATTAGCCCAAATAGCGTGGAAGCCTGGACTGAACCCCATTTATTTAACCTCAGTGCGCAAGCCGGTGCGCCACCCGATGATTTTGCCGTGAAGGGACAAAACTGGGGTTTCCCAACCTACAACTGGGAAGAAATGGCCAAAGATGGTTATCAATGGTGGATCAAGCGAATGCAAAAAATGACCGACTATTTCGACACCTACCGGATTGATCATATTCTGGGTTTCTTCCGAATTTGGGAAGTACCGACCAATGCCGTTGAAGCTTTGCTCGGTCATTTTAATCCTGCGCTACCTTTATCAACAAAGGAAATCAGTCACTATGGTCTATATTTTAACCACGAGCGCTTTTCGAAACCATACATTCGGCACCACCTCCTGAAACCCTTATTTGGAGAATCAACAGAAACAGTTATTCACGAATTTCTGGACGATTTGGGACACGGGCATTATAAATTGAAAGATGAATTTAATACCCAGCAAAAAATCAATCAGCACTTCCTGAAGAACATTGAAGAAGAGGATTTGGACGATCAAAACCGTAAAATCAGGGATGGATTGTTTGATTTGGTAGCCAATGTTTTGTTTGTATCCACCGGCGAGGACCAATGGCATCCGCGTATTTCGATGCAAAAAACCAGTTCGTATGCCGAATTGGACGACTGGACAAAAGAGCAGTTGAATAATCTATACGTCGATTACTTTTACAAACGGCACGAGAATTTCTGGTATCGAAAAGGAATGGAGAAACTGCCAGTAATTGTTGCGGTGGGCAATATGTTGGTTTGTGGCGAAGATTTGGGAATGATTCCGGACTGTGTGCCAAAAGCCATGTCGGAATTGGGTATTTTGAGTCTGGAAATCCAGCGAATGCCGAAAAACCCAACAATAAAATTTGCCCATCCGGCAGATGCTCCGTATTTGTCGGTTTGCACCACCTCCACTCACGACATGTCAACCATTCGCGGATGGTGGGAAGAAGACCGGGAAAAGACCCAACAGTTTCATAACCTTGAACTGGGAAATGCCGGACTGGCACCTTACTTTGCTGAGCCATGGATTTGTCAGCAAATCATTACCCAACATCTATATTCACCTGCAATGTGGGTAACTATCCCAATTCAGGATTTAATTTCGATGGACAGTAAATTCAGATGGGAGAAAACTCAGGCAGAGCAGATCAATTACCCAAGTAATGTGCGCCACAAATGGCGATTCCGAATGAAACAAAGCATTGAAGATTTAAAAAAAGCCGACGAATTCAACAACCTATTGAAAGAACTCATTAAAGCTTCGGGAAGGAATTCGGATTATTGATTTCGGCTAAGAAACATAAAACAATAGGAAAAAGACCATTATGAAACATACTCCTGAGGAAGTATACGAGCGTGTTTACATACACGCCGCAAAAATCCGAGTTCGTGAAGGTTGGGCATTATTTCTTTGTTCGATGGATGGATATAGTCAATTCGCTTTTGAGCCTGTTTTTAATAAAACCGTTCAGATTAATATAGAGACTCTCAACCAGCTTTTTGATAATATTCTAAAAGATTATAACCCAGTCATTAATCCGAAACAGATTGTTTTTGTTACCAGTCTTTCTGAAGAATATGGACTGCTGTTTTTATTAACCAAAGCTGCAAACCATCGATTTGTACACAACAAAGAAGCGACACTAAAAGCTATGAAAGAGTTTCTTAATTCAATGAATTTTGAATTGACAGATCTGTAAGCAAGATTTGAAAAACTTATTTTGCCTTTTGCCTAAACAATATTTACTTGAATCTAATGTCTTCCAGTACTTACCTTTATTTTCTGACGGATTTCGAGTGATTCGTCAGAAAAAAGGAACTCACGGGTTGAGTCAGGAAGAAAATCAATGATTTCAGGCAATTTATCGTGTTTGATGGCCTTGCGAACTTTGGAAGCGCTAATGTAATCAGGTAAGTGATCGGCTCCCGAACCCACAGCTTTTCGAGTGATTTCGACAACCTCTACACCAAAAGATGGAAGTATTGATTTCATCGCCTGGTTGTATGCACCGGTAACTTTGCAGTAATTTTCGGTACCAACGTAGCGCTTTTTGATCCCCAGAATTGGCACAACGTACTTAGAAAAAATTTTGACATCCAGTTCTGCCTGTTTTTGCATTACATCGCTAACCAATTCTTTTTTAAGGAAATAAGATGGGAAAATGGCTCCAGAAACAATGTACATTCCACCGCGAACCATCACCACATTCTGAAGATGTTCAATCCCTTTGCGGATCAGCTCCCAACGTACTTTAAACGGAAAAGCTGAACGATCTTCTTCTACTACAAACAAATAGACAACTTCATTCTCCGAAGCAGCCTTTTCGATCAGGAATTTATGTCCGTTGGTAAATGGGTTGCAATTGACCACCATAGCAGCCACATTCGGGGATTCGGTCGGTATTTTCAAGGCTTTCAGGTAATCCTGATAAGTTGTTATCGATTCGAATCCGAATTCAAGTACCGAAAAAAGAGGTTCAGCCGATGCAATTTCGGTATAGCCCAATCCACGAAACCGAACTGAATTCTCAGGGCGTGTAAAAACAAAAGTATGCTTGTAAATTTTCAGGAGCTTTTCTGTCATGTAACTAACAATCAGGGCAAAAGCAGTGGTATCACGAAACGTTGGGGCAACAGCAACATATTTCAAAATTCGCCCCATGTGTGAGCCGGTTCCCACCAAATCGCCTTTCAGGTTATACACAATCATGGTGCATTCCACCTCCGCCGGATCAAACTCAAATCCGAGTCGGGCCAGAAAATCCTTAACCAGTTTAAGATCAAAAGGATTATCCAGATCAAGTGTCTCCTGACGAAAATCGGTATCTTCAAATGTCATTTATTCGGTCTAAAAGGTAAAATGCTTTTGTTTGTCGGCCTGAATAACCGACCAGACAAAAGTAGTCACTGCAAGCAAATCAGCCGAGCCTCCGGGAGAAATATTTTCCTGTTTGCAAACATCAGCCAGAGCATCATAATTTGCCGGATTGAAATCATCCAAAGCAATTCGGCAAAGGTTTTTAAACCGATTCAAAACTTCAGTATTACTCCTGAAAAGGATATTTGTATCGTTGTTATTTGCCGCAATAGCCAGCAAACATTTAGTCATCGATTCATCATTGAGCTGTTTTTCCTGAATGATTTCGGGCAAACCAAAATCAAAAACCGTTGCAAATCCGCTTTCAGCCTCACCTCGCGCTCCACTGAAACCATACTTCAGGAATACTTTTTCTCCATGGCTTTTCCCTGAAGGATTACCCATTTCATTCCGAACCATATCTTTACAAATTCCTCTGATGATATTCCTGAATTCTCCGACCTGAAACCGATCGCTTTGGCTGAACAACTTTCCGCAGGCAAACAAAGAAAGTCCCATCAAAAAGATAACGCCTTTTTGCGTATTGACATTTCCGGTTGCCTCAAACATCGCCGATTCCATTTGCAAACCGATGTCGCGAAGTCGTGGCAAGGCCTTTGTTAAATCGTCATTCTGAAAAGCAAAACCTTCGCGCACCAACTCATCAAATCCGAAAGAAATAGCTTCAGTGGAATCAACAAACATCTGGTAATTCATATCAGAATGGCTTCCGGAGCTATGCCGATCGACCAATCCGGGCTTGGGAGTGAGCGCAATCTCCGCCAGAATCGCCTGCTGTGCCAGTGAAGCGAGTTTCTTAATGATCTGTTTTTTTCGCTGACATCCAAGAAATACAGCCATTTCAGAAAACATGAACGTTCTTAATTCGTCGAAACTGTGGGCATTTTCACGCCGACATTCGATGGCTGGTTTTTCACGGCAAAAAAAGCACAATTTCGATTTTCCGGAGGAAACCGTATTTCCTTGTTGATCATTCAAATCCACATCAACGAATCGTCCCAAAGGATGGTTCTCTTCAAAGTCTTCGCAGATTTGTTTGATCTCATTCAGACCGAAATCGTCGATTGAAAAAGGAATCAGGTAAAAATCTCCGGCAGTATCGCATATTTCAATAGCTTCTTTTTCATGAATATCAATCCGGTGAGCTACAAAAGTATTTTTCAAATCGCGTAAGCAAGATCGAAAGAAAGAACCCACAGTTGAATTACTTTTGGGAAAACCGGGAACATTCAGGCTTAAACTTAAGCTGGGCAAGCCTTTCTGAGCAATTTGTGCTTTCAGAAAAGCCCGCTGATCGCGGGCTTTTAATATAGATTCGAGTGGTTCGATTGTGGTTCTCCTTGTTTTATTGATCCTGTACTTTACAGGAAACTGTCATTAGTCATTGGGAAAAAGTTTAAAAGGCATTTTACGAATGACTAGTGACTTTTTCCTATTTTTTATTTCTCTTTCAACTGATGAATCACATCGATAATGGTTCCATCGCGGTACTCAACAATTCCCACAATCTTGTCAGTATATTCGAGTGGCGCCGGAATTCCGGTTATTTTGTCAACCTCAATTTCAAGGTCGTGAATATCTTTAATGTTCAACCCTGCCCTTTTGAGATTTGCTTCCAGTTCAGGGAATGCCGGATTTACGCAGATTCCACGTTCAGTGACCAACACGTGAATCGACTCTCCGGGAGTTACAATAGTATGAACACGTTTTTTTATGATTGGGATACGGCCGCGAAACGAAGGACAAACCACTACGGTTAGGTTTGCTCCTGATGCTGTATCGGAATGACCACCTGATGCACCGCGCACATTGCCTTCGGAACCGGTTATGACGTTCACGTTAAAATCAACGTCGATTTCAAGCGCACCGAGAACAACCACATCAATTTTATTGGTGATACAGCCGCAGTTGAACGGATTGGCGTAAAGTGCAGCCGGGATTTCAATGTGCCGACGGTTATTCAGGAGCGAATTACTAACGGTTGCATCGAACGACTGAACATCGAAGATCGTCTCGAAAAGCCCGTCATTCAACATATCTACGCAATACGAAGTAATACCACCGAGCATAAAGCTTCCTTTGATGGCTTTAGTCTTCATCTTTTCGCGAATGAACTTCGCTACAGCAAGTGATGCACCACCAGCTCCAACCTGAAAAGCAAATCCGGGCTCAAAAAATCCAGAATGTTCGATTACATCAGCAGCCAGCTTAGCTATCCGAAGATCCATTGGCGAATTGGTGATACGCGTTGTTCCGGTTGCAATTTTCGAGGCGTCGCCAATCGAGTCAACCACCACAACCTGGTCCACAAAATTTTGAGAAATTGAGAGTGGAATACATGGGAAATTGACCAGATTGTCGGTAACCACTATGACCTGTTTGGCATACCGGGCATCAATAACAGCATAACCGATTGATCCAAATGCCGATTTCCCATGAGAACCTGTTGCATTTCCCTCGCAGTCGGCGGCCGAGGCCGCTATAACGGTCAGGTCAATCTGAATCTTTCCAGTATGAATGCTGCGAACACGACCTCCGTGTGAATGGATAACCACCGGAATATCGAGTACTCCCAAGGCTATCGCGCGTCCCAACTGGCTTCGGATACCCGATGAATAAATGCGTGTAACCGTCCCATCTTCCAGATAAGGAAGAATCGGGTCGTGACATTCGTTGAGCGAAGAGGAAGCCAGCGTAATGTCGCGGATTCCCATATTGTGAAGAATAGTAAGCGTTTGAACAAGCAAGATATCGCCGTTCCGCAAGTGATGATGAAACGAAACAGTCATTCCATTGTGCGGATTGCTGCGCAGGATAGCTTCTTCGAGCGAATTGCACAATTTGCTTTGATGTGGCAGATATGCCTTATTGGGTGCAGGAATGGTAGGTTCGTCCATCCAACCTTTGCTCAGTTTTGTGAGTGCCCCCTGAAAAGGTTCTAATTTCCCAATTCCCTCAATGTATTCAGGAATTTCTCTGCCTAAACTATTTAGCATTTCAGTGATTTTAATTTTGTTGTTTTACGATTATCGTTAAAGACGCGATGCATCGCGTCTCTACAAATAACATTTATCCCACCGTCACATTTGCCAGTCTCAGGATATACTCGGCGCGGGTAACGATTGGCGCATCGATCATCTTTCCGTCGATGGCAAAAACGCCTATACCTGCGGCACTGTTTATCTTAAATTCTTTAACGATGCGATAAGCTTTTCTGACTTCCTCATCAGTTGGCGTGTAAACGTCGTGGATGATTTCAATTTGTCGTGGATTAATCACGGCCTTACCTGTAAATCCAATCCTTTTGGCGTATTCAGTCTCTCTCCGTAAACCATCTTCATCGTTTACATCAGGGAAAACGGTATCAATCACATCGATGTGACTGGCCTTGGCGGCCATAACAATCCGTTTCCGGGCAAAATCGATTCCGGCGCCATCGGGAGTATAAACGATATTCATGTCGGCAGTCAAATCTTGTCCACCAATGGTAATGGCATCCACCCGATCGAATTTACTGGCAATATCAAATACATTCTGAACTCCCATTGCAGTCTCGATCATGGCATGAAGTGTCATTTTTGTATGCGGAAGTCCATGTCGATCCTCAATCTGCTCAATGATTTTCAACAATTCAGCCACTTCTTCGCCCGATTCAGTTTTCGGATAACGAATGGCTGAAGGCTGCAACGGGACAATGGCTTCGAGATCGGCCAGACCAAAAGGCGTACTCAAATGATTCACCCGGACACAAACTTCGGAATCGTAAAAATCGATTACATTAATCATATTTCGAACCAAAATTCGGGCAGCATCCTTTTGATTCAGCGCAACTGCATCTTCCAGATCGAGCAAAATGCTGTCGGCTCCATAAACTCCTCCTTGCTGAATCATCGCCGGGTTGTTGCCCGGAATGTAAAGCATTGACCGACGCTTTTTAAATATTTTTGTCATAGCTGGATTATTTTAATGTTCCTTCCTGTTCGTCGAGCGAGCGCTTGATGGCTGTTTCGAGACGGGCTTTAATGGTGGGCTCCAATGCTCCTTTGTCTTTTGCAATCAAGTGAATATCTGTCATATCGTATTGATCCAGCATTTCAACGATAATCCGGTTAAAATTGGCTCCAAACTGTTGCATAACGGTAGACGATATCTCCAACTTACGGCCCGAATTATCAGGACGTGGTTCGATAAGAAAAATGACATCACTTGATTCGAAGGTGCCAGACTGTGCGGCTATTTTTGGCTTCATGTGCAATTGTTAATTATTACCCTGAAGCCACAAAAGTATGACTTTAAATCTTCAGGGAGATGATTTTTCGCAACAATAACATGATTTTATCGAAAGGTATTTTAGGAACAACCCTCCTCGACGAAAGGTTATTGCTTTATATGGCAGTTATTTACAGGCAAAACCTAGATGTATTCCATTATCCTGCCAGAAATCTGAAACAAAGAAATTTCGGCAATCTTAGTTTGATACTGTACCGAAACGAGCCGTTCCTCGGCATCAAGAAGACTCTTTTGCACTTCACGAAGTTCAAGTCCGGCTAAACTTCCCAGTTTATACCTTTCCAAGGCTATTTCGAGGTTTTCACGTGCTACCGACAGGTTTTGTTCTTCAAGTTTTAACAGGCGCAGGTTGTTCTCGTAGGCAAAATAAATGGTGAGCAAATCGGCTTTCACTTCCTGCTCAACTTCCTTGTATTGTATCTTTTTGCTTTGAATCTCAACAAGGGCATTGCTTTTTAAGCGTTTCTGGTTAAATCCATCGAAGATGCCAATGCCAAGCGTTAACCCATAGTTTAACCCATGCACATTTTGATTGCCTAACGAACCCGACCCATAGCGGTTGTAGGAATACCCATAACCAGACGACATGGTTAGATAAGGATAGGAACGTGATTTTATAATTTTAGAATCGAGTTCTGTAATAACCTGGTTTTTAGCAGCTATTCGTAAACTTGTATTGTTTTGAAGTGTCTGTTGCAGCAGGTCATCATAAAGCAATTTTTGGTCAAGCTGTATCAGCGTGTCCTTCAATTTAATATTTTCACCCAAATCGTCAGCAGCCATAAGTTCGTTAAGCCTGATTTGCGAAGTTCGGAGCACTTCATTTTGATGCGCAAATCTGGAACTATCGGAATTCAAATAAACGATCGATTGCAGCAGTTCCAGTTTCGAGGCACCTCCCAGCAAATAACGTTGCCTATCGATCCGCACACGTTCGCGAGACAAAGAAACGGCATAAGCCAAATTATCGTTTAAAATTAGTTGCTGGATGTAGTAATTATACTGCGAAACAATTAGTGAGACCAAATTTTCAACCGACATCTGGGTGTTAAATCCCTCTAATTCTTTCTGTTCCTTTAGCTTCTGATAAGTAGTTTTCACCTGAAATCCCTTGAAGATGGTCATTCCAAGGTCCACGCCCAAAGAACCACTATTATTGTGAATGTCGTTTAAGGCAACTTTACTTCCATCGTTGTAATTTTGGTTGGTTGTATTTAAAGTACCTCCAAAACGGTTGGTCGAAGATATGACAGGCAACATACCGGCATTTCCGCGAGTGAAATTATTGGTTGCAATTTCCTCGTTATTACGGGCAACAAGCAACGAAAAATTACGTTCAAGTCCGGTTTTGATACACCGGCTCAGGTCATATACTTCCTGGGCAATGGAATTGTTCACGATAAATAAGAACAAAACCAGTGAAACGAAATGCTTAATTCCCGATAGCTGTTTTATCCTCATTTGAAATATTTGGTTCATTGATAATACTTTTTGTTTCACTTGAAATGACGAGATAAATAGATGGCACAACATACAAGGTTAGTACTGTGGAGATGGTTAATCCGCCAACTACGGCAACTCCCATCGCTACGCGACTTTGTGCTCCATCGCCCAATCCGAGGGCAAGTGGTAAAATACCAAGAATGGTTGATAAGCTTGTCATCAAAATAGGACGAAACCGAGCCGCTGCTGAATACCGAATTGCTTCAAGTTTGCTCATGCCTGCTTCTTTTCGCTGATTGGCAAACTCTACAATCAGAATACCGTTTTTCGTTACAAGACCAATTAACATGATCAAACCAATCTGGCTAAAAATGTTCATCGTAATATTGAAATACCACATAAACAACAGAGCGCCTGTAAGAGCCAAAGGAACTGTCATCATTACAATAATCGGGTCTTTAAAGCTTTCGAATTGCGCCGAAAGCACCAAAATGATCAGAACAATAGCCAGAATAAAAGCAAACATCAAACTTGATGAGCTTTCCATAAAGTCTTTTGAATCACCTGTAAGCGCGGTTCTGAACGAATCGTCTAAAACTTTGGCCGAAATTTTATCCATCTCCGCAATTCCCTGACTGATTGTTTTACCATCGGCCAAACCAGCAGATATTGTTGCCGCAACAAAGCGGTTATAGCGAAACAATTGAGGCGGTGCGGTTGATTCCTGTAACGTCACAAAATTATCAAGCTGTACCATATGTCCCTGTGTGTTCCTTACATATAACGATTTCAAATCGAGCGGTTTATTTCTGTCATCTCTGGCCAGTTCCCCTAAAATCTCGTATTGCTTGCCATTCATTATAAAGTAACCAAACCGTTGACCGCTAAGCGCAAGTTGTAGTGTTTGTCCGATATTCTGGGTAGAAACTCCCAGCAAATTAGCTTTATCCCGGTTGATCACAATTTGCAGTTCAGGCTTGGTAAATTTCATATTTACATCAGCCATCACGAAGTTGGGATTTTCGTTTACCTGCGACATAAAAGCTGGAAGTATTTCACGCAGTTTTTCGATGTTGGGAGCCTGGAGTACATACTGAATGGGAAGACCAGACCTCCGTCCACCAAAGGTCGATTGCTGAATTACGCTTGCACGTGCCTTTGTTTTTGTCCGTAACTCAGCCGACAACTGATTTGCGATTTGTTGTTGTGAACGCTCTCTTTCCGATGGATCAACCAACAAAACCCTCACAAAACCTCCGCCTCCCCGAATCATAGTTGTTACTTTATCATTTTCGGGAATGACATTCTCAACCAGTTTACCAATCTCCTCGGTATAACCAAGGTTGTACTCATAGGTTGATCCTTCTTGTGAGGTAATATTTATATTTAATTGCGAGCGGTCTTCAAGCGGAGCCATTTCTGCCGGAATCGTTTTCCATAGGATAAAGATCAGGAAAAACGACACCACAAGAATGAAAATCGAAAGGAATTTTTTATGAAGATATGAATCAAGTGTATTCTGATAGGCTCGATTTAAAGCCGTGAAAAATTTCTCAGTATAATTGTATGCGTTACTCCTATTATGCCTTGTTTTTAGCAATTTAGTCGACAGCATGGGAGTTAAAGTAAGCGCCACAAAAGCTGAAATAATGACCGATCCGGCAATAACAATACTAAACTCCCTGAACAAACGACCAGTCATCCCTTCAAGAAAAACAATGGGAATAAATACTGCTACAAGTGTTATGGTTGTTGAAACAATGGCAAAAAATATTTCGTTCGATCCTTTGAACCCTGCCTCGAGTGGAGTCATTCCCTGTTCAATTTTAACATATATATTTTCCATCATCACAATCGCATCGTCAACCACCAATCCAATCGAAAGGACGATGGCCAAAAGCGTAAGTACATTGATCGTAAAACCGGAAATATACATGATAAAAAATGAACCGACCAACGAAACTGGAATTACCAAAATTGGTATGACCGTGGTTCGCCAGTCGCGCAGAAAAGTAAAAATGATAACCACTACAAGAAAAAATGCGATGTAGATGGTACTTTTTACTTCCTCGATAGACGACCGGATATATGTTGTATTGTCGAATCCAACTTCATATTTCACGTCTTCCGGAAGATCTTTCTGAATGAATTTAAGTCTTTTATATACCTCGTCAACAATTTCGATATGGTTTGCCCCTGGTTGCGGAATAATTATCGTTGCAACCATCGGGATGCCGTTCAATTTCATGATTCCGCGTAAATCCTGCGGGCCAAGTTCGGCACGACCAATATCACTTACTCTGACAATCTGATCACCGGTCTGCCGTAAAATAAGACTGTTGAATTCCTGGGGTGTGGTCATCAATCCCAAAGTGCGTATAGTCAGTTCGGTTGTAGTCCCTTCAATGCTTCCTGCCGGAAGCTCAACGTTTTCGCGAAGTATGGCATTTCTGACATCCAGAGGCGTCATCTGATAGCCGGCCAGTTTTGCAGGATCGAGCCAGATACGCATTGCATAACGCTTTTCTCCCCAGATCGATACGGCGCTAACCCCCGAAATGGTTTGTAACTGCTCTTTAAAAGTAAGATCGGCGATTTCAGAAAGTTCAAGCAATGATCGCTGAGGACTTTTTACTGCAATCATCATAATCGGACTTGCATCGGCATCGGCTTTCGATACCGTTGGAGGGTCGCAATCGCGAGGCAACATTCGCTGCGCCTGAGATACTTTATCGCGGACATCATTGGCGGCTGTCTCCATATCAACAGAAAGCTCAAACTCAACAGAGATGCTGCTTCTTCCCTGGCTGCTTCGGCTGGTTAAGGTGCGGATACCGGGAATACCATTAATGGATTGTTCCAGAGGCTCGGTAATTTGTGTCTCTATTACATCGGAGTTTGCACCGGGATAAGAGGTGTCGACCGAAATAATTGGCGGATCAACGCTGGGAAACTCCCTTACGCCCAAATAGGTTAATCCGATTGCCCCAAACAAAAGGATAACCAGCGAGAAAACAGTGGCCAGAACGGGCCTCTTTATACTTGTAGACGATAGACTCATTGTTGTTTGTTTACGATGGATTTATTGGTTACCAGCGTATCAAGCTGAACAGGTATGCCTTGCCGCAATTGCAAAATTGCAGTTGTAAGTAATGTATCGCCAAAACTCAATCCTTTTTGAATCTGAACATGCGATTCGGTACGAAGGCCTAAAGTAACCTTCACCTCTTGCGCCTTCCCATTTTTGATAATGAAAACCTTTTCACCTTCCATTTCAGGAATAATGGCTTCAGTTGGGACGGAAATCGTATTGTCAATTTTTGATAACAGAGCTCTAACACTGGCAAAACGCCCTGGTTTCAACTCCTCATTTTTATTGGGATAATAGGCTCTGGCAACAATGGTTCGTGTATCCACATCCACTTTGGGAGCAACTGCATAAACTTCCGCCGTAAACGATTTTTGAATCCCATCAATCACAAATGTAATGGGGTAACCGGGCGTAACTTCACCAGCATACCTCTCAGGAATAGAGAACTCAATTTTTAACGGACTGATTTTTACAAGTTGTACTATTTTGGTTTGAGTGGTGGCATATGCGCCTTCACTCACCAAGCGTAAACCCACAACTCCATCGAAAGGAGCTCTTAATTCAGTTTCGGAAATACGTGCCACCAGAAGCATAATGTCGGCATCAAGCGATTGAAGCTCGGTAGCCACCTGGTCATAACTTTCACGGCTAATGGCGTCACGATCGAGTAACTGTCGCTGTCGAAATTCACGTTCTTCAGAAAGTTTTCGTTGAGCCTGCAGTTTTAATAGTTGAGCCTGCAATGGCCGATCGTTTATTTTAGCAAGTAATTCTCCTTTTTTAACCCGGGCGCCTTCTTTAAAAAAAATGCCTACTACTTTACCTGAAGCTTCAAATGACAGTTCAACTTCCTCATCAGGGATTAATGAGCCCGTGCTGTAAATAAGCTCGTTCATTTCTGTTGGTACAATTACATATCCACTTGCCAATAATGGCTGACCGCTTCCACGTGGCCCTTTTGCTCCTGTTGGTGTAACTATTTTTGAACCGGATTCAGATATAAGCATGGGTTTAATCTTGGGAAAAAGGATAATCCCAAGTACTACAACAATCAGAATTATTGTAATGGGAGTTCTGATTGATTTCTTCATGTGCAATGCCATTAGGTTTATTTATTAGGTTCGTTTTGCTAAATCGTTGAAGTTGTTTGACAACATCAATGTTGAATGGTTTAATCGCAAACATACAAATTACAAAGACTATTTCACATTCTAAACTGATTCATTTTTGAATAGAACCAGTTCCAATGAAAAAAAATTAAGATCATTGAAGATTATAATGCCTTGGAGATTGGAGGTGGAATGGATGTAATCGTTTATCCAGCTTCCCGAAAAAAAATGGAATATAGAAATGAAAAAGCCCGTAAAAATAAAAAAGTCATCCGAATAAACGAATGACTTTCTGTGGGCGATGAGGGATTCGAACCCCCGACCCTCCCGGTCTAACCGGGATGCCCTGAACCTGATGCAATCAATTCTTCCAACTTGGTGCGATCTTTCCATTTTTTTAAGAGCATTTCCCTTTTCAGTGCCTGAGTCTTAAATTCAAATGTCTCGAAATATTTTAACGACCATGGTTTGCCGGTTGAGGTAAATCCTGTTTTTGAAGTATTATGCCTCTGGAGTCGACCCTGAAGATTGGAGGTGGAACCAATGTAATATTTATCCAGCTTCTCGGAATATAGAATATAACAGTAAAACATACTGTAAAAATAAAAAAGTCACCCGAATAAACGAATGACTTTTTGTGGGCGATGAGGGATTCGAACCCCCGACCCTCTGGGTGTAAACCAGATGCTCTGAACCAGCTGAGCTAATCGCCCTTTTTGTTGTTTTTGTGAACGCGCTTTGTTTTTAAAAGCGTTGCAAAGATATACCCATTTTTGAAACTTGCAAACAAAAATATTAAAAAATATTACAAAATTTCAGCCACCACAAAAGTACTACCACCTACAAATACCAAATCGTTTTCCCCAGCATTTGCAAGGGCTACAGAAAGTGCCTGACGAACAGTTGGATAACAATCGCCGCTTAAGCCGAACCGTTCAGCTTTCGCGGCAAGCACTTCTGGTTCGGCAGCACGCGGGATAGAAGCTTTTGTGAAATAATACTTCGCATTTGTTGGAAGTAAAGCCAAAACTTTGTCCTGATCCTTGTCGCTGACCATACCAATAACGATATGCAATGCTTTCCATGCAGTTTGGTTGATTTGCTCAACCACCAATTTGATGCCTGCCTGATTGTGACCGGTATCGCAAACTACTAATGGATTATGGCCAATTATCTGCCACCGCCCCAACAGCCCGGTATTCTGAATCACATTTAGCAAACCCTTTCTAATAATGCTTTCTGATAAATTCCAGCCTTTCTCATTTAAAAGATCGATTACTTTTAATACTGTTGGCACATTGTGCCGTTGATAAATTCCAAGCAAATCCAGTTTCAAGTCCGAATAAATCAACTGGTCGTTCTTTCTTATATTCAGGCTTTGTTTTCCATCGACGGTCAGCATCGAATAATCTGTCAGGTATTCCTGGTCAGCAAAAGCAAGCCTGGCCTGGACCTTTTCGGCAAACTGTTCAAAGACAATTCTGGTTTCAGGAGCAGTTTCGCCCACCACTACCGGAACATCTTTCTTTATGATTCCAGCCTTTTCGGCGGCAATTTTGGGCAAAGTATCACCCAGCAAAGCCATGTGATCGAAACTGATGTTGGTAATTACAGAAACCTCTGGAGTGATAATATTAGTTGAATCAAGCCGTCCTCCCAAACCAACTTCAATTACAGCTACATCAACATTCATACTCCGGAAATAGTCAAAAGCCATCGACACCGTCAGTTCAAAAAACGAAGGCTCAATCTTTTCAAGTTCGTTTTTTGCCTGAAACAAGTCAGTAAACCGAACCACCGCTTCTTCGGTAATCATTTCACCATTTACGCGGATTCGTTCCCTGAAATCTTTCAAATGTGGTGAAGTATAGAGACCCGTTTTGTACCCAGCTTCCTGCAAAATGGAGGCGAGCATATGCGAAACCGACCCTTTACCGTTCGTTCCGGCCACATGAATCGTCTTAAATGACCGGTGTGGGTGATCAAACATTTCATCGAGCCGAATCGTATTATCTAGGTTATCTTTATAGGCTGCAGCTCCAGTTCGCTGAAACATAGGCAACTGACTATACAAAAAATCGAGCACTTGTTGGTAGGTTCTCATGGAAAAAAAACTTATGAACACCAGTTTAAAAATAGAAGTGTAAAATTGAGAATTTAACTGCGATTACCTCAGATTTACATTCTAATTTTTCTAAATTTATGGAAACCTTAAAGATTACGGAGATGGCAAAGAAAAAGCAAACTAAAATTTTTGTGCTCGACACCAACGTGATTTTGCACGATCATACCAGCATTTACCAGTTTCAGGATAATGACATCGTCATTCCAATAACCGTTCTGGAAGAACTTGACAAATTTAAACGTGGGAACGACCCAATTAACTTTCAGGCAAGGGAATTCGTGCGCGAACTCGACGAAATTGTTGGCGATCAACTTTTTAACGGAGGCATTAAACTTGGTCCAGACAAGGGAAAGCTGATTATAGAAACCGGAAAGCCTATTCCTGAAGAAATGAAACATTCGTTTCGCGAAGACATTCCGGATCACCGTATTTTGGCCATTGCCATGTATGTTGGTCAGAAATTTCCCGACCGACCCACCATTTTGATCACCAAGGACATTAATCTCCGGATGAAAGCCAAATCGTTGAAAATTCAGTCGGAAGATTATTACAACGACAAGGTCAAAGACATTCAAATCCTGAATAAGAGTGTCACCGAATTAGAGAACTTTAACGATACACTGATCGAAAAGCTCTATAGTGATAATTCAATTCCGGTTGAACAAATGGAATTGGCAGAAAGGCCCGACGTCAACGAATATTTCATAATGAAGTCGCCTAAAGCGAGCGTTTTGGGACGATACGACGGTGGATTGAAAAAGATGGTTCGGGTTGAGAAAAAAACTGCATACGGAATCAAACCACGCAATGCAGAACAAACGTTCAGTCTCGATGCTCTTTTTAATCCGGAGATTAAACTGGTTGCACTAACCGGGAAAGCCGGAACCGGAAAAACATTGCTGGCTCTGGCTGCAGCGCTCGAACAGCACAAAAGCTTCGGACAAATATTACTGGCCCGTCCGATTGTGGCGCTGAGCAACCGCGATCTTGGATTTTTACCTGGCGACGCACAGGAAAAAATCAGTCCATACATGCAACCCTTGTTCGACAACTTATCTGTGATCAAGCATAATTTTAATGCCCGGAGTGCCGAATATCAAAAAATAGAAGAACTGCTGAAAGAAGAAAGCCTGGTAATTACTCCATTGGCTTATATCCGGGGAAGAAGCCTTTCAAACTCATACTTCATTATCGATGAAGCGCAGAACCTGACTCCGCACGAAATAAAAACCATTATTACACGGGCAGGTGAAGGAACCAAGCTTATTTTTACGGGCGACCTTCAACAGATCGATTCACCTTATCTGGATATGAAATCGAACGGTTTGGCTTACATGACCGAGAAAATGCGAAACCATGAAATTTTTGCCCATGTAAACCTGCTAAAAGGCGAACGAAGCTATTTAGCTGAACTGGCCAGCGATTTACTCTAAGATTTTTGCCACTAAGACACAAAGAATTTTTATTGAAATGTGCCTTTGTGGCAAGTTTGCTTTTTCTTCTTATTCTTTTGTATTTTTGCCGCCTGATTATCAGATGATGGAAAGGATTTTAATGGAATATTCAGGCAAAAAGGCTTCGTTTTATACACTCGGTTGCAAACTCAATTTTTCGGAAACATCAAGCATTGCACGCCGCTTCGAGGAGGTTGGATTTGAACGGGTTGAGTTTACAGATCATGCTGATGCGATCGTTATAAATTCGTGTTCGGTTACTGCCGAAGGCGACAAAAAAACTCGGAATATCATCCGTCAGGCGGTGCGTAAAAACCCGGAAGCACTGATAATAGTTACCGGCTGCTACGCCCAATTGCAGCCCGAAACCATCGAAAAAATTGAAGGGGTTGACCTGATCATCGGCTCATCGGAGAAACAGAATATTACCACATATTTAGGTAATCTGAATAAAAAAGAGCAAACCGAAATTCACATTCAGAAGCCGAAAGAAATCAAAAATTATTTTCATGCCTATTCCTTTGGCGACCGAACACGTAGCTTTCTGAAAGTTCAGGACGGATGCGATTATTACTGCACCTACTGCACCATCCCGTTTGCCCGGGGGCAGAGCCGCAACGACAGCATCCAGAATACGGTAGCCGAAGCACGTGAAATAGTGGCAAAAGGCACCCTTGAAATTATTCTTACTGGCGTAAATATTGGCGACTTTGGAAAATCAACCGGCGAAACGTTTATCGACCTGTTGCACGAACTTGATCTGATTGAAGGCTTGAAACGCATCCGGATTTCATCGGTCGAGCCCAATTTGCTAACTGATGATATCATCGAATTTGCTGCCCGTTCGCAGCGAATCATGCCACATTTCCATTTGCCGCTTCAATCCGGATCGAACAATGTTTTGAGCCTGATGAAACGAAAATACAAGCGTGAGGTTTTTGAAAGTCGGGTGGCAAAGATCAAGGCTGAAATTCCGAATGCCTTTATCGGAGTGGATGTGATTGCCGGAACCAATGGCGAAACCGACGATTTCTTCCGCGATTCCTACCGTTTTATTGCTGATCTGGACGTTTCACAACTCCATGCTTTTCCTTATTCCGAAAGGCCTGGAACCAAAGCATTGGAGATAAAACCAGTTGTTCCGGTTGACGAACGTAAACATCGCACACAACGACTGATTTCGCTCTCCGACCGGAAAACCGAGGATTTCTACCGCCAGAATTTAGGCTCAGTGCACGAAGTACTCTTTGAAGAACAAAAAGACAAAAAATCGATTTCAGGATTTACTGACAATTACATCAAAGTGGAAACTGAATATCACGAAAATCTGCAAAATCATATTGTTTCAGTAAAATTGGAAAACATATTGCCAAATGGGAACGTTTGGGGAAGCATAATTCAAGCATAGAGCAAAGGGCAAAGAGCTTGGAGAAGAAAGACCTGAGATAGTTATTTTTTAACTCATCATTTATAACTTATAACTGACAAACATGAATTTCGAAATACTTTGCACACAAGTTCAGGAACTGGCTCGCGAAGTTGGCCGGTTTATTTATGACGAACGGCTGAAATTTACGGCTGAAGACATTATCCACAAAGGAAAAGCTGACATGGTAACCTATGTAGATAAAACTGCCGAAAAAACGATTGTTGCCGCCTTGCGCGAACTGTTGCCCGAATCCGGTTTTATTGCCGAAGAAGGAACTGCTCAGGACAACGGAGAAAAATATCGCTGGGTGATTGATCCACTGGACGGAACCACCAATTACATTCATGGGATTTCGCCATTTTGCGTAAGCATTGCCCTAATGGAAGATCAGGAAATTATCATGGGCGTGGTTTACGAAATCAGCCTCAACGAAATGTTCTATGCCTGGAAAGGCAGCAAAGCCTACCTGAATGGCAAAGAGATTCACGTTTCGAAAGCCTCAAGTACAGCCGATTCGCTAATAGCAACCGGATTTCCGTATTACGATTTTTCAAAACTGGATAATTACCTGAAAGCAATGAACTTTTTTATGCGAAACTCGCACGGCATGCGTCGTTTGGGCTCAGCGGCTGCCGACATGGCCTATGTTGCCGCCGGAAGGTTCGAAGGTTTTTATGAGCATGCACTGCATTCGTGGGATGTTGCTGCCGGAATCATCATCCTGAAACAAGCCGGGGGCAAAGTTTGCGATTTCAGCGGTGGCGAAAATTACTTGTTCGGCGGTGAAATGATTGCCTGCAATGCAAACTATTTCGATGAATTTTACTCCATCGTAAATAAACATTTAGGTTAGAAATCAAGAAAAAGAAAAGTGAAAGGAGAAAAACAGAGTTATTTTGAATTGACTCTTCCCCTTTCCTGATTCATTAATTCTTTTTCCTGATTTCTAATGACCTTTTCTCATTCCTATTTCATAACTTGCATCGAACAAACAATTCACCAAATGATCGAAAAAGAAATTGCCCTGATCAACAAACAACTTGAAAGTCTGACAGCTAAAAACTTCGATCTGGAAGCCTGGAAAAGCCACACCATCATATTTCTGGAACGAATTTTTGGCAAAGAAAGCACAAAAGTAAGGATGATCAAGGAACTGAAATACGATTATTCGAGCTGGAACCTGCGCGATGCCGCCGGAACCGGAAAAGATTCAGATCCGGTTATCCTGAAAGCCCGCGAAATATTGGAAGCCACCAAGCTGGAGCTTGAGCATTTGGGAGTTCCAAAACAGGAAGAAGAAAATCAAAAAATATGGTCACTGCTCGAAGAAGAGCTGACAGGTAAACAAATCCGCGAAATCAAATTGGTTTTACAATCGGAGGATCCTGATAAATTGGAGAAAATAGCTAATATGCTTTTCAACCTCGAAAAAGAGAATATGTCCGTGGTTTTGGCAAAACTACTTATTCCATAACATGGCATCAATCCTTCAGTAATTCAATCCTTCAGTTTTATATGCGTCATCCTAAAATTGCCATTGTCATCCTCAACTGGAACGGGGCCAAACTGTTGCAACAATTCTTGCCTTCTGTAATTGAATTCAGCAAAGGAGAATTAACTGACATCGTTGTTGCTGACAATGGCTCTACTGATGATTCCCTGCAAATACTTCAAAATCAATTTCCGGAAGTTAAAATCCTTGATCTGAAGCAAAACTATGGGTTTGCACGGGGATACAACGAAGCCTTGAAACAGATTGATGCCGACTATTTTGTCATCCTGAATTCGGATGTTGAAGTTACCTCGGGATGGTTGGACGAGCCAATCCGCATGATGGAAAATGATTCGTCGATTGCCGCGGTTCAGCCCAAAATACTCAGTTATAACCAGAAAACTCATTTTGAATATGCCGGTGCTGCCGGAGGTTTCATCGACCGGTTTGGATACCCGTTTTGCCGGGGACGGATTTTTAACGAAGTGGAAGAAGATCACGGCCAATACAACGATTCGGTCGATATTTTTTGGGCAACCGGAGCCTGCATGTTTGTGCGCTCCAACCATTTCCACGAAGCTGGCGGATTTGATGCCGATTTCTGGGCGCACATGGAAGAAATAGATTTATGTTGGCGCCTTAAAAACCGCGGATACCGAATTGTTTATACTTCGGAAAGTACCGTTTATCATGTTGGCGGTGGAACGCTTTCGTACGACAATCCGCGTAAACTATATTTGAATTTTAGGAATAACCTTTGGTTGCTATACAAAAATTTGCCTCCCGGTCAGCTCGTCCAAATTCTATTCATGCGCATGATTTTGGACGGCGTAGCTGCATTTAAACTACTCGCCGAATTCAACATGAATGGCATTGTGAGCGTGTTCAAAGCGCATTATCATTTCTATTGCTCGATTCCTTCGCTAAACCGTAAACGCAAACTGGCTCGGCAGGCCGGTCATTTATCCGTTCCGGCAGAAAAACTTTCCAAAAGCATTGTCTTTCAGTTCTATATCAAAAAAAGGAAACGATTTAGCGAGATTAAGTTCTGAAATCGGATTTAAGCAATTCCTCAAAAAAAAAAAGGATTCCATCTTTCTTAAAAGAGATGGAATCCTTTCATTTGTTATTACTGACCACTGCGGCTGATCACTTTTTTCTAGTCTTTCAGATAATCAATCTGTGCCAGATCGTTCCAGATTGGATCTTTCGGCGGTTTGGCAACAATCTTTATCGGCTCTTTGGTTACCGGATGAATAAATTCGATTTTGCGGGCGTGCAAATGAATTCCGGCATTCTCGTTACTACGGGCAGCGCCGTACTTCAGGTCTCCTTTGATGTGTAATCCAATCCGATTGAGCTGCGCCCTGATCTGGTGGTGACGACCCGTCTTCAAATCGATTTCGAGCAAATGATAATGATTGAGCGTGGCTACATGACGATAATCCAGGATGGCTTCTTTCGATCCTTTGCGCTCCTTGTCATGGGCATGCGATTTGTTCTTCGCTTCATCTTTCAACAGCCAGTGGTGCAAAGTTCCTTCTTCCAACTCCGGAAGTTTATCGACCACAGCCCAGTATGTTTTTTTCATTGCTTCCTTATCCTGAAACATTTCGTTAAGGCGAAGAAGCGCTTTGCTTGTGCGCGCAAACAGGATGACTCCGGAAGTCGGCCTATCGAGACGGTGTGGTGAACCGAGGTAAACATCTCCCGGTTTTTTATATTTTTCTTTGATGTATTCTTTTACTTTGTCGATTAAAGTTACATCACCGGTTTTGTCGCCCTGAACGATCTCTCCACAAGCCTTGTTGACTGCGATAATATGATTGTCTTCGTAAATTATATCCATTCCCTGTAAATTTATTTATACGTGCTTAGTCTCTGTCGGAAACAAATGTTGCGAGTTTCGGGTTAAAAAACATGCAACACGCATCTCGTATCCCGCAACCCTTAATATTGTTCCTTTTCGTTTGGAAAATCCTGTGATTTCACATCCTGAACATAGGAATTCACAGCACCTTGAATTTCTTCAGCCAGATTCAGATATCTTCTCAGGAAACGGGGCGAAAAGGTCTGGGTGATTCCGAGCATGTCGTGAAGAACCAAAACCTGGCCATCGCATCCGCCACCAGCTCCAATGCCAATAACCGGAATCTTTAATGCCTGCGACACTTTGGCGCCCAATTCAGCCGGAATTTTTTCGAGCACAATAGCAAAGCAACCAGCTTCTTCAAGCAAAATAGCATCCTCAATTAACTTCTGTGCTTCAACTTCTTCTTTGGCACGAACTGTATACGTTCCGTATTTATTAATCGACTGTGGCATCAGTCCCAAATGGCCCATTACCGGAATACCAGCTGACAAAATACGTTCGACAGATTCGATGATTTCTTTGCCGCCTTCAACTTTTACAGCATCCGCGTGTGTCACTTTCATGATTTTGATGGCCGAATTCAGCGCTTCCAAAGAGTTTCCCTGATAAGTTCCAAATGGCATATCGACCACCACCAGTGCGCGATTCACCGCTTTAACCACCGATTTACCATGATAAATCATTTGGTCGAGCGTGATTGGTAAGGTTGTTTCATTACCAGCCATCACGTTTGAAGCAGAGTCGCCAACCAGAATAATATCAATACCTGCCTGATCAACCAGTTTAGCCATACTGTAATCGTACGAAGTAAGCATAGCTATTTTTTCGCCTTTCAGCTTCATTTCCAAAAGTGTGTGTGTTGTAACACGTCGTATTTCTTTATGGACTGACATATCTTTTGTATTCAATTTGGCTACAAAAGTAAGAATTTATAGATTGGAATATCTGGTTTGTTTGGCACAAATGATTCGACAACAACCGAAGCAATCAAATTGAGCCATATTTACCGTTGTATTAAGTACTTAATAACTGAAAGTCATTCTGAGTGTTCGACAGAGCTCACGTCGAAGACTTGTTTTGGAATCTGCTTACATTTGGATGAGATGCTGAATATTTGAAGCTTAACACAACACTGGTATATAACGAAAGAAGCCGGCTCAATCGAACCGGCTTCTTTCGTTATGTCGAAAAATGGTTATACCCTCAGGAAAATATTCTTTTTATACATGTAATAGAGCAGCGACCATACAATCATGATGCTCCCGACAACATTCACGACCATTCCGAAATCGCCCCATAAAACAGTCCAGCCCAGCACATATTTTGTAATGCTGCCCACATTAACCATATCGTAAAGCAGATAGATAAAAATGGAGTTCATCCCGATAACCCGGAAGAAAAAAGACCACTTTTTCCATCCTTTCACATCAATGATCCAATAAAACGTGGCCATCAGGATAAAACCTATACCACCGGCAAGTAAATTAAAAGGTGTAGTCCAGCATTTCTTGATGATCGGATAAAATGTACTCAAAAGTAATGCCGCTACAATGGTGGAAGCTCCAATAATCAAAAGGGTTTTGACTTTCTGCTGATCAGTTGTGGTTTTATCGCGCAAAAAATGACCAGCCACAGTTCCCATTAATGTAATAGCAATAGCCGAAAAAATACACAAAAGGCCTTCAGGATCGAATACCCCTCCGTGTAATCGTCCAGGCAAAATGGCGCGATCGATATACCCATTTATGCAACCTTCAGGAGTTAAAACGCCTGCACCAATGCCGGGAACCGGAATTAACAATTGTACGATGCCATATCCAACGAGAATACCGCCTAACCAATACAGCCTGTCTTTGAAGGTTTTGCTGTAAATGACAATTAACGAAGCAAACAAATACGCTAGTCCAATTTGACTGAGCACGCTAGCGAAACGTGGATTTTCAAATCCGTCACTGAACACGCCATTATACACCATTCCGAGCAAAACAAGTGTAAGCCCACGTTTTACAGCTTTTTTGGCCAATTCAGCCTTCGGAACCTTCTTCTCTAACTTTGAAATCAGAGCAAAAGGAATTGCAACTCCACTGATAAACATGAACAACGGGAAAATAAGGTCTTCAAAATGGAAGCCAGCCCATTCAACATGTTCCATTTGATCTGCAAGGACTTTCAGCCAGCCAGCTCCGGTATATTTTGCCAAAACTGCAACCAGATAACCTCCGCCAGTTATCCAGAACATATCAAATCCACGAAGTGCATCGAGTGAAAAAAGGCGTTCGCGCGGAACTGCCTGTGTTGGTTTATTTTTCATTGTTTGATGGTTTATGATGGGTTGAAGTTAGTTATTTTGATAATTCAGCAATCTGATAAATTAAAAATTCTGACACAATCGCTACTTTCTGTTTTTTAGCAACTGCCTTCAGACTCTCGTCGTGGAACTCCCGACTGTTTTCGCTGTCTTTTTGTCACGCATTCTGTCAAGATCATCCCCTGCCAAAACTTTAGAATGCCAAATTTACCAAATATTAGTCGGGAAGATTTATGGCATAGCGATTGAATAGAAACTGCTCGTGATTAATTCTTATTGAAAATAACAAGTTTAAAAATATCATAAAATGGGAAAAATTATTGGAATTGACTTAGGTACCACCAACTCGTGTGTATCTGTTATGGAAGGTAACGAGCCTGTTGTTATCCCAAATAGCGAAGGCAAACGTACTACACCATCAATCGTTGGTTTTGTTGAAAACGGCGAACGTAAAGTAGGTGATCCGGCAAAACGCCAGGCGATCACAAATCCTGCAAAAACTGTTTATTCCATCAAACGATTGATGGGTGAAAGTTTTTCGAACCTGGCTAAAGAAATTCAACGAGTTCCTTATGCAGTTGCTCAGGGTGATAACAACACGCCACGTGTAGTTATTGAAGACCGTAAATATTCACCTCAGGAAATTTCGGCTATGATTCTTCAGAAAATGAAGAAAACCGCTGAAGATTATTTGGGTCAGGAAGTAACCGAAGCCGTTATTACCGTTCCTGCTTATTTTAACGATTCACAGCGTCAGGCAACCAAAGAAGCCGGCGAAATTGCTGGATTGAATGTCCGTCGTATCATCAACGAGCCAACTGCTGCTGCTTTGGCTTACGGATTAGATAAAATGCACCGCGAAATGAAAATCGCGGTATTCGACCTTGGTGGCGGTACTTTCGATATTTCAATTCTTGAATTAGGCGAAGGTGTATTTGAAGTAAAATCAACCGATGGCGATACCCATCTGGGTGGTGACGACTTCGACCACGTAATTATTGACTGGCTTGCTGACGAATTCAAAAAAGATGAAGGGATTGACCTGCGTCAGGATCCAATGGCTTTACAACGGTTGAAAGAAGCTGCAGAAAAAGCAAAAATTGAATTATCGAGCTCAACCCAAACTGAGATCAATTTGCCTTACATTATGCCGGTTAACGGAATTCCAAAGCACTTGGTAAAAACCTTGACTCGCTCTAAATTCGAACAACTGGCCGACAGACTGATTCAGGCTACAGTTGAACCTTGCCGCAAAGCATTGCAAAACGCAGGTTTAAAAGCAAGCGACATCGACGAAGTAATTCTGGTGGGTGGTTCAACCCGTATACCTGCTGTTCAGGATAAGGTACAGGAATTATTCGGAAAAGCGCCTTCAAAAGGTGTAAATCCCGACGAAGTTGTGGCTATTGGAGCTGCTATTCAAGGTGGTGTTTTATCCGGAGAAGTAAAAGATGTATTGTTACTTGACGTAACTCCACTTTCTTTGGGTATTGAAACTATGGGCGGCGTGATGACTCGTTTAATCGAATCAAACACAACCATTCCAACCAAGAAAACTGAAACATTTACAACAGCCAGTGATAATCAGCCATCGGTTGAAATCCATGTATTGCAAGGCGAACGCCCAATGGCTGCAGGAAATAAAACCATCGGTAAATTCCATCTTGACGGTCTACCACCAGCACAACGCGGTGTTCCTCAAATTGAAGTAATTTTCGATATTGATGCCAACGGTATTCTGCACGTAACGGCTAAGGATAAAGCAACCGGAAAATCGCAGTCGATTCGTATTGAAGCATCTTCAGGCTTAAGTGATGCCGAAATTAAGCGTATGCGCGACGAAGCGGCTGCCAACGAAGCATCAGACAAGGCTGCACGCGAAAAAGTTGACAAGTTGAACCAGGCCGACAGTCTGATTTTCCAGACCGACAAGCAAATGAAAGAATTTGGTGACAAATTACCAGCCGACAAAAAAGCTCCGATAGAAGAAGCATTGACTAAGCTGAAAGCTGCACATGCCGCACAGGATATTGCAGCTATCGATACAGCAACTGCTGAACTGAACACCGTTTTCCAGGCTGCATCTCAGGAAATGTATAATGCACAAGCGGCTGGTGGAGCCCAGGCTGATCCGAATGCCGGACAACAAGCCAACGCTGGCGCTAGCAACAAACAGGACGGTGAAGTAACTGATGTTGACTTTGAAGAAGTCAAATAAATTAGAAGACTGAAGTCAAAAGACCGAAGTACAAAAATTATAAATTAAAAATCCCTGTCGGAAATTCGGACAGGGATTTTTTTCTTTAGCGGTTGATATCATTAAAACGCAAAAGAAATAAAAATAATGAAGCAGTTAAGAAAATTTCTTAACTGCTTCATTTTTAAGTAGCGAGAGGCGGGCATGATCCGCCGACCTCGCGATTATGAATCGCGCGCTCTAACCAGCTGAGCTACCTCGCCATCGTCTATTTTGAACTTAAAAAAAGAAACTTCCATTCCTTTTTTGCGGTGGCAAATATAGCACTTTATTTATTTGTTGATCGACGAAGCTAAAAAAAATCAAAAAAAAATCTGTGATACATTTTTTTCGATGGCTTGTTTTTTCTGTTTAAATACATATATTGCAGAAAATCAAAGAACCTATGGCTGAAAAAACACAAATACAATTGGAATATACTGTCAACTGCTCTCCCAAAGTTCTCTTTAACAGACTGAGTACCGCCTCAGGCTTAACCGAATGGTTTGCTGATGATGTTCGTGTAAAAGGAAATCTATTTACATTCATTTGGGGAGACGCAAGTCAAACTGCAGAAAAAAAGATTCACCGTGAAAATAAAATGGTAAGGTTCGAATGGGTTGGCGATGACGCAGATGAATTGTATTTCGAGTTTATTATTAATCAAGATGATCTGACAAATGATGTTTCGCTTACTATTATTGATTTTGCCGAGGAAGACGAAATCCATGAAACCAGTAATCTTTGGGATACTCAAGTATCGAAACTGAAACATTTACTTGGCTCCTGATTGGCATCATCGTGATCAACTACCCTGCTTAAAATCGTCTTTCAAATTTCAAGTTAGCTTTTCCCCACTAATAAATCCATTCCTCCTGACTGACTATTCTCTATTCAATTTGTTTTTGTATTATCACTTCTTTCATAAACAGTTTATTGTCTGCTTCAGGTTCGTTTTTTATATCCAATCATTATCCTTCAAATTCATTTCAGAAAATCTGTTTTATGGGAACTGCAAAGCTCTATTTCTCGTTTTGCGCTCAAAATAATTTTGAAGGTGTTTGTGATTCACTTTTTAATTCTTCAAAATACCTTAGTTTTGTAAACGTTTTATTATGCAAGCATAAGCATGAAGCTATTACATAAGTTTATCATTAAAAGTTTTCTGGGTCCTTTTTTTATGACCTTTTTCATCTGTGTTTTCATTCTACTGATGCAATTTCTGTGGAAATACATTGATGATTTGGTTGGAAAAGGACTTGATTGGGGAATTGTGTCGGAATTGTTGATGTATGCGTCATTTGGGCTTGTTCCTCTTGCTTTCCCTCTGGCAATGCTGTTGGCCTCAATCATGACTTTTGGCAATTTGGGGGAGAATTACGAGCTGGTCGCCATGAAAGCTTCAGGGATTTCATTATTTCGAATTATGCGACCTCTTTTTGTTGTTGCTCTTATTCTTACTTCAATCGCATTTTATTTTTCCAATAATATCTTGCCTAAAACCAACCTGAAATTTTACACTTTAATGTACAGTGTTAAACAGCAAAAGCCTGAAATGGTGATTAAGGAGGGTGTTTTCAGTAATGATATGGAAAATTACAGTATTAAAGTTGAACGTAAGGGGAAAAACAACAACATGCTTTACGATGTGATGATTTACAACCACGCCGACAACCAGGGAAATGTAAATGTATCGATTTCTGATTCAGGTAAAATGGAAATAACGCAGGATAAGAAATTCATGTCAATCACGCTATATAACGGACAAAATTATACTGAAGGAACAGAAAGCCGGCAAAGTACTGCAAAACGGTATCCTTTTCGGCGCGAATCGTTTCAGAAAGAGGTTATTAATATTAGCATGAAAGATTTTGAATTTAACCGGATTGATGAAAAGCGCTATGCCGGAGCTTCAAAAATGATGAATGTTTCGCAGCTCACCAGTCAGGGAGATTCTGTTTTTAAAGAATATAAGCTTCAGTTGTGGAGGTATTTGACCGCCTTTAGTTACATCAGCGATGTTAATCGGCAAGTTTCGTGGTTGTCTAATCCAATAGATTCACTTCGAATTAATCCTAACATTAAACCAGATAGTATCGTCGATTTCGATAAAACTATTGCAGCATTGAGCACCTTCGAGAAGGCCGCTCTTTATCAGCGCGTTATCGGTAATGTTCGAAGTAACTCCTTAGCGCTTACCCAGCAATTCGACGAAATGTATATGAGAAAGAAATCGCTGAATAGTTACGCCATGGAGTGGCACCGTAAGTTTACCCTTTCGTTTGCCTGTTTGATCTTCTTTTTTATAGGTGCACCTCTTGGGGCCATTATTCGGAAAGGTGGGCTGGGCATGCCGGTAGTTGTGTCCATATTAATGTTTATAGCTTACTATATTTTGATGATTACCGGAGAGAAATTTGCCCGGGAAGATGCCTGGTCAATGGTCGGAGGAATGTGGCTTGCCTCGTTTGTTTTTCTTCCACTGGGTATTTGGCTGACTTATAAGGCGGCAACCGATTCCGGAGTTATGAATATAGAAAGCTATCAGGCTCTTTTTAAACGTCTGACAAAAGTTCGATTTTTTAATCGTCATAAACCTGAATAATAGATCGATGCGTATACTTCAATTGATGAATAAAGTTCCATGGCCTCCAAAAGATGGAGGAGCCATCGCCTGTTTAAACATGACGAAGGGATTTTCGATGCTTGGGCACGAAGTAACTGTGTTGAGTATGAATACTTCCAAACATCATATTCGCATTAAAGATATGCCTGACGATGTGAAAAGCAAGGCCGATTTTCGTCTGGTTGAAGTGCCGGCATCAATCAATTGGTTAGAAGCTACACTTAACCTACTCTTCTCTAAGCTTCCGTACAATGCACAACGGTTTATTTCCGACGAATTTAGCAATGAACTGGCCAAACTGCTGACCGAAAAAACATTCGATGTTATCCAGCTTGAAGGATTATATCTTTGTCCATACATCCCTGTTATCCGTGAATATTCGAAAGCTTTGATTGTCTACCGCGCTCACAATATCGAATACGAAATTTGGGAGCGGACGGCCACATTATCTGATGGATTTCGCTCAAAATATCTTCGGAATCTTTCAAAGCGGATTAAACGATTCGAGATCAGTTATCTTAATTCCTACGACTTACTTGTACCAATTACCGATCGTGACGGAATAATCCTCGATAAGTTGGGCAATACCAAACCACGTCATACCTCACAAACCGGTATTGATTTTGCCTCGCTTGTTCCAACTGCCCGAAAACTGGAGTTCCCCTCTTTGTTTCACATTGGGGCGCTCGATTGGGCCCCGAATCAGGAAGGATTGATCTGGTTTTTCAATCATTGCTGGCCTAAAATACATCAGGAAAACCCGGATTTGAAGTTTTATCTTGCCGGAAGAAATGCCCCTGAATGGTTCGAACGAATTATAAAACTGGATGGAGTTGTGTATTTGGGCGAAATAAATGACGCCTACGATTTTATTAATTCTAAGGCTGTTATGGTTGTTCCGCTTTTCTCAGGAAGCGGTATGCGAATCAAGATTATTGAAGGTATGGCGCTCGGTAAACCAATAGTAACAACCGATATTGGGACTGAAGGAATTCCAACTGAAAGTGGAAAAAATATTTTGATAGCCAATGACGCCGACAGCTTTACCGAAGCCATCAATCAATTGATTACCGACCGCTCACTTTCTGATCGGATTGGTACTAATGCAATTGGATTTATTCAGGAAAAATATGATAATTTATCGCAAGCCGAAGCGTTAGTTGAATTTTACAAACAACAGTAAATCCTTTGGAAATAGTATTCTGGATATTGCTTCTGATCGTGTTTTATACCTTTGCCGGATATGCAATTTTGCTGGCTATACTTCTATCCTTAAAAAAAGCAAACTCCAAAAAAAACATTTATCCTGAAGTCAAAACCACTGACTTGCCCCGTGTTTGTATGTTTGTTGCTGCATACAACGAAAGTAATTGTGTTGATGTTAAAGTTGAGAATTTACTCGAACTCGATTACCCTCAGGACAAAATTCAATACCTCTGGATTACAGACGGATCAGATGACGGAACTCCGGAAATATTAAAGAAATATCCGCAAATGGAAGTGCATCATCTTCCTGAGCGAAAAGGTAAAATCCATGCCATGAACCGGGGAATCCAATTTGTTGATGCTCCAATCGTAATTTTTTCTGATAGCAATACTACACTTTGTAAGCAGGCAATTCGGGTGATGGTTGAGACTTTTAATGACCCCAACGTTGGATGTATCGCCGGCGAGAAAAGAATAATATCATTGAAAGCTGATGGAGCCGCCGGATCAGGCGAAAACTTGTACTGGAAATTTGAATCGTGGGTCAAACGTATGGATAGTGAGCTGAATTCAGCCGTTGGTGCGGTTGGTGAGCTTTTTGCCATCCGTACAGATCTTTATTCTGAAGTTGAAAATGATACTATACTTGATGACTTTATTATATCTCTGAGGATTGCTGAAAAGGGTTACCGAATTGCCTATACTCCTGAAGCTTATGCCATAGAAACCGCATCGGCAAACGTATCCGAAGAAATGAAACGTAAAGTACGTATTGCAGCCGGCGGACTCCAAACCATTGGCCGGTTAAAGGAATTGCTAAACCCATTTCACTACGGGTTGCTCTCGGTTCAGTATATTTCGCACAAAGTTCTACGTTGGACCATTGCGCCCATCGCCTTGTTTTGCCTGTTATTTATCAATCTCTTCATCGTGTTGAAAGGTGGGAAATGGAGCATTGACAATTTTTATTCGATTTTCTTTTATTTTCAGGCAATGATGTATCTGCTGTCACTGTTGGGCGGGTTTCTGGAACGCCATAAAATTCGTTTCAAGTTGCTATTTGTGCCATTCTATTTCACTGCAATAAATTATGCCTCCATTCTGGGTTGGATTCGTTTTCTGAAAGGGAAACAATCGGTCAATTGGGAAAAGTCGAAGCGGGCATAAACTCAATTTCGTACCGTCAAGTCGATAATTTTCACTAATTTTGCGGCCATATTTTTTGAAATTAGTTTAAGCGATGAATGAAATAAAACTAAATACAATACCGGAAGCCATTGACGCTATTCGTAAAGGACAGTTAATTATTGTGGTTGACGATGAAGATCGTGAAAATGAGGGTGATTTTATTGCTGCAGCCGAAATGGTTACTCCTGAAATGGTTAACTTCATGACTTTATATGGGAGAGGCCTGGTTTGTGCTCCAATTACAGAAGAACGGTGTGATGAGCTTGAACTGGATTTGATGGTTGGAAAAAATACCTCATCGCACGAAACTCCGTTTACCGTTTCTGTTGATTTGCTTGGCTATGGATGCACTACTGGTATTTCGGCCAGCGATCGTGCAAAAACCTTGAACGCCTTAGCGAACCCCGATATAAAACCGGAAGAACTTGGTCGTCCCGGCCATATTTTCCCACTCCGAGCAAGAAGCAGGGGAGTTCTGCGTCGCGCAGGTCACACCGAAGCAGCTGTTGATTTAGCCCGAATGGCCGGATTAACACCAGCAGGCGTGCTCATCGAAATTATGAACGACGATGGCACGATGTCGCGTTTGCCCGAATTGGCGAAGCTGGCTGAACGTTTTGATTTAAAGCTAATATCGATCAAAGACCTGATCAATTACCGGTTGCAGAGTGAGAGTTTGATTGAACGAGGCGAAGAAGTATTTCTTCCAACAAAGCATGGCAATTTCCGGATTATTCCTTTCAAACAGGTTTCTAACGGGGTTGAGCACATTGCCTTAATTAAAGGCGAATGGGCAATTGATGAACCTGTTTTGGTGCGGGTTCATTCATCGTGCATGACTGGCGATATTTTCGGTTCGAAACGTTGCGAATGTGGAGAACAACTCGACCGAGCCATGGATCTGATCGAGAAGGAAGGAAAGGGAGTTGTGGTTTATATGCAGCAGGAAGGTCGCGGAATTGGTCTGATGAATAAAATTGCAGCCTATAAATTACAGGATCAGGGAATGGATACCATTGATGCAAATATTCACCTTGGTTTTGACGCTGACGAACGTGATTACGGCGTAGGAGCGCAGATTCTGAGAAGTCTTGGTGTTTCAAAAATGCGGTTGATGACTAACAATCCGATTAAACGGGTGGGGCTCGAAGGTTTTAATCTTGAAGTTGTTTCGACTGTAAATATCGAGATTGAACCGAATGAATACAATCAGGCATACCTGAAAACCAAACGCGACCGAATGGGTCACTTTCTTCAGAAGTTTAAATACTAGTCTGGAATGGGAATTTTTGACAATATGTTCGATTCCGGCATAGACGATTCGCCGGTTGAAGGTGTTGATTATGTGATGAGTCAACAAGGTTACCGGATAATGACTGAATTCTATCTGGTTAAGAGAGGATATTGCTGTTCAAACGGATGCAAGAATTGTCCATATTCACCTAAAGCAATCAAGGGCAACCGAAAACTTAGGCCTGAAATTGAAAACAAATACAATATTTAGATCGAATTCAACAGATGAAATCTAAAAAGCCGGAATACAGTAATAACTGCTGATTCCGGCTTTTTATACAATTGGCAAACCAATTATAAACTAAGCGATAGTTGAAACTACACTATTTTCTTCGCCAAAACTATTCGCAACAAATGAGTCGGCTTGTGAGTCGTTTTTCCATTCAGTCCCATCAATCAAATAGCGAAACTGAAATTCCTTTCCTGCTTCCAATTCGAGTGTAGCAGTAAAATCGTTCGATTTAAGAGCAGTCATTGGTTCTGCTGATTTATCCCAGTTATTAAAGTCGCCTAACAACTGAACTTTTTTTGCTCCTGAAGCTTCTGCCGCATCTAAACGGAATGAAACCTTACAAACTGGTTTCGATTTAAGAAATTGTTTTTTAAAGCTCATAACCTAAATATTAAATTTGAAGAATTAATTGATAATACAAAAATACCTTAAACCTTCATGCGAAATTCGCTTAAGTTGTTGTGAACAAATTATTTAGCAATCTATTGATGATAAGTTAACGTGTCGGAATGTGCAAGTTGTTTATAATCAGCAAATAACGTGTTTTGAATCATTGTTAACTCAAGATTAAGGTATTCATTTTCAATAGCGTAATTTTTTGCGCGATGATTAGCTCCATTCTTTTTTGATTTCGTGTTTTGAGTTTTGAATCAAGACTTATCTTTGTAAAAAAAACGATGTCTCCGAAAGAAATCCGAATTGTATTTATGGGAACTCCCGACTTTGCTGTCGAGAGTTTGAAAGCTTTAGTTGAAAAGGACTACAATGTTGTTGGTGTAATTACTGCTCCGGATAAACCTGCTGGTCGTGGTCGTCAGCTAAGCGAATCGGCCGTTAAGCAATATGCAATGCAACAATCGCTTCATATCCTTCAACCTGAAAAACTGAAAAATCCGGAATTCATTGCTGAACTGGAAAGTCTAAAAGCAGATTTACAGATTGTGGTTGCTTTTCGTATGCTGCCCGAAATTGTTTGGAGTATGCCGCCCATGGGCACATTTAACCTTCATGGATCGTTGTTGCCACAATATCGTGGAGCAGCTCCGCTTAATTGGGCTGTTATCAATGGCGAAACGGAAACCGGGGTCACTACTTTTTTGCTTTCGCACGAAATCGATACCGGGAAAATCATGTTTCAGGAGAAAATTGAGATTGCCGAAAACGATACGGTTGGCGATTTACACGACCAACTGATGGTTATTGGCGCTAATCTGGTTGTAAAAACTGTGGAAGCACTGGCGAGCGGAAACGTTGAAGCTATTGATCAGGAAAATTTGATAGCCAATCAGGATCGGATAAAACATGCACCTAAAATATTTAAAGACGATTGTCGTATCGACTGGACCAGAGATACCGAGTCGGTTCGTAACTTGGTACGTGGTCTGTCGCCTTATCCGACGGCCTGGACAGAATTAGTGCATTCAGGAAAACAGGAGGTACTGACTGCCAAAATCTTTGCTGCAACGCGCGATAACTTTAGTTTGCCGGCAGCTCCGGGTACACTTCAAACGGATGGTAAGAAATTCCTCAAGATTGCGTGTACTGATGGATGGCTTTCGATAACTGATATTCAACTTTCAGGAAAGAAACGCATGAAAATTGATGAATTGCTGCGTGGATTCCACGATTTGGGCGATTGGCGGGTGAAAGTGTAAGAAGTCCGAAGACCAAAGGGAGATAACTTCTGACTTCGGTCTTCCGACTTCTAGCTTCTAACTATTTTTTCTTCATAAAAGTAACAATCAGGAAATACACAATAAATCCTAGCGAAATGGAAACCAGTTCGATGCCAAATGGTAGCATGCTGTTTTCCATGAAGTTGCGATAGTTGTCTTCGTTGTAAAGACTTGGCCCCATCTGATTGATAATAATAAAGCCAATTCCGGCAAAGAATGCCACCAAACCCCATTTCAGCGACGGATATTTATTGGCTTCCTGATTTTCAGTAGTGATTGAAGCCACTTTTTGCTCCAGAATACCAGCATTTTCAAAATGTCCGGCTTTTATTACTTTTCTTTTTAATAAAAAGTCTGTAAAATTTTTTATGATTTGATAAATCGCAAAAAAGATTACTGCTGCCATTAATACTTGATTCATAATTTCCAGTTTTAAATGTTTGAAAGATGTGACAGCAAGAGTTTCTGAAATGTTGCAGATGATTCAGTTTTTTTTCTGAATAAAATGTCGGTACTTAATGCAACATTTTGTTTGTAGCTGCTGTCAAACTTCAAGTATGAATGATTCTGAATTACTAAGCCAGATTTTAAACGGGAATATGAATGCCTTTACGTTTTTGGTAAACCGATACCAGAAATTGGTTGTTCATATTACTGGCCGCTTAATTCAGCGTCACGACGAGTTGGAAGATGTTTGTCAGGAGGTATTCCTGAAGGTTTTTCAGAATCTGGGGAAGTACCGCAACGAATGCAAATTGTCGACCTGGATAGCTACCATTGCTTACAACACAAGTATTAATTACTTGCGTAAATTCAAGAAAGGCGATGAGGTAAATCCTGATGACTCTGCGGCATTGCGTAATTTGACGGAATATCGGTCGGATGAATTTGAGAAAGCTGATTTGCACCATTACCTCAGGGCTCAAATCGAACTTTTACCTGTTCAATACCGAACCGTGTTGACCTTGTTTCATCTGGAAGAATTTTCGTATCAGGAAATTGAACAAATTACCGGAATGCCCGAAGGAACCATAAAAAGTTATCTTTTCAGGGCAAAGGCACTTTTAAAAGAAAAACTTAAATTTGTGGTTGATGAGGATAGCTTAAAATTAGTGAAGGAGATTAGCAATGAAAAATGAAGAATTAGATCAAATTATAGAAAAATCGTTTCGAACTGAACCCGGATTTCAACTGTCACCTGATTTTGCTACAAAGGTTGCATTTACCGTGGTTCGACGGGAACAATGGAAGACCGATTTACGCGAATATCTATATTTAACAGGAATCTTGCTGTCGCTGCTTGCCGTGGTTTCAGGCTTTTACTATTTTGTCGACAAAGCGTTTGTTATTCAAGCTGTTGCCTTTTTATCCAACAACATCATACCAGTCATTCTACTTGCTTTTCTTTTGAATTTTATCTGGTTTGCCGACCGAGTACTTCTGCGGTTACTTTTTACCAGGTGGAGCAAAACCTGAACTTAAGGCAAAAGTAAAAAGGCAAAAGTTCAAGAATTCACTTCTTCCTTTTGCCTTTTACTTTATCCTTTTTACTTGTATTTACCTTTTTCTCGGACTTTTATGATGAAGGTAAACGACTTGTCCAACAGCAGGTTCTTGTCCATCATCCATGCGGTTTCTGCGAAGCAACGGTTTTAAGCGGATTCCATATCTCTGTGCAATGTAATGCATGGTATCTCCGTTTTCGGTAACATGCTGTTTGTGTTGTTTGCTTGCTTTCCTGTATTTAGCTTCAATGTATAAGATTTCGTTTGGCCTTGGTTGCCTTCCTTTGCCGAAATCGTTATATGTATATAATTGCCAGTCCTTTAGTTTCAAAAATTTCGTAAGGCTTTGGTAGGTATCACCCTCAAGTACCACAACTGACCGTAAGCCGTTTCTCATTTCAATTTTATGAGCAGTATTCTTTTTCGCAGGTGTTGAAGGCCGTAGTGCTTTATTATGTGTTGTCTTTTCTTCTTCTTGTTTAATAGAAGCCAATTGACGGTTGTCACCATATTCGTCGTAAACATAGAGTTTGAAATCTTCAATAATTTTAATCAACCGCTCTGCGTAAGTCGGATCAGTGGCATAACCAGCCTGTTTCAAGCCGCGGGCCCAACCGGCGTAATCTTTCGGATCGAGTTGAAAAAGAAAACTGTAGCGGCTTCCTGCCATGAGGAAGTTGGAATGATCGACATAAGAAGCCTCTGCGTGAGCATATTTTCGGAAACACTCCCCTTTTGCATCATCATCGTGATATATTTTTTTACCTCTCCATTCACTTTTGCACTTAATACCAAAATGATTGTTCCCCTCAGTTGCAAGAACACTATTCCCATTTTGCGATTCCCAACAACCTTGAGCAAGTGTGATGCTGGCTGGGATTCCGCTTCGTTCCATTTCAGAAATAGCTAACGGATAATATTTTTGAATGTATGCTTCACGGCTCATCTGATTTTGTTGAGCAAAACCAGGTATAAACATGAAAAATGAAATAACGAGTAGAATATATTTAATCATAACTTCCGTTTGAGTCTTCGCAAAAATAACAAAATGTTGCAAGTAAGGATCATTGTCAAATAACAAGTATTAATGTACATTTGGACAAAACTGTTCAGGAATGAAAACGACCGAAATCAAAATTGTAGTACACGAGTTTGCAAATATTGTTGAATTACCTTTAAACGATCAGAATTTGTTGATGGAAGCCAGACGGATTACAGAACAGGCTTATGCGCCTTATTCCGGATTTCATGTTGGAGCGGCAGTTTTGCTCGAAAATGGGATGATTGTTACGGGGAATAATCAGGAAAATTCAGCTTATCCATCGGGATTGTGTGCCGAGCGGGTCGCTTTATTTTATGCTAATGCCAATTATTCTGATTCGGCAGTTAAAACAATTGCCATTTCAGCTTCTAAAAGTGGCGCTTTGGTAAACGAACCGGTGAAACCATGTGGTTCGTGCCGGCAGGCACTGGCAGAAACAGAGCTGCGGTTTAAAACTCCAATCCGTATTATTCTCGACGGACAAGATGGCATTTTGGTATTAAATGGTGTGGAAAGTTTGTTGCCACTAAGCTTTTCGAAGAAAGCGCTTTAACAATCGCTTATAAAAAAACTGATCCGATGACTAAGAGTCATCGGATCAGTACATTTACACAAGCCAATCAAGAGCTTATTGAATTTCAATCTGTCGTACCAAGCTGTCTTTTTGCTCCACTTTTTTCGGTAGTTCGATAACCAAAACTCCATTTTTGTGGGTTGCCTGTATGGCTGTCGCATCAATGTCTTTTGGCAAAGCAAACGAGCGTTGGAACGAAGAATATCTGAACTCAGAACGAACGACCTTTCCCTTTTCCTTTTCTTCTTTTTTGTCTTTCTTTTCAGAATAAACCAATAGGTAGTCGTTTTTCAGATCAATTTTAAAATCGTCTTTTTCGAGGCCGGGAGCTGCAATTTCAATTTCGAACTTTTCGTTGGTTTCGTAAATATTTACAGCCGGAGTCGATTTCCAAGCTCCTTCTTCAATGTAATTTGGAAGCAAATTTCCATTAAAAAATTCATCAAATAATCCCGGTAGGCTTCTGGTTTTAAATACTGGTAACATAGTTTAATTCCTCCATTTTTAATTGTAAAATCTTGTTTTTTTATTGTTTTCGTAGAATACATTTCAAACAGAATGCCATTGGCTATTTTGTTGATTAATAGTGCCATAAAGTCATTTTTAGTGTCAATTATTCCATTTCAGTAAAATTCTAAATGACAATATTTCCGGAAAAGTTGGAAGAGAAGCTTTCGGGTGGATTCCCGGGTAAAGACAGCCATTAAGAAAAAGACTAAAAACACTTTTTCTCAAAAAAAATTTGGATGGCGTTTATTAAAAATCCTACATTTGCCGTATCAATTTACGCAATGGGGTGCCTTCCCGACGAAAGTCGGGGTAATTACAGGCTGAGATCACACCCACCGAACCTGATACGGGTAATGCCGGCGAAGGGATGGCGAAAGGGAATTACTTGCCTCATTGGTTATTTATTAACCATTTTAAAAAACAAGAATGAAACGGATTTTTTTGACATTGCTTTTGCAATGTGTCGTATTTTGGGGATTTGCCCAATTCACCCTGAAAGGAACAGTGAAAACTGAAAAAGGAGAACGGCTGGTTGGCGCCAACTTAATGCTTTCGAACGGCTTTAACGGAACAACAACTGATGTGAATGGCGCTTATCAGTTTAAAAACCTGAAGACAGGAGTTTATCAGCTGGCAGTAACTTTTATCGGTTACGAAAAGCAAATCAAAGAAGTAAAATTGACTGGAGACCAGACGCTGGATGTTGCTTTAAAACAAGACAATATTTTGGCTGAAGAAGTTCTGGTATCGGCTACACGGGTGAAAGAAAAGACACCGGTAGCTTTTGCAACGGTAGAAAATTCGGAAATCAGAGCTAACAATATGGGACAGGATATTCCGTATTTATTGGGCTTAACTCCTTCTTTTGTGACGACTTCGGATGCCGGTACTGGCGTGGGTTACACCAATTTTAGGATTCGGGGAACTGACCTGAACCGAATCAATGTGACAGTAAATGGTATCCCAATGAACGATGCCGAATCGCACGGAACCTGGTGGGTTGATATTCCGGATCTGGCCTCTTCAACCGACAACATTCAGGTACAGCGCGGTGTTGGAACTTCGACCAACGGCGCCGCAGCATTCGGAGCCACAATCAATTTACAGACGACAACAATCAGCAAAGAAGCTTTTGCCGAATACAGCTCATCGGCCGGTTCGTTCGGGACACTGAAAAATTCGGTTGGTGTCGGAACGGGCTTGCTTAAAGGAAAATTTACATTCGATGCCCGCTTGTCGAAAGTCAGTTCCGATGGTTTTATCGACCGTGCATCTTCCGACCTGAAATCTTTTTTTGTTTCCGGAGGATATTTTACAGACAAAACAATCCTGAAACTGAATGTTTTTTCAGGATTGGAAGATACTTACCAGGCCTGGAATGGCGTTCCTTCAGTTCGTCTGAACAACGATTTGGCTGGGATGCAGCGTTATGCCGATCATTACCTGTATTCGCAAAAGCAGGTCGACGAAATGATCAGTTCGAATAACCGCACCTACAATCTTTACACTTACCCCAATCAAGTCGATTATTACCAGCAGGATCATTACCAATTGCTGTTTTCTCATCAGTTCAGTCCGGAGTTAAGCCTAAATGCAAACGGTTTTTACACCAAGGGTAAAGGTTATTATGAGGAATATAAAAATGAGCAGAAACTGGCTGATTACCTGATTACTCCACCAGTAATTGGTAGTGAAACAATAACCAATTCCGACTTAATTCGCCGAAAATGGCTCGATAATGACTTCTATGGAGTGACATTTTCCATAAATCGGAAACAGGCAACCAGCGATTTCACCTTTGGCGGTGGCTATAATGTGTACGATGGAAATCATTTTGGTAAAGTGATCTGGGCACGCAACGCCGGTGATTCAGAAATGAATCATGAATGGTATCGCGGAACTGGTTTGAAGAAAGATTTCAATGTATTTGCCAAATACAATTACGAATTGGCTGAAAACCTGAACTTGTTTGCCGATTTTCAGTACCGTAAAATAGATTACTCGATCACTGGACTGGATGATGATTTGCGCGACCTGACCCAAAAGCATAATTTTGAATTTTTTAATCCAAAAGTTGGCCTTTATTATCAGTTAAGCGAAAAACAAAATGTTTATATCAACTTTGCCCGAGCCAATCGTGAGCCCAATCGTGCTAATTATGTCGATGCCGATCCAAAAGGGAAACAGCCAACTTTCGAAACGTTAAACGACTTTGAATTGGGTTACAAATACAACAGTTCGCGACTTGCTTTGGGTGTAAACGCTTACTTCATGTCATACCTGAATCAATTAATCCTGACGGGTGAAATCAACGATGTGGGTGCGCCAATTATGACCAATGTTGACAACAGCTACCGTGCCGGATTGGAACTGATGGCTGGGATGAAACTCACCACAAAGTTGAAATGGGACGTGAATTTGACCCTCAGCCAAAACAAAATCAAAGACTTTACCGATTATGTTGACGATTGGGACAATGGCGGACAAATTGCAACCAAACTGGGAACTACAGATTTGGCATTTTCTCCGGATGTAATAGCAAACAGCCAGTTAAGCTGGATGGCTGCAAAAGGGTTGAATGTCAGTTTACAATCGTATTCGGTGAGCAAGCAATACATCGACAATACTTCGAGCAACGACCGGAAACTCAATGGCTATTTTCTGAATAATCTAAAATTCACCTATCATGTTACTCAGAAATTCGCTAAAGAATTCAACTTACACCTGATGGTGAACAATTTGTTCGATACCCAATACGAGAACAATGCCTGGGTTTATTCCTATGTTTACGAAGGGCAGCGCTGGGCAATGGACGGATACTTTCCTCAGGCCGGAATTAATTTTATGGTGGGATTGAATGTGAAATTCTAAATCCCTGATACCAGATTTTATGCCCGTTGGCTAAAGCCAGACGGCAAAGGATATTGCATAAACCATCAAAAGTGGGTATCCATTGCCGTTTCGCTTTAACGAACGGTGCGATGTTATTGGTAGCCTGATTTTATTAGTTTTCAGGAAGACGATCAATTCTGCTTCAGGAAACGTTTAGCCAAATATCTGCGTACCGGTTCGTCGTACAACTTCAGGCAAGCATAAGCCAACAATACATTCCAGGCCATTACACCCAACGACATTGCCCAGCTGTCGCCAAAAGTATAAAGTTTGCTTTTGATGAGCCATGCATAAAACAGATACATGAATGGATAATGCACTACATATAGCGGGAACGAGATGTTGCCCAAAAATTTGCATATTGCTGTCGATATCTTATCGGTTGTAGCACCGGATGCGCCCAACCAAACGAGGATGGGAAAGGCAATTAAGATACAGAACGATTCGTAAATACCGTTCATGCTGACAGGTTCAACAGGTCCGAGAAAAGGCACCGAGAACAAAGCTACCAAAGCAGCCGAGCCAATCCAGAAAGCACCTCTCACTTTCACCGGCTGAAAAATGCGCGACAGGAACATCCCCATTGTAAACGGGAAAAGCATACGCAACGAACCGCCCAGAAAATTTACGGTATCAAGGGTCCAACCAACGCCTATACTTCCGTAGGTAGAAATATTGAACGTGGCGAACCACGTGAGGGCAATGCCCAATACCACGACCAATGCACCTAAAACTTTAGTGGACAAACGACGGATGAACAAGGCATAAAGGATATTGCCGATATATTCGAAAAACAGCGACCAGAGTGGCCCATTCAGAGGAAACATTTCGCCGTTTCCGCGCACTTCGTAACCCGAACCAGGAATAGCAGGGATAAAGAACAAGGTGCAAAGCATGGCAAGCATGGTTAGCGATGTGGCAACCTGTGTGCCGTTCCATTGCACGCTGCCATGAATGAAAAATGTGATGGCACCTAAAACGACACCCGCTACCACCAAAGGATGAAGACGAATCAAACGGCGCTTGAAAAATTCTTTCATCGAAAAACCTTTGTTCCAACGGTCGTCGTAAGCATAACCGATAACAAAACCTGAAAGAATAAAGAAAAAATCAACAGCCAGGTATCCATGGTTGAAGTTCTTTATGCTGCCATCGCCCACACCATTGACCGCTCCGGCAAAGCCAAAGCCTTCGTTTACATGATACCAGACAACTAAAAGAGCCGCCACTCCCCGCAATCCGTCCAAAAGGTTATAATGCGGCTTGGTGTCGGCAAATGCATTTGAAGAAATTTTTGACATCTGTTTTGTTTGCGTTTATATTATCCAGACCGCAAATTAGTCTTATAAAAAGAATTTCCATTGAATCTGACCAAAAATGTACTCCATCTTCGGGTGTCGGATCTATTTGTCAGATAGTAGTAATAATGTTTTTCATTGAAGCTGAAATCGCTTTCACGACGAGAGCAAAGCTATAAAATTTGTCAGATAAAAAGTGATTGCCTTGAGGGAACACCAGGGAAATCATCGCTTGAAGGAAAAAATCTACTTAAACAGAATCCCCTTAAAATTCGGGTTCACATTATTACAAAAACGTCAGCAAATAGCCCAGCAGCGATCCGCCCAATACGATAAATGCAGAATTAATTCGACGGAAACCAAACGTAAAAATGGCGCTGATTACAGCAATGAGGATGGTTCGCCAATCGGTAATCGAAATTTTGCCCATTTCAAAGCAAATTGCCGCAATAATGGCTATCGATGCCACATTCACGGCGTCTAGAAATGCAGAGAACAAGTTCGAATTCCTCATTTTCCTGACCAATGGATTGAGCATGGCTACAAAAGCAAACGACGGCAGAAAGATTCCGATGGTTGCAACAATGGCGCCTTGCCATCCGGAGATTTGATAGCCCACAAAAGTTACCGCCGAAAATACAGGTCCGGGAGTGAATTGCCCGACTGCAATGGCATCAATCAGTTGCTGGCGCGAAAGTAGCCCGGTTGAAACCAGTTCGGTATCCAGAAAAGCAAACAGCACATAGCCACTTCCATAAAGAATGGCACCAATTTTAAGGAAAATAAAAAAAAGATTAAAAGCTGAAGCCGAACTAACCGCTCCTGAAATTGACAAGAGCGGCAGAGGAACGAGAACTTTTGCCTTGTTTTGGGCAGAGTTCAGGATTAAAAAGAAGAAACCAGCACCAAAAAGGAGGTAAATTTCGTTGACTCCGAGCAAAGAAAGAATCAGCACGATTGCTCCAGTGATTGCCAGTGGAATAGTCTTTATCGACTTTCGGGCCAGAGGGAAAATTGCACCAAGTATAATGGCGATGATTGCAGGTTTAATTCCATAAACGAATGGTTGATTTTCAGGGAGTTGCCCGTATTCTTTGTAGAGCCAGGCAAAAATACTAGTGATGAAAACGGCAGGCAAGATAAAGCACAATCCAGCTATGATTAATCCTTTCCAGCCAGCCCGTTCGTGCCCGATGTGAATGGCCATTTCGGTGCTGTTTGGTCCGGGGATCAGGTTCGTTGCGCCAATCAGATCAAGGAAGTGTTGTTCAGTCAGCCATTGCCGTTTGGCAACAATTTCAGTCCGCATCATGGCAATATGCGCCGCCGGACCACCGAAGCCGGTTATGCCGAGTTTTAGGAATACTCCGGCAACTTCTCTCAGATTACTTTTGCTCATTCACTTTAAAATCTTGATTGCTGAAGGGTAGGCTGTCGGGAATCTTCACCACATTAAATTCGAAGTTGGCCGCACGATGACAAGCGTTGCAAGTGTTTGTCAGGTAAGTGAAATTGGTCTTAAAAAGCGTAGGATCTTCCTTCTTGATCGCCTGATTGATGCTATCGATGGCTGGATTGATCATTTTTATCAACTGACTTTCTTTCCGGTCAGTTTCGTATTTCTGAATATCTTCTATCGCTTCCATTATTTCGTGAATCTCGAAATCGGCCAGCTTCCAGTTCTGGTTTTGCCCGGCAAACCAGAGTTTGGAATGATGAGCCTGAATGCCGCTCATAAATTCGCCAAACCCGGGCTTATAACTTTCGGCCAGCTTCAGTTCCAGACTGTCAATCCGGTTTTGTAAGTTCTGCGAGTTGTTTTTTTGTTGGCCGCAGCCCCAAATCCCAATGAAGAGTAATACCAAAAGAATCTGTTTCATTTCGCTGACGAGTTTAAGTTATATAATCCTCACTAGCTAAACGAATGACAAACACCTGATGTTCACAAAATTCAGGAAATGGAAGTTACTGATTCATTTCCTTCAGTATCTTTTCAACTTCTTCTTCCGTTTTGTGTAGTTTGTCTTTGCAAATGGTAATCAGCGCCGAAACCCGGTTCACCTGCTCGGCCAATTCATCCACATCCAGTTCTTCACTTTCAATCTTTTCCAGAATATCTTCTATTTCTGTAATTGCCTCTTTGTAAGTTACTTTTTTCGTTGCCATATTTTTTAGTTAGAGACGCACGATCGTGCGTCTGTACATTAATAATATTATTAGTCACCTTGAGATGAATAATTTAATGATCGCTAATGCTTTATCTTATCCACAGTACTTTCAGCAGTTCCATCGCCCAGCCTCGTTTCCAGCAGGTCTCCTTCCTTTATTTGCCTGACTGATTTCACGATCTTGCCGTTCAGCATGGTCAGCGAATAACCACGTTTCAAAATATTCTGCGGATCAACCAGTCGCAATTTTTCCTGGATCGAACTCAGGTTTTTCTTTTCAGCCCGAATGGTCTCCGTACTCCGGATTTTAATCAGGTATTGAAACTGGCTCAGTTGATTTTTGCTTTTCAGCATTTGTTCCCGAAAAACAAAGTTCAACTTATTTCCTGATTGATCGAGCAAATGATTCTGGCGGGTAACAAAGCGGTTGGTTTTATTCTTTGCTCCCATGGTCAATTGTTTCAATTCCGATTGTTGCCTTTTCAGAAAAGCTTCAGTTCGGTTGGCCAACTGAATTTGTGCAATCTTTAGCCTATTTTGCTGCGCAACAATCATTTCATTCACCAGATGACTGAGCAAATCAGCCGCATCGTTCAGCCTGTTTTTATTCTCTTCCAGTTGTTCGTTTACCAGTTCTATAAAATGACTTTCCAGTTCATTTAATTGCTGCGAAAACTGTAATGCGCCAGAAATCAGGAATTCAGCCACAGCAGTTGGCGTTTTCATTCGGGTATGAGCCACCATATCAATTACCGTATCGTCTTTGTCGTGGCCAATTCCGGTAATGACCGGAAGCGGGAATTGCGCGACATTGAATGCCAGTTCGTATTGATCGAAACAAGCCAGATCAATCTGAGCACCACCGCCACGAATAATGACCACCGCATCAAACATGTCTTCGTATTCAAAAATCAGGTCAAGCGCATTCATGATGCTTCGTGGCGCTTCGGTGCCTTGCATGACCGCCGGGAACAGTTTGGTGTAAAAAACAAACTGATGCGGGTTGTTGTGCAACTGATCCAGAAAATCCTGCAATCCGGCAGCAGTGGGAGACGAAATGATGGCAATTCGTTGAGTTACCAACGGCAATTCAAGTTCCTTATTCATTTCAAAAACACCATCTTCCTGAAGTTTTCGAATAATTTCGCGGCGTTGCCGAGCTAAGTCACCTAAAGTATAAACCGGATCGATGTCGCGGATATTCAGGCTAAACCCAAACACTTCGTGGTATTCAACTTTGGCTTGCAGCAATACTTTCAGCCCTTCAGTAAACGTTTGCCCGGAGGTCGTTTCGAAGTATGGTTTCAGCATCCGGAACGTGTATGACCAAATGGTAGCGCGGCAACGGGCAATTACGGTGTCGGTTCCCGATTCAGTCTCAATCAAATCGAGGTAACAGTGTCCACTTCGGTTAACGGTCATTTCGCTGATTTCAGCTTTCACCCAAACCGGCATCGAAAAAGTGTCGTCGAGACTACCTTTTACCTGTTGTTGCAATTGATATAATGAGAGTTGCTGATCGTTCATTTCTTTTGTTTCGCGTTACGTGTTTCGAGATGCGAGTTTACACGGAACTCGAAACTCGCAACATTTTTCGAACATTAAATTTTATCTCGTTTTTATCAACTTTATCAGTTCTTCTGTTTCTCCGGAACGAATACTCAGGATTAAAAATCCCTGAGGCAAGTTAGCAAGATTCTTCAAAACAATGGTTTCTTCCGAATTGAAAGTGGACTGCCAAAGGCAAATCCCCTGAAGATTGGATATGCTTACCAGATAGTTTTTATTATTTATAGTGTTCAGGTTTCGAAGGAAAATAGATTCTGAAAATGGGTTTGGCGCAACCGTCCACGAACTTTTCTCTTTTAATTTGTTAGCGCTATTTACTTTCAGGTATTTGTCGGCTTTTTCAAAATCAGGAATTCCAAATCCAACTAATGAATCGGGTTTGTCGTATTGATTGGCAGACTGCTCAATGGCCATTTTAGCCATTTTAACGCCTGCATATGGATTGGCTTGCAGAAGGCAGGCTCCCATTCCTGCTAATACCGGCGACGAAAAGGAGGTTCCGCTTGAATAGCCGACAGTTCCATTACTGGTCACCAATGTTGTACCAGACCCCATGGCAGCCACATTCGGTTTTATTGCTCCGCCAAAAGCCGGACCCACTGAGCTGAAACTTGCCCGAAATCCGTCTTTGTCAACAGCTGCCACGGCAATTACATTTTCACCGTCGGAAGGTGCGATAATTCGTTTCCATGACTTATTCGCTTCGTTTCCGGCACTGTTAAAAACCAGAATCCCTTTCTGAAAAGCCATGTTTGCAGCTTGAGTCACCCGGGTTGTCTTTCCATTTAAGTCAGCATAGGAGTGATTCATCAGCGAATCATTAAATTGAGTGTACCCGAGCGACGAATTGATCACATCGACACCCAAACTGTCAGCATATTCGGCAGCTGCAACCCAATTATCCTCTTCGATCAGGTATTCAGAACTAACATCTTCTGAACGGAGCAGGTAAAATGAGGCATCAGGAGCAGTGCCAATTAAACTTCCGGGGATATTGCCGCCCATACACGAAAGAACGCTCATTCCGTGGTAGTTTTGAGTGTAAATGTCAGACGTTGGATCTACAAAATCGCGGGTTCCAAGTATCCGATTCGAATTTCGTAAACTATCGAAGGCTTCAATGGTGTTGACATTCAGGAAACCTGCGTCCAGGATTGCAATTTGGATGCCTTTCCCACGAAACCCCTGACGGTGCAGATACTGGCCATTTAACTGAGAAAGTTGAGTAATCGCGTCCCCATAATTTTCCGGATCATATTCCGTATTCAATACTTCCTCACTAAATTTATTGCTGATCGACTTCAGAACATTACCGGGCTTGGTGAGCTGAACCATCGTAACAAAAGGAAGAGTAGCAATTTTTTTAATCAGTGTTGTATCTGAAGTTCTGACTGTTGCGCCGTTCAGCCATTTCGAGGTATGCACAATCTCCAGTCCACGATTTATGAGAGAGTCAATATAATCGGGCGATACTGGCAGGTCGGTTTCGTCGATTAAAATATGCTGTCTCGTGCGACGGTCGATTGATCGTTGCGACAAAAAAGCTTCAGGCTGATTAATCAGGTAAGGCGTTCCCTTTTTGTCTTTCAGTTGAACCCAATACGAGTTTGGCGCTGCTTCTTGAGCCGTCAAAACCAGCGTTGGAAACAGACCCAGCAGAACAATTATCAGTAACCGTTTCATCGTGGAACTTAATGAAGTTGCATCAATCGCATGTATTCTTCCGGATTCTGCATAAATTTCTCTGGATCGGGAACACTATCACCTTTCGATTTAAATGTGCCAGTTCTTTCTTTTTCAATTCTAGACTGAACTTCCGGATTTAATAATTTTCCAAGCTCATATTTAAGTATGTACAAAAGATCTCCCTCCTGATTGTAATACAACCATTCCTTATCGCGGGTATCGCTGGTATAAATGGCATCCAATTCAAGACTACCGTTGGGAAACCAGGTTTTGAATGTTCCGTTCAGGCGACCTTCAGAATAAGTGCATTCCATAAAGGTTTTTCCATCCTGAAAATAAGTCCGGTAAATTCCGTTTAGCTTGTCGTTTTGCCAATTCGATTCTTCCAACAGTTCACCGGTTTTGTAAAATCGTTTGCTGGTTCCGTTTTTCTGACCATTCTGATAGGTTTCAGTCGAAACCACTTTGGAGTCGAGCATATAAGTCCATTCACCCATTTTCTTTTGTCCGGAATATTTTCCCTGAGCGATTGGTTTACCGCGCTCATCAAACAGTTGAGCTTCTGATTCGTCGCTGCCTTCCTCAAAATTCATCACGGCTTTTAGTTTTCCGTTCGGGTGAAACCGTTTCATTTCGCCGATCGGTTTATCGTCTTTAAAAGTTGCCTCATAGATCAGCTTTCCTTCAGCGTCCTTCTTTGTCCAGAAGCCCTGTTTTTTACCTTGAGCATCAACCTGATTTACCATATTTTGAGCAACAACAACTCCCGACATCAGGAGGAATAAACAAATAATCAATCCGCGCATATCATATCATTTTACAAGCCTCTAAGATAAAGATTTATTTGGCGGAATTGATTTGAGGAGTGAACTCTATACCTTTTTTGACTTCAGTTAATTTAATTTAACATACATCGTAATTTTGAATTGTTTATTTTTGGTTTACAGAATAGAAACAATGTTTTGCAAAAATTAATTTAACAATGTTTAGCATGAAACAATTTTTACTTTTAGCGCTAGTTTTTTGTTTTTGGTGTAGTTCGGCAATTGCCCAGTCTAAAATCGAATTCGGAGTAAACACCGAAGGATCCCTTTTGATTTTCGGTGACATTCCTCATTATTCTCAACCCAAAAAAAACACCTTAGGTGCCGGAATCGGCGTTTATGCCTCGCGTAACATTGCAGGAAAACTCTCAGCCGATCTAGGTGTAATGTACCGGTTTAAACAACTGAAAGAGTTTTACGATATTGGGTCTATGGCTTATGGTTATGGTGGTTATGATAGTAGTTCATTGTATTCTCCGACAACCGTGCAAGGATGGAAATCTTTTCCGCTGCATTATGTCGTAGTACCGTTCCATTTACAATACCTTGCTTATAAAGATCTATTTGTCCGTGGTGGCATTGAGGCCAGTTGGTTGACCAATTATGATACGGGAAACGACAAAACGGAGTGGAACTGGACTCTCGGGTTTGGAAGTCAACATCACAAACTAAAATGGTCAGTCAATTATATCCGGGGATTTAAAGATGTAGGGTTTGCAAATAACTTATTTACCATAGATGGAATGCGTTCAGCAACAATTTACCAGAACAATATGTTGCAATTGAGCCTTTCGTATCCGATTTGGTACAGAAAATAGTTTAATTTTGATGCTGTAACCCAAAAATCACATTATCGCTATGGCCGAATTTGTTCGCACAACCAGCGAAAATACCGACTTCAGAAATCTGATTCATGCCTTGGATGAGGATCTTTATCTCCGGAACGGAGAAGCTCAGTTGCAATACCGTCAGTACAATCAAGTTGATCTGATTGACCATGTTGTAGTTGTTTATTTCGAAGAAAAACCGGTTGGTTGCGGCTGCTATAAAAGGTTTGACGACAAAACAGTTGAAATGAAGCGGATGTTTGTTCTGGCAGAAATGCGCGGCAAACAACTGGCAGCCCAAATGCTTCAGGAGCTCGAAAAATGGGCTGTTGAAGAAGGCAATACTGCGGCAGTGCTGGAAACCGGTTATCGTCAGGTTGAAGCAATTCGGCTGTACACCATCGCTGGTTATTCGCTTATTGCAAACTATGGACAATACATCGGGATGAAAGAGAGTATTTGTTACCGGAAAGAATTGAGATAGAATTATATTCGCCAACAATCTGGGAAATGCAAAGATTTTCAGTTCATGTTCCTAACGATCCATACACTTCAATGGAAGATACACGGACGACCGGCTGAAGATCTATAATAGTATGTTCAAGCCGGCTTTTCTGCTCAATGGGCAAAATATTCCGGAAGGAAAAACATTGAAAGAAATTGGCTTTAAATACAGTAAAATTGGAAATTAATGAATTCTAAATTCTAACTATACCGGAATTACGCGAGTAGCCAAAAGTATTTTGGCCGATATTGTTAGAGGTATGTTTCTGAATTCGTCAACACATCTTTCATTATTGGAAGAACTGAAATGTCATGCAGAAAATACCAGTGCAACCCTTTCAGCCAAAGACTTTGAGGGGTTAGGCCGAAACATCAGCAAAAGCTGGCAGTTGAATCAGAAATTAGATTCAGGAACAAATACTCCCGAAATTCAAAAACTTATTGATCGAATAGCTCCGTGGTCGATTGGACACAAATTACTGGGCGCCGGAGGCGGTGGATTCATGTTTATTATGGCTGGCGACGAAAAAGCTGCCAATCAAATCAGGCATGAATTAACTACCAATCCGGTTAACAACCGAGCCCGCTTTGTCGATTTCAGCATTTCAAATTCAGGACTTCAGGTTACCAAAAGTTGACCATCGACTGAACCGGGCATAAAAAACCTCCAATGCGTTTGTCTATTGACAATCACATTGGAGGTTTTCTTTTACAGGCGCTCTACATTTCCACCACAATCCCGATACTTCCCGTAATCAGGTTCCGGGATTCCGGAGCAACAACCTGACTTTCGTTACTCCGCCACCACGTTTTGGCATAGCCTAAACTTCCTACTACACGGTAATAATTCAGCAAGCCTGAATTGCGAAGTTTCCAATCAAACCTAAATTCAGACATCACCGTCCAGTCGTAAATTCCATCCTTCGTAAAATTTTCATAAGGGTATTTTATCATAGCCCTGCCTGGTTCTTCATAATACTGACGATAAACATCACCGTAAATTTGGTAAATATTGGTACTTGCCAAATCATTTGTACCATGAATAATCAGTTTATTATCAAGAGACAATACCAGATCAGGAACTGCAACATTTACCAACTTCAGATTCAGTTCTGATGAATTAGGCGGAAGGTAAAAACCCAGATTAAATTCATCGTGAGTATAAGTCAGATCCACAGCCCCACTTCCAAAGGTATTAAATTCGGTTTCAGGATAATGAGTATAAACAAATGGAGAAAGTCGGGTGTATTTTAGTGTTGAAGTTGTGCCAGGAATCAATTCGGAGATCAGGTTCGATTTCCAACCCAGTTGCCAGGCGTACCGGTTATGAGGCATTCGAAACAATTTTCCTGATGTTTTAAAATCAAATTCATCGACCAAGAATCCGCCCCAAATTTTTCCAACTGACGGAATCAAAGTAGCCACATCAAAATACATGGTCAAATTATCATGATCGCCAACATCAATCTGCGTAAAATGAGGCATTACAAACGGAACCATGTAAGCCAGTTCGAAACGTTTCGACCAGATATTTCCTCCGCCAGCCGAAATTTGCAACCAGCGACTGGGCATGAATTCAACCAGATGATAGGTGAAATTCTTCTGCACCTGACCCAATTCGTACCCATAAATTTCACTTTTATAACTTGAATCCTGGTTGGCATACGAGAACAATGATCCCATCACGTAAGAATAGCGTATCCATTTGGCAGGCTGAATTTTCAGTTCAATTCCCGGGAATCGGCGTGCGGTGGACGAAAGCACCAGGTTATTTTGATCGTGCCCCCAGGCTCGTCGCTGATTATTTATGCTCATCTGGACTGCTCCGTCAAACCAGGAACCATTCAGTTCAGTGTGATAGATCATTCCTGCGGTAACATCCTTTTTAACCGGTTTTCCTTCGCCTGAGGTACCAGAGGCCAAAACATGTGCCCACATCGTATCAAAATTAAACTGATAGGGCAAGTAGGAATATCCAACCGATTCGTATGGAAACACAACCTTTTTGTCGCGGGTGTACGACTGGTAAAAAATATCCGGGGTAAGCCGTTCAATAGCAAGCCCCATCCCTGCAGTAAAAGTAAGGTGTTTGCCGAGATCGCCCGACAAATATGGCTCTCCAAGTAAGCTCATCGCCAAGGTTCCATTATCCCCAATTCCACTTCGAACCGACGTTTCGGCACTAAAGCCAGCTACTGCATAAGTATTTTTAGAGGCTTCCTGGTATATTTTCAGGCCATTATAATCCTGCATAATGTCGGCAAGTTGTTGCTGAACTAAACGTTTTTCGCGGTTCGACAAATTATCTTTGGCTATAAGCTTTATCAGAAGTTCAGCAATAAAAACTTTTGTGTACGGTTTGGCTTGAGGCAAAAAGCCCAGATCTCCCTTTGTTTCGAAGTAGTCGAGCAATTGATAAACAGGATAAATTAATGGAATAATCTTATTTTTCAATTTGAGGGTTGTCAAATCATAAACACCGGCAGACTGGCTAATCAGCAATTCGGAACCAGCATTTGAGATACTTCCTGAATCTGTTGATATGAATTCGTTATCCGCAATTTGAACAAATTCCGTTGAATTAGTCTTACCGGCTGTATGATCAGACTGATTGACAACCCGATTCGAATTAAAATCCTGACCAACAACTGGATAAGCGAAAATAAAAGAGCAAACGAACACTACCGAGGTAATTTTATTGAAATCCATACCAGCACATTTAAGTTCATAGGTAAATATAGGCAATTGAACGAAATAAAAATTCATATTTTGCTATCCTAAAAGGATAAACAACTCGCTTACGATCAAATTGTAATACCTGAAACCAGAAAAACCGATTTAAGTTGACACCAGCTCTGTAAATCTCATTTTCATCCCATTTGATAAAACTTTCAGAAATACACAACCTGAATAAAAGTAAATTGTTAATTCATTTTAAGCTATTAGCAATCTTGGTAAAATCAATAGAAAAAACGATACTTTTGTGTCGCAAAATAGTTTATTATTTAAAACGAATCTAAATTATGGCAACTTATAAAAAAGCACTTTTAATGATACTTGATGGTTGGGGAATTGGCGATGGTACCGCGCGCGATATTATTGCAACAGCTCCAACACCATTTTTGGACTACCTGAATGCCAATTATCCTCACTCGCAACTGCTAACTTGTGGCGAATATGTTGGCTTACCCGATGGCCAAATGGGAAATTCGGAAGTAGGCCACCTCAACATCGGCGCCGGACGTGTGATCTATCAGGACATGGTAAAAATCACCAAAGCCATCCGCGAAAAAACGCTTTGGACCGAACCACAAATCGTGAAAGCGTTTACCTACGCGAAGGAAAATAATAAAAATGTACACCTGATCGGGCTAATTGGCCCTGGCGGAGTTCATGCTCTGAGCGCGCATATGGTTGCTCTTTGCCAGATTGGAACCGACTTCGGACTAAAAAATACATTTATCCACGGATTGACCGATGGACGCGACACTGATCCACGTTCAGGATTGGGATTTCTGGAAGAAGACCTGAAAAGCCTCGAAGGCACCAATGGTAAATTTGCATCGCTGATTGGCCGTTATTATGGCATGGATCGCGATAAAAATTACGACCGGTTTAAATTGGCCTACGATTTATATACCGAAGGAAAAGGAACTCCTTCGACTGACTTGCTAAAAACAGTTAAAGAATCATACGAAGCTGGTGTTACTGACGAATTCCTGAAACCAATCGTGATGGTTGATGAAAACGGGAAACCATTGGCTACCATTCAGGAAAACGATGTGGTGATTTGTTTCAATTTCCGCACCGACCGTTTGCGCCAGACCACCATTGCCTTTACGCAGCAAGATCTTCCAGAATTTGGATTAAAAACCATGCCTTTGCAGTGGTACACCATGACCAATTACAAAGCCGATTTCAAAAATATCAATGTTATTTTCGACAAGCCAAATCTGAATAATACGATGGGCGAAATCGTTTCGAAAGCCGGATTGAAACAAATCAGAATTGCCGAAACTGAAAAATATGCGCACGTTACCTTCTTTTTCAGCGGCGGGCGCGAAGAAGAATTCCCGGGTGAAAAAAGGCTTTTAGCTCCATCACCTAAAGTCCCAACTTACGATTTCCAGCCTGAAATGTCGGCGCCAATGGTTCGCGACTTGATTGTTCCTGAATTGGCCAACGGGACTGCTGATTTTGTTTGCCTGAATTTTGCAAACGGCGATATGGTTGGTCATACCGGAGTTTACGAAGCCATTTCGAAAGCGGTGACTGCCGTTGATGGTTGTGTGAAAGCGGTTGTTGAAGCAGCCCAAAAAGGTGGGTATGAGATTATCATTATTGCTGACCACGGAAATGCCGACAACGCCGTTAACGAAGATGGATCGGCCAATACAGCTCACTCACTGAACCCGGTTCCTTGCATTTACATTTCTGAAAACAAAAACGTAAAAATCGACAACGGTATTCTGGCCGACGTTGCTCCTACCCTACTTTCAATCATGGGTCTGGAAATTCCGGCTGAAATGACTGGAAAAGTATTGATTGAAAAATAAAGTTGCTCAGGAGTCGGAAGACCGGAGACCGAAGCCTGAAGTTTAAACTTCTGACTTCTGACTACCGTCTTCCGACTTTCAAATTTCCACTATGCTCGAAATCGGCCGTACCATTATTAGTTTAGATATTCTGGAGAAGAAATTCCTTTGTGATTTACTGAAATGCAAAGGAGCATGTTGTGTTGAAGGCGATTCGGGCGCACCGGTTACTCCTGAAGAAGTGAAAGCCATTCAGGAAGCTTATCCTGAAGTTGAACCTTACTTATCAGAAAATCATCGGAACGAAATCAGCAAACAAGGTTTTGCAGTAATTGATCTGGATGGAGATTTGGTAACGCCACTTGAGAACAACAAGCAGTGCGTGTACACCTACAAAGAAAACGACATTCTGAAATGTGGCATCGAAAAAGCTTTTCTGGATGGAAAAATTACTTTCAGAAAACCTGTTTCCTGCCACCTTTTCCCAATACGAATTACAGAATACAAACGATTTGACGCAGTAAACTACCAGCAGATCGACATTTGTAAGCCCGGACGTGAGTGCGGAAAGGTCGCAAAATTACCACTCTATGTTTTTTTGAAAGAACCTCTGATCAGAAAATACGGTGAGGAATGGTACGAACAATTGCAATACGCTGCCGAAAATATGCCGGGAAGAAAATAGTCATTGGGAAATTGTCATTTACTAATGACTAATGACCTCCTCCTATTAGGCAACAATCTCAATCCGGTTTTTTTCCGGATCATAAACAGCACTTTCATAATAGCCATCTCCGGTCATTCTTCCGGGACTGATAATCTCAAAACCATCATGCTGAAGCATTTCCGTAATTTGGTCAACACGCTCGCGTGAGCCAACTTTAAAAGCAAAATGAGCAATCCCTGAATAGTGTTTCCGGTAATCGTTTCTATTATTCGTTACGGTTGGCATTTGCATTAACTCCAGCCTACATTCACCTTCGAACGAAAGAAAATATGATCTGAACTCTTTGGAATGATTGTAGTACCCTGAACCAGAAGACGCATTAAAATAATGCGTATAAAAATTACGCATACCTTCCAAATCACGGGTCCAAATTGCTAAATGTTCAACTTTCATAACTGAAGTATTAGTATTTGTTGTTTTCATCGTATGGCTTCCCACTCATCATAAAACTGAGTTAAATAGTCTTTCATAAACAGATGCCTTTGTTCTGCAACAACTCTGGCTGCATTGGTATTCATCCTATCTTTCAGCAATAACAATTTTTCATAAAAATGATTAATTGTTGGCGCTGTATTGTTTTTATAGTTCTTAAAATCATCGTGCATTACGGGTGATATTGACGGATCATAGATCAGCCGACTCTTATGGCCTCCATAAGCGAACGTTCGGGCTATTCCAATGGCGCCAATGGCATCCAAACGATCTGCATCCTGAACAGCAGCGGCCTCAACAGAACTAACCGGTGTTTCAATATCAGCTCCTTTAAACGAAACTTCCTCAATTACCTGCAAAACATGGTCGGCTATCCTTTGTTCGACACACATCGAATCTAACCACTTTTTTGCTCTCGAAGCACCTTCATTTTCTGAATCTGCCAGTTTCCAGTCATCCAAATCATGAAGCAATGCTGCCATCTCAACAATAAATAAATCACAACCTTCCTGTTCTCCAATCCGAAGAGCCATTTTTCTCACCCGATCAACATGAAACCAGTCGTGCCCGCTCCCCTCCGAACGAAACCGGGATTCGATAAACTGTTCTGTATTTTGTATGATTTCAGTAGTATTCATTTCCTTTCAAATTTAATTCATTTACGTTCTTCTTTGGAACATCACGAGCAATTTATTTTACAATTTTATAATCTAGCAAATAAGGTCCAGTAAGCAAATGAGCATCGCATGTTTGAATGTGAATTATCTTGCTGAGAGAAAGTCACATTCAGACCGACAAACAAAACTCCGACGAAACAATTCCGAAATTCGAGAAATATCCTGACTTACCAGTATTTTAAAGCAAGATTTCCAAATACCTTGCCTATTTTTAAGGCTAAACAGAACAATTATATACTTTTGAAGTGTCAAATTGCTGTTCAATCGGCTATTTAATACTAAATTATGAGGAGGCTTGAAGTTTTGACTATCCCTGCTATGTTGCAGGCAAGTTATAGGGATTTTGCAGATAGTCAGTCATTGATATTTGTTGGTGAGGAAAACCTGACTTATAAACAACTGGAAACTGAAGTGAAAAAAGCAGCACTTCAACTTCAATCGATTGGAGTTAAAAAAGGCGATAAAGTCGCTATCTTAAGTTTGAATATGCCACAATGGGGCATCGCATTTTTTGCGACCAGTGTACTCGGAGCAGTCGTTGTTCCAATTCTTCCAGACTTTCATCCGAACGAAATAAAAAATATCATTTTACATGCTGATGTATCAGTTGTATATGTGTCAGAAACATTGCGCTTAAAACTTGAACCGATATCTGAGTTAACCGTCATTAGCATCGAAAATTTTCAAATTGGTTCTGGCAAAACACAGGCATTATTCGGCGATATGGACGAGCAACTTTTCGAATATCCTAAAGTGGAAGAAAACGATCTTTGTTCGATCATATATACTTCCGGAACAACCGGAAAATCAAAGGGAGTTATGTTGACCCACAAAAATATCGTTTGGACTGCCCAGCAAAGCTGGATTATTCAAAACGTTGTTCCGGGCGACCGTTTCCTTTCCGTTCTGCCACTTTCGCATACGTTCGAAAACATTTTAGGGCTCATTCTTCCAATCAAATATGGGGCAACAGTCAATTACCTGAAGAAACCTCCGGTAGCCTCAATTCTATTGGCAGCGTTAGAACAAGTGAAGCCAACAATCATGCTGGTAGTACCTCTGATCATCGAAAAAATATACAAGTCAAAAATACTACCTGAGATTAACCGCAAGTTGATCTCTCGAATACTCTATAAAATTCCGGTTTCAAGAAGACTATTACACAAAGTCGCCGCCAAGAAACTCTTTGCAACATTTGGTGGCAAACTGAAGTTTTTTGGTATTGGCGGTGCAAAACTGGATGATAATGTCGAACGTTTTCTGATGGAAGGTGGATTTCCTTTGGCCATTGGTTATGGCATGACTGAATCGTCACCATTGCTTGCCGGTGCTGGCGTGGGCAAAACCCGTTTCCTATCAACCGGATTACCGGTAGAAGGTGTACATCTCAGAATTGCTCAACCTAACCTAAAAACTGGTCTTGGCGAAATTCAGGCCAAAGGTGAAAATGTAATGATGGGTTATTACAAAGAACCTGAACTAACTAAAAATGCCTTTACTGAAGATGGCTGGCTGAAAACCGGGGATCTGGGGTGCTTTGATAAGGATGGCAACCTTTACATCAAGGGCCGGATGAAAAACATGATCGTTGGATCAAGTGGGGAAAACATATATCCTGAAGAGATTGAGTCGCTCATAAACCGGATGGAATACGTACTCGAATCGCTTGTTGTCGAACAAAAAGGAAGACTTGTCGCTTTGGTACATCTAAACATGGAAGAGCTTGAAAATAAATATCGGAACATGAAAACAGAAGCAGTTCTGTATTTGAACGACAAAACGGATGAGATTCTGAAAGAAATTCAAAACAAAGTAAATATTGAGCTCAATAAGTTTTCACAGATTCAACGCGTAGTACTTCAGCCCATCCCTTTCGAGAAAACACCAACACAAAAAATAAAGAGGTTTCTTTATTAAAATTTCAAATTGATTTTATAACGGTTTTGCTGAAACTTAAACAAAAATCTTTGTTAGGAAAATATATAACATTTTAATTCAAGGCGAAAAAAAACCATATCCAATTATGTTTGTTAATGTATTATTCACTAAATTTAGGTAATTAATAAATTTAAAGAGGCTATGTTTCTCTCAAACAATAAGATTGAAAATTATTCAGGATATATAAAGCTTGATGAAAATCTTCAGATTGAGGAGTTTTCAGGTCAGATTAACCAAATACTCAGAAAGGGGCATTTAGATTTGAATGGAAATCTTATTCAGATTACTGAAGGCCTAAAAAAAAATATCCGTTTCTTCTTTGAAAATGAAGTATTGCCTGCCATAAAATCAACTAAAATCAGCCATTTATCCTTAACCCGAAAAAATAGCATTCTATTAATTTCGGTTACACCCCTAAGTTCAGGAATAACACTCTTAAGTTTTGAAGAAGTTCCACCACCAGCGAAAATAATTGACCAAACATTGCCTGATAAGCTTAAAGAGGTACTTATTCGGATAAATACAAACATGCAGGTTGTGTATATTTCCAAAAATTTCGCTGCCAAATTTGGAGAAAAAGCATCAAACTATATTGGGAAAAACCTTGAAGAAAACCAATTATTCAAGGAAAATACGCTGCAAATTACGAACCTGATTGCTCAGGCTTTTCAACAACAGCGCCAACAGGAAGCTGATATTTTGATTGCCATAGGCGAAAAAAAAATCTGGTGGAATTTATTTATAATTCCGGAAATCGATCCTTCCAGTTCGCAGCAATCGGTATTAATTATCCTTCGAAACATAAACCGCTACAAACGCATTGAAGAGAAACTAGTTGAAAGCGAACAGCGCTATGAAATGGCCATAGAAGCCGCAGATTTAGGCATTTGGGATTACGAAGTGGGTTCAGCAAAAATATATTATTCAAGAAAGTGGAAATCAATTCTGGGTTATTATCCCGATGAAATTTCTGATGATTACAAGGTATGGGAAGAACTACTTCACCCTGAAGATAAGGACAGAATGATTCTGTTCATTGAAAACTTCATCAACAGCAATTTACGTGTTTACGAAGCAGAATTCAGGCTAAGACATAAAAACGGCAATTACATCTGGATTAAAAGTCGTGCAACGGCACTTCGGGACGAAAATGGGAAAGCCATAAGAATGTTTGGAACTCACCGCGACATTTCCGATGAGAAAAAATCCGAAAGTGAATTCAAGAAACTTCATCAGGCTATCATACAAAGCCCAATTTCAGTGGTTATTACCGACAAAGATGGCCGTATCGAATTTTTTAATCCCGCATTCTGCAAAATAACAGGCTGGAGTGATCATGAAATACTAGGAAAAAAAACAAGTATTCTTAAATCAGGATTTCAGCCAGCCAGCTTTTACGAAAAACTCTGGAAAACAATCAATTCAGGAAACGAATGGCAAGGCGAATTTAAAAACAGAAAAAAGAACGGAGAATATTATTGGGAACTGGCCAGTATCTCGCCAATCAAAAACAATTTTGGAACCATTACTCATTATGTGAAAATTGCAGAAAATATCTCGTACCTCAAAAAGATTGAAAAGGATTTAAAAAAGGCAAAACAAGATGCCGAAGTAGCCAATAGTTACAAAAATCTTTTCCTGGCCAACATGAGTCACGAGATCAGGACTCCAATCAATACAATCATTGGATTTAGCGAACTCATTAAAAACGAAGACCTTCCATCACAAAAAAGATATAAATACTCCGGAATTATTGAAGAAAACAGCCAATCGTTACTTCGACTGGTTGATGACATTATTGATATTGTAAAAATAGAAGCCAACGAATTGAAAATAAAAAAAGAAGCCTGCTCGCTTGGTGATTTATTTTCGGAGCTCGAAATGACCTATAATAATTTTCTGAAACGAAAAGAGAAACAATATCTTGATCTCAACTTTCAAATTCCGGAAGAAGCGCATCACGATGTCATATTCACTGACCCTTACCGTCTCAAACAAATAATCAACAACCTATATCTGAATGCATTGATGCACACCGAACGTGGGCAAATTGAGATTGGATATACCATCGTAAACGACAACAAATTGCGCTTTTTCGTCTCAGACACTGGCACTGGAATACCGCAGAGCCGCATTAAAAATATCTTCAAACGATTTAGTCAAACTGACGAACCCACCGGTTCTGAAGCTTCAGGATCTGGACTCGGCTTATCCATATGCAAAGATCTGGCTACATTGTTAGGTGGCGATATCAGCGTAAAATCGGTTGAAGGCGAAGGAAGCATTTTCTTTTTGACTCTTCCGTATGATAAAATTAAAATACCAATGGTAAGAGCCGCAGTAAAACCAACAACACCTTCAAGATACAACTTCAGCAACTTTACCATCATGATTGCGGAAGATACGCCGTACAATTATGAATACCTGTACAGCATACTTCAAAAAACAGGTGCCAATGTGATTTGGGCCAAAGACGGCATTGATGTCCTGAAGATGTACAAAAGTTCGAAGGTTGACCTGATCCTGATGGATATTCAATTACCTGAAATAAACGGCTATGAAGCCACGAGCCAAATCAGGCTAACCGACAAGTCGCTACCCATCATTGCCCAGACCGCCTATGCTATGGCCGAAGACAAGCAAAAATGCATGAATGCAGGTTGTAATGAAGTATTGGTTAAACCGATCCGGATGGACGATGTTCTGGCTACCGTTGCAAAATATCTCAACAAATAAACCAACGAAATTCGATCGCCAAATCCATTTAATCAAATTCGCTGATTAAATTTGAGGCTTACAAAACAATCAGAATATGCATATCGATCGGTTTCCATCAAGATTACTTGAAAATGCGGTGAATGAATTTGCTAAATTACCTGGTATTGGACGAAAGTCAGCTTTACGATTGGTTTTGCATTTGCTCAAACAAGACCTTCAGGAAGTGGAAATATTTGGCAACAGCCTGATCCAGCTTCGCTCAGAAATTAAACACTGCAAAGTTTGCCACAACATTTCGGACACCGACATTTGCAGCATCTGTGCCAATCCTTCGCGAAATCCATCCATCATTTGTGTAGTCGAAAATATCAAAGATGTGATGTCGATTGAAAACACACAACAATTTAAAGGCTTGTATCACGTTTTAGGAGGTATTATCTCTCCTATGGATGGGATTGGCCCTTCGGATCTGGAAGTTGACTCGCTGGTAACCCGCGTGAATGAAGGAAATACCGAAGAAATAATTCTGGCGCTAAGTACAACCATGGAGGGCGACACGACCAATTTTTTTATTTACAAGAAACTAAAAAACACTGAAGTAAAGATTTCGACACTGGCCAGAGGCGTTTCAATTGGCGACGAACTGGAATATACCGATGAAGTTACACTTGGCCGGTCGATCGTCAATCGGATGAACTTTGAAGAATCAATCATACGCTAGGGAAAGTCATTTGTCATCAGAAAAAAGGAAATAAAAACCACATAGACACATAGAAAACAGAAACGAATGAAGCTATCCATCGTCATTGTCAATTATAACGTGAAATATTTTCTGGAGCAATGTCTTCATACCGCCTCAATCGCGGCATCGAAGCTTAGTTCCGAAATTATTGTGGTTGATAACGATTCGGTTGATGGCTCATGCCAGATGGTTGAAGAAAAATATCCGGACGTTATCCTGATCGCCAACAAGGAAAATGTAGGCTTCTCGAAAGCCAACAATCAGGCCATGCGGATTTCCAAAGGAGAATATATTTTACTACTCAACCCCGATACGGTTGTTGAGGAAGACTGCTTCCTGAAAATCGTTGATTTTATGGATAAAACGCCCGATGCCGGAGGCCTGGGCGTTAAAATGATTGATGGGAAAGGCCGGTTTTTACCTGAATCGAAACGTGGGTTACCCACTCCGGAAGTTGCGTTCTGGAAAATGTCAGGGATTTCAAGTCTTTTCCCCCGTTCCAAACGATTTGGACGTTACCACCTGGGATATCTCAACAATGACCAGATTCATGAGGTTGACGTTTTGGCTGGCGCATTTATGCTTCTTCGACGCAAAACACTCGCAAAAGTGGGACTGCTCGACGAAGATTATTTCATGTATGGCGAAGACATCGACCTTTCGTACCGCATTACCAAAGGCGGTTATAAAAACTATTATTTCCCCGAAACCACCATCATCCATTACAAAGGCGAAAGCACCAAAAAGGGCAGCATTAATTACGTGAAAGTGTTTTACAACGCGATGATCATTTTTGCCGGGAAACACTTTTCAAAAGGAAATGCCCGCCAATTTACCATCCTGATTAAGCTGGCGATTTACCTTAGGGCACTCTTGTCTCTGATCGGAAGATTATTCAAAACCATCAAACTAGTTCTGGCCGATGCTTTTTTCATCTTCATTGGCTTTGCAAGCCTGCTCCCTATCTGGGAAACCTACAAATTCAAACGTGGTTATTATCCTCCGGAATACCTACAAATAGCAGTTCCCATTTATATCCTCATCTGGGTTGGCTGCATTTGGCTTAATGGAGGATACCGGAAATACATCCAGTTCAACCGGATTTTCAAAGGCCTGTTGTGGGGAACAATTTCGATCCTCGTTTTTTATTCGTTGATCGATGAAACGATGCGCTATTCAAGAGCTTTATTGCTTTTGGGTTCAGCATGGGCATTCCTGACATTACCAGCATATAGGTATTTGCTGCATCAATTTAAGGTTCCCGGACTCGAACTTGAGATCGACAAGCAAAAACGGATCGCAGTGCTGGCTGGAATAGACGAATCGAAACGCATTTCGGAATTGATTAGCCATTCAGGACTAAAAATTGAACTTGTTGGATTTGTATCGCCCAACAATTCGGTTCATGAACAGTTCTATCTCGGGAATATTCAGAAATTGCCCGAAATCATCCGAATCAACAAAATTGAAGAATTGATTTTCTCGTCTGAAGACATTCCTTCGCAGGAAATCATTCGCCTTATGCTTGATCTGAACAACCTCAACATCGACTATAAAATTGCGCCACCTGAAAGTTTCTCGATTATTGGCAGCAACTCTATTTCAACTTCCGGCGAAATGTATGTGGTTCACATCAATTCGATTGCAAAGGAAAACAACAAGCAAAACAAACGCGCATTCGATCTTGCAACAGCAATTTGCCTGCTTGTCCTTTCGCCCTTGTTAATCTGGAAAGCAAACACTAAATTGGGTTTCTTACGGAGTATCCCGGAAGTTCTTTCCGGAAAGAAAAGTTGGGTAGGATACTGCTCCGGAAAACAAAACAACCTACCTTCCATAAAAAAAGGAATACTCTCGCCTGCTTCACTTTTCCCGGAAACGATTCCGCAGAAAAAGAAAGATGAACTGAATATCGTTTACGCTAAGGATTACCGGTTGATGAACGATCTGGAAATCGTTCTGAAAGCCTGGAAAAATATCGGACAATCATGACAAGTATGAAACTCGAATTTGGCAAGATTCGTTTCAGGGCGCTCGAACCTGAAGATATCGACATCCTTTTTGAATGGGAAAACGATGCGAAAATCTGGGAAATCAGTAATACCGTCGAACCTTACTCCAAATACATTTTAGCCAAATACATCAAAGATTCACAGCGCGACATCTACGAAAGCAGGCAGATTCGCATGGTTATCGAAACTCTGGAAGGCAAGCCTGTTGGAGCCATCGACCTTTTCGACTTCGACCCTTTTCATTTTCGCGCAGGTGTTGGAATCCTTATTCATGACGAAAATGACCGGAAGCGGGGTTACGCCAACGATGCCGTGCAATTGCTTTGTGCCTATGCCAGCAATTATCTCAGGCTGCACCAATTGTACGCCAACATCAGCGAAGATAATCTGGCAAGTATCCATTTATTCAAAAGCAACGGGTTCGAACTCATTGGCACAAAAAAAGATTGGCGCCGAACGCTGGATGGCTGGAAAAATGAATTGATGTTTCAAAAGGTTTTGTAGATCTATTTTGATGGCATAAGTTCCATCCCAACAAAACAATGCGGGTCCACAGTTCTATCAGGTAAGTTCCGGAGGAACAGTTCGTGTTGTAACCACGGATTTTAATCCGTGGACATAGAGATGAAGATTTTCAGATTTTCCGTTTTCGGGTCAAATCCAGCAATCCATTAACAATGGTCAGCGGATGGGCCGGGTTGCCCGGAATATAAAGATCGATGGGATATTTATCGAGAAAACTGCGATCAAGGGCAGAACTACCTACATGAATACCACCGCTAATGGCATCGGTACCAACCAGTACAATGATTTTGGGTTCGGGAATTGCATCGTAACAAATCTGCAACGGTTCAGCCATGTTTTCAGTGATGGGGCCGGTAATCACAATTCCATCGGCATGGCGCGGCGAAGCCACAAAGTCAATTCCATATCGACTGATGTCGAACTGCACATTGTTGGCGGCATTGAGTTCCATTTCGCAACTGTTATCGCCACCAGCACTTACTTGTCGCAGCTTTAATGAACGGCCAAAAATCCGGCGAATTTCATTGCGTACCTTTTCGGGATCAACTTCAATCGGTTCTTCATCGCCTTCTTTCACGATCAACCGATTGCGGTCGTTGGTTGATATTTTATAGTCGGTCGTGAACCGGATCTTATTCGGAAATTGTTTGGCACACTCGCCACAAAAGGTACATTTTCCCAGGTCGATGCTTACCGGATTCCCCGAAATGGCATCAACAGGACACAAATCGACCAACTCAGCTTCGTTTACCTTTTCGAAACTAATCACCGGACGACCTCTGAAAATTCCGGGAACCTTGGCATTTGCCGTATCCGTAATAAATTGCTTGCCTTGATGATAGACTATTTTTACATTATCGAACATGGTGTGTCATTTATAAATTCGAAATATATTCATTATCAGCCACAAAGCACCTGAGTACCTAAGTACCTGAGATGTTTTTTACTTTGGTACTTTGTCGCTTTGTCGCTCAGGAACTCTTTTTTACAAATCGTGACCTGAATATGACAGGTTAAAACTCTTGTTACAAATCGGGAAATCTGAAATCTCATTATTCCTCACCGCCAATGCCAATGCCAGCCAGTTGTGAAACGACGGGTCTTTCACTTTATAATGTGCTAATTCGCCCTGTTCGTCAGTGATGGCGCAATGGCAAATTTCGCCACGCCAACCTTCGACCAGCGAAAGGGTAAACGAATTGGGCTTCGGACTCTGGAATACAGGTTCGTTTTCTGAACTTTCAGGAACATTTTGAATCAGATTCCGAATGTATTGCATGGATTGTTTGACTTCTGCCTTACGGATTTGAACCCTAGAATACACGTCGCCATGGTGTTTGATGATGGGTTCGTGATTCATTTCCGGATAAAGACCAAACGGATGCGATTGACGAATATCACGGCTCAGTCCACTCATGCGGGCAGCCATTCCAACCGTTCCAATCGATAAAACATCTTCATACGAAACCACGCCGGTACGCTCAAAACGCGAAAGGGCGCTGGGCAGTTGGAACAATTGCTCATTCATTTCCAGAAAGTCGGGTTCGTAAACATCCAATATTCCGGCCAATCGTTGAGCCAATTCAGGAGTAAACGGAAATTGATTTCGGCCAGGTCTGATCAATCCTTTGGATAAACGGTTACCGCCCCACTCCTGCATAAAATTGATGATCGGCGTGCGTAAACGACCAAACACCGCACTGCCTAACTGGTAAGCAATGTCGGTACAAACCGCGCTCAGATCACCTGTATGCACTGCCATTCGCTCCAATTCGAGGGCAAGTGTCCGGGCATATTCCATGTCGTGTGAAGGTTGAAATCCGCAAAGGCTTTCCCAAACATGCGAAAAGGCGGTGGTATGTCCAACAACAGTATCGCCAGCTATTGATTCAGCAATGGTAGTTCGTTGAAGCAGCTTTTTCTTTGCCAAAAATTGTTGTTCGATTCCGCGATGCTGATAACCCAACTGGATTTCGAGATGGAGAATCTGCTCGCCGTTACAAATGAACCTGAAATGCCCCGGCTCGATGATTCCGGCATGAATTGGACCCACACCAACTTCGTGCAATTCATCGCTCTCGATGGAAAAGAATGGATAATTGGCAATGGTTTGGGATGGATCGAAACGGTTTTTGGCGTACCGGACTGGCTTTAACCAAGGATGATCGTTGTAGTCTACACCAAAATTCTCGTGAATCTCGCGCTCAAACTTTTCGAAGTTGAAGTTCCGGGCGGTGAACGAATCCAGTTGGTCTCCTGATTTCACAAAACACGACGAAAGGTAAATTTGATGCGTGTTATCGTCGGCAATACAGCAAATCAACCGAATCTGATTACTAACCGGATATCCGAAATAATTCACGCAATGCTTTTCCGGAGAATTTGTTAAAAACCCGGTATTCAGGTCGATAAATTCGTTATAATTCATTTCAGGAATGTCTGAAATCGAAATCGTCTGATTGTTAATTATCGTTGTGTAAATCATTGTCGATTAATTTGGTAACAACATGACACTTTCTTTGATCAACTGCACTAATTCAGCCGGAGGATTCAAGCCCAAATACACAGCAAGTGCCAGTAATATAAACTGACTGGATGATTCCCATGAACTGATAACCGGAACATGCGAATCGTCAAATCCAACAGCTGGAATAAATAATATCTTCATAATGTTTTTCCCAAAAGCATAGATAATCATAGTGAGCAAAATCAAAACTGCTATCAAAAGAATGATCTGATGCGCTTCGAACATCGAACGAAAAATTAGGAACTCGCTTACAAACAACCCTGAAGGCGGCATGGCGGTTGCGCTGATAAAACCTAACAAAAGAACCATCGCGCCAGCAGTATTGTACTTGAAATAATTACCTACATGGTAAATGCTTTTGCTCTGAAACACCCGATACAATTGCGTAAATTGGAAAAACAAGCTTGATTTTACAAAGGCATGAAGTATAATGTGAAGAATCGCAGCATAATAGCCAATTCCTCCAGCGGCAACTCCAAGCATAACCAATCCCATGTGTTCAATGCTCGAATAGGCCATCATTCGCTTGATGTTCTTCACTTTGATCATATACACAGTGGCAACAAATACTGATAGAAAGGCTGCAATGCCAATAACCAGATTCGCCCAATGGTGAAGTGGCGTATTTGCAACAACAATGTAAAAACGGAAAACACCAACAAATCCAAGATTCATCAATATGCTCGAAAGTAATGCACCTGCCGGAGCCGGAGCTTTGTCTTTAGCATCAACACCAGCGGTAAACATGGGAACCAGCCCAAGTTTAACAGTGAATCCGGTGAAAATAAATAGAAACGCAAGTCTCAGCCAGAAAGGATTGAGATGTGAACTATTGGCTAACAGATTTTTAAACGACAAATCATCGGATCCGGCATTTGAAAACGACATACTTAAAAACAAAATGCCGATGAACACAAATGTGATACTGATTGCACAAATAAAGACATATTTCCAGGTTCCTTCAAGCGCCAGTTTATTTCGGTGATGATAAATTAGAGCAGATGCGCTTAAAGTAGTGATTTCAGTAAAAATCCAGGTTACAGCAATGTGGTTCGACAGGTAACCTGCACTGATGGCAGATATCAGTAACACAATTGAAGCATAATAAATAGATCTTGAACTCTGCGGCGCAGGTTGGTCTTGGAGATAAATATGGCTGTGAATTATCGCCGGAATGGTGATTATTCCCAAGGTGAACAACAGCAGAACCGCCAATGAATCGTATGTAAAATAACTCCATTCGGTAGAATGAAAATTAGTATATGCATGAATAGTTAACATTCCCTGAAGGATCAGAAATAATCCCAGTAATACGAATGTTAGCGTCTTGCTCTTGTTTAGAAATAAGGCAAGCGCTATTGACAAAGCTCCTATCAGATATATTCCTATCATGTTTTTTTAGAATTAATAGTCCTTCAAATTACTTAACTGATCCACATCTACATCTTTAAATACGTCGCCAATTTTATTCAGGAAGATGCCCAAAATCAATACGCTGGCAAAAATATCGAGCATGATACCTAGGTTCACCAACATGGGCATTTCGTTACCAACAGCCAGCGATAACACAAAAACTCCATTTTCAATAATCAGGTAACCAATGACATGAGTAATGATTTTTCGTCGGGTGGCTATAAAATATAAACCCGTAAAAAGCGACGACAAAGCCACCACAAAGAATATTTTATCCAACTTGGTGTCTTTCACCTGATTGGCCAGCAAAATAGTGACAACCACAATGAATGTGGTAATAATTAAAGAGACAAAATTTGGCAAAAAAGGCTCCGACTCACGGGTAATGTTATTTCGTTTCAGTACGTAAGCCATAAATAGCGGCACCGCAACCGACTTAAAAACAATGGTTTCGAGTAAGATTAAAGCCAGGTTTACCGTGTTGATTTCTTTTAGTTGAAGAAAGACAACTACAAACAGCAATACTCCCTGAAAAGCCAGCACTTTCAAATAAGTCAGCATCCGGTTGGCAATTGCCATATAAAACAGGGTGATGATGAAGGTAATAAGCAGTACATCTATCATTTGTTCGGAATTTACGGTTTAAACAAACTTTCCTAAAATCAGCAAAGCGCCAAAGAAAATAAGCAGGCTTACTGACGTCAATACGAAAATAAACTGGGCATTGTGACTCATGCGGAAACGAGCCATAAACGATTCGATGAATCCAACTCCGGAAGCCAGTACAAATTGAATGACAAAAAACATTGGGATTGAATACTGTAAAGGAAACACTCCGATAAACAGGTTGACGACCAAAGCCCCGTAAATAGCGAATTTCAGGTATCCGGCAGTCAGGATCAAACCCAGGTCAAACCCGCTGTTATCGAGGATCATCACTTCATGAACCATGGTCAATTCGAGGTGTGTTTTCGGGTCGTCAATCGGCATTCGGCTGTTCTCTACCATCGCAATCATCATCAAAACGAAAGTGCCAAGTATTGCCAGCGCATAGCTGATGTATGAGCCAATATGCAAAGCAGAAAACATTTCCTGAAAATTTGTATGTCCGGTAAGCAACGCCAGCGAACCCATCAGGATAAAAAAAGCTGGTTCGGCAAACATCGAATAAAGCGCTTCACGGCTGGCTCCCATTCCTTCGAAACTACTACCCGTATCCATGGCCGAAATAATACTAAGAAACTTGCCTAATGCCAATATGTATGCGAAAAAGATAAAATCGCCGTCGAAACTTAAAATTCCTTTCGACTGACCGAACGGAACTACCAGCATAGCCATCACTACCGACGCAAAATAGATTGTAGGCGCAATCTGAAATACAAAACTGGTTGTCTCGCTGTACACAACTCCTTTCTTAAAGAGCCTGAAAACATCAAACAGCGGCTGTAAAATACCAGGCCCTTTGCGGCCTGACGCCATACTTTTTACACGGATAATTACCCCTGTGAAAAAGGCTGCTGCTATAAGAATGAGAATTAAACTCAGCATAGTTATATCTGCTTTATAAAATCGATGAATAATACAATTTGGTCGTAAAACAACGGAATACAGATCACCGAAACGATAAAAATAATTCCGTAGAGAATATAGAATTGCAGCTTCCCATTCTGGAGAAAGAGAAATCTTCCCAACAATGATTTATAGGCTGCTATTGGGTTATCAACCAGATATTTTTCAATCCGGTCGTAACTATTTGTTTCATACGATCCCCCTGAAGGGAAAATGCCCTCAACATCTTTTTGGGTTTTGTGCGAAAGCAAAAATGGACGAAACAGCTTGCTGTAGGGCCTGACGAACGATCCGGCAGTGTATTGCAGTTTTGCGGTTGGCGCGATATATCCGCAACCCCAGGTCGGTTCGACTGAAGCTTTTCGGTTTTGTGTGACCAGTTTCCTGAACCCAAAAACTGCCAGACTGATCAGGATAAACATCCAGATGCCCCAGGTAACCGGTTGGAGAAGTTCAGTAGTTTTTTCAGGGAAAGGCATATCTGAAATTGCCGGAAGGCCTGCCAAAAGGCTCACAGGCTGTGATAGCGCATGCATAAAAATCTGGGGAAATACGCCGATGAACACAATCAGAAACGCGATCAGGTAAAGCGGTAAAAGTTGCAAAAAAGGAACTTCCTTTACTTCATGGTCGAGTTTCTGACGGGGATTGCCCAAGAAAACAATTCCAAATGCTTTGGTAAAACACAACAGCGCCAAACCTCCAATCAGCACCAAGGCCAGTACTGAAAATATGATGGCCATTAACGGACCAATCATTGATCCCTGCATCCAGTAATAGAATCCGCTGTAAATGATAAACTCCGAAATAAAACCATTAAACGGCGGAATTCCCGAAATAGCAATGGCCGCAATCAGAAAAAGTATAGTAGTCTGTGGCATTCTTTTAATCAAGCCTCCCAAATGATCAATATGAACCGTATGTGTTGCCTGATAAACATTTCCGGCGGTAAAAAACAAAAGCGATTTGAACAGCGAGTGATTTAAGGTGTGGAGCAATCCACCTGCAAACCCAAGCGAAGCAAGCAAATAATTGCCTGTTCCTAACCCGATACAACCAATGCCAATTCCCATTCCGATAATTCCAATGTTTTCGATGCTATGATAGGCCAGCAACTTTTTGAGGTTGTGTTGCACAATAGCCAGCATCACTCCGTACAAACCAGAAATGACTGAAAAGGATATAATCACAAGGCCAATCGTATAATAATCAGCTTTGATCAAGGTGATCACCCGGAAGATTCCAAAAATTCCGATTTTAATCATTACGCCTGACATAACTCCGGAAACATGAGCAGGCGCTGCCGGATGCGCATACGGTAGCCATGTATGAAAAGGAACAAACCCGGCCTTGATGCCAAACCCTATAAAAAAACAAAGAAACAAGACAAGCCCGGTAGCTCCTGAATTTTGAGACGTATAAGTTGTTATCGAGTTAAAATCGTAACTGCCGGTTTTTAGCGCTACCCAAATAAAGCCGAACATCAGGAATAAAATCGAGACATGCGAATGAATCAGGTAATTCATTCCGGCTCTTAAAGTCGCCATCTTGCCATGTTCGAAAATGACAGCGATAAACGCCGAAAGCGCCATAATTTCCCAGACTACAAGAAAAACCAAGCTGTTTTGTACCGTGCAAAGACTGATCAAGGCCGTATGCAGTAAAACGAAAACAATGCTATGCAGTGTAATATTATTCGTCTGCTTCTGGTAAGCTTGCATATAGAAAAGTCCGTAGAAACTGCCCGTTACAAAAATGAAATTGATAATCAGAATAAACCATCCGGAAAGAGCGTCTATCCGAAGATTCACCGGACCGGTCACTAAACTTCCGGGAAATGAAAACTCTAAAAATTGTCCATCCAAAGGTTGAAGAGCAAGGTAACCAGAAAGAAAAGCATTCACGACAATAGCGGCAAACAATACAATCCCCTTCCCTTTTACATTCAGAAAAGGAATGAGTAGTATTGCCAAAACCGGCACTGCAATGAACGCACTTATCAAGCTCATTTCAATACATTTAAAACGGTCAACATAAAAATAGCTACCATAAATATAATCCCATACCAAACATACGATTGCACCCGCCCATTCTGAATAAATTTAAAATAATTTGCGGCATAAACCAGATGATGAGTGATGTAATTTATAATCCGGAATTCGAAAAAATCCTGATAATGTGATACATATTTTCGGCTCTCCGGAAATATCTCTCCGGCTTCCAATTCTTTGTATTTCTTTTCTTCAACCAAAAGGAAACCAAAAATTTTACCCAGCGATTTTGAAAACGATTTGCCCGTGTATTGCATCGAACTGTTTGGAGCAACATAAGCGCATCCCCAGGTTGGCTCTACCTTCACCAATTTATCTTTCATTATAAGCGCACGCAAGCCCCAACTGGCAGCTACAATTGCAATAAACAGAATCGAATAGAGATTTATATTTGTGATACTTTCAGAATATGCAGTTAGTCCCGACGGTGTGACTATTGCCATAGCTTTGCCCAAATTCCCCAACAGATTGAAAATCGTATTCAGATAAAATTGCGGCAGAAAAGCGACACTCAACATGACTAAAACAATCAAATATTGAGGGACCAACATCATCGAAGAGACTTCAACTGGTTGATGGGTGAACTGTTTTCTTGAGTTTCCAAGGAAAATTGTTCCAAATGTTTTGGTGAATGTAAGAACCGAAATGCCGCCAATAATACTCAATCCGCCCAATGTGACAACCAATAAACTAATTTGGCTTATATTACTGAATTTCAATCCCTCCAAAAGTCCGCTATAGAGAATAAATTCGGAAACAAACCCGTTGAAAGGCGGCAATCCGCCAATGGCAATTGCGCCAAACAGGAAAAGGACAGCCGTTTTCGGCATTTGCCTGATTAAACCGCCCAATTTATCCATGTCGCGGGTATGTGTTTGCTGGTAAATCGAGCCTGCTGAATAAAACAGCAAGGATTTAAACAGCGAGTGATTTAGAACATGCAACAGTGCTCCGCCAAAACCCAGATAATACAAAATCGCGGAGCCATTGCCCATTCCCATCAATCCGAGACCAATACAAATGCCAATAATCCCGATATTTTCGATGGTACAATAAGCCAGCATCCGCTTGAAATCACGATGAACAGCGGCATTCAATATTCCATATACTCCGGTCAAAACGGAAATCGTGATCACAATTTCGCCCAGCAACAAAAAATCAGCCTTAAGAAAATAAATAATTCTGAAAATCCCATAGATACCCAATTTGACAATCACCCCAGACATTACACCAGAAACATGCGATGGTGCTGCTGGATGTGCATGAGGCAACCAGCTATGCAAAGGAATGAAACCGGCTTTGATTCCAAACCCAACAAAGAAAATCAGGAACAACCAAACATTACTGTTTGCCCCAAAGTATGTTTGAAAAGCATCGAAGCTGAATGAGCCAGTTTGAAAATAGACCCAGATAAAACCAATGGTTAAAAACGTAACACTGATGTGCATTTGAACCAGATAATTGATTCCGGCTTTTATTGTTTTGGGCTTGTCGTAGTCGAAAATAACCAGCAACATCGAAGATAAAGACATCACCTCCCAGGCAACCAGAAAAGCGAGCGAATGTTGTATCATGCACACCCAAACCATCGAAAGGTGAAAAATGACAAACAAAATCCAGTGGAAAGCCAGTTTCGGAGCAGAATTTACATACGGCTTTAAATATCCAATGCCATAAATGACACCGGTTACAGAAGTAAGATTGACAATTAAAATGAACCAGGCCGACAACCCATCAATGCGAACAAGAATATCGCCCCAAAATATATTCCCCTGAAAAATAAGCTCTTTGATTTCGCCATTCAGTGCGCCAATGGCCAGAAGGCTGGTAACGATTGCATTGACAATAACTGCCGATGCAGCAAGATATGATTTGAACCTGGTGGAAACAAAACACAAGGCAATAATTGCAACAAGCGTTGCGCACCACGATAAATTCAACAGTCCTGCCATCTCCATCATTTTTGTCTTTTGAATTTACATTGTTTCGGCTTGCAAAGTAAGGCAATAATTAAGGTTGTTAATTTGAATCTGATCATCGAATAATTTGATAATAGTCAAGTAATACGTTGACTTTATCCCTATATTTGATCAATTAATTGAAGAACATGGAAACAAACGATCTAATTCACCTTGAAAAATTTACGTCGAAGAGTGATTCAATCTTTAAAAATATCCCATCCGATTTAAGGCTGTTCCTGGAAAGCCAGATGATTGACCGAACCTACAAGAAAGGACAGCCCATATTTCTGGAAGGTTCGTATTCAGCCGGAATTTATTACTTAAAAGAAGGATTGGTGAAAAAATACAAAACCGATCATGCCGGAAAAGAACACATTTTATCGCTTTGCTCGGAAGGTGAATTGCTTGGATACTCGGCTTTATTGTGTAACGAACCTTATCCCGATTCAATTGCAGCCGTTGAAACTTCGAGTTTGGGATTTTTACCAAAAGAAGTATTTCTAAAAGCCACAAATGAATCGAACGCCCTGATGAGCTGCCTTTTATCCAGCTTAAGCCATGAGTTTGGCGTAATGGTAAACAGCGTAATGATCTTTGCCCACATGTCCGTTCGGGAACGATTGGCACTAACTCTTTTGATCCTTTCAGAAAAATTCAGAAGAAAAGACAAATCAGATTTGGTTGAGATCGTATTGTCGCGCGAAGATTTGGCCAATATGGTTGGAACGGCAACAGAAACCCTGGTTCGACTGCTTCAGGAATTCAAAAAAGAAGAAATTATCGGGATCAATGGAAAGAGAATCAGCGTATTAAAAACAAAGGCACTGATCGAAATGTCGAAATTCTATTGAGGCCTGGTATTTTTAGTCGCGAAACTTGAAAATGTATGTTTGTGTTACGCACTTACAATGACCGCTAATATTGAGGCTTACCGCAGTGTTGGTATTCAATAAGTACCTGATGATCAACTGAAGTCGATTAAAGAACTGATGATGAAGCTACCAACTAAAAGCCAATAGGATTACATCGAGCCCGATATTTGATAGCAGTACAACAGTTTTTTGTTATTCCGTCCGCCAACCTTGCAGTATGCCTTTTGTCACCGGTATTTTTTTATTTGTTCTTCAAGGCAGTAATACAGTTTTCATAAGTGTCAATTAAAGCTTCCGCTACAAGTTTGGGGTCTTGCTGGTGAATTCCGTGGCTGTAACGCGGCAACAAAATAATCCGACTATCTCGGTTGTTCTTTATCATTTCCGCATAATGTTTTATTCTTAATTCATCCAACTCTTTCCACCAAGGGATTAGATTGATACCCAATTTCAGATTTTCATTCATTTCCGTTTCATAATGCTCAATATGCTTGTAATATGCAATCATTACCGTTATGGGAATGTCTTGAAGAGGTTGCAAGGATGAATAATTCTTAAAGAAGATTGGTGAACTTTCATTCAGTTCTCTTTTAGCTTCATTTCTAAAACCATCTGACGTTGATGTGTCATTTATGATATTTTTAAAGTATATCATTAATAGTTCCTGATAACCAGTTGAGCTTAATGTGTTTATTTTCACCTTATTGTCCTCTTCTTTTGTAAGCAGAAAATCTGTTGGATCTATGAAAAATAAACCACATATTTCATTTGGATATATTGAGGCATACAAACGTATAAATGGTCCACCAATCGAATGTCCAACTAATAAATATGGCGGACTTATTTTTAAAGTTTTTAACAAATCGTGGAGTCTTTTTACGACATCAGCATCTGTTTTTACGGAAGTGTCGATTTCTGATTCTCCAATTCCATTTCTGTCATAAACTAACCCTGCAAATTTATTTTGAACGAAAGGGAACAAACTTCCATAGCTTCCACCGCCCGAACCAAGTCCGCTTTCAAAAACGAAAACTGGCTCGTTGGCTTTTCTTGCTTCAAGTCCAAAAGTTATATATGACATTTGCTTATTATTAATGGATACAAATTTTCGTTCAGAAGACTGCGAAAAAGCTAATGTTATTGAAAAAAAAGTAATAAATACAAGCGTTATTATTGATCTCATCTCTATTGATTTATTATAATTGTTGGGTCTTAAAATTACTCCGGAACAAACTATCAGATATTTTTCATCGGAAATCGGGATTGACGGATTTGTTAAAGAATATTTATCGGTAAGACATTGATTTGTTGGATAAGGTTGCAGCAAATTCAAAAAAAGATAAAAGATAAAAGATAAAAGATAAAACCCAAAAGAAATTAAAGTATTTTCAATTGAATTTTCCCAATTTATTCATGTTGTTTCAAAAAGACTAAACTAAAGACCTGCCAAAAGTAGTTTAAATTTGGTTCTTCAGGATATATACACACTGATTGTCAAACTCTTAAATAAATTCAGAATGAAGAAACTTACAATAATCTTGACTTTGGATCAATCTCCTCTGCTATTACTTGGATTCCAATTAACATTGTCTTTAGAAACCTCAAAAAAATATTCGATTCAACCGAAACATTTGGATTAGAACTTACATTTGCACCTTCAAAAATCTGAACGGAATGGAGCCAATTTTTCTTCCTAAAACATGGAGCCTGTTTAAGAAGGGCCTGCTGACAAAAAATATAACCAACGACATTTTTGCCGGAATTATCGTTGGAATTGTAGCGTTGCCATTAGCGATTGCTTTTGCCGTAGCTTCCGGGGTTTCTCCTGAAAAGGGCATCATTACTGCAGTGGTTGCCGGGTTTATCATCTCATTACTGGGCGGAAGCCGTGTTCAGATTGGCGGTCCTACCGGAGCTTTTATCGTTATTGTTTACGGAATTCTCCAAAAATACGGGTTCGATGGACTGATTATTTCGACCATCATGGCCGGAATAATGCTAATCACTTTTGGATTACTGCGATTGGGATCTATCCTGAAATTTTTCCCACATCCGTTGATTGTTGGCTTCACGAGCGGTATTGCATTGGTCATCTTTTCCACCCAAATCAAAGATGCAATGGGTTTACCCATCGACAAGCTTCCTGCTGAATTCGTAGCCAAATGGGAAATTTATTTTCACCAGATGCAGAATTTCAATCTTTCGGCTGTATTAATTACGATTGGAACCATTATCATAACTGTATTTTCCGGACGACTAATCCCTAAAGTTCCAGGATCGTTCATCGCCATTATTGTGATGACGGCGATCGTTGCCGTATTTGGTCTTCAGGTGAATACGATCGAAAGTGTATTTGGCTCTATTCCCAATAAATTCGCGATTACAATCCCATCAATCCATTTCGATCAGTTGGGACAATATATGCAACCTGCATTAACCATTGCCTTGCTTGGGGCTATTGAGTCGCTGCTCTCGGCTGTTGTTGCCGATGGGATGATCGGTAGTAATCACCGCTCGAATACCGAGTTGATTGCACAGGGAGTTGCCAATATTGTCACACCATTCTTTGGCGGAATTCCTGCTACCGGAGCCATTGCACGAACTGCGACAAATGTCAAAAATAACGGACGCACACCAATCGCAGGTATTATTCACGCAGTAACGCTATTATTAATCATGTTGGTTTTCGGGAAATGGGCGTTATTGATTCCAATGCCATGTCTGGCCGGAATTCTGATCGTTGTTTCCTACAACATGAGCGAAATGAAGTCGTTCTACTCAATTCTGAAAGGTCACAAATACGACATCTTTATACTTCTCAGCACGTTTATTTTAACTGTATTTGTCGATTTAACTGTTGCCATTGAAGTTGGCGTTGTACTATCGTCATTATTGTTTATGCAGCGCATGTCGAACCTGAGCAAGGTAATTCCGCTGGAAACCGAATCGGATACTTTGGAAAATTATGCCGACATCCCGAAAGGAGTTGAAATTTTTGAAATCAGCGGGCCATTCTTTTTTGCAGCCGCACGCCGTTACGAAGAAACACTGAAAGACATTAGTCACACTTCGAAAGTGGTCATTATCCGAATGCGGCATGTTCCGTTCATCGATGGTACCGGCCTCCGAAACCTGAAAGCAACCATCAAGGATCTGAAATCAAGACGGATACAAATTATTCTCTCGGGAGTTCAGCCTGAGGTATTTGAAGAACTTGAAAAAGGAGGCGTTCCGGCATTAATTGGCCCAAACAATATCGTACCAACTTTCGATCTGGCATTAGCCCGTATGGGAATGATACTTCAGAAGCAAGCTTAGAATTAAATAAATGAATATCCGTTTGCGCACCTAAATTGAATCTACAATTGGGGCTTTGCCCCAAGCCCTAAATCCTTTTTTGTCTTAACACAAAAAAGGATTCAAAAAAAGTCAAGGCTGCCTCCGCTTCGCTCGAAAAACTAGCGCTCAACGGCTAAAATCTTTTAAACTCGCCTGCGGCTCAAACAGAAAAGATTTTTTAACGCCGACTTCACTTGTTTTTCGGCTTACCGGACGAGGCCAGTCGCTTTTCTTAAAGTCTCAGGGAAAAAAACGATACTCATTTTAAATGATCTCAGCAAATTCAGGGATTTCAGGAAGAAATGCATACGAATTATCAGCGTAATTGATTTGGCAACAAAAGTGTTGCAACCCATTACTCACAATCAGGAAAGGTACTTTGAGCTGCATGTTGTATCGCACAATCTGGTCAAAAGTCTGCTGATTAATTTTCACTTCAGGAGCCTTGAATTCAGCCACCAGTAACGGATTTCCTGAACGATTGTATATAACAAGATCGGCTCGTTGCGGATTATTATTCACTTTTACGCCGGCCTCAACAGCGATTAACGCAACTGAGTATTTCTTCTCCGCAATCAAAAATTGAACAAAATTCTGACGAACCCATTCTTCAGGAGTAAGGCGTACAAATTTCTTTCGAAGCGAATCAAAAATAAATGATTTACCTTCCGTCGTTTTAATTCTGAAAGAATATTCGGGCAAATTCAGTTTTTGCATGACGATGCCAACAAAGTTTGTATTTTTGTGTTAAATCCGAAATCAAAATAACGAATAAAAGTTCGGAGAAAGAAGTTCGAAGTGAACTAAAGTTCCTTCGGATGTAACTCTGGACACTCCGAACTCCGAACTTTAGACACTTTTTATGAAGACAAAAGAAGAAATTGTAGAAAACTGGCTTCCACGGTATACCGGAAGGCCGTTGGATCAATTTGATGATCTGATTCTGTTAACCAATTTTCACATGTATGTGGATATGTTTGCCAAAAAATTCGGAGTTCCGGTGATTGGTGAAAACAAAAACATGCCCAATGCCAGTGCCGAAGGAATCACCATTATCAACTTTGGGATGGGAAGCCCTAATGCTGCGACCATGATGGATTTATTGAGCGCTGTACATCCAAAAGCAGTTCTATTCCTGGGAAAATGTGGCGGGTTGAAAGCTAAAAACCAACTTGGAGATTATATTTTACCCATAGCAGCTATCCGCAGCGAAGGTACTTCCAACGATTATCTTCCTCCTGAAATCCCGGCGCTTCCCGCATTTAATCTTCAACGAGCTGTTTCAACAGCCATTCGAAACCGGAAACACGATTATTACACCGGGGTTGTTTATACTACCAACAAACGTGTTTGGGAATACGACGAACGTTTCAAAAAATACCTCGAAAAATCGAGGGCAATGGCTATCGACATGGAAACGGCAACCATCTTTACTGTTGGATTCTACAACCAGATCCCTTCAGGAGCATTGTTACTCGTTTCAGACCAACCCATGATTTCGACAGGCGTAAAAACAGAAGCAAGCGATCAGGTTGTAACGAACAACTTTGTACATGAACATCTGGAAATCGGTATTGACGCTTTGCTTGAAATCAAAAACAACGGAGAATCGGTTAAACACCTGAAATTTTAACATCTGAAACGAGAATGACTTTCGAAGAAATAATCAGCAACCTTCAAAAAAAAATATACCACCCCATTTACTTTTTAATGGGAGAAGAAACGTATTTCATTGACAAAATCAGCGATTATATCGCCGACAATGTGTTGACTGAAGCTGAAAAAGGGTTTAATCAAACGGTGCTTTACGGAAAGGACACAGAGCCTCATACGATCATTGCCAACGCCCGCCGCTTCCCGATGATGGCCAATTACCAGGTAATTATTGTTCGCGAAGCCCAAAACATCAAGAAGATAGAGGAGTTGGAAACCTACGCCAGAAACCCGCTGAATTCGACGATTCTGGTTATCAACTACAAATACAAAACACTCGACAAACGAAAAACATTCCCGAAACTGTTGGATCAGAAGGGTGTGCTATTCGAGTCTAAAAAAATATACGATAATCAACTGCCCACCTGGATTTCGTCGTATCTGAAAAGTCAGCAATATACTATCTCGCCTCAGGCTGCCGCAATGATCTCGGAATTTCTGGGAGCTGATCTGGGTAAAGTGGCCAATGAACTGGACAAACTGATTATTTCGTTACCTGTTGGAACTCAAATCACGCCTGATCACATCGAGAAAAATATCGGAATCAGCAAAGAGTTTAATGTGTACGAATTGCAAAATGCCCTGGGAGATCGCGATCTGCTGAAAGCAAACCGCATTATCAACTACTTTGGCGCCAATCCATCATCAAATCCGGTTCCGGTAGTAATTTCATCACTGTTCTCCTACTTTTCGAAAATACTGAATTATCATTTTCTGGAAGATAAATCGCAAAACAACGTAGCTTCAGTGCTTGGGGTGCATCCGTTTTTCGTGAAGACGTATGTGGCAGCAGCAAAAAACTACAACATCAAAAAACTGGTCGAAATTGTAAGTATTCTGCGTGAATACGATATGAAATCGAAAGGATTTGGCAATATTTCGGCATCGTCAGCCGACCTTCAACGAGAAATGATATACCGCATTTTACATTAAACCATTCGAAAATGACTATAATCCTGATTGTCATCACCGTAGCTGTTTCATACGCTGCCTTCAAATCGCCTAAACTGATGGATCAGTTGCAGTTTAATGCCAGTAAAATTGTCCACAAGAAAGAATATCACCGACTGATAACTCATGCCTTTATTCATGCAAACTGGGAACATTTGTTCGTAAACATGATTGTGCTGTTCTCGTTTGGTCGAGCTATTGAAGCCTATTTCAAATATAATTTTGGAAATAATGCCATTCTGGATTATGCTCTTCTTTACTTTGGAGGCATTCTGGTGTCAAACATTTACGCGTTGATAAAACACCGCAACAACTACTTTTACAACTCAGTTGGAGCTTCCGGAGCAGTGTCAGCCATACTTTTCGCGGCGATTTTCTTCGATCCCTGGAACTTGATCTATTTCTTTGGAATTCTTCCGATACCGGGAATTGTGTTTGCCGGACTTTATCTGGTTTATTCATACCAGATGAGTGTAAAACAAAAAGACAATGTGGCACATGATGCACACTTTCTGGGCGCTTTGTTTGGGTTTATTTTTCCTATACTACTTAATCCAATGCTATTCGAAAGTTTTCTTGATAAACTTTTCAGGTTAATACAATGAACAAAGCAATCTTTCTGGATCGGGACGGTGTACTGATCGACAACAGCGAGCATTATTACATTTGGGAAACTGAACAATTGACGCTAATTGATGGAGTTGTCGAGAATTTACAACTGCTTGCACGAGAAGGATTTTTGCTATTTATTGTCAGTAATCAGGGAGGTATTTCACGAGGACTATACACGAAAGATAACATTCTAAAACTTCACGATGAGCTGATTCAGACCTTCAAGGCAAACCACATCGAAATTACAGAAATTGCATTTTGCCCTCATCATCCTGAAGTTGAAAAATGTTTTTGCCGGAAACCGGATTCGCTAATGATTGAAAAACTTATGGCCAAATATAGAATCAGCAAGCCTGATTCATACTTTATTGGCGACAGCCTGTCGGATATGGATGCCGCCGAAAAAGCCGGAATCCAGGGAATTCAAATCGCAGCGAACCAGAATATGTTTCCATACCTCTCATTCCTGAACCAATGAGCAAAGGCAAATACATTTTAGTTGACGGAACGTTTGTGTCCACGGAAGAATATCAGATTTCGCTGGTTGAATCAGACGCAATCCATTTCACGGAAAAAATCAGGGCAATCCGGACCACTTTCCCATTTTTCAAAGAAACACTTGACTCGATCCGATTCAAGCTTTTCCTTTACAACCAATCATTCCCGGAGTTCACTGAAAATGATGGTTCTGCTTTGAGGCGACAACTGGAGCGAACACTTACAAAAAACAAGCACTACCTAGGTGCCATTCTTACACTAACGCTCAGATTTTCAGGACAAAAAATTCAATTCACGATACAATCAGAAAAAACAGATCAGGTTGGCTATGAGTTGAATGAAAAAGGCTTATATACTGAAATTTTCGAACCAATAAAGAAATCAATTTCAACACTTTCGCACCTGTCTTTAGGTTCAGAAATTTTTTGGGACATTGCAAAAAGTCACCAGAAGGAATCAACTACCGATGAGCTTTTGCTGGTCAACACATCTGATCAGATTATTGAAACTTATGAGTCGAACATGTACCTGATTAAAGGTAAAACGGCCAAAGGTGCTGGAAGTGAACAAGGCGCTTATCAGGATATTACAAAACCACTCATGCTCGATGTTTTCAAGAAACTAAAGCTTGATTATGCCGAAAATGAAGGGATCACAAAATCGGATCTCTACGAGGCTGACGAATTATTAATTGTAAACTCGATAAAAGGAATACGTTGGGTGATTGGCTTCGAAAATAAACGGTATTTCAATCATACAATCCGAAGAATAACAGACTTATTCAATCAGCTCATTTTCAGTTAAGCGAAGGATTCTCAGGAAAGTTTTCCCACATGGTATATTTACCGCCCATAGCACGTACTGATTTAGCCCACATCTCATTTTCATCAATACTCATCAGATCGGCCTCTGAAGTTTCGGCAACGAGCCATGAATTCTCATTAATTTCCTCTTCAAGCTGCCCTGCCTCCCAACCGGAATAACCCAAGAAGAAACGAACCTGTGAATGATCAACAAGACCGAGCTTAATATGGGTTTTGAGCGTATCGAAATCTCCTCCCCAATAAAGATTATCTTTAATATGGATGCTTTCAGGAATTAAATTACCAAGAGTATGGATAAAATAAATAGAATCGGTACCAACAGGACCTCCAATGTGAACTTCTGAATCAAAATCAGGGAAATCAACAAAAAGATCCTCCACTGGGAAATCAACCTTCTTGTTCAGGATAAAACCTACTGCACCATCTTTATTACAAGTTGCCAAAATTATGATCGACCGGTTAAAATAGCTTCCGGACAAAAAAGGTTCGGCAATCAAAATATTTCCTTGCTTCGGAGGAACGTGATTGGACTCAATCCTGAATATGTTTGTATTTATTTTCATTCGAAAATAATGTTGTCTCGATTAATAAATCAGAACATTCTCATGAAACTCGCATCCAAAAAATCAAGGCTTTGGTGATTATTGTGATTCGTAATATTCAGCCCTGTAGATTATTTTAGAAGCATACTTGTTTCAATAGTCAAACTTGATTGAAGAAATATAGTAAAACTCCCGATTTAATCAAAAAAAACAGATGAATTTCAGACAAAATCAATCAACAGTCTAAATATAAACAAATTACAAGAATCAAGAAAGCAAATAGCCGCAAATAAATTGGTGGTTAACTGACAAAAAGAAGATAATATAAAGACTTAACCGTCTTAATTTTTTAATTTTCCTCAACAATGACGTAGATTTCTTCATTAGCCTTTTTCATAAAAAACTGTTCGCGCGCAAACTTTTCAAGGTTCTCATCATTGGTTTGCAATTCAATTAGTTTACGCTTATCAGCCTCAATTTTATGCTTATAAAAGCTAACCTGCTCCTGAAGCATGGCAAGTTCCTGAAGATTTTTTTGGTGTTGCCTTAAATTGTTGTCATCAAAAAATATAACCCAAACAACGAAAGCAGCTAATACAATCGTGTATTTGTTAATGATCGATTTTACAATTTTTGATACTAATTCTTTGGCATCCATTGGAATGATTTTAAACAAAAATAGGATTTTCCGGCACAAAAAAAAAGGAGATGAAAAAATTCATCTCCTTTTCCTCTAAAATTTAATTTATTCCTTATCCGGGGCAAAATTTGGATAAGTATAACTCTTTGGCGATACAAAATTTTCTTTAATCGTCCGGATAGATGTCCATCGAAGGAAATTAAATATCGAACCGGCTTTATCGTTCGTGCCTGAACCTCTGGCTCCGCCAAACGGCTGCTGTCCAACAGTTGCACCTGTAGGTTTATCGTTGATGTAAAAATTACCGGCAGCATTCTCAAGCCGTTTCGTAATCCGCTCAATATTGTATCGATCCTGAGAAAAGATTGCACCAGTCAATGCATAAATAGAAGTTTTGTCCAGAATTTTGAGCGTCAGATCCAAATCTTCGTCTTCGTAAACAAATATGGTCAATACTGGTCCAAACAATTCCTCAACCATGGTAATGTAATCGGGTTTCTTTGCCAGAATTACTGTTGGTTCAATAAAATAACCAACCGATTTGTCACATTTACCACCAAACAGCACTTCAGCATCGGCATCTTTTTTTGCCTGTTCAATAAAACCAGCCAATTTATCGAATGACGATTCATCGATTACTGCATTTATAAAATTGGTAAAATCTTCAGGAGGTCCCATTTTAACGGTCGCCAACTCGTTACCAAAGCGCGTGCAAACATCGTCCCAAATGCTACGAGGAATATAGGCTCTTGAAGCAGCAGAACACTTTTGTCCCTGATATTCGAACGCCCCACGCAACATAGCAATTGCTACGGCCTGAGGATCAGCAGTTGGATCAGCAAATATGAAATCTTTTCCGCCAGTTTCGCCTACAATTCTTGGATATGATTTATATTTCTGAATATTTTCGCCGATTGTTTTCCACATTCCCTGAAATACTCCTGTTGAACCTGTAAAATGGATCCCACCAAAATCAGGCGATTGGAAAATGACATCGGCAGCGGTTGGCCCACCAACATAAACCAGGTTTATAACACCGTCAGGTAAACCAGCTTCCATCAAAACTTCCATGATTACTGCGGCAGAATAAACAGCAGTTTTCGAAGGTTTCCAAACCACAACATTTCCCATCATAGCCGGTGCTGCTGGAAGGTTTCCTGCAATTGAAGTAAAGTTAAACGGTGTAAGTGCAAAGATGAAGCCTTCAAGCGACCTGAATTCATTGTAATTCCAGGTAGTAGGTGCAGATTCGGGCTGCATCTTGTAAATATCTGTCATACAGCGAACCCCATATCTAAAAAAATCAGCCATCTCACATGCAGCATCAATTTCTGCCTGAAAAGCATTCTTCGACTGCCCCAGCATGGTTGCTGCATTAATTTTAGCGCGATATGGTCCGGCAAACAGATCAGCTGCTTTCAGAAAGATCGCAGCACGGTGATGCCACGACATACTATTCCATTTATCTCGTGCCAACATGGCTGTATCAATTGCCATTTGAACATGTGATGCATCTCCCTGATAATAATAACCAAGAGTATGCTTGTGATCATGAGGAGGTGAAATGCGCACCCTGTGGTCAGTAGTAACTTCTTTACCCCCGATAATCATTGGGAGTTCAAGCTCAACTGATCTCAAATCATTGAGCATTTTCTTTAATTCGATTCTTTCCGGCGACCCAGGCATGTAGCTTTTAATGGGTTCATTTTTAATGTCCGGAATATTAAAAAATCCTTTTGACATGGTATAAAGTGTTATATTGACATTTTACAAATTCTTGTTGGCAAATCTAAACTATCTGAACAGTTTAAATACTAATAAAAATCACCTTTCCTTTTTTGCATAAATTTCACTAAACAAAATTGGAATCTAAATTTTGCTATATTTATTGCCTCGTAAAAGTTGAATGATTTTGTAATTTCATGTTAAAAGCCATAACTAAATCAATTACCAGTCAATATAACGTTGAAGCCAAAAATGACATTCTAAAAATCATTGGCATTCATGTGTTTATCGCACTTGGGTTATTGACCGGGTTGACAATGTTTACGCTCGACTTGATTGGCTATTCGGCTAACGAATGCCTGGCTGGAGATGTTTCAATAATCATTCTCTTTGGAGTTGCATTTTATGGACTTCGCTACATTAGCGTAAACTGGGCTATAAACATCTTCCTTTTGATTCCAATTTTACCTTATTTTTTCTTTATTTCTAACTCATTTGCAATTATACCGACTCACTTATCGGTACTAAATACCTTGTGGACTTTAATTCCATTTTTCCTGTTTTTTCTTATTTTCAGTGATAAGAAAAGAGACTTGCTCATATTTTATGCAATCTCATTCATAACTCTACTATTTCATACCTATCAGGCAGGACTAATCGATTTATTATTTCACTTTCAATGGCAATCGAATGCATTGTATACCAATCCGTTTATAACTCTTTCCATTTATTTTCTGATTTCACTTTTACTTTCATGGAGGTTTCAAAATACGATTGACTTATTAATTGAACAAAAAGAAAATACAGAGCAACTAATCAATCAAACCATTAGAAACCTTCCGCAGGGAATGATGCATCTCGAAATAGTGAAAGATGAATTCGGAACTCCTTCTCATCTGGAAGTTCGCAGAACGAATCTGGCATTTGAACGGCTTTTTAAAATAACATCGCGCGAATTAAAAGACAATCCGGCAGATGATGTGCTTCCTAAAATATTTAGAGGCTCATTCGACTGGAATAAGGAATACCTTCACTCCAAAAAAAATCATTTTTCATTTTATCTTGAGCGTCTAGACAAGTATTTTGAAGTTAACACCTTTAGAATTTCCAATAATCAAATCATAAGCTTATTCATTGATGTAACATCAAGAGAAAACCGGGTAAACGAGCTTGAAGAAAACAAATTACGTTATCAGGTACTTTTGGAGGCAATTCCCGACTTGTTCTTTATCATTGATAAAGAGGGAGTTTATGTAGATTTCGTATTCAAAGCATCCGAAGCTCTTAAAATTAAACCTGATGACATTATCGGGAATTCAATTTTTGAGGTTGGCTTTTCCGAAAAAATGTCAAGCAAAATATTCCATTGTATTCAGCACTGTATTGAATTTGACAGTATAGAAACTATTGAATATGCCCTGGAAGTAGAAGGTTCGTCAGCTATGTTTGAAATGCGAATTGCCCGATTGAATGATCATTCGGTTGTTTCGTTGGCTCGCGATATAACTACACGGAAAATGGCTGAGCTAAAAATGGAAGAGGCTAAAAACAAAGCTGAAGATGCCGACCGTTTAAAAACAGCATTCCTTGCCAACATTTCACACGAAATCCGGACACCGATGAACGCCATTATCGGATTTTCAAAAATGTTAGGTTCTCCTGAGTTTGACGACGATGAAAAAAGCAAATTCATTGAAATAATTCTTACCAACGGTAGATTGTTATTGTCGCTAATTAACGACATGATCAGTCTTTCAAAGATTGAAAGCAATACGCTCGTTGTAAAAAAATCGTTGTGTAGAGTAAACGATATGATGGTTTCGCTTTATAAGGAATTTACCTACGATCTGGAAGATAAAAAAAATATCAGGATAAAATTGAACTGCGAAAATCCAAGTCCGAAATTTGCAGTAACAACCGATTCAATTTTGCTTCAGTCCATTCTTCAGAAACTAATCGATAACGGAATTAAATTTACTGAAGAAGGCGAAGTTGAATTTGGATACCGAACTCTGGGAATAAATCATTTGGAATTTTTCGTGAAAGATACCGGCATTGGGATATCAGATAAAGACCAGAACCGGATTTTTGAACGCTTTCACCAGCTCGATAACCGCACCATCCGCGCCTATGAAGGAACTGGACTTGGACTGTCGATTGCACAACACTATGTACGATTACTTGGTGGCGAGTTAATCGTTAATTCGAAGTTAGGGGTTGGTTCAACATTCTCGTTTACGATACCATACATCAGGGAAGAGAGCCCCCTAAAAATAGTCCGATAAACATAAGTTTATTTTACGCTTGAATTCAGCGTTACAAATCCTACCAAACGGTCATAGCGACTCGACTGATCGCGATAATAAGCAAAAATCTCATATTCATTTTCAGTGATAAAGAATGTTCCCTCTAAATTAACAGAATCAGCTTTTTTAGCGCCTTCAGGAACATAAACATACTGATAGTTGTAATAACCCTGTTTTAAAAGTAGAGTTAATTCATATCCTGCAGCTTCATAATTCCATTTCATTTCGTTTGATTTGTTGGCATTCCATCCGGTAAGAGCGCCAAACACATTTACCGATCCACCAACCAACTGGCTTGGCATTGCCAAATAGAAATGTACAAACATATAATCGCACTCGGTATCGGTATCGGTGACACGATCCTGGCTTTGAATCACAAAGTTCCCATTCATTTCTTTATAAGGCAAAAACTTGGAGTTATTCCGGATTTCGTCAGGAAGAAGCGTAACATGAAAATAGGGTTGAATGAATTTTACACTTTCGACATTTTCACCATTACGTCGTTTGGTTCGTATATCGAAATAACGAAATTCGTTTCCCCCAGGAAATACGTTCTCCTTGTCATAATCATAATCCAAAACATTGTCACGAATATAATTCGGTTTCAGATTTAATATTGCATTGTCCCATCGGCGGTTTTGCATCAAAACAACTTTAATATCTTCACGTGGATTCAGAAGTTTGAGCTGTTGGTTTACCACCTTAAAATCGACTTCCTGATTCTCTCCGTTGTACACATCGAAAGTTGCTTTTTTCACTAACCCTTCAATCCTGACTTTTGGCTCAACAATATAAAATCGTTGTGTTAGAACCAGATTCTTTCGATTATTATTTTCGAACACAATTAAAGCATAATTTCCGGAGTATTTTGGGTTACAATCTTCGTTAGGAATACTTAATTGGTAGTTAACAAATTTAATTGTCGTATTAAAGCTCATGGCATAATCAGTGATCTGATTATCAGGAAATCCAGACAAATATTCGTTCTGCTGAATGTAAGACTCGTTCCAATTGGCATCACAATGAATAACAGTGTACGAATAGTTCTTTACGTCTTCCGCCAAATCGTCAAATTTGAACAATAGTTTAACATCGCTTCCAAGTTCAATCACAGGATTCGAAAGTTCGCTCCCTTCACGATACATTTGCACGGACTTTATTTCTTCCCGAAAAACAGCATTCTGATAATAAAACTCATCAACCTTTTCTAAGGCTCTGGAATTTAGCACCAAAACCAAATTCAGGATAGAGAATAACAACAATCGCATAAAGTTCATCTTCGTTTATAATTATGTTCTTACTCAAAAATCAATCGGTTATTCCTGAAAAGGCCAAAAATTATACCATTAGAATAAACGGTTTCAACTATTTAAATATTTCAATTTATATAAGTTTATGAAACAAAGATTGTGAAAAGATTTTAATTTATTTATTTTTAAAACCTAAACTATACGAGGGAAAACAATGTCAAAGGTTATCAATTTAAAGCGTGGATTAAACATTCGTTTGAAAGGGGATGCCGAAAAAGTTTTGGGGACTCATGTCGCAGCAGTCAAGGTTGCTATTAAGCCAACTGACTTCCCCGGACTCATGCCAAAAATACTGGTAAAGGCCGGACAGCTCGTAAAAGCTGGCGAGCCTTTATTTTTTGACAAATCCAATCCGGAAATTTTATTTACTTCTCCTGTTAGTGGGGAAGCTTTAGCAATCAACAGGGGCGAACGAAGAAAAGTACTCGAAATTGTCGTCAACGCAGATGGGAAAAACGATTGTGTTGAGTTTGTAAAGGCCGATCCGTTGAAGCTTTCGCGAGAGGAAATCAAAGAGCAATTAAAAGCTAGTGGGATGTGGCCCTTTTTGAAACAACGTCCATATGGAACTGTTGCCAGACCGGACAGCTCGCCGCTTCATATTTTCATCTCAGGATTCGATTCAGCTCCACTTGCCCCTGATTACGAATTCATTCTGGAAGGCCAGACATCAGCTTTTCAAACTGGGATTAATGCACTCTCCAAACTAACCGATGGTAAAATTCAAATCGGGATTCGTCCTGATCAAGCGAACGGTTTCTTTTCGGGCATCAAAAACATTGTGATCAACCAGTTCTCCGGGCCGCATCCGGCAGGAAATGTAGGTATTCAAATCCATCATGTTTGTCCGATTAACAAGGGCGATCTGATTTGGACCATTAATCCGCAGGAAGTTCTGTATATCGGTCGGTTGTTTGAAACAGGGAAGGTCGATTTCTCGAAAATCATTGCACTTACGGGTTCCGAAGTTACTGCTCCAAAATACATTAAAGTTGTTCATGGAATTTGCCTTTCGGAAATATTGAAAAAGGCCACCAGGCAGGAAGTTAAAGAACGGTATATTTCGGGCAATGTACTGACTGGCAAAAGAACTGAAACTGATGATTATCTTGGATTTTACGACCAGCAAATAACTGTCATTCCCGAAGGTGATTACTTTGAATTTTTAGGTTGGGCAATGCCTCGATTAAATAAATTCAGTATTTCACGATCGTACTTTTCGTGGTTGACTCCAAAAAAGGTTTACAAAGCCGACACGAACCTGAACGGAGAAGAACGGGCATATGTTGTTACCGGTCAATACGAGAAAGTTCTCCCGATGGATATTCTTCCTGTATTTCTATTGAAAGCCATTATTGCCAACGACATTGACAAAATGGAGCAATTGGGCATTTATGAAGTTATTGAAGAAGACCTTGCGTTATGCGAATATGTTTGCACTTCAAAAATCGAAGTTCAGCGGATTTTGCGTGATGGAATAAGCGTAATGATTAAAGAACTGGGTAATTAACAAGAAATTTAAGTTATACTATATCAATGAAATCACTCAGAAACTACATAGATAAAAAGAAACCGCTTTTCAGTCCCGGCGGTAAGTTTGCCAAACTCGGATCGACTTTTGGTGCAATCGAAACGTTCTTGTTCACACCCAATCACACTTCCCAAACGGGAGTCCACATTCACGATGCAATTGATCTAAAACGTACAATGACCGTAGTGATTCTGGCATTGGTTCCGGCGATGTTGTTCGGAAGCTGGAATATCGGCTACCAAAATGGACTTGCATTTGGTATTGAAAGAGGTATAATCGATAATTTCATCTTTGGATTCCTGAAATTAATTCCACTTCTGGTAGTTTCCTATGGAGTTGGACTGGGAATAGAATTTATTGCGGCTCAAATCCGTGGCCACGAGGTAAACGAAGGATATTTGGTAACAGGTATTCTGATTCCGTTGATCATGCCGGTAAACATTCCACTCTGGATGCTTGCCCTTGCAGTGGCTTTTGCAGTAATTTTTGGTAAAGAAATATTTGGAGGTACCGGCTATAACATCATGAATGTTGCCTTGCTTGCCCGTGCGTTTCTCTTCTTTGCCTATCCCTCACAAATGTCAGGCGATTCAGTATGGATTTATGATCTTCCAAACAAAGTACCTATTGATGGCTTTTCAGGAGCTACCCCACTTGCCCAAATCGGACAGGGAGCAGCGTCTAAAATGGCCTCCTTCCACGATATGTTTATGGGATTCATTCCCGGTTCGATTGGCGAAACTTCAACAATTGCCGTACTTATTGGTGCTGCAATCCTAATTTTCACCGGTATCGGAAGTTGGAAAATTATGCTTTCGGTTGTACTCGGAACACTTAGTATGGGATTTCTATGCAACTTGCTGCCATTAAATGCTTACATGGAACTTCCGGCTTACTATCACTTAGTTATGGGTGGCTTTGCTTTTGGTGCAGTTTTTATGGCTACCGATCCGGTTACTGCATCGCATACCGAAAAAGGGAAATGGATTTACGGTTTTTTGATCGGGGTGTTAGTCGTCCTGATTCGAATATTCAATCCGGCTTATCCTGAAGGAATGATGCTTGCCATTCTGCTGATGAATGTTTGGTCTCCGCTGATCGATTATTTCGTTGTTGAAGGGCATATTAAACGCCGGTTAAAAAGAGCCAAAGTGAAAGCAAACGCATAAAAAGGAAAAACATGAAGAACTTTAGTAATACTTATATTTTTATCTTTTCCACTGTAATGGTTGTTCTTGTAGCGTTGCTTCTCTCAATGGCAGCAATGCAATTGAAACCGTTTCAGGATAAAAACATTGAAGTGGAGAAGAAACAGAACATTCTGGCTTCCCTGCGAATCGAATCGACAACAAAAAATGCGGTTGATCTTTATGCCAAATACATTACCGACAGTTATGTGATCAACAATAAAGGAGAAAAGCAGGATGGAGTCGTGGCTTTTGATGTTGACTTGAAAACCGAGCTTGAAAAAGCTGCATCACAAAGATTGCTTCCGGTTTTCGTTGGCACGCTCGATGATCAATCCAAGGCCTATTCATTGCCGGTAAGAGGTAAAGGACTTTGGGGTCCGATTTGGGGTTACGTTTCTGTAAAACCAGACATGAACACGATATATGGCGTAACCTACGACCACCAGGGTGAAACTCCTGGTCTTGGCGCTGAAATCGCAACCAAAGGATTTCAGGAGCCATTCATGGGAAAAACACTTTTTAAAGATTCAACTGATTTTGTATCCATTCAGGTAGAAAAAGGCGGAGCTAAAAAAGATGATCCGCATGCTGTGGATGCTATTTCCGGAGGAACCATTACCTCGAAAGGACTACAGGCCATGCTTGATTCGTGCCTGGTTCAGTATAAAACATATTTCATTAAAAACCGTCAATAAAATCCGATAGCAATGAGCATATTCTCTTCAAAAAATTTCAAACTGCTGTCTAACCCGCTGAATTTACAGAATCCGATTACTGTACAGATTCTGGGTATTTGTTCGGCATTGGCAGTAACGGTTAAATTAAAACCGGCAATTGTTATGGGACTATCGGTAATGGTAGTTACGGCTATCTCCAATCTGGTGATTTCAGCCATGCGTAATTATATTCCTCCACGAATCCGCATCATCGTTCAGCTGGTTGTTGTAGCCACGATGGTTATTCTGGTCGATCAGTTACTTCGGGCATTTGTTTACGACGTTAGCAAACAACTTTCGGTTTATGTCGGGTTGATCATTACGAATTGTATTATTATGGGTCGTCTGGAAGCATTTGCGATGGGCAACAAACCTTGGCCATCGTTTGTCGACGGGATTGGCAATGGTCTTGGATATGCCATGATTTTAATTGCAATTGGCTTTATCAGGGAGCTTTTTGGTTCGGGTGCCGTTCTTGGATTCAACGTTATACCCAAGTCATTTTATGACACAGGATACATTAACAATGGGATGATGATTATGCCTACCGCAGCGCTCATCCTTGTTGGAGTTATCATCTGGATACAGCGCAGTTTTAATAAAGAACTGATTGAAAAAGATTAATCCCTACTAAACCAATCGATTATGCAAAGCATTATAAATATATTTATTCGGGCGATATTTATCGACAATATGATCTTCGCCCTGTTTTTGGGGATGTGCTCCTATCTGGCCGTCTCAAAAACTGTAAAAACTTCTTTAGGACTTGGTATCGCAGTAATTTTTGTACAAGTTATTACTGTTCCCGTAAACTACTTACTTTTGAAATATGTAATGAAACCCGGGGCATTGGTATGGCTTGGCGAAAGTTTTAAAGATGTTGATTTATCATTCCTGAGTTTCATGGTTTTCATCGCAACCATTGCGGCAATGACTCAGTTGGTTGAAATGCTCATTGAAAAATTCACTCCTGCACTTTATAATTCCCTCGGTATTTTCCTTCCGCTTATTGCTGTAAACTGTGCTATTTTGGGTGGTTCCCTATTTATGGAACAACGGGAATATAAAAACATCGGCGAAGTTTTGTCTTGGGGATTGGGATCCGGCATAGGCTGGGCTCTTGCCATTGTATCGCTGGCAGCAATACGCGAAAAACTAAAATACAATAAAATACCTGCACCGCTCAGAGGTATTGGTATTACATTTATTGTTACCGGTTTAATGGGGCTTGCGTTCATGAGTTTCATGGGGATTAAAATTTAATGCTAATAAAAATCAAATCCAATGATATTAGGTTCAGTCATTTTTGTAGTAATTTCCAGCATTATAGCCTTTTTGGTCATTGTCCTGGTATTGGTTTCAGCTTTGTTGTTTGCCCGCGCCAAATTAACTGCCGTTGGTCAGGTAAAGATTAGCATCAACAATGAAAAAGAGGTAACTGTAAATCCGGGAAGCTCGCTTCTTTCAACCTTATCCGAAAGCGGAATCTTTCTGCCTTCCGCATGTGGTGGTGGTGGCACCTGTGCTCAATGCCGTTGCCAGGTTATTGATGGTGGTGGCTCTATACTTGCTACCGAAACCGATCATTTCACCCGTAAAGAACAACAAGACCATTGGCGACTTGGCTGCCAGGTAAAAGTTCGCGAAAACATGAAGATTCAGGTTCCGGAACACGTTCTCGGTGTAAAAAAATGGGAATGCGAAGTGGTGTCGAACAACAACGTGGCAACTTACATCAAAGAGTTCGTCGTTAGACTTCCTGAAGGTGAAAACCTGAATTTTAAATCAGGCGGATACATTCAGATTGATGTGCCAAAGATTGATGTTGAGTTTAAAGATATGGTCATTGGAGAAGAATACCGTCCCGAATGGGAAAAATTTGGGATGTTTAACCTCCAGATGAAGAATCCTGAACCTACGTTCCGCGCCTATTCAATGGCCAATCATCCGGCTGAAGGAAACATAGTAATGCTCAACATCCGCATTGCTACCCCACCGTTCGACCGCGTAAATGGTGGATTCCAGAAAATAAACCCGGGAATTTGTTCATCATTTATTTTCTCACGTAAACCCGGCGATAAAGTAACCGTTTCAGGTCCATATGGCGAATTCTTCCTGAAAAACAATGACAACGAAATGATGTTTATTGGCGGCGGCGCCGGAATGGCTCCAATGCGATCTCATCTTTTCCACCTGTTTCATACTGTAAAAGAAACTAAAAAGAAAGTCACTTTCTGGTATGGCGCACGCTCATGGAGAGAAGTTTTCTACTACGAAGAGTTTACGCACATTCAAAACAATTTCCCAAATTTTTCATTCCATCTTGCATTATCTGATCCACAACCTGAGGATAACTGGACTGGAAATAAAGGCTTTATACATCAGGTCATTTACGATCAATACTTAAGTAAACACGAAGAACCGGAAGAAATTGACTATTACCTCTGCGGTCCTCCGATGATGAACAGTGCCGTCAATAAAATGCTTTACGACTTGGGCGTGCCCAATGAAAACGTCCTGTTTGACGACTTTGGCGGTTAAGTCCAATCTTTTGTTTCCAGAGAAAAGACGTCATACCTTGGTATCGCGTCTTTTTTTATGCCGTTTACAAACGCAAGCCTTCATTTTCTACTACTTTTACACCATGATTTATCACCGCAAATTCATACATCCAAAATCCAAAACATGGGTCGTGTTCGTACATGGCGCTGGAGGAAGCAATGTAGTATGGTTTAGGCAGTTGAAAGAATTCAAGAAGCATTTCAATGTACTGTTGGTTGACCTGCGCGGACATGGTAAATCGAAACCAACCATTCAGGAAGAAAACGCTGGATATTCGTTTGATGAAGTTGCATTGGATGTGATTCATCTGATGGATCATTACGAAATTCAAAAAGCTCATTTGGTTGGTATTTCATTAGGATGTATTGTAATCCGGGCTATCGACAAACTGGCTCCCGGAAGAGCCGAATCAATTGTGCTTGGAGGAGCAATCATCCAATTCAATAAAACACTCAAAGTACTCATCGGAATGGCAAAGATCCTGAATTCGGTATTGCCTTACATGTGGTTGTATAAACTAAATGCGTTAATACTGATGCCCTATCGCAAACATCGCGAATCGCGAAATATTTTCGTAAAAGAAGCGATTAAACTGGGAGAAAAGGAATTTGCAAAATGGATGAAAATGACCAGGGAAATTAAATCGAACCTGAATGAATTCATACGCAGAGAACCATCGGCTCCGGTTTTATACCTGATGGGCGATGGCGACCATATGTTTCTGCCAATGGTGGCAGATCTGGTAAAAAAACAATTAAACGCCAAACTTGAAATCATCAAGAATAGTGGCCATTGCTGTAATCTCGATCAGGCAACCATTTTTAATGAAATTTCTATTCATTTCATTAAACGAAATTCAGGAGTACAATAGACTCTTCAATTGAAATAAGCTAAGCTGGAATTGTAAAATAAAAGATTGAGCCTTTCCCAACTTCTGATTCGACCCAAATTCTTCCCCCAAACATTTCGACCAATTGTTTCGAAAGAAATAAGCCAATTCCTGTTCCTCGGTACATATGCTGTCTTTGATTGTCTATCTTCATAAACCGGTCGAAGATAATCTGTTGATGTTCCGGATCAATTCCAATTCCGGAGTCTTTTACTGAGAAAATAAAAAAATCATTCTCCTGAATACAGTTAACTTCAATTTCACCTTCATCAGTGAATTTTACCGCATTGGCAAGTAAATTCCGAAGGATTTGCTCCAGCCGAATCTGATCGACTGTAACCATCAACTGCGACATTCTGATTCCACATACCACCTGCACATTTTTAGTATTGGGAATGGCTAACTGAAATGTCTGAACAATATTCATGATCAAAGGAACAACATCAACATTCTTTAAATTTACAGTTAGTTGATCCGATTCGATTTTTGAAACATCGATAATATCTTCAATCAGACTGAGTAAATAATCACTGTTGGTGATGACTTGTTCCTTGAACATCTGTTTATCCGACTCAGATATTTCAGTGTCCGCTATCAATGAAGAAAATCCGACAATGGCATTTAATGGAGTACGTATCTCGTGCGACATATTAGCCAGAAAAGCAGATTTAAGCCGATCAGACATTTTTGCCCGCTCATATTCATGAATGTAATTCTTTTTTATGGCTGAAAGGAAAGAATAGATAACCAGGAAACTGAAACCCAATCCGATATAATTATCAGCTTTTTTTGCTGTTAAATTTTCATAATTACCAATAATATCCGGATAATTTACTTCAAACAGGTAGAGCACTAAAATATTGAACCCCAGGATTACAGTGATCAGCAAAAAATATCGTTTATCAAATACAAGCAACAAGAACGAATAATAGACCACAAAGGTCGACATGATAGGCCCATTTGAACCATAATTTACAAACCATATCGTATCAATAAAAGCTAAAATGATAATACTTGTAGTTAGAAAAACAGCGTTGCCTCGACTTACCAACCGACTAAACAAATAGAGACAAAATAAGACTAAAGCGCCAGTTCCTGAGGCAATCGTAATAGATAATTTAAGATCGAGAATGAAGTTAAAACCGGTACTCACAGCTAATATCAAAGCAAGAGATAGCGTTGAAAGCAACAACAGCTTTTCCTCAAAACGATGAACTGAATCTCCAAAAATCAGGTTTTGAAAACGATTCTTATATACGATCCACCTTTTCATTTCATCATGAACTCTTTATATCAGACTCATCCAACAAAAGTTGCTTAAACCGTAGTTCCTTTCTGACTTTGGCCTGCTCTATTTTATCAAAAGTCTGAGCGCAGGTCACGCCATTTTCTTTCATGTATTTATTGCTGCCAATATGCGTATCCGGAAACGTTCCACCTTTTTTAAACAAGGTCTGAAGTGCAAGTCCAACGAGAACCAGAGCCATTATCACAACTGACAGTAATATTATTTTTAAGATTGCCATAATTCATTTATTAGATTTAATGAATACCAAAGTTACATTAACTATACGAAAAAGGTATAAATTCAATAAAAATGAATACAATTCTAATTCATTTTAGTTCAAGCAATTTAAATAATAACAAACCAATAACCCAACAAAAATAAAATTGACGAAACAATAGATAATATGTAATTTCAGAGCATCTAAAAATCTACGTAAACTTACCATTATGGAAAAACACATTAACATTGTTGCCGCCCTTCAAATCGGATTAAGTATTTTTAATTTACTGATTGCTTTTTTGATTTTCACTGTTCTTAAATTGGTTGGCGGGTTTGTTGATGACGCCAATGGAGCAACAATTCTTTCGCTAATTGCTGATGTTTTAGCCATCGTGTTTATAATTATATCGGTACCAGGCATTTTAGCCGGAATGGGTCTTTACAAAAGAAAAGAATGGGCACGCGTTTTAAGCCTTATTCTTTCTGTCATTGAAATATTTAGCTTCCCGTTTGGAACCGCCATCGGAATATATTCCATTTGGGTTTTAATTCAACCTGAAACGATAGCTGAGTTTAACAATACTCCCATAAATTAACCAGGAACGCATAATCTCATCCTTAATTCACGGACTATGCCAGTAAAATCGATCTTTCTGGTCATTGCGGGTCGTGTTCAAGGCGTCGGATATCGCTATTTTGCACAACACAAAGCAGTAGAACTCAACCTCTCCGGATGGGTTAAAAACACTCCTGATGGAAAAGTTGAGATTGAAGCAACCGGAGAACCCGAAAATCTCAATGTCTTTGTCGGCTGGATGAAAATAGGACCAGCACGGGCCATCATTAAAACATTCGCGGTTTCAGAAATTACCCCAACACGAACATTCACTAACTTTACAATTCGCTAAATAACCAATGGAAAATATCAAAAACTTTCACATGTCTCCTGAAGAGTTCAGGAATCAGGGAAAACAAATGATTGACTGGATTGCCGATTATTACGAAAACATCGAACAATATCCGGTTTTGTCTCAGGTAAAACCAGGAGAGATTAAAAATCAGCTTCCGGATTCTGCACCTCTTGAAAGTGAATCCATGACGCAGATTATGGAAGATGTTAATTCGATCATTATGCCTGGAATTACCCATTGGCAGTCGCCAAACTTTTATGCCTTTTTCCCGTCCAATTCATCCGGGCCATCCATCCTGGGCGATTTGCTCTCTTCTGGGCTTGGTGTTCAGGGAATGATTTGGGCAACCAGCCCGGCTTGCACCGAACTCGAAACACGGGTTTTGGATTGGCTTTCAGAGATGCTTCAACTTCCTGAAAAGTTTAAATCGTCTTCGGATGGAGGCGCTGTTATTCAGGACACAGCATCGAGCGCCGCACTTAGCGCCATATTGGCGGCACGCGAGAAAAAAACCAATTATGAAACCAATGATTCCGGAAGTTTGGGAAACTTGGTTGCCTATGTTTCGATGCACACACATTCGTCAGTTGAAAAAGCAATCAAAATTGCAGGCATCGGAAAGAATAACTTGCGCCTGATTGGCGTTGATGAAAATCTGGCAATGCGACCAGATCTGCTTGAAACAGCAATTAAAAATGACTTGCAAAACGGATTAATCCCCTTCTTCGTCTGTGCTACTGTTGGAACAACATCAACAAATGCAATGGATCCGTTACCCGAAATTGGTCAGATTTGCCAGCAATACGAGCTTTGGATGCACATTGACGCAGCCATGTCGGGTACCGCAGCCATTTGTCCCGAATATAGGTATCTCCTGAATGGCGTTGAATATGCCGACAGCTTCTCATTCAACCCACATAAATGGATGTTTACGAACTTCGACTGCAACTGCTTCTTCGTCGCCGACCGATCAGTACTAATCAAAACACTTTCTATACTTCCGGAATACTTAAAAAATCAGGCTACTGAAAGTGGTGCCGTATTCGACTACCGCGACTGGCATATCCAGCTAGGGCGAAGGTTTCGCTCATTGAAACTATGGTTCGTCATCAGGCATTATGGAGTAAATGGGTTGCGTTACCACATTCGACAGCACATAAATTTAGCACAGCAATTTGCCGAATGGGTTCGATCTTCCGATGAATTCGACTTAGTTACTCCGGCACCATTAAACCTGGTTTGTTTTGCTCACAAAAGCGGGAACGACTTCAACCGAAAACTGCTCGAAACGATCAACAATAAGGGGAAAATGTATTTTACCCATACTGTCATCAACAATCAGTACGTACTTCGGATGTGCATCGGACAAACCAATACCAAGGAAGAACATGTTGACCTGGCCTGGAAAATTATTCAGGAAACAGCAAAAGAATTAAGCTACCAGAAATTATAAACTGTTCACATCAAAAACATGTTCAATAACAATCTATCGTTGGGATAATTTCATAAGTGTTATATTTACATTTATTATTAATTCCGTATTTTTACCACTTCAAAACAGAATCATTTTAAAATTTAGATCATGATAAACTTAAAAGAATTAGAGATTTGGTTTGTAACTGGAAGTCAGGATTTATATGGCCCGAAAGTATTGGAACAAGTGGCAACCAACTCAAAAGAGATTGCTGCGTTTTTTAATGGTTCGGCCCAAATTCCGGTAAACGTCGTTTATAAATCGGTAATGAGAAGCCCCGACGAAATAACCAATGTTTGTATTGAAGCCAATTCGACAAAGAAATGTATCGGTGTAATTACCTGGTGCCATACCTTTTCGCCTTCAAAAATGTGGATCAATGGGTTGAAGTTACTGAACAAACCTATGCTTCAGTTGCATACCCAATACAACCGCGACCTTCCCTGGAGCGAAATTGATATGGATTTTATGAACCTGAACCAGGCTGCTCATGGCGACCGTGAACATGGATTTATTTTAACCCGTCTTCGCAAAAGCCGTAAAGTAGTTGTTGGTTATTGGAAAGAAGATGATGTTCAGGAACGTATTGGCATTTGGAGTCGCGCTGCTGCTGCCTGGTACGATATGCAGGGAGCTAAACTTGCCCGTTTTGGCGATAACATGCGCGAAGTTGCCGTAACAGAAGGCGACAAAGTTGAAGCCCAGATTAAACTTGGCCTTTCGGTTAACACCTGGCCAGTTGGTGACATTGTTAAAATTATCGATGGAGTAAGCGAGGCTCAAATCGATAAACTTATTGAAGAATACAATGCAACCTACGAATTTGATAAAGAAGCAATGCCAGGCGGCAAATACCACGACAGCGTTCGTTATCAGGCACGCATTGAAGCTGGTATAAAAACTTTTATGGAAGCTGGCGACTTTAAAGCATTCACAACTACATTCGAAGATCTTCATGGATTAAAACAATTACCAGGTTTAGCTTCTCAGCGATTAATGGCTGCCGGTTACGGTTTTGGCGCTGAAGGAGACTGGAAACACGCAGCATTAGTTCGCGCAGTAAAAGTAATGGGTATTGGTTTGAAAGGCGGTTGCTCATTCATGGAAGATTACACTTATCACCTCGACCCAACAACCGGATATAAAGCTTTAGGCTCGCACATGCTTGAAATTTGTCCATCGATTGCTGATGGCAAAGCTAAGATTGAGGTTCATCCATTGGGAATTGGCGGTAAAGACGCTCCTGCTCGTTTAGTATTTAATACCCAAACCGGACCGGCAACCTGTACTAGCCTTATCGACATGGGAACCCGTTTCCGCATGGTAGTGCACGATGTTGAATGTGTTGCACCAGAAGCTAAACTCGAAAAATTACCAGTTGCCAGCGCCTTATGGACTCCAATGCCTGACCTTAAAACTGGTGCTGCTGCATGGATTTATGCCGGAGGAGCACACCACAACGCATTCAGCCAGGCAGTAACTGCTGAATACATTGAAGATTTCTGCGACATGGCAGGAATCGAGCTTGTTCAGATCAATAAAAACACTAATATTTCTGATTTCAAGAAAGAATTGAAATGGAATGATTTGTATTACCTTTTATCAAGTGGAGTAAGATAAATTTAAGTTTAAACAGCAACCCCAATAAAGAGCCGGAGATATTTTCTTCGGCTTTTTTATTTCTTCAACCCAAGGAGTATTCCGTCAGTTGTGTTATTGCATCCGAAAGATTTTGTTTTGGATAGTATTTTTGATGAGCCAGATTCAGAAAACGAAGAATAATGAATCCATCAAAGAACTGGAAAAATCGCTTTCTGAAGGATAATAAAGAAGAACTATTCTGATTAATCTCAGCCAGCTTAGCAGGAAATTCAAGCACTTGTAGGTATTCCTGAATTGAAGTAGGTAATGATGCCATGAATACCTTATCTGCACTATTCCGAAACAGTGTATCGACCTTATCGAACAAAACTTTCAAATCACGGAAGGCCGCGAAATTATAAGTTAAAGTTAAGTCCCCATCTTCGTTCATCCATTTGGTCATTGCTGCACCTGTACCAAAAGGCACCCTGTCGGAAACCCTGGCCGAAGGATAAACAAAAGCGTCATTAATTTCAGTAATTTGTCCAAGTTTGGTTAGCTTATTGAGAAAATAAAAATCTTCGCCAGCCTGCCTTCGGTTCATTCCGCCTTGTTTTACGTAAGCCTCAGCCCGAACGGCAAATGCTGATCCGATCGTATAAATAGAATCCGGAAAGCCTGCAAAATCCAAGGCTCTTTTATAGTAATGTAGGTAATCTTCGTAAAGTTGAATTCCCAATTTCTGTTTGGAATCAGCCATCTCTTCAACACGATGCTTAAAATTTAAAGTTGCAGCAAAGCACGATTTCCTCGAAAAAGCCAATTCAATTTGTTGCAGATAATTTTTAGAGAATAAACAATCTGCATCAGTAGAAATAATCACACCATCGGGGCGGTTCAATGCATTAAAACGGCGGATAACCTCATCCATGCCAATCTTTCTGGCCATACCAGCTCCAGCATGTTTTGCATTTACTGATTGTGCGTAAATGGGGTGCAAAATCAGGTTCTCCCGATCATTTTCTCGTTTCCAGTCGAACAACTTTTTGTATGTCTCCAGATTAAAACTTTTAACCTCCAGAGTGCTATTTTCCGATTCATTGACAACTACAATCACTTCACAACAAGAAACGATCGGATCACAAGTCCACAACGATTCAAGTGTACGAAAGATTTCAGGTTCGTTCAAACAGGGTATCATTAAAATCATTGAAACCTCAGGTGAGACCACCGCATCAATGAATTCAGGATAAACAATATTTTTATTGATATACCGATCGGCAAACATGATATGAAGATTTAGTTAGAAGTTACATCAAACAAAAAAATCCGAATTACTTCGGATTTTTCAGACAATATCTCAGAATTGATTTATTTCAATTTAGCTTTCGAATATCTCGCATTTAAACCAACCAATACCTCTTTCGTGATATTACTAGCTTCATCACCAATTAAAACTTCGCCTGCATTAAGAATATAACTGTATTTTTTATCCTTGTTGTAAACTTTAAGATAACCCATAATGCTATCGAGTAACTGCTTGTTATTATCAGTTTGTATTTGAGCTAGTTTGGTCGACAATTCCTGATCAAGCTTGGTTATTTGCTGTTCTTCACCCATCAAACGATCACGCTCTTGCATGGCACGATCCTGACTAAGGAAGCCGCCCCTCTGAACTTTTTCCTGAAAAGCAGCAGCCTGAGATTCAAAACGGGTACGTTTTTCTCCGTATTCCTTTGTAAAAGCCTCTTGTTGTTTGACGAAACCATCATGCATTTCCTGTGCAAAATCGTAGTTTACAGCTAAAGAATCAACCTTAATATATGCGATCCTCAACTCAGAGCTTTCACTCTCACCGTTCACACCACTTTTTCCTGGGACATGTGATTTACTTCCACTAAAATGCAGAATATAAAGTCCTGCAACTGACAAAAACAAAACTGCAAATAGAACTATTGATGTGTTTTTCATATACCCGTTATCAATAAAATTTTGCCAAAAATAAAAATTTATTGCCAGTATCCACCAATTAACTCGATAATTTTTAGGAACAAAGGCTGATAACCGTTTAGAAAGAAAAAACAGTATAAAAGCTGCGCAAAATCATACATACACCGTGATAAACATCATTGAATCGAACCACCTGTCTGATGTATTTTTATTTGCTGAAATATAAACTGAAAATCACACAAAATGCTAAATAAATTACTGGCAAATGCGCTTCCATACATGCCAAAAAAATTGATTTGGATTTTCTCAAAACGCTATATTGCCGGAGAAACAATTGAAGACGGGCTTAAGGCATCGAGAGAGTTAAACAAACAAGGAATTGAAGTAACGGTTGATTTACTGGGCGAGTTTATTTCGACGATTAAAGAGGCTGAAGAAAACCGAAATAAATACATCGAACTTATTGAACGATTTACCTCCGAAGGTATTGTTGGACACTTTTCAGTAAAACCTACATCGTTCGGATTGCTGATCGATAAGGATGTTTGCTATTCAAATATTGAAGCAGTTGTTTTAAAAGCGGTAGAAAAGAAAACATTCATTCGCATCGACATGGAAGATTCGCAATGCGTGGACGACGAATTGGATATGTATCGCAAACTTCAGCAAAAGTATCCGGCAAATGTTGGCTTGGTTATACAGGCTTACCTTCGCCGTACTAAAAATGATTTAATGAATATGAGCACTATTCATACGAATGGGAATCCGCTAAACTTCAGACTCTGTAAAGGAATATACGTAGAGCCTAAAAACATTGCATTCAAAGCTCCGGAAGAAATACGGGAACATTATCTGGATGATTTACGATATATGCTTGACAACAACATGTATGTAGGCATTGCAACTCACGACAAGCACCAGATTGATAATGCGATGAACATTATAAAAGAAAAAAATATTGACAAAACGAAATACGAGTTTCAGATGCTTTATGGTGTCACCCCGGAACTCAGAAGTAGTATTGTAAAACAAGGACATAAAATGCGCGTTTATGTACCATTCGGGAAAGACTGGTTTGGATATTCCACCCGACGGTTAAAAGAAAACCCGAAGATGGCATCGCACATTGTAAAAGCACTTTTTTTTAGGGGTTAATTTTAGGGGTTATTGACAAGGGAGGTTCTGAAAAGGCCTCCCTTTTTTTGTCAATATTTTGCGGAGAGTGAGGGATTCGAACCCCCGGTACCCCGAAGGGTACAACAGATTTCGAGTCTGCCCCGATCGACCACTCCGGCAACTCTCCTGTTTTAACGCGATAAATATAACGATTCTATGAATATGGTCAAAAATGCAGATGTGTAAAATAAAAAGTCCCGGCAGTTCTTACCGGGATTTTTTATTCAGAGACTAAAACACAATCTCTTCCTGATTTTCATCGAAGAAATGATACTCTGCAAGTGAGTATGAACTCATGTCCTCGACTTTAATGCTTTTAAAAATCTGAAAGCCCATTTATTTTTTAAAGACCAAAAACCTTTGTTTAAAAAGGCTGCCAGATAAGGATGAGTTTTGATTATAACTTTATTCTTATTTAGCTCTTTAAAAATATATTTAACCTTACTTTCCAATTCATCAACCAACAAAATAGTTGGCGTAATTTTTCCAGTGCCCTTGCAGGTTGGACAAACTTCAGCCGTTTCAACATGTTCTTCAGGACGAACTCGTTGACGGGTTATTTGCAAAAGACAGAACTTACTCAATGGCAAAATGTTGTGCTTCGTGCGATCAACATCCATTGCCTCTTTCATTCTCTCATAAACTTTATGCCGATTTTCAGCTTGATGCATATCAATAAAATCGACTACAATAATACCACCCATATCTCTCAACCTAAGTTGACGGGCGATCTCGTCAGCAGCTGCCAGATTAACTTCAAGAGCATTAGTCTCCTGATCAATTCCAGCTTTCGAACGATTTCCACTGTTCACGTCAATGACATGAAATGCTTCAGTGTGTTCGATTATTAGGTATGCTCCATTTTTGAAGGATACTGTTTTTCCAAACGATGCTTTTAATTGTTTATCAACCCCATAATATTCAAAAATCGACTGATTACCCTTATAGAGTTTCACAGTCTTTTTCTTCTCAGGGGCAATTGATCCCAGATATTCAGAAATTTCTTCACATACAATAGGATCGTTTACGATGATACTATTGAAGTTGGGATTATAAATATCCCGTAATAATGCGGTTGTTCTGCCAAGTTCGCCTACAATCAGAGAAGGAGCGTTCACTCTTCTTAATTTCTGAAATGTGGTTTCAAATTTAGCAACAAGCCGTTTTAACTCCTGATCGAGTTCTGCAACACGTTTGTCTTCGGCGGCAGTTCGAACGATAACTCCGTACTTTCGCGGTTTGATGCTCTGAATAAGCTTTTTTAGCCTATTCTTCTCTTCGTTGGATTCAATTTTTTGCGAAATACTTACCTTTTCGCTGAAAGGCATCAAAACCATGTTACGACCCGCAATCGACAATTCAGAGGTTAAACGAGGGCCTTTGGTCGAGATTGGCTCTTTAGCCACCTGCACCAAAATATTTTGCCCGACTTTAAGAATGTCTGAGATTTTTCCCTCCTTATCAATGTCAGGATCTGACTGAATTTTAGAAATGGAGGTGATTTTGTTGTTTTTTGATGTGGCAATTTTCAGGAACTTATTCAGCGTTGAAAACTGTGGCCCCATATCAAGGTAATGCAGAAAAGCATCTTTTTCGTATCCTACGTCAATGAATGCAGCGTTCAGACTGGGCATTATCTTTTTCACACGTCCAAGATAAATATCCCCGACTGCAAATTTAGCCCCTGTCATTTCCCTGTTAAGTTCAACTAACCCTTTATCTTCCAATAAAGCGATTACGACTTCCGAAGGAGAGACATTTACAATTAAATCGCTACTCACAACGTTCCATATTTTTTACAAGTTACAATTAACAGACTTAAAAACAGATTAAACCTAAAGCACAATAGCACTTTAGGTTTAATAATAAAAAGGTCTTTAAAAGCTAATGCTTAATAAAGCAAAGACTATTTCTTCTTTTTATGTCTATTTTTTCTTAGTCTTTTCTTACGCTTGTGCGTAGCCATCTTATGTCTTTTTCTTTTTTTTCCGCTTGGCATAATAATTTATTTTACTTGGTCTTTAACTTGTGCTACAAAGGTTTTAGCTGGTTTGAAAGAAGGAATAAAATGCTCAGGAATAATGATTGTAGTATTTCTGGAAATATTACGAGCAGTCTTCTCAGCTCTTCTTTTTACAATAAAACTTCCGAAACCGCGAAGATACACATTTCTTCCTTCGGTTAGGGAATCTTTCACAGTTTCCATGAAAGCCTCAACTGCTTTTTGCACTGTCACTTTCTCAATACCAGTGTTCTTACTAACTTCGTTAACAATATCTGCTTTTGTCATCTCTTAAAATATTTAATTTTCAACAATATATATTTCTGAAACAATTGGTGTGCAAAAATATAAATTATTTAAAAAGTAGAAACATTCTAATTCGATTATTTTTGCAATTTGCAAAGATTTTAAAGCAGTTAGGTAAAATATGGACTTTTTCAACTCACCAGTACATTCCTGGTATTCTTTATACAAGCGCGATTTACCATGGAGAAATACACGTAATCCATACTTAATCTGGCTATCCGAAATCATCCTTCAACAGACCCGAATTGATCAGGGAATGGCCTATTATTCGAGATTTGCAGCTGAATTTCCCACCATTTCGGATCTGGCCGACGCTCCTGAGGATCAGATACTGAAACTTTGGCAAGGTTTGGGTTACTATTCCAGAGCAAGAAACCTTCATTTTACAGCAAAATTCATTCAGCAAAATTACAATGGCATTTTCCCGGATAATTACAACACAATACGCTCGCTGAAAGGCATTGGAGAATATACCGCTGCGGCCATTGCCTCCATTTCGTTTAATCTTGAATATCCAACGGTTGATGGTAATGTGTATCGTGTATTATCCAGATTCTTTGGCATTGCAGACCCAATTGACACAAGTAGCGGGAAGAAAACATTCAACAATTTAGCCATAGAATTAATCAAAGGAGTCGATCCGGGAATGCATAATCAGGCAATAATGGAATTTGGGGCATTGCAATGCACACCCAAAGGTCCAAACTGCAATCAATGTCCATTAAAAGAAAGATGCTTTGCTTTTTTGAATCAAAAAATTACTGAATTACCCGTTAAGCAAAACAAGACCAAACAACGCGACCGGCATTTTAATTATCTGGTATTATCGCATAGAAACCATACATGGATAAGAAAACGAGAAGGGAAAGATATATGGAAAAATCTCTTCGAATTTCCATTTATCGAAACGGAGGATGAAATTAGCATTGAAAAACTAACAACCCTGACAGAGTTCGACAGAATTATTTCAACAACCGACCAAGCGATCATTGAAAATGTGAGCGATTGGAAAATTCATATCCTGAGCCACCAGCGAATCCATTATCGTTTTGTTAGAATACAACTTACCGATAAAATTAATGGAACCGAAGATTTTATCAGAGTGAATAAGGAAGATATTTTTAACTTTGCTGTACCGAAACTATTGGAAACTTATTTGAATGAGTACATGAAAAATGTATAGTTCATATCTAAATATCAGTTATTCATAATGATTTTTGGACAATTCAGGAAATTTGAGACCTGAAATCAAAAAAATAATAGATTTTGTCGTAATTTTAATTCTGTCTAACTCTTAAAACTATACAAACATGTCAGTTAACAAAGTAATTTTGGTTGGTAATGTGGGCCGCGACCCGGAAATCAGACACTTGGACAAGGGAGTTGCAGTTGCAAGGTTTTCACTTGCTACTACAGAAAACTACACTTCAAAGACCGGGGAGAAAGTAAGTAATACTGAATGGCACAACGTTGTCGCATGGAGAGGCCTTGCCGAAGTTGTTGAAAAATATGTGAAAAAAGGAAGTCAACTATACATCGAAGGTCGACTTCGAACTCGCGACTATGACAAAGATGGTGTGAAGCATTATGCTACTGAAATTAATGCCGACACCATGCAGTTGCTTGGCAGACGCGAAGGTCAAACAGAAACAGTAGGACAACCAATGCAAACCGAATCGGTTCAGAGCGTGAATGAACCAGATTTTAGTCAACCGGAAGAAGACGATCTTCCATTTTAGTAACCTAAATAATAGTTAATTGGAAACAGACCCGTTACCCATGCTGACCGCAATATACTGGAATATTCAATTTCACCCATTTACTACAGGCATTGCGATCAGCTTGTTTGTTATAGCAATTTTGCTTGTGCTTTCAGCTCTCATTTCCGGATCTGAAGTTGCTTACTTCTCATTAAGTCCAGCCGAAAAGCACAAAATATTCAAGACCTCGTCCAAAAAGAATTCATACATACAAAAGAATCTGGAGTCACCAGAGCAATTGTTGGCCACGATTCTGGTAGCCAACAATTTTGTTAATGTGGGCATCGTCATCCTCTCCAGTTTTACGGTCGATTCCATTGTGGATTTTACCAACGAACCAATACTGGGATTTATCGTTCAGGTGGTCATTATTTCATTTGTAATTTTACTCTTCGGAGAAATTATACCTAAAGTTTATTCCACCCATCATGCAATGAAATTTGCCCGCTTCATTGCAATGCCTTTGCATTACACCATTAAAGTTCTTAGACCGGTAAATTCAATACTAATCTATTCGACGTCATTTTTAAACAATCGCATTCACGCCTACAACAACCACATTTCTGTTGATGAATTATCTCAGGCGCTTGAACTCACGTCGCAAACAGAACTGAAGGATGATTCTGAGATATTAAAAGGCATCGTGAAATTTGGGAATAAAAGTGTGGCTGAAATTATGCGTTCAAGGGTCGATGTTGTTTCTGCCGATATCGATTCCAGCTATAGTCAGATAATGACACTGATTACCGAAACTGGTTTTTCGAGAATACCCGTTTTTTCTGACAGTTTTGACAATATCAAAGGAATCCTGTACATCAAAGATTTGTTGCCCCATGTGCTTAAAGGCGCGTCGTTCCGCTGGCAAAGCATCATCAGGCCACCATTTTATGTTCCTGAAACAAAGAAAATTGATGACCTGCTTGAAGAGTTTCAGAAAAATAAAGTTCACATGGCCATTGTTGTTGACGAGTATGGAGGAACTTCTGGAATTGTTACACTTGAAGATGTTTTGGAAGAAATTGTTGGCGAAATAACCGATGAATTTGATGAAGAAGAAAAATTCTACACCAAAATCAGTGAAAACAAATATCTTTTCGATGGCAAAACAATGCTCAACGATTTCTACAAAGTTATTGGATTGGAAGATACTGTATTTGACGACGTTAAAGGTGAAGCAGATACTCTTGCCGGATTGATTTTAGAATTAAAAGGTGAATTTCCGGTTAAAACCGATACAATTTCCTGTAAAAATTGCGTTTTCACTATCGAAGCGGTCGACAACCGTAGAATTAAACAGATAAAAGTTGAAATTAAAAATCCGGAAGCCTAAAGCAAATGCCAAAAATTTCATACTTCTTCGCTCTAATTCTTGTCCTGACATTTTCCTGTCATCAGGATTATGTACCCAAACCTCACGGTTATTTCCGCATCGACTTTCAAAAAAAAACATATCACTCATTTGATTCAACAGCGTTACCGTATAAGTTTGATATTCCAGACTATGGTAAAGCTTTACCTGATCATGACCGGTTGGCCGAACCCTATTGGATTAACCTTAAAGTACCAGCTCACAAAGCAGAAGTACATATCAGTTATAAAAAGGTCGAGAAGAACCTTGCAAAACTACTCGAAGATTCGCGCACGCTGGCGTACAAGCATACCATCAAAGCTGACGCCATCAACGAACGGATTTTTATCAATCCTGAAAAAAAAGTCTATGGAACGATCTACATGATCGATGGCAATGCAGCCTCTCCACTACAATTTTACCTCACCGACAGCACCAAAAACTTCCTTCGCGGGGCTTTATACATCCGTGAAGTTCCCAACATCGATTCCTTGCGACCGGTAATCGACTTTCTGACACCTGATGTTATTCGTTTAATTGAAACCACGGAGTGGAAACACTAGATGCCACTTTTTAAAACGATACCAATCCCGGGAGGGCTAATCGGACTTTGGGAGTTCGCTGAAACAACAGCCGAATTGCTTCCATCTTTTTCAGAAACCGAATTATTGGATCCCAATTTCCTGAAATACACGTACGAAAAGCGTAAAGTTGAATGGCTGGTAACCCGCCTGTTAATCAGGCAACTGATTGGTTCCGACTTCGCCATTTCCTATTTAAACTCCGGAAAGCCAATCCTGAAACACGACCAATTCAAACACCTGTCCATCAGCCATTCGCGCAACTTTGCCGCGATTATTCTTCATGAACAACTAAATGTAGGAATCGACATTGAGGAGACAACCCGTGACTTTAACAGGATCGAAAAAAAATATCTTTCCGACATTGAAATCAGGCAAACTGACAAAAACCCACAACAGCAATGCCTTTACTGGTGTGCAAAAGAAGCCATTTTTAAGTTGGTTGACAACGAAGGTGTTGAATTCAAACAACAAATCCATATTATCCGTGAGTCTGAAACCCAGTTTTTCGCCAAATTTATATCCTCTGGCAGTGAATCCATCTACAAACTGCATCATCAATTCTTTTCTGAACACTGTTTAGTTTGGGTTACCAACGATTCCCCTGTTCAAGAATAGCCGAAAACTACTGAAAGATCGTTACTCCATTTGATCAAAATTCGTTTTTAACTGTTTATTGATTAATTTAAACGTCAACAATGAAACAACCAGAATCACATATTTTAGTTATTTTCGGAGCATCGGGCGACCTTACCAAACGAAAATTAATACCTGCGCTTTACGAATTGCACACTCAAAATCTTCTTCCTGAGAAATTAGCGGTATTGGGAGTTGCCCGGACAAAACTTACGGATTTAGAGTTTCGCGAAAACATGAAAGAGTTTTTGCCTGATCAGCAGCACACACAAAAAGATATCGATGCTTTTCTGGAACATCTCTATTATCAACCACTTTCAACTGCTGATGCGGTAGATTACCCAATCCTGAAAAAAAGACTTGAATTACTGAGCAAAGAGCTATCTATTCCGGAAAATTATATTTTCTACTTATCAACACCGCCCAATTTGTACGAGATCATTCCTCAAAGTTTAGCTGAAGTTGGGCTGAATGAACCTGTAAGTGGCTATAAACGATTGATAATCGAAAAACCATTTGGAACGGATTTGAAAAGTGCCAAAGAGCTTAATAAAAACTTGCTCAACTACTTTAACGAAGATCAGTTGTACCGCATTGATCATTATTTGGGTAAAGAAACTGTCCAGAATATGTTGGTCACCCGGTTTTCGAACGGCATCTTTGAACCCATCTGGAACCGCAATTTCATCCACCACGTTGAAATCACATCGGCTGAAACACTTGGTGTGGAAGACCGTGGCGGTTATTACGATCATTCGGGAGCCATGCGCGACATGGTTCAGAATCACCTGATGCAGTTGGTAGGATTGGTAGCGATGGAACCACCCGTTGTGATTGAAGCCGATGCCATTCGCAACGAAACGCTGAAAGTATTTCAATCGCTACGTCCAATCACGGAAGCCGAAGTTGCAAAAAATGTGATCAGGGGACAATATATCCGGTCTAACCATGGTAAAGAGCCGGTGATTGGTTACCGCGAAGAACACGGCGTCGATCCGCTATCGAAAACTGAAACTTATCTGGCCATGAAATTCTTCATCGACAATTTCAGGTGGGCCGGAGTTCCCTTTTATATTCGCACTGGCAAGAAATTACCAGCCCGGGTTACCGAAGTCGTTATTCATTTCAAAAATACGCCACACCACCTGTTTGGAAATACTGACAACGCTGATGCAATAAATAACCAATTGGTTCTTCGCATTCAGCCCGACGAAGGCATTTTACTGAAAATTGGCATGAAAGTTCCAGGAGCCGGATTTCATGTTCAGACTGTGAATATGGATTTTCACTATTCTGAGCTATCAGATGTTTATCTTCCTTCCGCATATGGACGTTTATTGCTCGATTGCATGCAAGGCGACGCCACGCTTTATTCGCGCGGAGATGCCGTTGAAAAAGCATGGGAATTTGTTCAGCCTATCCTGAATGCGTGGCAAAACAATCCGGAAATTCCGGTTTACGGATATCCCGCCGGAACCTGGGGCCCAGAAGTAGTAGATGATTTGATGGAAGAGGGCATGTGGCGTTATCCATGCAAAAACCTCTCACACGATGGAGAATATTGTGAACTCTAGGATGTGAGTTTCAGGTTCAAAGTTTAAAGTTATGAAGAAAACAGATCTGCATATTTTTAAAAGTCCGGAGGAATTAGCCAATCAGTTTGCCAATCTGATGATGAGTTGGGTTGAGAATCGCTCTGGAAATGCCTTTCATTTAGCCATTTCAGGAGGGAAAACTCCTGATCTCTTGTTTTCTGTACTTGCGTCAAAATATGCGGATTCAACACTTTGGCAAAAAATTCATTTTTGGTGGGTCGACGAGCGAATGGTTCCACCAACACACCCGGAAAGCAATTTTGGCGTTGCGCAAAAATTACTCTTCAGCCATATTACCATTCCTGAAGCAAACATCCATCGCATAAAAGGTGAAAATATTCCGGAAACTGAAGCACTCTCCTACTCTGCTCAAATTCAGAAAAATATTCCGCAAAAAAATGAGTGGCCAGTCTTCGATCTAATTCTGCTTGGAATGGGCGATGATGGGCACACAGCGTCGATTTTTCCTGACCAAATGCATTTGCTCGAGTCGAAAAACTTCTGCGAAGTAGCTACACAATCGCAGAGCGGCCAAAAACGCGTCACTTTGACTGGAGAGGCAATCAACAATGCATTAAGGATTTGCTTCCTTGTAACTGGATCAAACAAGGCCGAAAGGCTGTCAGAAATCAGAAACAATCCGGAGAAAGCAAAATTACTCCCGGCTGCACAAATCAAACCAGCGAATGGACTTTTGGAATGGTATATCGACGAACTTGCCGCACAACTCATCAAATAGAAAAAGCCGACTGAATCTTTCAATCGGCTTTCTTTTAAATCCTCTAATAAGCAAATTCGTACTATTTGTTTTTCAGCAATTTCATAATCGCCTCACTAACCTTAAATGCGGTTCCGTGTCTCACCCCAGTCGGAAAAGAAACCTGATCGGAGACATCTTCCCAGTCAACCATATTTTTCGACCGAACTGCGCCATATTTGTGCTCGGTATATTTGTCAAAGTAAACGTAAACATATTCGCCAACTTCCAGACAAGTTGGACCTTCAGCCCAATATTTTCCTGTAATTGGCTCCGAGACTTTTACCGGATAGGATCCTGAGGCATGATCAGCATTAGTTATCCGGATATTTTTCTGCGGCGGATTTGGATTTTCATTCGTCAGGAACATGTAAAACTTGTTGTTCTTCGGAAGGATCGTGGCATCAATGGTGCTGAAATCAGGATTAAAAAACAACTCGGTAGGGCTAAAAGTCTTGAAATCTCTCGTTTTGGTGCAGTACATCCGGTGATTGAGTCCCTTTTCGTGCTCCGAATCTGACACATCAGAGTGTCGTCCGGGTATTGTGGTTGCCCAAAAGATGATGTATTCCTTATTTTCAGGATCGTAAACCATCTCAGGCGCCCAACTGTTTTTGGCCGTCGGTTCGTATTCCATAACCGGGATTCCTTTTTGTTCCGACCAATGAATCAAATCTTTCGACTCGGAATAACCAATTTGTTTATCCCACCAACCGCTAGTCCAAACCATGTGAAACATGCCATCTGACCCCTTTAAAATAAACGGATCACGCATGAGCTTGTCTTTACCCACAGTTGGAGTCAGATACGACTTCCCTTCATTCAATGGAGTCCATTTTAAACCATCGTTGCTGAAGGCCAGGTGCAAACCATCCTGACCATTATCGACAAAATACGAGAACAAATAAACTTCTTTCTGAGCCATTACAGTAACAGAAAGAAATACAAAAAGCACTGTAAGGAATCTGTTCATGATATTTAGTTTGTTCAACTTAATTTTCAAATAGTGTGAATATAGAACAATATTTGATTTGACACTTACACCAAATTAACTTCTTTAATCAACATTATGATCTGACTTTACTATTTCACCACTTCAAATACGGAGTTTCCGGAGCCAACTTCTTCAATAATTGCAAAATTTCCTTCCTGACGATATTTTACTGCACTTCCGTTCATCATCACTTTTTGCGACTTGGTCCAAAACAGCAAATAAACATCAGCAGTTGTGTTAGCCGGAATGGTCAGATTCATGGAAAACGATTGCTGTGGTTTGTTTTGAAACGACATCAACACATCGCCACGAATAGTTGGGCACTTGATTTCAGCATGTTCGAGTGAGGAGGATTGTGGTTTAACGCGTATTTTCCGAAAACCGGGTTCCAGCGGTTCAATTCCCATCAGTTTGCGCGGAATGATATTGGCGGGCGCAGCACCCCAGGCATGGTTCCAGTCTTGGTTTGGCTTGTATTTATTGTCCCAGGCTTCGAGCGAAATGGTCGATCCAACGCGAATCATGTTGTACCAACTCCGTTCAGAAGTCGACGAAAGAAGTTCCAATCCGTAATCAGCATTGTTTCCATCGTAAACGGCGTCCATCAAAAACTGCGATCCGTAAACACTACAAGCCATTCCGCGCGATTGCACAAAGCTGCTTACTTTACTTACCGACTTTTCAGGGACAAGGCCAAAAGTGAGTGGAAACATATTGGCATGTAACGAAGCATGATCGGTTCCGATTCCATCGACGTAATTACCTCTTTTTTTATCGAGCAACTTTTCATTGAAAACAGTTTTCAATTTTTGTGCAAGCGCAGCAAATTGTTTCTCGTCGGCAGTCTGATTTAAAATTTTTGCAATTTGTGCCAGTTGGCTGACAGCCTGATAATGGTATGCATTCACCACCGTATTTACGTTTTGGAAAACAAATCCATCAGTCTCACCGGGTTCGTTCTTCCCTAACCCAAGAATTCCGGTTTGTGGCCAGTCGACAATATCTTTAAGCGTTCCTGCAAAATGGATAGATTCCAATACTTCCGGAGTAACTTTTCCGGTTTTAGCGCTGATAAGTCCGGATTCGTCGGCCAATGGCAGCAACGCTTTTGCCTTCAGATCGGTATAAAAATGCTGCAGCGACTCTTTATTTCCGGTGTACAGATAATCGTTCCAGGCCATCAGCACCGATTGCAAAATCCATTCAGTTGGCCAGGTTGGCCGATTGATCAGGTATTCTTCGGAATGGCGCGCCATGCTGTATTCGCGCGCAACTCCGTAATGCCCCAATTGATTGATGTAAGCATCGGCTTCGTAAGGAATGCGCTCGCGGTCGCCATCGACATACGTTCCGCAAAACGAAGTGGCTTTAATCGAATATTTACACAAATTCCAAACCTGATTGAGTACCGAATCTGAACTGTTAAAATACGATTCAGTTTCATCGAACGGATAAAATACGGTTACCTGAGCAACCTGATTTTTATGGATTGGCTCACGGTATCCCTCAATCTCGCAATACCTGAAAGGAGTAACTTCGCCAATGTATTCGGGCATCAGAATCGCATTCGGGCCGGTGTTTCGTTTGTCAGGGTTGATGGCCATTTCATATGTGTTCCAACCTTTTTTCAGTGCCAGTTTATAAACCGAATATCGAATAGTTCCACCCGGGGTTCTGTTAATTCTACCGTCTTTTTGTGCCTCACCCAAATGAATAGTAACTGTGTCAGAACCAGACTCGCCTAATAAGGTCAATCGAAGTCGGCCAAATGCAGCTTTCCCAAAATCAATGAATGTTTCGGATGCCGAAATGGATTTTATTGTAGCCGGATAAACATCCTGCTTTTGCAAAGAATATTGAGCTGTTGCATAATCAACGAGCTTTGCGGCAGTTTTAAACTGGGAAACTGTGGAGTATGATGATTCACTGCCATGATTGTCCCAGGTTTTTACTTTCCAGAAGTACACCGAATTGGGCATAAGTTCCTTCCCTGAATAACTAACATTCTGAGATTCGCCACTTTCTGTTTTTCCTGAATCCCAGAAATCTCCATAGCTTCTTTGGATATTTTCCAAACTTGAAGCAACTATGATCTGATAGGCAGTCTGGATCGTATTGTTCTGATCGGAATTAACTACCCAACCGAAGAATGGTCGCTTTTGGGCAATTTCGGCAAACTGAAAATTCTCTCTCCGGCCAATAGCCTGAACTAACGGAGTGTTTGTTGGATAACCATTCAGGAAGACCTGATCGGCATGCGTCAAAAAATTGATGGAAAGACCAGATGGTTGATTCTTTTCAGGAACAGCACTTTGAAGCTGAAAACACATTCCACAAAATAGAAGAATCAGGAGAATATTAAATGATATTTTTGATATTCGGTTCATTATTTGTTGGTTTAGTACACACTTAGGTTTCAAGAAAAAGCTACAATTACAATTTTCAGATTATTCAACCGTCAATATTTTTGCAATCCACCAACCGGTATAGGCACCAATGAATCCAGGTAATAATGCGAGCAAACTTCCAAAATTTTGCACCAAAATTATTCCATAGATTGGAATCCAGATGCCAACTGCCAATGCAATTAACCATGGTTTGCTTTCTGCCATATATCCTGCCAGCATGGATACCAGTAGAACCAGAAATGTCGAAATCCCAGAATCATCCCAATTGGGTTGAGAGTCAATCCAGGCGATTGCAATCCCAAAAACAACAGCAAACAGAACCGAAAGAGTGAATGATTTTCTCATTGTTCCGAATAAATTCAGACGTTTAACAATTGATGAACAAAACTGCCAAAAATTCTGAAGTCAACCACTTTTCTGAACTTAATTTTTCGCTCCCAGCCACTTCAAAGCATCAATAATCAATCGATTTTGAATTTTATTTGTGAAGGTAAATGACAACTCCTTATTGGTATGATGTTCGTAATCAATATCATTATGACCCATATTGATGTAAATCATCCGGTACTTTGTATTGGTCCACACTACAGGATAATAGCCGGAATGCCATATCTCATTTGGCTTGGGGCCTGTACCCAAAGGGAAACTCGTTGAATCGATGGATGCAAGAATCTGAATGTCGGGGTTGGTTCGCAAATCGTTTTGCCAACGGTACCATTCGTTGGGCTGAGAATTAAATCTTGCTGGCAAGTGTTTAGTCGCAGGATGTTTTCGGTCTTCCACTTTTAAAATGGCTGAAGTTGGCCTCCATGTATTGCTGACATATTCTCCTGAACCCAAAAATTGGTTGTGAAACCAGTCCCAGTTTTGCGGAAAATCGGAAGGAGTTAATGCAAACGCCGCAAAATGAAAGCCCATAAAAGCACCACCGTTTTCCATGTATTGTTCAAATGCTTTTCGCTGATCGGCCAACTCTGGTCGGGTATCCAGAAAAATCACCACCTGATAATTAGAAAGCGTATCTGAATTTAGCTTGCTCCAATCGTTGGTTGACACATATCGAAACCGTTGTTTCGCACTTATTTCAGAAAACCAGTGGTTGGCTTCGTTCACAAAACTAATATGCGCCTGATCATTCTTAGCGGTATAAAAGGCAATAACGTTAAATGGTTTGGAAGGAGTTTTGGCAGGCACAATAAGAGCAGTAATTACCAAAAACAGTGTAATAAACAGTCTTTTTAGGTTTGTCATAGGTCGTTGTAGTTTTTTGCATTACCACGAATTTTCAAGACATGGTTTCAGGATAGAAATGGGTTATCTTTCTTCCTGAACTGAACTTTGGCGAATACCGAAGCCTTCAATATCGCCATCATGACTAAAGACTTCGAGTACTATCGAATTTTCCAGAGCTTCGGTATGATGGCACGTGTTTTTCTTCATACACCAGCTATCTCCTTTAACGAATTCCGAAATAATATCACCGGTTATCACACGGATTTTACCTTGAAGCAAATAAGCCGAATGATCGCTTTGATGAACGTGCTCAGGTAATATAGCACCTTTTTTAATCATGAATTCAGTCATAATCATTGAATCGTCATGATGAAGAATTTTGATTTGTACATCATCATCAATTTGGTTGTATGCAAATTTAAAATGCGAATTTAACATGTGATGATTTTTGGTAATTTTTGAGTCGCGAAATTTAATAAAATCTCTCAATTCAAAGCATTTACTCTCTTTTAGTTTTGATTGTTTGGGGAAAACTTAAGATAAGGTAAACATCACAGAAAGTTTCAGGATTCCGAATTTCACATCAACTTCCAAACCGGTAACCAATACCCGATTCGGTAATCAATAATTTTGGTTTATTGGGCTCATCTTCAATCTTTTTGCGCAATTGAGCCATAAAAACACGCAAATACTGCGTTTGTTCCAGATAGCCCATCCCCCAAATTTCCTTCAGGATAAACTGATGGGTTAAAACCCGTCCCTGATTCTTTGATAATAAGGCAAGTAACGAAAATTCAGTAGAAGTAAGTTTAATAAATTCATTGTTTTTTCGGGCAATGTGGTTGGCCAAATCAACTTCGAGCGAACCAAAAACCAAACGTGGATTATCGGTTGCTCCCGGTTTTTGACGAATGGAAGCACGAATACGAGCCAGTAATTCACCGGTTCTGAAAGGCTTGGTAAGATAATCGTTCGCGCCAAAATCAAGGGCTTTCACGATATCTTCTTCGGAACTTCGGACTGAAAGAATGATGATCGATTTCTGATACCACTCGCGCAAGCTTTTCAGAATTTCAAGACCGTCGGCATCAGGAAGTCCCAGATCGAGAATGATCAGTACCGGGGTATGAGTTACTGCTTTTACAATTCCTTCCTTTCCGGTGGCTGCAGAAAATATTTTGTACCCGTTTGACGACAGAGTTATTTCGAGCAAACGCCGGATTTGAACTTCATCATCAATAATCAATATGGTTTCGCTTTCAGGCATAAAATACCGTTTTATTAAACATTAAAGATATCTGAAATTTCGGTAGGTATTTTAAGGACAAACCTAGCACCACCATTTATGCGGTTCTCAGCAGTAATTGTTCCATTGTGCGCTTCAACAAAGCCTTTCACAATCGACAAACCCAAACCAGTACCACCGGCAACTGCTGATTCGCCCCGGTAAAATTTATTAAATACCATGTTCAAATCGGCTGATGAAAAACCTGATCCGCGATCCATTATTTCAATTGTCAAAAAACCATTGTCATAGAAGAATTTAACCCTGAGACTAGTCCCTTCAGGAGCGTGTTGTGTCGCATTCAGGAGTAAATTGTGCAGCACCTGTTCCATCAGGCCAAAGTCTAATTTTACCAAAGGCATGTCGTCAGCCAAAACGCAATGAACATTGAATGGCTTTAATTCGATTGAAAGAGTTTCGGTAACTTTATTGATCAGATCGTGCAAATCGCACCAATCCAAATGAGGTGAAATGCGCCCGGAATCGAGCCGCGACATGTTCAATAAGTTTTCGATCAAACGGTTTAAGCGGACTGAGGCAATATTGATTTCGTTATACAAAGCGCTCCTGGTTTCGGGCGCATAGTCTTTGCCCAACAAGGCATCCGAAGCTCCCATGATGGTGGCAACCGGAATGCGCAATTCGTGAGAGATCGAATTAAAAAGCGTTTTGTATAATTTGTCTGATTCTTTCAGAACATAAGCCTTTCGGGCGGCATCGCGTAAAAACTCACGTTCCAGTTTGCTGGCAATCTGCGAAAGAAATGTATCCCAAAATTGATCCTCGCCCTGAGTGAAAACCTTGTGGTGTTCAACAGCAATAACGCCCAATGTGATCCGGTTCCCGATAAGCGGATAAAATGTAAAATTCCCGGAAGGAAGCGTGTTGGTAAATTTTCCAGCTTTGGTTGAATGCTGGCAAGTCCATGATGCGACACTCCAATCATTTCCGGAGAGATGAATCGTGGTGTCGTGCTCAATTCTATCTCTTAGCTGCCCATTTTCATCCTTTAAAATAATCGCGCAATCGAGTTGAAACGATTTCAGAATATCGCTCGTTGCAATTGCTAAAACCTCTGTAATTCCTGAAGCATTTGAAAGTTCCTTGGTAAGCTGGTAAACGGCATGAGTGCGTTCTTCGCGAACCCTGATTTTCTTTTCCTGCCTTCTGACTCCGGAAGTCAGAACACCATTCAGCAAGGCAATGATAAAAAACATGGCAAGCATGAGCATGTCTTCTGTCCTCTCAATATGAAAAGTATAAAAAGGTGGAATAAAAAAGAAATCCCAGATTAATGAGCTTAGGAAAGCTGCAATTAAAATTGGTCCGGTACCAAAGAAGACCGCCAGAATTGAAACGAGGCAAAGCAAGATAAACGAGACAACCTGATAACCCATATAACCTTTGAGCAAGAAGCACAACATTGCCGTAAAAACAACACTCAGCGATGTAGCAAAATATTGGGTCAACGGTGAGGTAAACACTGGTACACTGAACTTCTTTCTCTGCTGAGTTAGTAGCTGATCGTCAGTTCCCAAAATATAAACATCAATATTTCCACTTTGCCTGATTAACTTGTTCACAAAATTTCCAAGTCGCCAAAATGAAAGTGTATTCTGGCGATTGGGTTTCCCTATAATGATATGCGTTGTATTTTCCTTTTGGGCAAAATCAACAATTGCCTTTACAATATCCGGATGGGTTGTTATCCTGAAATCGATGCCCAATTGTTTGGCCAGAACGATGTTTTTATCTAACTGCTCATGTTCTTTGGAGCTGAGCTCGTGGGTTGTTTCAACATAGATAGCCTGAATAGTGGCACCCATCGAATAAGCCAGATTTTTAGACCACCGAAGCAACCTTGCAGACTGTTCGGAATAACCAACAGCAACCAGCAAATGCATTCCCGTTTTCCACGGCCCTTTGATGCGCTTGACCTGCATGTATTCGTGCAACTGCTTATCGACACGATCGGCCACAATTCGCAAAGCCATTTCACGCAATGCCGTAATGTTTCCTTTCCTGAAAAAATTTTGAATGGCTTCAGCCGAACGATCAGCGGTATATATTTTCCCATCGGTCAATCGCTGGAGCAATTCGTCAGGAGTGAGATCAATCAATTCAACTTCATCCGATTTTTCAAAAATTTCGTCGGGAATCGACTCACGCACAACAATACCTGTTATCTGGGCAACGGTGTCGGCGCGGCTTTCGAGGTGCTGAACATTTACAGTGGTATAAACATCAATCCCATTGTTCAGAATTTCCTGAACATCCTGAAACCTTTTGGTATGGCGGCTTCCGGGAGCATTAGTATGTGCAAGTTCGTCGACCAATACGATTTGCGGTTTGCGGGCAATAATGGCATCAGTGTCCATCTCCTGAACGGCAGTGCCCTTGTAATTAAATACTTTACGCGGTATCAACTCAAAACCCTTTACCAATTGATTGGTTTCTTTGCGGTTGTGAGTTTCAATGTAACCAATAATAACATCAACACCCTTTTGCTTTTCGAGGTGAGCAGCCTGAAGCATCGAATATGTTTTGCCAACACCGGCGCACATACCAAAAAATATTTTCAGCTTCCCGCGTTTGCTTTTTTCTTCTTCCTCCTTCAGCGAAGCAAGCAAATCATCAGGATTTGGGCGATTATCAGAGAAGTCCATTCGGTACAAGTTAAAAGTAAAAAGGCAAAAGCAAGAATCCCAAAGGATTCAGTTAGTATAAAATTTTACGGGTTGCGTCACTATTGTTTAATGGCTAAATTGTTAAATTTGCTCAACACCTATTTAAACCATTTAACCATTCATTTTCAAATCCGTTCCACTTTCAATCTTTGAAATAACCTCTTTAGCCTGTTCTTCGAGACTTTTCATCTGAGCCAAAACTGTTTTCAACTCCCAAAGGTCATCAGAACTGGCATCATTTTCAAAATCATCAGCTAAAGGTACTGACATTTTTGGATTGCTTTCATGAAGCTTTTCTGCCATTTCGTTAAAAACAAGCGAAATTTCGTAAAACTCATCCGTGCCATCGAAATAAAGCCGTTGACCAAAATTATTTGAACTAATCTCTTTAATTCCCATGTAAAGTTGCGAAAAGCGCTCGTTAAAATACGAAGCAAAACTATACGTGAAACTAAATGCAATCAAAAAACACAGGCTTCCCAGAATTGTCATTTGTGCCAAAGCTTTTTTTGCCGAAACTTTTGCATCGTCCGATTTTACTTCGATGGCTTTGCCATTCATTTGTGACAAAACTTCCAACTGCTGATTCAGCGTAACAAAACCCTTTTGCAACTGAAGAACCAACTCAACCTGCCCGGGCGATTTGATATATTTTTCAACTGATTGACGATACTCTTTTATTCCGTTTTCAATGTTGGAAGCGAGCTTATCTTCTCCGGGTTCGGTAATATTATTTATCTCGAGTTGAAGCATTTGCGAAACAGAACTCAGTTCATTATTAACAGACAAACTATCTACAGTTCTGTTCATCAAAAAGCTGGTTGCAAGTTCCTGATTTATATTTGTTAGTCCCTTCGTCATTTCACGGGCATAAACTACCGACACATAATTTTCCTTGAGAATTGCACCGGTTTTTGTTGAGAGTTTATTCAGATAAAAAGCCGAAAAGCCCAGCAGCACAAGAATGATGATAAATAAAAACACCATTCCAAGTATAAATTTCGTGCGGATTGAAGTTTTCATGATTTCCAGGTTTTAATTTTTACGAATGTGGTTAACATCAATCTTATCTAATTCAAGGTTTAATTTCAAAACATTTATTCGCGCCTCGCCCAGAAACAAAAACTGGGGTTCTTCCGTCAGTTGATTTATGGCCTGAAAAAGTTGTTGCTTCTGTGTACTATTGAGCTTTCTGGCATTTTCAATTCTTCCCACTTGAATAATTGCGGCTTCAGGCAAAATATGAGGATCGAGTCCGCTGGCCGACGCAAAAAGCATTTCAGATGGAATAGGCATATTTGCGGTAAGCTGGTTAGCTTTTACAAACTCCAATTTCCTATCAGCAACTTGTTGCTTGAGCTTTTCACTTGTAAGACCCAAATTTGAACCTCCGGATGGGAGCGGATTATAATCAATGGCTGAAGGTCGTGAGCTGAAATAAATATCACTATCGAAGTTTTGACCTATCAATTTACTGCCAATCGTCTTGTTGTCAACTACAATCAAACTGCCATTTGCTTTTTCAGGAAATACCAACTGAGCTACCCCTGTGATCACCAGTGGATAAATTCCACCTAAAAGCACCGTGAACAGAATGAATATTTTTAGGGCAATCTTTATTTGAGTATTCATGAGTAATAATTTTTATTCTTTGGTTTGTTTTTAATCAGACTTTTCAATTCACTGATTGTATGATCGATCTCCATTATTCTTCCTGATGAGATCAGCATCAAATCCTGAAGATCTTCTCGTTTGTATTTCTCAAACCAGGCCATTTCACTTCTTTTGCGGTTTGAAAGTCGCTCGATCAGGTTTTTTATCAGCAATTCCATGCTTAGGCAAATAAATTGATGATCAAATCAATTAGCTTAATACCCGCGAAAGGGGCAATTACACCTCCTAAACCATAGATGAATAAGTTCTTAATCAGCGCCTTATTGGCTGACATCGGAACATAATTGACTCCCTTTAAAGCCAATGGTATCAGCATTACAATGATAATTGCATTGAAAATAACTGCACTCAGGATGGCACTTTCAGGAGAACCCAGGTGCATCACGTTTAATGCAGAAAGTGGTCCGACGCCGTTTCCTTTCGCATAAAGAAAGACTGCAATTGCCGGGATTATGGCAAAATACTTGGCCACATCGTTGGCAATGCTAAACGTGGTTAGCGCACCACGGGTCATCAACAATTGTTTGCCAACCTCAACCACTTCAATCAATTTAGTTGGATTGCTATCGAGATCGACCATGTTTCCGGCTTCGCGGGCCGCTTGTGTTCCTGAATTCATGGCAATGCCAATATCAGCCTGTGCCAGTGCCGGAGCATCGTTGGTTCCATCACCAATCATCCCAACCAAATGACCTTTGCCCTGTTCTTCGCGAATTCGCATGAGTTTGTCTTCAGGAGTAGCTTCGGCCATAAAATCGTCCACCCCGGCTTCGGCAGCAATGGCAGCAGCCGTCAAGACATTGTCGCCAGTAATCATCACGGTCCTGATTCCCATGGTCCGTAATTGGGCAAACCGCTGTTTGATACCGCCTTTCACAATGTCTTTCAACTGAATAACTCCCAAAACTTTATTGTCTTCAGCAACAACCAATGGCGTTGCCCCCATCCTGGCAAGTTCAGCTACTTTCTCTTCCATTTTTTTGGGAAAGAAGCCATTCCCATTCAGCACAAACGAGCGAATAGCCTCGGACGACCCTTTACGGATTTGATGAACGATTCCTTTCCAATCAGTTATATCGACCCCACTCATTTTTGATTGGGCAGTGAACGGAATAAATACCACACTCTTCTGGTGAATATCATGTCCACGCCATCCGAATTTCTCTTTGGCCAAAATAACGATTGAACGACCTTCAGGAGTTTCGTCGGATAACGAGGAAAGTTGGGCTGCGTGTGCCAAATCAGTTTCCCGAACCTCATCAGCAGGGAAAAAGTTGGTTGCCATTCGGTTACCAAGCGTGATGGTACCAGTTTTATCGAGCAAAAGTACATCCACATCGCCGGCAGCTTCAATAGCGCGACCACTGGTAGCAATTACATTTCGCTGTAAAAGCCTGTCCATGCCGCTGATGCCAATGGCACTCAATAAACCGCCAATAGTTGTTGGAATCAGGCAAACCAGCAATGCAATCAAAACCGGAATAGTTAGGTTTTGTGACTGTGGCAAGCCTGAAGCGGAAAGACTGTATCCGAAGAAAGCCGGTAAAGTGACAACAGCCAGCAAAAAGATGATCGATAAACCTGAAAGAAGAATCGACAATGCTATTTCGTTGGGAGTTTTCTGGCGTTGGGCGCCTTCCACCAAAGCGATCATCCGATCGATAAAAGTATCGCCGGATTCCGAAGTAATACGAATTAAAATACGGTCGCTAATTACCTTCGTTCCTCCGGTTACGGCAGAACGATCACCGCCACTTTCGCGGATTACCGGAGCCGATTCACCAGTAATTGCCGATTCATCGACACTTGCAATTCCTTCAATCACTTCGCCGTCCGATGGAATGAGGTCGCCAGCTTCGCACACTACAACATCGCCTTTCTTTAGCTCAGGCGCTGCAACTTTTTCTTCTTTGTTGCCTACCATTTTCCGGGCTAAAGTTTGCGTGCGGTTTTTCTTTAAGCTTTCGGCCTGAGCTTTTCCACGACCTTCAGCAATTGCTTCCGAAAAATTGGCAAATAGCACAGTAAACCACAACCACACTGCGATCTGGAAATTGAAAGAGGAGAATGTTCCGGAAAAAATTCCGCTGATGACGGTTATTGTAGTTAAAACCGAACCGATTCCTACGATGAAAATCACAGGATTCTTGATCAGCAAAACGGGGTTCAGCTTGATGAAACTATCTTTTAAAGCCTGCACGAAAAGGTCTTTCCTGAAAAGGCTTGTATCTTGCTTGTTACTCATATCTTCTATTTTTTTTACCAAATAGACACATAGGTCACATAGATTTTTAATTAATATTGAACGATTTGCAATTTTCGTTGTCTTTGTCCTTCTATGTAATGAGGAAAATTTATTGTCTTACCTCACCCCTCCGTCCGCAAAGCGGACGTTCCGCCCCTCTCTCGCGAGAGAGGGGCCAAGCTCCGAGCACTCGGGGCGCGGGGTGAGTCGCGATAAAAACACGAATTCAAATGCGACATTATTTCATTCCTATTACTGATGTGTTCTATGTGGTTGATTTATTATTTCATTAAGATTAAATGCTCAATAATTGGCCCCAGCGACAAAGCCGGGAAAAAAGTCAAGCCACCAACAATCAGGATTACAGCAATGAGAAGTCCTGAAAACAACCCATTATCGGTACGAAATGTACCCGCAGATGAAGGTGTTATATTCTTTCGCGCCATATTTCCGGCAATTGCCAAAACAGGAATTATGATTCCAAACCGGCCAATGAGCATTCCTATTCCGAGTGTCAGATTGTAGAAAACTGTATTGGCATTTAAACCCGCAAATGCACTCCCATTATTGCCAGCGGCAGAACTATAGGCATACAAAATCTCAGAAAATCCGTGAGGCCCCTGGTTATTCAGACTTGAAAGTCCTTGCTGGCTCACAGCAGCCCATGCAGTAAACAAGAGAATCACCAGGCTGGGTGCCAAAACTGCAATAATTGACATTTGAACTTCAATGGCTTCCACCTTTTTACCGAGATATTCCGGAGAACGGCCAACCATAAGTCCGGCAATGAAAACGGTGAGAATAACGAAGATGATCATACCATAAAGACCCGCGCCAACACCTCCGAAAATAACCTCGCCCAACATGATATTGATCATTGCAACCATGCCGGCAAGAGGCGACAAACTATCGTGCATTGAGATTACGGAGCCATTGGATGCTGCCGTGGTTGTTGTTGACCAAAGAACACTATTGGTAATTCCAAATCGTGTTTCTTTGCCTTCCATCAGGTGCAACCGACCAAAAACGGGATTTCCTGAATATTCGCCGTAAAGCGAAATAGCCAATCCGACCAGCAAAAGTATGAGCATCACCGAAAAAATTGTCCATCCCTGCCGGACTGAACCGACCATCTTTCCGTAGGTATAAGTAAGCGCTGCCGGAATCAGCAAAATGGCCAGCATCTCTAAAAAATTACTGAATGGTGTTGGGTTTTCGAATGGATGAGCGCTATTGGCATTGAAATAACCTCCGCCATTGGTCCCAAGTTGTTTAATCGCAATTTGCGAAGCCGCCGGCCCCATTGGAAGTACCTGTTCGGCTCCCTGCAATGTATGAACCGTTTGGTACGAATGAAAATTCTGGATCACCCCCTGACCAACCAAAACAATTGAAAATAAAATTGCCAGTGGCAAAAGCACGTAAATTGTTGATCGCGTAAGATCTGTCCAAAAATTCCCGATTGTAGCTGACGATCTGCGCGAAAGACCTTTGATCAATGCCAATAGAACCGCGATTCCGGTTGCTGCACTTACAAAGTTCTGAACGGTCAGCCCCATCATCTGAGCCAAATAGCTCATGGTGGTTTCTCCTGAATAGCCCTGCCAGTTGGTATTGGTGGCAAAACTAATGGCTGTATTTATGGCCGAATGCCAGCTAACATTTGGTAGCTGTGCCGGGTTCAGTGGCAGATAGGATTGAGTAACCTGCAACAGAAAAACGAAGAGTAACCCAATCGCATTAAAAGCCAAAAGACTAAAAGTGTATGTTTTCCAGTTGGTTTCTTCGTCAGGATTAATACCTGAAATTTTATAGATCAACTTTTCGAGCCAACCGAAAACAGGCAACATCAAATGTTTCTGTCCGCTAAAAACCCGGCTCATGTATTTGCCCAAGACAGGTGTAAGCCCTATCAACAAGGCGAAATACATGATAATCTGTATAAAGTCGAGAGTTGTCATCGCTTAAAATTTTTCGGGTTTAATAAGTGAATACAACAGGTACCCAAGTAAAAGAAGAGCAATTAAAGCACCTGCGATGTACCATGCGATGCTGTTCATTTCCAATACTTTTGTGCCACCGTTCAGATTAGCCAGCACAATTCCAGTTATAAAATTCATTGTCTTCATATCGTTTCATATTTTGAACGATACAAATTTGCGCCGGATTCTATAAAGGTTTTATAAGGAATAGAGGAGCAGGTATAAAGATTTTATAAAGAAAGGTGGGTTGATATGGCATATCTGTATCCTATGGATAGAGCCACAAAAAGAAAATCGTTTAATATTTTCCTGATTAGGTAAAAAATAAAATACCTCCAGAGTTACAAAAACTTTGGAGGTATTTTAAAATTTAAGGAAAGAGTAATCCCCTATTTCTTGATAGTCATATTCTTGAAGGTAGAGATGTCGATAATTCCTTGAGTGTCGCTGTCGAAACTAATTTCGATGCTGTCGCCAACGCTCGAAACCGGCAGTGCATTTGATATTTGAGAAGAGCCTATGAAAATATTGCTGTAATCTTTCACTGTGAAATAATAAAAGCTATTGCCGTTTTTAACATCGTTATTGATACGGGTAACAATCGATTTGAGAGTTGTTTTCTGAGCGGTGTTCTTTGTATTCAACTTATTGCTCGTCATGTTGAAGGCGTTTTTGTAGGCCATCAGCGTTTCGCGTAAAGTATTGCCAACGCCTACTATGGTATAATCTTCAATGGCCACCATGGCAAACATTTTAACCAGCCCGCCATCATCTTTCAAAGTCATTACATAGGTTGGAATTCCATTGATGTTGTATGGAATTGGCGCTGATGCCGAGTAACGCTTTTCCTGAATTTTACCAATAGCCGAATTCTTCGCAGCAAATTCAGTAGCTCCGCTTTGCCGATACCAAACAGCCTTTTTGGTGCGTGTATCAACCAATACAAAACCAACGGTTGCTTCGTCGGCGCCCACCGAAGTCAACCCGGTGTACCAATACGCCCGGTTATCTTCGCCATAAACCAGCGACACGCTTTCAGTAATCTGTAGCTTATCCTGGTTTGAGAAATTCCAGTAGCCTTTTACATATTGACCCCAATCGTTCAACTGGGTTTCAATAAACTTGTCGGGCTGAATGCGATCTACCCAAGCAGGAGTGTTTTCGATGGAATAATCTTTAGTTTCACCAGTCTGCGGATCAACGATTACCACACCAACAGCATCGCTACCATTAAAACCTATTTTCTTTTTAAACTTAGTAATCACCCAAAATGGATTGCCATCATCGTCAATCTCGAACGAGTAATCAGTTAATCCGCAGGTAAAATATCCTTCAAAATAGGTATGGCGTTCCAGATTGCTGAAGAAGAAAGCTTCAGGCTGGTATTTGATCAGTACTTTCTTGCCTTTTACCTCCTGAACCAATTTGACATCCCGTTCGTTGGTGGCATTTACCATGACGTAACCAGGAGTCCCCTGGCTATTTTTCTGCCACATAAAAAATCCGGAATGTAAAAGCGGCGCTACCCAATACAATTCAGTTCCTACTTTCTGAATATTAAATGTCCCTAATCGAACCTGACTTCCCAAAGCAGCCTGTGCTCCAAGTACTTTGTCGCCTAATAAATTAGCCAGCGCCTGATCGACTACCCGGATTTTTTCAATGGAAATTGGAGCCATGTGATCCGACAAGCTTTCACCCACCTCCACTTTTCCAATTAAATCACGGTAATCGTTGCTCCTGAAAACCGCCAAAGATGTCAGCATCGGCAGTACGGTCATATACAGACCCAATACCACCATGAAGCTAACCGGACCTTTAACCTTGTTCGATTTCAATTGAAATACAATTTCCTGAGGTGTTGAGTTTGGATGTATTGGCCGGTTTAGCAAAATCCACAAACCTGTCAGCACAATCAATAGCAACGCCAGATCGGTGAAACCATAATTAACAACTGGTAACGAGAAATAAACGATTAAAAATGCCGCGGCGATCAGGATCAGCAGATTGTTGATTGTCTTCATAATTGGGTTTTTGGGTTGCCTCGCTTTTATAACTGAAGCTTTAAACAGTAAATATAGACTAATTTAAGACATCATAATCATTCACAAATTTTGGATAATCCTCCTCCACCATACTGACAATTACTGTCTAGCAACATCTCCAGAAGTAAACCACTTTATTCTTCTTCCTCGAAAAGGCGATCATTCGTCCATCCTCTTCATACAAATGATAGGAAAATCCAATCACTTCCGGATCATTTAACAAGGTTTCGTAACTCCCAACAATGAGATTATCTTTATACTCTTTCAATAGTTTAGGAATCGGATTCCTGGAAAATCTCTTTTCATCAAAAAAACCATTAACTCTTGATCGTAAATAGCGATCATCCTCAATTTTCAAGCTGTCGGTTTTGATAATACTGTCTTCCGCATTTTTAAAATAGTCCTTAGGCTTCCAACCTTTATCACTGATAAACATATAGCTCGGCTTTCCGTAATCAAACAGAGCCGAGCCTGGAAACTTCACCTGATAAATTAAATAACCCTTCGACGAAATAATTTCAAAAACGATTGTATCCTGCAAATCATCTGAATTATAGGATAACTTAAACGTATCCACTTCTGTAACACTTGAAAAAAAGTGAATTTTCTTCTCGAGTACAATTCCTTTCCGTGCCAGTAAATTCTTTGGAATAAAAAGTATTCCGAAGAATAAAATAAGAAAAGCGAATACTTTCATCGATATTTATTGACTAGACTTAATCCAATAGTCTTAATTACGCGGCCTACAAAAAAAACAGCTTCAACATCATATCCCAATCTTCTTTACAAATTCTTCTTCAAACCATTCCTGATCAGCCAAACTTGCAAAAGCGACAACAGGCAAATAAATATATTCGTTTCGGGCCACATACAACAGATAATATTTGCTGGTTTTCATCATTTTTATGAAACGCTCGTTCCTAATTGTCGAAGTTGTCCCATCTTCCATCTGTTCAACAATCTGATCAGCATCTATTTCATAATATCTCGATAAAAGATACAGCCTGTTATCTTTCGAATGTGCATAAATCCAATATTGGGCAACAATAATTACCTGAAACAGCAGAATAAGAGCGAGGAGAATCATTTCGACCAAACCGATGTGCCCTCTGAATAAAATAACGATGATCAAAATCCAAATCCACGCGACCAACCACCATCGCCTTTTCAGATAAATCGAGAAAATCAACCGAAAGAATTCGTTAGCTGAAATTTTTATATTTTGAGTTTTAATCATACCGAGTTGTTATTCTGATTTTTTAGCAGAACAAATCTAATCAGAAACTGCCACTTGTTAAAAAAATGGAGAACATAAGGTGACTGATTTTTTGAGACTAAATTTATTTCAATACATGATGGGCCAATACCTTTTGCACATCGTAAACATCAACCGATTTGTTGAATTTTTTGGTGATACTCGGCACCGTTTCACTCGAAATCCAGATTTTAAGCTCCGCTTCCAAATCGAAATGACCGGCAGTCTCGACACTGAACCTTGAAACTTGTTTGTAATTAATCGATAGGTATTCAGTCTTGCTTCCTGTCAATCCTTGTTTATCAACCAGAATAAGTCGTTTGTTTGTAAAAATAAAAGTATCACGAATTAGCTTGAATCCCAAATCGATTGCTTCACCTTCAGTAAGCAATTTACCGTAGTCGCGTATTAATTCTTCCTGACTGACAACCCCTGCGTTGCCCATTAATGCTGAAAAGAGTCCCATAGTTTTTGTTTTAGGTTTTATTTGTTACCGCTATTTTGTTTTGTAATCGCCTGCATAATCAATAACGCACATCGACTGATAAGTTGGATGACCACCATAAGCTACTCCAGCAAAGTGAAAACACGAACTTAAAACATTTTTCCGATGTCCCCGATCAGGCACGCCATCATCTATCAATAATGCAATCACAATCTCTCTGGCTTCAAAGCTACCGTATGTAATGTCTTCACCCGAACAGATGTCCCAATTGCCATATCTTTTAATGCGATTTTGAGGGGTAGATCCATTTTTGGAAATATGCCCGATTCCACCGTGTTTTTGTTGATCATCAGCAAGCAAGAATGCGGCTTGTGCTAATCCCTCAGCTGGATAAATAATCGGAATTGGATCTATTTCCTTTAGTATTTGTATGCATTCATTCAACGGACCCACTCCCTCTTTCGTATTGACAGGTGTTCGCCCCGGATAAGTATAGACCTTACCTTCGAAAGATGCCCTGAGTTCTTCCATGTATTCTTCAGCAAAACGCCTTGGATTATGACGCACCTTATTTAGCTCAAGCAAAACCTGCCTTTCAATATCATCCAGATAGTAGACATCTTTGCCCGTATTTAGTTCCGGAGGCCAGCCATCCTCTTCGGCTTGAGTTACCGGAGAACCAAACCAGATAAGACTTGACAGGAGTAGAATGATGATATTCTGCATCGTTTGCTTTGTTTATGGTGAATATTTGATTCCTGACAATAACTTCGAATTGCTGTAAATTTAATCCAATTTCACTAAGGTTAGCAACCTTAATGTTTTACAAATTGACTTTGCCAGTCTATACTAACGTCAGGTATTGCACGACAAGCAAATTCACAAACATATTCATAACGAATATTCTCCAGAATCTATTTCAGGAATGTTGAGGATTTGATGGGTTATTGATTGATCCGAAAAATGCTTTTTGTATGTTTGCCCCGGTTATCATTTCAGAAATCAGATGAAAGAATTTAACTCCGTAAACACAACCCCAACTTATAGCCGAAATCTTTTGTTGGTTGCAGCATGCCTGTCCATTGTCATGTTCGGAATAACCTGTGTTGCCATAGGCACAATCAGCCAATACCTGACTGCCTCGTTTGCGGTTGACAAAATTTTTATCGGGCTACTGGCTTCATTGTTCGCGGCCGGAGCGTTGATCGGCTCGGTCTCCTTTGGCCCAATTGTCGATCGCTTTGGGTATAAATTCATCCTGATTTTTAGCTTAATTTTTCTTTTTTCAGGATTCGAAGTAATTGGACGAACCAGCCAGTTGAATGTGATTCGGGCAATGATTTTTCTCTTTGGACTTGGAGGCGGAATCATCAATGGGGGAACTAGCGCCTTGGTATCCGATCTTTATCCTGAGAAAAAAGGTGCATATCTGAGCATCCTGGGTGTCTTTTGGGGAGTAGGCGCTTTAAGTTTTCCACTGGTTACTTCAGTTTTGCTGAACAAAGAAATGAATTATACATCCATTTTGACCTTAATCGGATTACTTACACTGATTCCGATAGCGATGTTTTTGGTTTTGAGATGCCCACCACCTAAAAATTCAGGAGGCGTTCCATATCGAAAATACCTGAACATGATTAAGAACCCGACTATTCTTCTTATCGGATTTTTCCTGTTTTTCCAGAGCGGATTCGAAACACTGACGACCACATGGACTCCCAAATATTTTCTTGAGAAGTACATGTCCGACACTCAAACAGCGCTATTGTCTTTGACCGCGATGAGTATAAGTTTGACTGTTTCGCGCCTTCTGCTAGGCTATCTCCTGAAAAAATTTGAAAACTGGAAAGTATTACTGGCGGGCTTGCTCATCACCATTTTCGGTTTGCTCGTCATGCGACTTGGAACTTCGTATTTGGCAGGAATGATTGGTATTAGCCTGCTTGGATTTGGCGCAGCGGCAGCTTTCCCGGTTATGTTGGGATATGTGGGCTCCATGTATCCTGAAATTTCGGGCGCCGCTTTTAGTTTGGTATTGTTCATAGCCCTTAGCGGGAACGCCATGCTAAATGCCCTTGGTGGATATATTTTCGAGAAGTATCAAATTTCGAGCTTTGCTATTTTTATGATTGGCATTATCCTGATTATGATGTTCCTGTTGTACCTAATTGCTCTTCGAATTAAAAAGCAGCCTGAATAGCAGAATCTCCACTAAACAGGCAGCTTATATAAGTTTTGAAGCAGAATGTAGCTCTTCTATTGAATCTTAAAAGTTTTCACTGCTCGAATACACCCGAAGGTTATACGTAAAAATCATTTCTATCTGTAGTAGCCACCTCATAAAACAACTCACCAATTTTTTCAGTCAGGTGTTTAAAAAAACGTTCTCCTTTATCGGTTGTGGCTTTAGCCGGATTGCCAATACCTGTATCCTTTGTAACACTTGTCCAACGGCGTTCGGCCCATCCCCAGCCTTCATTCATCGCGCTGAACTTATATTTTTTGGCAGCTCCATCTCCGGCTTCCGAGAGTGGCAAAACCAATTCGGGTCTGAGGTACATCATCAGGCTGGTTTCCGTTTCACCCGCATGTTCGCCCTGATCTTCAAAAATAGGTTTGGCACTTTTCATTTTGTACCAATTCACTTCCGAAAGAAACATGTTGGGGTATTTCAATCCCAGTTCCCGAAGCATTTGCCTGAAGTCGTTTCCTCCGTGGCTATTCAGGATCACAAGTTTGTAAATTCCCTGCCGGTTGAGGGTTTCAATTACATCGTTCAGAATGGCAAACTGGGTTGATGGATTCAGGTTCATGTCGAGTGTGACATCAAACTGACCGGTATTCACTCCAAAAGGAATTACTGGCAACACGATAACTTTGGCTCCCTGTTCCCATGCAATACGGGCAGATTCGGCTGCAATAGCTTCGGCTTCTATGTTGTCTGTTGCATACGGCAGGTGATAGTTGTGGGCTTCGGTTGCTCCCCATGGCAACACAACGAGTTGATAATGCTCATCTTTTACAGTTTTCCAATTGGTCTCAGCTAAAATATACGGTCTCATATTCAGGTTTATTAGGTTTATACTTGTCTTATCTATGTTTTGAAAAGGTAATATATTTTTTTGATGAACGTACGCAGTAGTGCAATCGAATGCATAAATCTGAAATTATAGCCTTTTGCCTTTTTACTTTTGCCTTGGTTTGATACCTTTATAGCCAGATTTCAAAGCCTAAAATTAGAAATAAACCAACTAAAACTAATGATAATGACGAATGATCGCAGAACTTTTATTAAACAATCGGCTACAGTGGCTGCTGCCGTAAGTATTTTCCCAACCATTATGAACGCCAGTTGCGTAGGTGCCAGCGAAAAAGTGGTGGTGGCACTAATTGGATGCAATAACCAGGGATGGGTCGATTTAGTTTCACTTCTGAAATTACCACATGTGGAATGTGCCGCTATGTGCGATGTTGACCAGAATGTGTTGAACAAACGGGCAGCCGAGCTTGAAAAAATGACTGGTAAAAAACCAACGCTTTACAGCGATTTCAGGAAAGTACTGGAGCAAAAAGATATTGACGCCGTAATTATTGGAACACCCGATCACTGGCATTGCATTCCGATGATTTACGCCATGGAAGCCGGCAAAGATGTGTATTGTGAAAAACCGGTTGGATACACCATTGAAGAATGTAACCTGATGGTGAAAGCGACTAAAAGATACAACAAAGTGGTTCAGGTTGGTCAGTGGCAACGCAGCGACCCGCATTGGCTCGATGCTGTGAAATACATCCAGGCCGGAAACCTTGGACGTGTGCGTTCGGTTCGGGCCTGGTCGTACGTGGGTTGGAAGAAATCCATTCCGGTTATTGCCGATGGGGCTGCTCCTGCCGGTGTTGACTACAACATGTGGCTGGGGCCACGTCCGGAACGCGAATTTAACAGCAATCGTTTTCACGCAAGCTGGCGTTGGTATTGGGATTATGCCGGTGGCGTAATGACCGACTGGGGCGTTCACTTGCTCGATTATGCTTTATTCGGAATGAACCAATACGTTCCCAAAGCAATAAGCTCTTCCGGAGGAAAATATGCTTTCCCGACTGACGCCATGGAAACACCCGATACCATGATGGCGATGTACGATTTTGGCGATTTCGGTGTTTTGTGGGATCACACGATTGGTATTTACGGAGCTCAGTATAAACGTCGCGGGCATGGCGTGGCTTTTGTGGGCGAATACGGAACACTGATTGTTGACCGAGCCGGATGGGAAGTGATGGCCGAAAACAAAAGTACCAGCGCCAAAGAAGGTTTTGCCGATGTGCCCATTCAAAAAGGAACTGGAAATGGTCTCGATTTACACACGGCCAATTTTATCGATTGCATCAAAACCCGCAATAAACCAAACTGCGACATCGAAATTGGGGCACACATTGCCCGTTTCTCACAAATGGGAAATATCTCTTATCGTCTGGGTCGGAAACTGACCTGGGACGCTGACAAACAAGAATTCATGAACGATCCAGAAGCCAACGCATTGACTAAAGCAAATTACCGTGCTCCATGGTCGTTGCCTAAAATATAATTAGTTCCTTATTCAGCGGGAGAATTCGAGTCACCCGCTGAATATTAGTTTCCGTCTTTCCTCTAAACCTACAAAACCAAACCTAATGAAACGCTTTTCCTTTTTAATCCTTTTCCTGATTCCTTTTTTCTCCTTTTCGAAGTCAAAACCAGCTCAGGTACAACCTGCGAAAACTGATTTAATTGAAGCCTGGAAGCCTTCCGATATTCAAATCCACGGCTATTTGGGCGAAAAGATCGATTTGTGCATCAGCCAGCGCATCAAAAAACAAGACGTTCAACACCTGATTGAACCATTTAAAACCCGCAACGAAACCCGCTTGTGGCAAACCGAATTCTGGGGTAAATGGATTCTCTCGGCCATTGCTTCCTACGAATACAATCACGATCCGGAAATGCTGACAATTATTCGGAATGCAGTTTCAGGTTTATTGGAAACTCAAACTCCAGATGGCTACATCAGCAACTACTCGAAAGACGCGCAATTGCAACATTGGGACATTTGGGGTCGGAAATATACACTACTCGGTTTGTTGGCCTATTACGACATTTCAGCCGACACCAAAGCACTGGATGCGGCGAAAAAACTAGCCGATCACCTCTTAACTCAGGTCGGCCCGGGCAAAGCCGACATTGTAAAGACGGGTAATTACCGAGGAATGCCAAGCAGTTCCATTCTGGAACCCATGGTTTTGTTGTACCGGCATACCGGAGAAAGTCGTTACCTCGATTTTGCCAAATACATCGTGGCTCAATGGGAAACTACCGATGGTCCGAAACTAATTAGCAAAGCGCAGGATGGAGTGAATGTGGCCGACCGCTTCCCATTCCCAAAGAGCTGGTGGTCGTGGGACAATGGACAAAAAGCCTATGAAATGATGTCGTGCTACGAAGGTTTGCTCGAACTTTACCGCATTACCGGCGAACCAACTTACCTTAAATCAGCAGAAATGGCGGTTCAAAACATCATCGATACCGAAATTAACGTGGCCGGGTCGGGCACGGCTTTCGAATGTTTTTACCATGGCGGGCAGCGCCAAACCGAACCAACATATCACACCATGGAAACTTGTGTAACCTTTACGTGGATTAAACTGTGCAACAACTTGCTGCGGTTGACTGCCAATCCGATGTATGCCGATCAGATCGAAAAGACGGTTTACAATGCGCTGTTAGCTTCCATGAAATTTGACGGTTCGCAAATTGCCAAATACAGTCCGCTCGAAGGAATGCGCCACGAAGGCGAAGAACAGTGCGGAATGCACATTAACTGCTGCAATGCCAACGGACCAAGGGCTTTTGCTTTGCTACCCAAAATGGCTTTGATGACCGGACAGAACGAAATTTTGATTAATCTGTACAGCCAATCTTCTGCAACCATTCAACTCAGTCCAAAAAATAAAGTGACCGTTTCACAAACGACAACTTATCCTGAAACCGATCAAATTGAAATTTCACTTCAGCCTGAAAAACCTGAAAGTTTTACACTTGCCTTGCGAATTCCGGCATGGAGCAATCAATCTTCAGTTACGGTAAATGGAATTCCGGCCGAAGGAGTTCAATCCGGAAGCTATTTCAGGATTAACCACGAATGGAAGAAAGACGATAAAGTGGTTCTGAAACTGGATTTGACAGGTCGATTGATTTTGCTCAACGGCTTTCAGGCGATCATGCGTGGTCCGGTTTTGCTGGCCCGCGATTCGCGTTTTGGCGATGGCTTTGTGGATGAAGCGGCCGTCATTCAAAATAAGGGGAATCGGGTGGAACTGGCTGCTGCAAGCAAAAAACCTGATCACATCTGGATGTCGTTCACAGCTCCGCTGGTTTTGGGTACAGATTTAGAAGGCGAAGGCCGCAATCCCAAACAAATTCATTTCTGTGATTTTGCGTCAGCTGGAAATACATGGACTTACGAATCGCGCTACCGCGTTTGGATCAAACAAACCCTGAATGTGATGAATGCCGTATATAAAGCATACTAAAATTGATTAAATCGCAAAATGACATTTCAAAAAATAACCATCATCGACTCGTGTGGATTGACCCCATCTGTATTGGAGCAAATTACTCAGCTCTCCAAAGAATCAATCATCATTTACAATGATTTTCCGAACAGCGATGCCGAAATCCTGAATCGGATTGCCGATTCGGATTGTGTGCTGGTAAGTTGGCATACCAAGGTAAATGCCGATGTTATTAAAGCTGCTCCTAACCTGAAATACATTGGTATGTGTTGCAGCTTGTACGACGAAAAGGCTGCCAATGTAGATATTGCCCAAGCTCAAAAACAGGGAATCGTGGTGAAAGGAGTGCGCGATTATGGAGATGATGGAACGCTCGAATTCATTTTTGCCGAACTGATCTATCTGATGAAAGGACTTGGCAACCATCAGTGGCAGACCGAAAATCGGGAGCTGCGTGGCAAAACGATGGGCATCATCGGAATGGGAACTTTGGGAACAATGGTTGCCCGAACGGCAAAGCATTTTGGGATGAATGTATTTTATTTCAACCGAAGCCGCAAGCTGGAATTGGAAGCCGAAGGTTTTAGCTTTCTATCATTGAATGAATTGCTGGAAACCTGTGATGTGATCAGCACACATTTGCCAAAGAATTCGAATGTAATGGGCGAAGCTGAATTCCGGCATAAAAAGCCAAATTCGATTTTGGTGAATACTTCCATTGGTCTCACTTTCGATAAAAAAGCCTTTATTACCTGGCTTTCCGGAGACCCAACTTCATTTGCCATTTTCGACGGTCCGGGAGTTGGGGAATTTTCCGAAGAATTTTCGAAATATCCGAACATCATTATTTCGGACCGCTCGTCAGGATTTACGCTCGAAGCGCAATCACGGTTGTCGGAAAAGGTGCTGGCCAATATGCAGGATTTTCGGGCTTGTTGCCAGTAATCGCTTTTCGGTTGGAGCCAAACGTTTTATGAACGAATGGTCGAAGCAAGGACCAGCTCACCACTGTGCCATTGGTATAGGTCATATCTCAGATAAAATTCAAAGATTAGGGCAGATTTTAAAAATCGAAGTCGTTAAAATTTGTTAGAGATCGAGGAAAAAAAAGGAAATTAGAGGACGGCTAAAGTTCTATACAAATCTTAAATAAAGCTAGTGTTGTGTTAACGAGCCTATGACGGATCGTCATGCCAAACTTGTTTCGGCATCTCTTAATCGCATTAGACCCTGAAACCCCGCTTGACAAGCGAACGGACAGGAAGTTCAGGGAGACTTGTGCTTGACAAAGACAAGCTAACACAATACCAGCCTAAAAAAAATCATCTACTCTCTTGCATTTAATTTTCAGATATTTTAACTTTGACCAACCGTTCAGTCAAAAAAATAATTTTATAAAAATGTCGCCACGTACTTCCACACAATTTGAAACCATTCGTCAGGAAAAGCGAAAGGTAATTTTAGAAGCGGCACTCGAGCTCTTTGCCGAGAATGGATTTCATGCCACGTCCATGAGTACGATTGCCAAAAAAGGAGGAATTTCGAAAGGACTTGCCTACAACTATTTCGAAAGCAAAAATGACATTCTGGAGGAAATTGTTGATGAAGGGTTTCATCAGGTTCACGATTTGCTCGACCCTGATAAAGATGGCGTTCTTTCCGAAGAAGAATTTATTTCGTTTCTCGAAAAAACGTTTGCTATGGTCAAGAACAACCATCGCTATTGGAAACTATATTTCGCGTTGATGATTCAGCCGGTGGTATCCGAAAATCTCTCCGAGAAATACGCCAAGGCTGGCGAACCGTTGTTCCGAATGATGCATGAATTTATTGCCAGCAAGGGAAGTTCTGATCCGGAAGGAGATTTAATGATCATCAGCGCTATGCTCGAGGGAACATTCCTTTATGCCATTGTCGCGCCGGATATTTTCCCAATCGATCGAATGAAAGAAAAAGTAATTGATGGAATTTTCCGGATTATTCAATCGGGAAACAAAAACAAAGCAGTATGAAGACAAAATTAGCAACATTCCTTTTAAGCCTGTTTGCCATTTCGGCATTCGCTCAGAACATCGACATCAAAGAGATTGTCCGGAAATCGGACGAGAAATTTCGGGGAACATCGAGCACCGGAAGCTTCTCGATGACCATACAACGCCCAACCTGGTCGCGCACCATCTCAATGAAAAGCTGGGCGCTGGGCACTGAATATTCGCTGATTTATGTGACTGCTCCGGCAAAAGAAAAAGGGCAGGTTTTCCTGAAACGTGGTAATGAAATGTGGAATTGGGTGCCAACCATTGAACGAATGGTAAAAGTTCCGCCATCGATGATGATGCAGTCGTGGATGGGTTCCGATTTTACCAACGACGATCTGGTGCGCGAATCGTCGATTGTAAAAGATTACACGCACAAACTGCTGGGCGAGGAAAAGATCGACAATTATCTGTGCTATAAAGTGGAATTAATACCGCTTGAAAATGCGCCGGTAGTTTGGGGTAAAGTACTGATGTGGGTGAGCAAACAGGATTTTCTGTGGCTGAAAGCCGAGTTCTACGATGAGGATGGCGTATTGGTCAATACCGAAATTCTGAGCGATGTGAAAAAGATGGACGACCGCGTGATTCCGACCCGGATGGAAATGATTCCGGCTGACAAAAAAGGACAGAAAACCATCATGATTTTCGAAGACACCAAATTTGACGTTCCACTGAAAGAAGATTTTTTCTCGATTCAGAATATGAAAAAAATAAAGTAAAACGCATTAAAACCACAAAGATCACCAAGTAAATCACAAAGTTACACTAAGAAATACCTTAACAGATAATAAAGCTTCGTGTCCACTTTGTGTTCTTCGTGGTTAAGTTACCTTAAGTTGAAACTATGACTACAAACATAAGACTTGCATGGCGAAACATCTGGCGAAACAAACGCCGGACGCTGATTACGGTGGCGTCCATCTTTTTCGGGGTATTGCTCAGCACCTTCATGACTTCGATGCAGGAAGGAACCTACTCGAAAATGATCGACAATGTGGTTGGCTTTTATTCCGGCTACATTCAGGTTCACCATCCTGAATACTGGGAAAACAAAACCATCGATTATACTTTCGCGCCAAACGATTCACTTGCAGAAGCAATTAGCCACAACCCGGCAATTACCTCGTATGTGCCGCGACTTGAATCTTTTACGCTGATGTCGTACAAAACGAGTACCAAGGGAGCAGCACTGATTGGTATCGATCCGGAGAAAGAGAATCAAATGAGCAACCTATCGCACTGGATTGAAAAAGGCTCGTACCTGAAACCGGGCGACGACGGCATTATTCTGGCGGTAAATCTGGCCAAAAACCTCGGGGTGGATGTTGGAGACACGCTCGTGTTGATCAGTCAGGGCTATCACGGAGCAACTGCTGCTGCACTTTTCCCGGTTCGTGGCAATCTGAAATTTCCGGCACCAACCATGAACAGTCTGGGCGGCTATATCGACATTCAGCATGCACAAAACTTTTTCTCTGTTCCGGGAAAATACACGTCATTGGTGCTGATGGTGAATGACTACGGTAAAGTGAACCAAATAAAACACAGGCTGAAAGCCGAGTTGGGCAAGCAGTTCGAAATAATGACCTGGGACGAAATGGACCCGGTGACCAAAAACATGATCGATGCCGATCGCTCAGGAGCATACATTACCAAAGGAATTCTTTACGCACTAGTTGGTTTCGGAATATTCGGGACCGTTATCATGATGATGGCCGAACGCCGCAAGGAAATGGGAATCATGGTTGCCATAGGCATGCAAAAGAGCCGCCTCAGCAAAATCTTGTTTTACGAAACAACTTTACTTGGTTTTGTGGGTGTTTTGGCAGGTTTTGCAGTGAGCTTACCACTAATTCTCTACCTGGTTTATCACCCCATTCCAATTACCGGCGAAGCTGCCAAAGCCTACGAACAGTTTGGTTTTGAGGCGGCCATGTATTTCTCCGGGAAATGGTTTGTTTTCGCCCGACAACTGCTGATCATTTTCATCATTACACTAATTGTTTACCTCTATCCGCTGGTTAAAACCTTCAATTTGAAACTAACAAAAGCGCTTCATTCATAATTTAAATAATTAAAACCATGATTTTAGCAGTTGCCTGGAGAAATATCTGGAGAAGTAAAACCCGAAGTCTGGTGATTTTGGTTGCCATTTGTCTGGGGCTTGCTTCCGGAGTTTTTTACATGGGATTTTATCAGGGAATGGTCGATCAGCGCATCAACACAGCTATAAAAACCGAAGCATCGCACATCCAGATTCATCACAGGGAATACCTGAATAACCCGGACAAAAAATTTGTGATTGCTGATGCCGATTCGGTCACAAAAGTCATCCGGTCGGTTTCGGGAGTGAAAGCTACTACCAGCCGCATTATTATGAATACGATGATACAGTCGCCAACAACCAGTTCAGGAGTTAAAGTAACCGGAGTTATTCCTGAAGACGAAAAACAGGTGACCAACCTGTACACACGCCTGATTGAAGGAACTTATTTTGAAGAAGGCAAACGAAATCCAATCGTTATTGGTAAAAAACTGGCTGAAAAGCTGAAAGTGAAACTAAAATCGAAAGTGGTGATCACCCTTCAGGACATGCAGGGAAATATGACCGGGGCCGCGTTCAAAGTGGAAGGTATTTTCGAAACCTCAAATACGGCATTCGATGAAAGTTGTGTGTTTGTCAGGAACGACGACATTAGCCGGATTATGGTGATGGATCCAAATTCCTGCCACGAAATAGCGGTTTTGCTCGATAACAACGAAGAACTTGCGTTGGCCGATCAAACCATTCAGAGCAAACTACGGGGGCTCGACGTAAAAACATGGCGCGAAATTATGCCTGATGTCAGCCTGGTGGAAAGCAGTTTTGGCCTGACCATGATCATTTTTATGGGAGTTATTTTGCTGGCCTTGCTTTTCGGAATCATCAATACCATGCTGATGGCTGTGCTTGAGCGGACCAAGGAATTGGGTATGCTGATGGCCATCGGGATGAATAAATTTCGGGTGTTTATGATGATTTTGCTCGAAACCGTGATGCTTTCGCTGGTTGGCGGAGTTTGCGGAATCGTGCTCGGGTGGATGTTGAATCTCTATTTCGGCGTGAAAGGAATTGATCTGGGCGCCTGGTCAACAGCCTACAAATCGATGGGGTTCGACACGCTGGTATATACCAAGCTTTCCTGGAGTATTTCGTTTGAAATTGCAGTGATGGTTGTTGTCACCGGAATTATTGCCGCCATTTATCCGGCCATGAAAGCGCTGAAACTAAAGCCGGCGGAAGCAGTGAGGGTGGATATGTGATCCGGGTTGTGAGTTACGGGTTACGAGTTGTTTACCTGAAACACGAAACCCGCAACACGAAACAATTTAAAGAAGAAATTTGAAACTTATTTAGATATGAACGTCATTGAAGTTAAAAACCTGAAAAAGATTTACAACAGTTCGGAAGTGAAAGTCAATGCACTGAATGGCATCGATCTAACGATTGAGCAAGGTGAATTTACTGCTATTGTCGGGCCATCAGGTTCAGGAAAAACCACGTTTTTAAATATGCTTGGCGGGCTCGATTCGCCAACCGAAGGCGAAATTGCCATTGGCGGAACCGACATTCAGCATTTGTCTTCGTCGGAACTGATCGACTTCCGGCTCCGGAATATTGGATTTGTCTTTCAGGCCTATAACCTGATACCGGTTCTCACGGCCGTCGAAAATGTGGAATTTATCATGCAAATGCAGGGTATCGACAAAAAAGAACGGCTGCAGCGTGCCAAAGATTTGCTGAACCAGGTTGGCTTGGGAGAGCGCGTGAATAGTCGCCCCTCAAAGCTTTCGGGTGGACAACAACAGCGCGTTGCAGTGGCTCGGGCACTGGCATCGAAACCCAAATTTGTTTTGGCAGATGAACCAACCGCCAACCTTGACAGTAAATCGACCGAGAATCTGCTGGACATTATGGAAGAACTCAACCGGAAGGAAAACGTTACTTTTATTTTCAGCACACACGATCAGCGCGTGGTAAACAAAGCCCGGCGGGTAATTACGCTGGAAGACGGAAAGATTATCAGCGATTTACGGAAATAGTCAAGTTGACAGTCGCAGTATTCAGTAATCAGAATTGATCTATGAGAGTTTTATTCACCCTATTGATATTAACCAATGCAGCCTATTACCTATCGATGTGCGTGATTGATTAGGCGGGAGATTACAAAACGAAATAACCAATTTGAAAATGAGCCAATTTGAAAATTTGAAGATAGTAATTCAGAAATGGCTGTTTGTTTCTTTTCTTGGAGTCATTTACACTGCCCTTCCGGTTCAGTCATACAGTCAGGAAAGCAAAGTTAGCCTGAATGGCTATGTGAAAGAATTGTATATGTTTTATTCGCCTGAAACTCCTATTCCGGGATTTGATGTGAATAATTTAGGGATGGACATTGTGCACAACCGGATTAACTTTAAATGGTATACCAGCTCCAAATTTACTACGGTTGTTGAAATGCGCAACCGCCTGATGTTTGGAAACCTGGTAAAAGATTACCCAGCTTATCAGTCGACTGTGAATGTAGATAATGGTTTGGTCAATCTATCGTGGATCACTGCGAGCGGAACAGGATGGTTTGTGCATTCGATGTTCGACCGCGCTTATGTGGATTACACTTCCGGGAAATGGCAGATTCGCACAGGGCGGCAGCGGGTGAACTGGGGAATTAATTTCGTCTGGAACCCGAACGACATTTTCAACACCTTTTCTTATTTCGACTTCGACTACGAAGAACGTCCGGGAACCGATGCTGTTCGGGTTCAGTATTATACTGGAGTCACTTCGTCGGCTGAACTGGTTTACAAACCCAACCGCAATTCGGCACGTTCGGCTATTGCCGGAATGTATAAATTCACCCGGTGGGATTACGATTTTCAGTTTTTGGGAGGACAGGCTGGTAACGACTGGGTTTTGGGCGGAGGCTGGTCGGGCGATATTTATGGTGCAGGTTTTCGGGGAGAGGTTACACATTTCGAACCTCGGGTCAATAGTTCGGTGCGGGCAACAGTCGCTTCGGTTTCTGCTGATTATACGTTTAAAAACAGCCTGTACATTCACACAAGTTTCTTATACTCAAGCAACGGAAAAACAGGTCCGGCGGGTGGAATGAATGTGCTTTTTAATCCGGATATGTCGGCCAAGCAGTTGTCGTTTGCACGTTATTCGCTGTTCGGACAGATTTCGAAACCCATCACACCGCTGTTTACCGGCAGTTTCTCCGGTATAGTCAATCCTTCGGACGGTTCGTTTTATTTTGGGCCGGCGCTTACTTATTCACTCCTGAATAACCTGGAATTGATGCTTACCGGACAACTCTTTTTTGGCGATGCCGGAACTGAATTTGGCGACATTGGCCAGATTGCCTTCGGGCGGTTGAAGTGGAGTTTTTAGAATTTAAGATCAAAAGGACACCACTAAAAATCGAAGAAGCTGCAAAGTCCAGAACATTAAATTCCTACTTCACAACTTCCACATCTAAATTAAGTTACTGAAATACAAACGAATGAAATAATCCGGCTACATCTGTTTCTTCATCATTTTCGACGAATCCATCTTCATATCCTTCATGTCTTTTTTCATCTCCATTTTCATATCGCCGGCGTCCTTTTTCATTTTATCCATATCCTTTTTTTTACCTTCGCCATCCATCTTCATTTTTTCAGGCATGGCATCCATTTTTTTCTTCATGGATTGTTTCCCCATATCTTTTACTTCAACCAAATCCATTCCACAAACACCGCATTTGCCAGGTTTATCACTCACCTGATCAGGGTGGTGAGGACATGCATATTTCTTGCCCGTTGCCATTTCTGTTTTCACTTTTGCAACCTGAGCTCTTAAATTGGCTTGCAGCGAGGTACCGATCAGCAAACCTGCTAACATCATTATTGAAACTAAAATTTTATTTTTCATGTCTGTAATTTTTAAAATTGTGAATCTTTGTTTTAAATAACTGCTTACGCATTTCTACTTCTCGTCTCGTTAACCGACCGATTAATTAAAACTTTTTCTCGTAACGGTGGCAATAAGGCGTTCCGTTCTCTTTTTCATAGTATTGCTGATGATATTCTTCAGCTTTCCAGAATTTTGTAGCGGGTACAATTACAGTAGCCACATCGTACCCTTTTGTCCTTAAAATTCCTACCAACTTTTCCGCGGTGCTTTTCTGCTCCATATTCAGGTAAAAAACAGCCGAACGGTATTGATCGCCGATATCGGGTCCTTGCCGGTTTATCTGGGTCGGATCATGAATTTCAAAAAACAGTTTAGCTACATTTTCATAACTGGTTTTCTTCGGATCAAAAATGATTCTGACCGCTTCGGCATAGCCGCTTTTGTGACTACAAACCTGCTGGTAGGTAGGTTTTTCGCCACGTCCGCCAATATAACCCACTTCGGTCGAAATTACACCAGGCGCCTTGTGCATGTAATATTCAACTCCCCAAAAGCAGCCACCGGCAAAAATGGCGGTATCGGCAGCAGTCTTTGGTGAACCAGCCGGGATGAAATTCAGTGAAATGGAATTCACACAATGCCGTGTATCTTTTGCAGTAAGTCCTTCGCCTAAAAATACATGACCCAAATGCGCACCACAATTGGCACAAACAATTTCGGTTCGCATACCATCAGCATCGGGAATGCGCTTAACAGCTCCCGGAATTTCATCGTCGAAACTGGGCCAACCACAATCCGATTTAAATTTATCGGACGACCGGTATAAAGGCGCATCACACTGCTTGCAAACGTATGTTCCCTTTCCTGAAAAATCGGTGTACTTCCCGGTAAAAGCCCGCTCTGTTCCTTTATTCAGAATTACAGCAGCTTCTTCCGGAGTGAGCGGATTGTAGTTGGTATTCGTTGTTTTACGTTCCAATTTAGAACTTTTAGGTACGTTTTGTGTGCAACCCTGAACTCCGAAAAAGGCAATTGCGATGATTAAAAAAAATGTTTTCATTTAAAAATGTTTTCAATTTAGGTTTCTACAATCTTCGTATCAACTTCAATTTTTCAATTAAAACCTCGACGAATGGAATAGCCATTTCTTTATTTTCAGTTTGTATGAACTTTGGTACACATGGCTATTTCATGGTTCTCTTTGTTGTGAGTAAATAAACAAATCAAAATCCAACAAGTTGATTTCTCTTTTTTTTCTGAAAAGCGTGAATTTTTAGGGCTGTACCCAAACAATCGGGCAATTTACGACTGCTGCATCCATGGCCATAATGGGCGCTGAACTTGCAGTTTGTAGATTACTAACGGTTCCAAAGCTGTTGTTGTTGTAAATCTGAACATCCCATAATGGTGAGTAAGCTGCATTTGCAGGTAAAGTTTCAGGAACATTGTGGGTTTGACCGGTTGTAGTGCCATCTTCAGTTTTAAATCCTGAAGCAGGACCTCCACCTGTCATATCGGGATTGACATTGAAGGCAACATAGATGTCAGAGGTTGGTACTTTTCCGTTCACTGTCATCAGTTCTTTTTCAAGAAAATTGAAATAATAAACCACCTTATCTTTATACCAACCGCGAGTTAGTGCTGCACTTTCGGAAGCTAAATAGCGTTTTCGTGCAACCGAACCTTTGGGCACAACCGGGCAATTCACGATTGTTGTTGTGGAAGTAATGGAATACCCCTTTTGCAAAATTTCATCATAGCTGGTCACTGTATTTGCCACATAATTAGCCGGAACGGTTACTTTCTGAACCAGCCAGAAATCGTTGTATCCGGCATCGCCAGGCACCACATTAATAATATTCAACTGCCCCGAAACCGGTGTCGTTTGGCCATCCTGAAACAAAACATAAATTGGGGCAGGCGTGGTGCTTAATACATCGAAATTGTAGTAAATTGTTTTTTCGCCGTTTGGTCCAAGTCCGTGAGTGTTGAAAGCCGGAATCGCATCAAAATCGACAGGCTGATTGGCGGCTGGGAAACCATTCGTGTCATCCCGAAGGAACAAATGAGCAAATGCACTGCCAAAACGGTCAACCGAAACATCACCTGCGGTGTCGGGATTTAATGGCATCGGGCTCATAACATCGTCCTTCATACAGCCGCTGGTAAATCCCGCAATTACTAAAACAAGAGCAATTAATTTTGTCTTCATGGTATACTGTTTTAAAATTTATACTGACAAAGTACGGGCAACAGTATCACAGAAGTATCACAAGAAATTCACGTTTGTATCATCTTTTTAGGCAACGTTTATCGCAGGAAGCTGAAAAGTAAAAGTAGTGCCTTTGCCCGGCTGGCTGAAAACCTGAATATCGGAATGATGCAGATCGATAATCTTTTTGACAATAGCCAAACCTAATCCGGTACTTTCGCTGTACTTTTTGCCTTTGTAATAGCGCTCGAAAATAAAGGGAAGTTCATCCGCATTAATTCCTTCTCCTGAATCGGCAATCTTTATTTCAATTTTCCCCTCCTCTACCGAAATGATTTCAATGTTGATGTAATCGCCTTCGCGGCAAAAACGGATGGCATTGTCGATCAGGTTCTGCAAAACCCGGTCGATCAGCAGTATATCGGCTTCCACCATGGTATTTTCTTTCGGAATAAACGCGTTGATGCTAATCCCTTTCTTTTGCGAAATAATGCGGTATTTATTGGCGATATCCGATACCAGTTCTGCAATCGAAAACGGTTCAGGATTAAGTTTCACCTGATTGGTTTGCAGTTTGGAAAGTTCGAACAGTTCGCTCACCAGCGTTTTCAGCCGCTCACAACTCGCGTATATGATTTCGAGGTATTTGGTTTGCTCTTCCGGAGCAATCCGATCCTTTTTCAGCAAAAGCGTTTCGGCATAACCCTGAATGGAAGCCACAGGGGTTCGCAAATCGTGCGAAACATTGCTGATCAGTTCTTTCCTGAATTCGTCGGTTTCTTTCAATTCCCTGATACTTTTCGAAATCGCTCCGGCCATTTCGTTGAATACCAATCCAATGTTATCCAATTCATCTTTGTTTTTCACCGGAATACGGACATTGAGATTTCCAGATTGAAACTCGCGGATTCCCAGCACAATTGTATTTAGCTTTTTGGTAATGAACCAAATAAAGAATAAGCCCACAAAGGCAGAAATGATCAGGATAATGATGATTGAACGGATCGATAGTCCGAGAATGTAACTTCCAATTACCATTTGGGCTGCCGAAATGTATTCCTGACTAGCCAGTACAATATAAATGTAGCCGGTTAACCTGCCCTGATCGATGACTTTGGCTGCCGAAAATGTTTTTTTCTCACCCAAATTTCGCGGGTCGTCACCAAAAATAAGGTTGTGCTTGGTATCGTTCAGGAAGCTTTCGATGGGTGCCAACGACACATTTTCGAGTTTCACCACTTTTGCCGGCGCCACGTAACTTAATATTTTCCCTTCCGGATCGAGCAGGTAAACTTCCAGGCTGGGGTTAATAACCATCATCGAATGCATGATATCGGCAATCGCAGCCTTGTTAACAGTGCCGTTCTGGAACTCCGGCTTAATTTCACTAACTGTAGTTGCAGCCAGGTTCCAGTTCAATTTCTGGTTTACCTCAATCGAATAATTGTTTGCAGAATGTACCGAAATATACAAGGTGATTCCTGCAAAAAGCACCAGAATCATTATAAATAAGGCAGATATCTTCCAGTAAAGACGGCTAAAAAACAATGTTGGGTTCTGATTCATGGCACTTTTATTATATCTATTAGCAATTATTTTTCCCTGAATTTGTATCCAACGCCCCAGGTTGTGAGAATAAATTCAGGAGCATTCAGGCTAGATTCAATCTTTGAACGCAACCGGTTAATGTGCGAATTCACAGTATGCTCGTAACCTTCGAACTGATAGCCCCAGACCTGTTCGAGCAGGTGAACCCGTGTGTAGGTTCGCCCCGGATTTGAAGCGAATAAAACCAGCAAGTCAAACTCTTTTGGCGATAATTCGATTCGTTTTCCATACACCTCAACCATGCGAAGTGTTACATTGATATACAACCCATCGGAACGGATTTCGCGATTCTCATCGGATTGAACGGCCTGTCTTGCAATTTCGGAGCGGCGAAGAATTGCTTTTACCCGTGCCATTAATTCGCGAATGCTGAATGGTTTTGTAATGTAATCGTCGGCGCCAAACTCCAGCCCAATTATTTTGTCAATCTCTTCCGATTTGGACGTCACGATCAGTATTGGCGTTTGAATTTTCTCCAGACGCAACTTTTTACAAACTTCAAATCCATCCATACCCGGTAACCGAATGTCTAAAATGATAATCTTGTATGGGTTGTTTAATGCTTTTAACAATCCTTCCTTTCCGTCGTAAGCTTTGTCAACTTCAAACTCCATGTCGGTCAGATGAATCGAAATTAGGTTGGATATATCCTGATCATCTTCAATGATTAACGCTCTGTCCATAGTTATGATTTCTTAACTCTCAAAAGTAAACAGCAGATATCACAGAAAGATCACAAAACCTTAAACTATTTGTAGATCAAGCATTATTCCATTGAAAATTTCAAAAAACGAATTCGATATGAAGTGAATTGTTTCACAAAATACATCTGCTTCAATTTATTGGCCATAAAAACCGCAACAGGCTAAAAGCACTGTTATTTTGGTAGTTGCTTTCAGCTTTTAATGCCTAAATTTACCACCGCAAATCAGAGACAACATTCCATGCTTCAGAACAAAAGAGAACATCCCAAAGAAAAATCTAAATTACATCCACGTAACAAAAACCGCGAACGTTACGATTTCAAAAAATTGATTGAGAGTTATCCGGAACTGGCTCCTTTTGTTAAGCCCAACCCTTACGGTGATGAATCGATTGATTTTGCCAATCCCGACGCGGTGAAAGCGCTAAATAAGGCCTTGTTGTTGCATCACTACGGCATAAGCCACTGGGATATTCCGGAAGGTTATTTGTGTCCGCCCATTCCGGGGAGAGCAGATTACATCCATCACATTGCCGATTTCTTGTGTCGAAATAACTACGGAAAAATTCCGACTGGCACAAAAATCAGATGTATGGATGTTGGGATCGGCGCCAGTTGCATTTATCCCATCATTGGAGTTCAGGAATACGGCTGGTCGTTTATTGGATCAGACATCGACCCGACGGCCATTGAATCGGCAAACCATATTATTGCATCCAATCCCGTGCTGCAAGGAAAAGTAGAGTGTAAACTTCAAACCAATCAGAAAGACTTTTTCTACGGAATAATCCGGAAAGACGAACATATCGATTTATCCATCTGTAATCCACCATTCCATGCTTCGGAAAAAGAAGCGCTGGCAGGCTCACTCCGAAAAATCCACAATTTGCATTTGGACAAAAAAGCTCAGCCAATCCTGAATTTTGGTGGACAGAACCATGAACTGTGGTGCGATGGAGGTGAAGAAAAATTTGTGCACAGCCTGATTCAGCAAAGTAAAAAATTCGCCGGAAACTGTTTTTGCTTTTCCACCATGATTTCGAAAGAATCGAACCTTCGAAGCGTGTACAAAGCACTTGAAAAGGCCGAAGTTTTTGGTTCAGAAACCATTCCGATGGGACAAGGAAATAAAATCAGCCGGATTGTAGCATGGACTTTTCTAAATACCGAAGAGCAAAATCAATGGAAAAATACCCGATGGAAAACCGGAAAATAAACGATAATTAGCATTCAGGCCAAAAGAAATGTAAAAAAACAAATTATGAACCTAACCAAACTGCTCATTGTCCTGCTGATCCTAATTTCTGCCAGTAATCTATCGGCTCAAGAAAAAGCTGAAAGGCAAAGTCAATTTCCTGAATTTAGTTCGAAGCCCTACGCCAGGTATTGGTGGTTTGCCTCAAAAATAAAAGAAGATGACGTCAGATTTAATCTTGATTGGTTAAAAGCACACGGGTTTGGAGGAGTGGAAGTGGCATGGGTTTATCCGCTGAATAGATTTAATAAAAACGATACAACCTACACTCCACGTCAGGAATGGCTTAGTCCGGAGTGGACCAGAATCGTTGATTTTACAAAGCAATATGCTGACTCAATCGGATTAGGATGCGATTTGACCTATGGCACATTGTGGCCTTTTGGCGATACTTCAGTGACCTTCGAACAGGCAACCCAACGATATGGCGATGCAGCATGGCGACAGGAAATTACGAAATCGTGGCAATATCCTAAAACAGGCTATGTAATCGATCATTTGTCTCAGAAAAATTATCAGCCTTATTTCGACCGACTTTTGAAGGCATTCCCGCGACCAAAAATTAAACATCCAACCGCCTATTTTGTCGACAGCTGGGAAGTTGAAACTGAAAAACTTTGGTGTGACGGGTTTGACAAGGACTTCAGCAAAAAATTCGGATATGATATCAGACCCTATATGGATTCGATATATGCTCCGCGCAACGGCAAATATCTGTACGATTACATGAGTTTAATTTCCGACAAGGTTTTGAAATTCTATTGCGATTACGATTCAACACTAAACTCGGTTGGGATTTTATCCCGAGGTCAGGTTTCTGGTGCTCCCTGCGACCTAATTTCAGGGTATTCGTCGCTCGACATTCCTGAAGGAGAATCCATGCTTTTCGAACCTGAATTTAACTCAATTCCGGCATCAGCGGCATTATTATCCGGCAAAAAGATCGTGTCAGCAGAAACATTTACCTGTCTTTATGGCTGGCCCCGCGATTACATTCGTCAGGAGCAGACAGCAGACTTAAAACTAGTGGCTGATGCTCTTTTTGCAAACGGAATAAATCGAATAATCTGGCACGGCAAAGCGCATAACCCAAAAGATCAGGATACAGTCAATTTTTATGCAACAACTCACATTGGCGATAAAGGAAACTTGGCTCCTGAAATTAATCCTTTCAATAAATATTTAGAGACCGTTTCAGGATATATGAAGAAAGGAAATACCTACTCCGATATAGCCGTTTATTTACCAACTGAGGACATGTGGACTGCCGGTGTGATGCCGAAAGAAAAGCAGTTTATCTGGGCCTGGGGATACTACGAAATGCGGTACGTGTATTTTCCAGATGAGTTGAATGGATATAGCCCAACATGGATTAACGGCGAATTTCTGGAAAAGGCGACATTTAATAAAGGACTCTTAAAAGTAGGCAACGCACAATATAAGGCACTATACCTCAATGTTAAATATCTCGATTACAAAGCATTGAAACAACTCACCAGCCTTGCTGAATCAGGATTAAATATCATTCTGAAAAATGAGCCGAAAGAACCCGGCGCAGTATTACATGCCGATTATTCATTGTTGGTTGAAAAACTAAAAAAATTGAAGAATGTAACTTCAGTAATTCCCCAAAACCTTACTCCTTTTATCTCCGGAAATAAGATAATTCGTCATTGGTGCCGGATGGACGGTGAAACGCTGTATGTTTTCTTCCCGAATCCGAAAGCTGACCGGATAAAGTTTCCGATGGGTTATGGTCAGTCGCTTGAAACAGAAACCAAACGAGCCCAGGTGAATTTGAATTTCGGTGCGAAAAGCTACATGCTGGATCTCACATTTGAGCCATATCAGTCTTTGCTATACAAAATCGAAAAAGGTAAAATCGAAAAAATCGATATTGGTTTTGTTCCGAAAACACCGGTCGTGAAAACCAGACCTGCCGACTATGTTGCACCATGGCTTGTTAAGTAAGAGGTTTTATACAAATCTATGAATCCAAATATTCTCATTGTAAAACCCGGCGCACGTACCGAATTAACCGGACCAAATGGCGAAACTCTAAAGCTGCCAACAGATTGGGCTTTTTTACCTGCCGGTGATGCCGGAATAACCCGGAAAGTGACTTCGAAAGGATTGTACTGGCGCGTTGAGATAAAAAAGGGACGGCGAACTATTTCGTTGGGAATTTGGGCGCCTGAAACAACTATTTTGGAGGCCCAACAAGAGGTTCAACAGAGCCGGTTAACCGACGAATATAAGAAGAAACAAACCTATGCAGTTGAACGTCGGGAAAAGAAACAAACCGAATATGAGGCTGATTTTTGTTCTTCAGTCGAATGTTTTCTCAATTTTCACAAAAGCCACAAAGAACTGGAAAAACTACTGGCAAAGGCTGTTACCACTCATGCCATTCCGGTGGGAAGTGGCACCGTTGCCCGCACGCAACTGATCCCGATTGAAGAGCGTGCCGCCCATGCCGTTATTGCCTGGATGCGGCACCAAACCACCGCCTACGACAACCTGAAGATTGCCCGCGTTAAAGGAGAACGCCGTGCTGTGCGCCAATCGCTGGCACAACAATCGGTTGAATTGCTTGCCAGCTACCGCGAAGGTCGGCCAGCATCCGAAAATTGTCCGCTTCAAAAAGCATTGAATAAACTTCAATAATCCAACCATGCAAAATCTTTGTCCTTGTGGATCAGGTCAGGTATTCGCTAATTGTTGTGAAGCCATCATCTCTGGAAAGAAAGATGCTTTAACCGCTCAGGAGTTAATGCGTTCGCGCTACACTGCGTTTACCCAAGCCAACATCGATTATTTGATGCGCAGTCATTCTATAAAAACACGGCCAATAAAAGAACGCAAAAGCATTGAAAAATGGGCTAAGTCGGTTGTATGGATGGGGTTATCCATTCTACAAGTCCAAGCTGGAGAGGCCAACGATGAGATTGGCTATGTTGAATTCAAAGCACTTTACCTCGAAAATGGAAAGCCACAGCAAATTCACGAAAAATCACTCTTCCAGCGCGAAAATGGGAAATGGGTTTATGTTTCCGGAGTTCATTTCTGAAAAACAGGTAATGCAATCAACTAAAAACAGAAGTCTATTGGTTCGATTCTTCCGAATCAATCACATTTTGAATTTGAAGTGACAACTCCGGAATTTTATTTTTTACCACATCCCAAACGATAGAATAGTTTACTCCCATGTAATCGTGTATGAGTCTATCTCTCATTCCAGCCATGTTCTTCCAATTAATGGAATTCCATTTCAATTTAAAATCCACAGGAATTTTCTTTGTCGCTTCACCAATAATTTCAAGACTTCTGACAACTGCCCTCTTTAGGGTCTCATTTGAAATCAAATCTTCCTTTTTCGTCTCAGCACCAATTACAGATAAAACAAAAAGGCATTCATCCTGAATATGCCGAAGATATTCCAGCGGTTCCTTAGACATACTGAACCTCCTTCAAAATTGCTGGCCCGATGTGAGGACTCAAACCGTTTTTGGTAACGATTTCAACCTTTTCGTTTTGAAAAAGCAAATCCAGATAATCGCACAGAGCCATGTAATTATCAAAATTTTCTTTTTCAGGATCAAAGTCTATCAACAGGTCAATATCACTTTTAGATGTTTGCTCGTTGCGAACATACGAACCAAAAAGACCAACCGACTGAACACCAAACTTTGAAAGATCGGATCTGTGTTTTCTAATAGCAGTTAATATGTAATCTTTTGTGATCATATGTAATTAAACTCAACACGAATGGCTTATTGTCAAGCAAATATATGAAAATCCTTTAATTCCTTTCCCTATTCGTCAGCACCTTATACATCTCGAACCAAACAATACTCGTAAAACCAAGAACTACACAAATCAGAGATTCTGCCAGGCTGATTTTTTCGAACTGAAACAGGTTCAGCAGGAAAGGCACATTCAGCACCAAAACCAGAAAGAAGGCCGCCCCACCAACAACATATTTGACCGTTTTATTGGATGTCGTTAGAATCTGGAAAATATTTCTTGTCCATGAGCGGTTCGACAGAATAACGGCAATGTTCGCTGCAATCAACGTGGTAAAAGCCAATGCACGAACTTCCTGTTCAGAATAATTCATTCGCAGGCCGAAGAAATACACCGCAAAAACCATGACCAGAATTCCGATACCCTGAGAACAGCTCAGCCAGATCTTTTTAGCACCAAAAAATGGCTCATTGATGTCTTTCGGAGGTCGGTTCATCACATTTTTTTCTTCCTGTTCGGCTTCAAAAATAATGGAGCAGGCAGGGTCAATAATCAACTCAAGAAATACAATGTGCACCGGCCAAAGCAACAACGGCCAGTCGGCAAAAAAGACCGGAATAAGCGACAATCCGGCAATAGGAACGTGGATGGCGAAAATGTAACCCAGTGCTTTTTGCAGGTTGTCGAAAATACGTCGGCCCATTTTCACTGCTCCAACAATCGAAGCAAAATTATCGTCCATCAGCACCAGCGACGAAGCCTCGCGGGCCACATCAGTTCCCTTTTCACCCATGGCAATCCCAATATTAGAGGCTTTTAGCGCCGGAGCATCATTCACCCCATCGCCTGTCATGGCCACTATTTCACCGTTTCGTTTCAGTGCATTCACAATCTTTAGTTTCTGCTCCGGAATTACACGTGCAAACACATTCACATCTTTTATTCGCTCAGCCAATTCCTCTTCACTCATCTCCTGAAGTTCAGGTCCGCTGATTGACACATCTGGATTCTTCAATCCGATTTCGCGTGCAATATTCATCGCAGTTACCGGATAGTCGCCCGTGATCATGATCACCCGAATGCCAGCCTGGTAACATTCGCGTACGGCTTCGGGAACCGTCTCCCGAATTGGATCAGACAAGGCAATCAAACCAATAAATTCAAAATCAAAATCGTGCTGAATTGGGGGAAGACTGCCATTTTCGACAATCGCCCGGGCAACTCCAAGTACCCGCAATCCCTGCGAAGCCAGTTCAGCAACCGCTTCACCATATTTCGCTTTTTTGTTATCCGAAAGGTGGCATAAATCAAAAATAGCTTCCGGAGCGCCCTTGGTAGCAATGGTTTTCTTGAATTTATCGTGGTTGGAAAAAACACGCGACATGGCGAGTAAATCTTTCGACAACGGATATTCTTTCACCATTTGCCAGTCAATATGAATGTGGTCTGTATTTTTCAGGTACACATCGCCCATGTTGGTAATGGCGCGTTCCATGGGGTCGAACGGATTGGTTTGGCTCGATAAAATGCCGTATTCGATAATTTCGTGAAACTCTTCCGGAAATTTGGTGCACTTATTTACTCTAAAGAAATCGGACCCATTGTATAATTGGGCAACCGTCATTTTATTCTGAGTCAGCGTGCCCGTTTTGTCGGTGCAAAGAACTGTTGCTGAACCCAGTGTTTCAACGGCTGACGGTTTTCGCGTCAGTACGTTTTTCTTCGATATCCGCCAGGCGCCCAAAGCCATAAAAACTGTCAATACCACCGGGAATTCTTCAGGCAACATGGCCATTGCCAAAGTAATTCCGGCCAAAAACCCATTCAGCAAATTGCTGCGGGTTAAAGTGTACACCAGGATTACCACTACACAAAGCAAAATTCCGATAATAGCCAGTCGTTTGACCAGCACAGCCATTTCGCGTTTTAACTTGGTGGGTTCTTCAACCACCGAATCAAGCGCTTTCCCGATTTTCCCGATTTCGGTATTCGAAGCCGTGGCTGTTACTTTAACGATACCGTTTCCCTGAACAATCATCGATCCTGAATACACAAAAGGCAGATCGTCGCCACCGGGTTGCACATTCTGGTCAGTTCCGTTCCATTCTGATTTACGTACCGAAACAGATTCGCCAGTCAGCAAAGATTCGTCGGCCATCAGGTTCACCGAATACAAAACCGTGGCATCAGCCGGAACACGGTCGCCTTCCTGCAAAATGACCAAGTCATCAGTCACCACATCGCGGCCAGCTATTCGCTTTTCAACACCCTCGCGAATCACCAAGGCACGCGGACTTGCCAAATCTTTCAGGGCATCCAGCGCTTTTTCAGTTTTTTTCTCCTGATAAAACTCGATGCCCATGATCACAAAAACGAAACCAAGCAACATCAGTCCTTCCTGAACATCGCCCAAAATCAGGTACAAGGTTCCACAGGCTACCAAAAGTAAAAACATAGGTTCCTGAACTACTCCCCAGGCCAATGCCAGAAAATTTTTAGGTTTCGACGAAGGCAGTTCATTAAAACCTTCATTCTTTATTTTCTCTTTTACTGTTTCTTCGTTTAATCCGCGGAACTTCTCCGATTTTAAATCAATTGACATATTCTTGGGGAATTTGATTAGATGATTCTAACTATATAGGCAAATTTTTAAGACTTCTGAAAAACTTTTTCAAACAACATTTCCATCAGTTTGACTTCGGTCTGATCCAATTTTCCGGCAATCAACTCAGCCATTTGCTTGTGCGCAAAATCGTGCATATGATTGATTACTTTCCCTTTGACTGTAAGGTGCAAATGAGCGCTACGGCGATCATCATCTGACTTCACCCGATAAATAAAATCCTTTTCTATCAGCTTATCAATAGCCACCTTAACCGTTGGCTTAGTTAAATTCATCTCTGCTGCCAGCTCAGTAAGGTTGGGATTGTGAAGGTTATTGATGGTCTCCAGGTAATTCATTTGGGTAAGTGTCAACTCGTTAAAATTAAACTGTTCTTTGGCCGACTCTTCCATCCGGCCAATTTCGAGCGATAGTTTTGCGATTATTTCAACAAGTTTATCCATGCGACAAATATAGTTAGATTGTTCTAACAAATAATCAGATTGTAAAATATTTTCATCGATTTTTTGCTTTCCACTTCTCAATGTCCTTTGCTCTGCGCCCTCCGCCAATATTTTGTATCTTCGCACTAATGACGAACTTTCAGAAAATATTACTTCAGACCGATTTTTCGCGTGACGATCTGGTGACTTTGCTGTCATCCGAAGGTGATGAACGCCAGCAACTTTTTCATCGCGCTCAGTCGGTCAAACTTCAAGCGGTTGGCAACAAAGTATATTTCAGGGGACTGGTTGAATTTTCAAACATTTGCGCGAAAGATTGCCTGTACTGCGGAATCCGGAAAAGCAACGAAAAAGTGATCCGCTACGAAGCCACCGATGAAGAAATTTTGGAAACCTGTCGGTTTGCCTGGGAAAATCGCTTTGGCTCTGTGGTTCTGCAATCCGGAGAATTGTCTTCGCCAACATTTGTAAATAGGATTGATTTGCTTCTCCAGAAAATCAAACAGCTATCGAACAATGAACTTGGAATTACACTTTCGTGCGGAGAACAAAGCATTGAAACTTACCGTCAGTGGAAAGAAAGCGGCGCCCACCGGTATTTGCTCCGGATTGAAAGTTCAAACCCTGATTTGTACCGAAGGATTCATCCGGAAAACGATTTTCACAGTTTCGATCGCCGCCTTCAGGCCTTACAAGATTTGAAAACTGCAGGATATCAGGTTGGAACCGGCGTAATGATCGGACTACCGTTTCAAACCACCGAAGATTTAGCCAATGACCTTTTGTTCCTGAAACAGATTGATGTGGATATGGTTGGAATGGGACCTTACATTGAACACGAAGACACTCCGCTTTACGATTTCAGGAGCAGCCTGAAAACCAAACAGGAGCGCTTTGACCTTGCGCTGAAAATGGTTGCCACTTTACGTTTACTGATGCCTGAGATCAATATTGCCGCAGCGACAGCTTTACAAGCAATTGATCCGGCAGGTCGCGAAAAAGCGCTGACTATTGGTGCCAATATTATCATGCCAAATCTGACATCAATAAAATACCGCAAAGAATACCAATTGTACGAAGACAAACCTTGCCTTGATGAAGATGCGGAACTTTGTCGTAACTGCCTTGAAGCCCGTATTGAATTGTCTGGTTGCGAAATTGGCTATGGCGAGTGGGGCGACTCGAAACACTTTATACAGAAATCATAGTTGCCATTCTGTTCTGGTGTTTTTTAACTTGAAATCGAATTCTGTCTGGATATATTTTCTACTTTTATCCACATAAACCTAAATACTAAACCTATCATGAAACCTACCAGAAGAGATTTTCTTAAATCGGCATCTGTACTTTCTGCCGGTGCATTTTTCATTCCAAATCTGATGAGTTGTTCTCCTTCGAACCGTTTGAACATTGCGGTTATTGGTGTGGGCGGACAAGGAATGGCCAATTGGAGCAAACTGATTAATCAGAAAGATCCCAAATGGAACGAGAATATTGTGGCTTTGTGCGATGTTGACGACAAACGCGCAGCAGAAGCTTTTCGCGTAATGCCAAACGCCAAACGCTTCAAAGATTACCGCGTGATGTTCGACCAAATGCACAAAGAAATTGATGCAGTTATGGTTTGTACACCCGACCATTCACATTTTCCGGCAGCGATGGCGGCTATGCAATTGGGCAAACACGTGATCGTTGAAAAACCATTGGCTCACAACATCTGGCAATTGCGTACACTTCAGAAAGCAGCTAAGCAGTATGGTGTAATTACCCAAATGGCCAATCAGGGACATGCAACCAACGGAATTCGTTTGGTTAAAGAATGGTACGATGCGGGATTATTGGGCAATGTGACCGAAGTGATTGCTTGGTTTGATGGTCCAGATTTCGGGCCAAATAAATATTTCAATAAACCTGAAAGTTTTCCTCCGGCAGAACAACCTGTTCCGGATTATTTAGACTGGAATTTGTGGGTGGGCCCAGCTGCCTTCCGACCATACAATGAAATTTACGTACCCAAAACATGGCGTAGCTGGTTCGATTTTGGCAATGGCGAACTCGGCGATTGGTGTTGTCATACACTTGACGCTCCTTTCTGGTCGCTCGATTTGGGAATGCCCAGTGTAGTTGAAGCTGAATTTAAATCGCCGGTTCCCGACACTGGATTCGTTTCTGATCAGGCCATTATTCGATGGGATTTTCCGGCTCGCGGCAATAAAACTCCTGTAACCATGCGGTGGTACGAAGGTAAACTGAAGCCAGAGAACCGTCCGGAGTGGAACATGGAAAAATTGCCAGGTAGCGGCATGATTATGGTTGGAGACAAACAATGCCTGATGACCGGCGGACGCCCCAACGAACCACGACTCTTAATGAAAGATGACGAATGGAATGAATTTCTGAAGAATCCTCCAGCTCAAACTATACCAAGAACATTTGAAGAAAATCCACAACGTGAATGGGTTGAAGCCATTAAGAACAATACAGTTTGTGGATCGAATTTCGATTATGCAACCAAATTGGTAGAGATGTCGCTCACCGGAGTTTTGGCTCAACGCTTCAATACCCGCATCGAATATGATGCTGCCAACATGAAAGTGACCAATCATTCGGAATTGGATGCCTATATTAAGGAACCGATGAGAGATGGATTTTCATATGGAGAGAACCTTTGATACGATTCAGCTATAGGATACAACAAAAGGCCTGTCAGTTTAAATGCTGACAGGCCTTTTCAATAATACATTCTGGTTTCTTTTATTTATCGAAGCGAATACCTAAAGTAAAACCAATCCATCCTTTCGCAGTATGGCTATCGCCAACATGCGAATACATATCGTATGGTGCAAAAGTGCTTTCAAAGGTATGACCGAAACTTTCCTTGTTTTCGGCAATGTTCAAATTGAAGCTTGGTCCACCAAAAATACTGATCTTTTCACCCAAACGTTTGCTATATAGCAATCTGACTTGCTGGAAGTTGTTGTAATTATCTGTCCAGATTTCGTTTTCGTTGACATGAAAAATCATGTATTCGAGGTTCATTGAGTGATCCTCGGTCTTCATCAGGTGAGTTCCAACGCCTGCCCCAAAAGCCCATTTGTAGTTTTCGGCCAAAAATTGTGTTCCTACACTGAAAATACCATAAACCGGTTTAATTCCAACCTTTGCAGTTGCCTGAAGATTCAAACCTTCGCTAACCGACATCTCGAATGCTTTGTATAAACTTTTATTATCGGTTGTTTTTTCCTGAGCCCAACATAAACTTGTTAGCATGCATGCGAGCAGTAAAACTGAAATTCTCTTAATTGTTTTCATACCTATTATTTTCTATTAATGAATGACTTACTAGAAATTTGATGCTGCAATTATACGTAATTTCTGAAATATAACTGCAATGCTTTGTCATATTTTAGAATTATAGACGATATTGTTCCAATAAATTAACATTGAAGTAATAGACTCATTTAAAAAATCAAAGAGAGATGACAATACTGTCGATATCAGACAATTAAAACGATACTAATTTACAAAAGAAAAGAAGAAATATTATACAATCCGTTGTCCATGAAGTTCAGAAACTCCAGTAAATTCAGCAATTTGTAACCGATTCGCCGGAAGCACCTTTCCTGCGGCAATAATTTCGATTCGCCGGCCCGGTATATCCTGCATTTGCTTCAAAATATTGCGGCCATTCCAGGCAGTATCCATTCCTCCGGAAGTCAATACCCGGGTAATTCCCTCAATGGTATTTAATTCCTGGAATGATTTCAAAATATCATCAGAGTAGTCGATAGCTTTGTGAAAGGTAACTTCCAACGGAGACGCTAGCTTGGCCAATCGCCTGGTATTTTCGACATCAATCGCACCGTCGTTGGTAAGTAATCCGAAAACTACACCAGCAACTCCCGATCCTTTGAAGTACTCAATTTCAGCTTCCATCAGCAGAATTTCATCTTCGGCATAAACAAAATTCCCACCACGCGGACGAACCATTGCCATCACCGGAATCGTTAAATGCTGCAAGCACTTCAGGGTTAATTCAGGCGAAGGTGTTAATCCGTCCTGATCGAGTGCAGAACAAAGCTCAATTCGATTCGCTCCACGTTTTTCGGCAGCTATTGCATCATCAAGCGATTCGACACAAGCTTCAAAAATCAGGGAATTGTGCATATTTAAAAAAGTGTTCGTTTGGATGGATTGTGTTTCATTTCTAATTCCAGCAATAGCCTTTTTCGCCAGATTCCTCCGGCATAACCAGTAAGTTTATTCCCGGCGCCAATCACCCGGTGGCATGGAATTACAATGGCAATTGGATTTTTACCGTTTGCAGTGCCGGCTGCCCGTATGCATTTCGGATCACCTAGCCTGACGGCCAATTCCATGTAAGTTATCCTTTCGCCGTATGGAATCTGAAGCAACTCGGCCCATACTTTTTGCTGAAATTCAGTTCCTTCAGGAGAAAGCGGTAAGTCGAAAGAGGTGGTTTTTCCTGAAAAATAGTTTTGCAATTGTTCCTTACAGTTTTCAAGAAGTTCGCATGAACTTTGGTCCTGAATGTCATTATCAGAAAAGGTTATTTCGGTAACTGACTGGCCTTCCGATTTCAGGATCAGGAAACCCAAAGGACTACTAAATGACGTTTGATATTGCATACTCCAAAAATACTAAAGTCAGGTGGAAACCGGACTTATTCGCCTAAAAATGTAATTTATTTTCTGATAATCTTCAGCAACAAATCAAACGCTGGCTCTGCCATTCCACCGTGGTCAAATCCATCCAATTCATATAAAGTGGTTTGTTTGTGCCCTGAAAGATTCATCATGCGCCACATATAAGCGTTCTCTTCGTAACGGCCCAGCATTTCGAGTTCGCGGTCTCCGGTAATTAGGTACAAGGGCGGAGCATCTGCCCGAACATGAAAGAGCGGAGCCATTTCGTCGATTACCGGCTGAGTTCCCGGAATTCCTCTCTCACTTCGAATGGTGAAATGTGTGATCATCTGTCCGCTGAACGGCACCAGTTTCTGAATCGAATTAGCATCAATTCCGTAAGTAGCCAAATAATGTTTATCAAGTCCGATCATGCAAGTCAGGTAGCCACCTGCCGAATGACCTGAAACCACTATTTTCTTTGGATCTCCACCATATTTACTGATATTTTTGAAAACCCAGGCCACCGCGGCAGCAGCATCATCAATGTATGCCGGACTTTTCGCTTTTGGACTCAATCGGTAATTTACTGCAACAACACCAAGTTTCTTATTCTTCAATCGTTCCGGAATTGATTTTTCGCCGGCAGTCAAACCGCCTCCATGAAACCAAACCACCGTGGTAAAACTATCCACATTTTCAGGAACATAAACATCCAGTTTACACCGTTCTTTCTGATATTCATCAAGATTTTCACCTGAACGGTATGAAATATTGTTTTCGGTTTTGTAAGGAATTTGTGCTGAAGCAAGGAAAGCAGTAAAAACAAGAATAAGGGCAAGAAGGAAGCGGTTCATCGGATTGTATGTTATGATTGTCAGGTTAAAGATAGAGCTTTTTTAAAAAGAGCAGGAATCCGACCTTTTAAAAAGATTGGATCCCTTCACCAAATGTGAGTGAGCGGGTGACTTGAAGTCACCCGCTCACTTTAGTTAAATCGTATAGCACGCTGATTTTGCTTCTGAAGCACAGCCTTCCTTATATTCGGAAATGATGCTTTTTACCATTTGCGGAGAAACACGGCCATATACTTTTTCGCCAACCATAACAACAGGAGCCAATCCACAAGCGCCCACGCAGCGCAAACAATTGAGCGAAAATTTATTATCGGCTGTACTTTGCCCCACTTCAATACTTAATTGTCGCTTAAATTCTGCAAGAACTTGCTCTGATCCACGCACATAGCAAGCCGTCCCCATACAAATAGAAATCGGGTGCTCACCCATCGGAATCATGGTAAAGAAAGAGTAGAAAGTAACCACTCCGTAAACTTTGGCCACCGAAATATTTAATTCTTTGGCAATTACTTCCTGTACTTCAGCTGGTAAATAGCCTAACTTACCCTGAACCTGATGCAATACATTAATCAATTCACTTCCCTGATTCCCGAAATCCGAGCAGATCTCCCTGATCAGCCCAATGGTTTTTTCTGAAAGTTTTATTCCTGGCATATTGTATTGTTTTATCTGTTTTTTAATAAGTCATTGGTCATCAGGAAAAAGTCATTGGTCATTTGAAAATAGAGCCGTTTCCTAATGACCAATGACTCTTTTCTAATGTGTGTTTCTCTAGCTGCGATCAAAATATTTGGTATGCAACAGATGATGCGCTTTTTCGCTCATCGGCGCGCCCAAAAATTCCTCGTAAAGCTTGGTGATGTATGGATTCTCGTGCGACTTTCTGATGTTCTTGTTTTTGTCTTCAGAATAAATTGCGCGTTGGCGCTTTTTTAGTATTTCGGCATCACCGTGGTGATACGGCTGACCACCACCTCCAATGCAACCACCCGGGCACGACATGATTTCGATAGCATGAAATTCACTGTTTCCGGCCTGAATATCTTCGAGCAACTTGCGCGCATTGCCCAACCCATGAGCGATCCCGATGTTGATCTCTGTTCCGTTGAAGTCGATCGTTGCTTTACGTAAACCATCCATTCCGCGCAACTCTTCAAAATCAACTCGCGGCAAAGGGTTGCCAGTAAATATTTCGTAGGCGGTGCGCACCGCAGCTTCTATCACTCCACCAGTTGTTCCAAAGATTACGGCAGCGCCGGTTGATTCACCTAAAGGCTGATCAAATTCTTCATTCGGTAACGAGTTAAAATCGATGTTCCCCAAATTGATCAAATGACCAAGTTCGCGGGTACTTAAAGCAAAGTCAACATCAGGATTGCCATTAACCGAAAACTCGGGGCGACTGCTTTCATACTTCTTAGCCAAACAAGGCATAATGGAAACTACCACCAAATTTTCACGTTTCACTCCAATTTTATCGGCAAAATAGGTTTTGGCAACAGAACCAAACATTTGCTGGGGTGAGCGTGCCGTTGAAGGAATATCTTTCAATTCAGGAAAATGATGTTCAAAGAATTTTACCCATGCAGGACAACACGAGGTAAGGATTGGCAGTTTCACATTTTTATCACCTTCCATGAATGCAGACAAACGGCTCAATAATTCGGTTCCTTCTTCCATGATGGTAAGGTCGGCAGCAAAATCGGTATCGAAAACATAATCGAACCCCAAACGGCGCAAGGCCGCAACCATTTTGCCAGTCACCAAAGTTCCGGCAGGCATTCCGAATTCTTCGCCCAATGCAGCACGAACCGCAGGGGCTGTCTGAACCACTACCGTTTTAGTCGGATCGGACAAAGCCCGAATTACAGCGCCGGTTTCATCTGCTTCAGTAAGCGCGCCAGTTGGACATACAGCAACACACTGACCACAATAAGTACACGTAGAATGGTCGAGATTCATCTCAAATGCCGGAGCCACGACAGCCTGAAATCCGCGATTAACAGCCGAAAGAACGCCGACAGTCTGCACCTCGTTGCACATGGTTTCGCATCGGCGGCACATGATACACTTGTTAATTTCGCGGATAATCGCCGGCGAAGTATCCTCGCGGTACAATGACTGTTCGCCCTGGTAATGAATTTTTCGGATTCCAAGATGGTGCGCCATATTTTGCAAATCGCAATTGCCCGATTTGGCACAAATCAAACAGTCGGCCGGATGATCAGATAAAATTAATTCGACAATCGTTCGACGCGCATTGATAGCCCGTATCGAATGCGTATTTATTTCCATTCCTTCGGTGGCTTCGGTGCAACAGGCAGGAGCCAGATTCCGGCGACCTTTAACTTCGACTACGCAAACACGGCAACCTCCCGGTTTATTTTCAATGTTCATATCGTCGAGCTTCATGTAGCATAACGTCGGAATATCAATTCCGATACTGGAAGCGGCTTTCAGTATGGTAGTTCCTTTGCTGACAACTACCGGTTTATGATCTATTGTGAGGTTTATCATTTCCATAGAAAATACTTTTAGGCGATTAATACAGCATCAAACTTACATTTCCCGATACACACACCGCATTTAATGCAAATCGACTGGTCGATGTAATGTGGCGAACGTTTTTCGCCGGAAATAGCACCAACCGGGCAATTTCTGAAACAAAGCGTACATCCGGTACACCGCTCGGCATCAATCGAATAGTGCATCAATGCCTTACACTGACCGGCCAAACATTTATGTGTAGTTACGTGTGCCAGATACTCGTCGTAGAAATTATCGAGTGTTGAAAGTACCGGATTTGGAGATGTTTGTCCCAAGCCGCAAAGCGATGTATCTTTGATCACGTTACTCAGCATTCTTAATCGATTCAGGTCTTCAAGCTCACCGTTTCCATTGGTTATCTTTTCCAGAATTTCGTGCAAGCGCTTATTCCCAATCCGACACGGGGTACACTTCCCGCACGATTCGTCGAGTGTAAATTCGAGGTAAAACTTGGCAATGGCTACCATGCAATCCGAATCGTCGAGCACAATCATACCTCCTGAACCCATCATGGAGCCGGCAGCAACCAAATTATCGTAATCGATTGGCGTATCCAAAAACGATTTAGTCAAACAACCTCCGGAAGGACCACCAGTCTGAACTGCTTTAAATTCGCGTCCATCCTTGATTCCGCCACCAATATCATATATAATTTCGCGAAGGGTAATTCCCATCGGAACTTCAATTAAACCTACATTGTTGATTTTCCCGGCTAAAGCAAACACTTTGGTTCCCTTCGATTTTTCCGTTCCAATGGAAGCGAACCATTCTGCACCTTTATTAATAATGACCGGAATGTTGGCAAAAGTTTCCACATTGTTTACATTGGTAGGTTTGCCGTTGTATCCTTTCTCAGCCGGAAACGGAGGTTTTACAGTTGGTTCACCGCGTTTCCCTTCCATCGAATGGATCAGTGCAGTTTCTTCGCCACACACGAAAGCTCCGGCTCCGTAGCGGATTTCAACATCAAAATTAAATCCGGTTCCCAAAATATCGTCACCAAGTAAACCATATTCGCGAGCCTGGTCGATGGCAATTTTCAGGCGCTCGATGGCCAATGGGTATTCAGCACGAATGTACACCAGCCCTTTGTCGGCACCAATGCAATATCCGCAAATAGCCATCGCTTCGAGCACCGAATGCGGGTCGCCTTCCAGGATCGAACGGTCCATAAAAGCACCGGGATCGCCTTCGTCGGCATTGCAAACTACGTATTTCTGGTCACTAACCGATTTGCGAGTCAATTCCCATTTCAAGCCAGTTGGAAAGCCACCACCGCCACGTCCCCGAAGCCCGGAATCTTTCACAGTTTTGATTACTTCGTCCGGAGTTTTTTCCGATATGCAGGTGCCCAATGCAGCGTAACCATCTCGACCAATGTATTCTTCAATGTTTTCAGGATTGATGAACCCGCAGTTGCGAAGTGCAATACGAATCTGCTTCTTATAAAATTCCATTCCTTTCGAATCGCCAACTGTTTCTTTGGTTTCTGGATCTATAAAAAGCAACCGTTCTACCTTTCGTCCTTTGATGATGTGTTCGTCCACAATTTCGGCTACATCTTCAGGAGTAACCTGAGTATAGAACGTATTGTCGGGCAATATTTTAACAATGGGTCCTTTTTCGCAAAACCCAAAACATCCGGTTGATACCACTTGAATTTCATCTGCCAATCCGTACTCATTGAGCTTGTCGGTGAAATTTGCTTTGATGAGTTCGCTTTGTGAAGCCTTGCATCCGGTACCCCCGCACACAAGGATATGCATGTTGTATTCGACCATATTTGTCGGTTTATTTATTATCGATTGTTGAATACGCTACAGGAATAATTCCGTCAACCATTTCGTTGAGCTTGATGTGTTTTTCTATGATTTCCAGTGCCTTGGTTTTATTGACGTAACCATAAACAACGGGATTTTGCCCTGGAATTGTAAGTATGATGGTTGGCTCGGCGTAGCAATAGCCCATACATCCAGTTTGAGTAATAATGGCATCAATTCCCTGATGATCAAGCTCCTCAATCAGATAATTCATCGTATCTTTTGCTCCGGAAGCGATGCCGCAGGTGGCCATTGAAACTTTGATTTGGATCAGATTCTCAGGATTATCACCATTTTCTCTTAGTTTAATTTTCGATTGAACTTCAGATTGTAGCTTTTTTAAGTCGGCAAGAGATTTTATTTTATTCATACTTGGGGGATTAATGAGTTCAACAAAACTTCAAACACTATTCTCTAAATATCAGTACATTAAAGTAATAAATATCTAAGATTTATCATCATTCTGTAATTTGAATTTGTTCTAAATTCTCCTGAAGCATTTCTTTCAGGAACGACCGGACTTCAGGATTGTTAAGCGGCACATTTTCAAGCGTTTGCTTCAATTCACGAGTATCCACACCAAATTTTCCTGAAGGTGTTTGATGTTTAAAGACATAATCTGTTCCGCCTGAAGAACAAATCAAAAGTAGCAGTGTCCCGACCAAATCACCCATTACAGGACGATCGATGTGGCTCAGACCAAACACGGCTGTGACTTTTGTTCCTTTACCCAATTCAGATTCGATGTTGAATGATCCGCCAGTCATCTCAGCATTTTGCTTAAAAAGAGACAGCCCAAGGCCAACTTTTCGCGTAGTGCGGGAGGTGTAAAATGGATCGATGGCGATTTGCAGCTGTTCAGGGTTCATTCCGCAGCCATCGTCAGTAATGGTAATTATCAAATGATCTTCTTTCGGAAGTTCGGTAATTTCAATCCCAACCAACTTAGCTTTTGCCCGAATCGAATTCTGCACAATATCTAGGATATGTAAGGAAAGGTCTTTCATTTGATTGAATTACTGATGGACTGAATTATCGAATGAAAAAACAGAAGAAGCGCCTTATGGAATCTTCACCATTCGTCCGTTTTCACGATGCAATGTTTTTTTGATTTCAGAAAATGTGGCATTCTCCATCTCAAAATTCGTATAGATTTTCCCGAAATCAGCAGGGAAATGTGCATCCGAAAACCTCACAATGGTTATATCCTGACTGATTTTATATTTGTCCCGGATGCTCTCTTCTTCAGCGAGTTTTGAAATCTGCAGGGCATCAACCTTTAATTCTGGAGGAAAAAATCCCAACTGACTATACAGACTGTTCCGAGGCCGATCAACGTGTGCCGGAATAAAAATTCCGGAGAGTTCGTGCACTTTCTGCTCTACTTCTTCAATACTCACATCGAGCGAAGCGCCCAAATAATAATCCAACTTTTCGAGAATATCTTCATTCTCATCAACCAGAACCTGATAACCAAAAAGCTCGGCATTGTGTGGAATTATTGTCAGATGCCGATCAAGAAAATCCTGAAAAATGCGCAATGCATCAAAATCTTCGAACAAGCCCAGACAATGGACTTCTTCGCGCGAAGTCATTTCGCATCCCGGAAATACGGTCAGATTCGTTTTCTGCGCCAGTTTCCAAACTAGCTCGCATTGCTTGGTGGTGTTGTGGTCGGTTATTCCAATAATATCAAGCCCTCGTTGACAAGCCAGCGAGACAATGTTTGCAGGACTCATTTCCAGATCGCCACATGGAGATAACAGTGTGTGGATATGAAGATCGGTCCTGAATGTTTTCATTGTTACTGGTTATAAAGTTGGTACAGCTTTCCGGCAATTTCGAATGTTGACAAACTGGTTCCCAGAACCGGGATGTTTTCGTCGTTCGAATGGCGAATCGTGTTCTCGTGAGGTTCGAGATTACTAACCAGAATAACCGCTGCCAAATCTTTTAACGAAGCTATGGCCATTACATTCTGATGAACCTGAAGCGTAATCCAGACTTCGCCTTCGCGAGCGTTCCCCATAACATCACTAAGTAAATCAGAAACATAGCCACCGGCAATTTCACGATCCAATCCTTTATGGCCTGAAAAAACAGTCAGACCTAATTTTTCAACCAGTTCAGAAACCTTCATTTCGTCGTCCTCTTTTGTTACAATCAGCTTTAAATCTATCTGCTCCCCATTTCTTCTGTATGTTGAGGAACGCTTTTCGGGCATGAATCCGACCTTCATCCACCCACTTTTGTTGCAGAAAGATGCAGTCAGACATTTTTGCCTTGTTGTTTACCATATCTTCGGCCAGCGCGTGGCAATTGGGCGCTCCGCAAGCACCGCAATCGATTCCCGGCAGAAAGCAAACAATGCGCTGCGCCTTATCCATCTTTTCCATGGCCTTTACCCTATCTTTCCCGAAAGCAAAATGAGGCTTTGGCATAATCGGGTCCAATATCAATTTTCGCTTCAGCTCCTGAGCCTTTTCCAGGTTGTTTTCCTGATGTATTTCTTTTGCCGATGGGTAACGCTTAGCACGGCGCTCAAGCCTTTCAACGGTCATAAACCGGTTGCCTGTCAGTAAAATTCCGCCGGCACAACTTTGATCGCAAGCCCGCATTTCAATGAAATCGATGCCCTTAACCTGATCATTTTCGAGTCTTTCCAGAAAACGTACGGCATTATGAATACCGTCTATGGCGATGCTTCGTGATCCAAAATGGCAGGATTCACCGCGCGTGAGACTCCAGTTTATCCCTTCAGCAGAAAGATTTTTTCGTTGAACAGAATGGTCATCAACCTCATGGTCAGAAATAACTTTCATCACTTCATTATACAACTGATTCATGTTAACAATACCATCCACAATCGATTCGCTTTCACCAACAGGACTTTTTACAGCCGCAATTTTCGCTATGCAAGGTGTGGCGTAAAAAAGGCCAATTTCTTCACGCAGGGCACCTTCGAGCCTCAATTGTTCAATGGCAAAATGAGCAGCAAGATTGTGCGGGGCTTTCCTTAGAATCAGATTTTCAGTGAGTGAAGGATATCGCCCCTGAATGAGGCGAACAATCGCTGGGCAATAGATCGATATGGCAGGCTTTGGAGTTTCTTTATCGGCAAGAACTTCATTAATCGAATCAATCATCACTTGCATGGGTTGTTCCACTTCATAAATGTGGGTGAAGCCAACTTTCTTCAACCCGTCATAGATCTGATCTTCACTATATTTACCAGGAAACTGTCCAATCATGATGGATGGAAACAAAATGACACGGTATTTGAATGAACGGATCATGGCCAGATCGTCTTGTTCAACGTAAAACGCATGAGTAGGGCAAGCTCGATGGCATTGGCCGCAGTAAACACATCGTTCATGGTCGATTACAGCCAACCCGTTTACAACCCGTATTGCTTCTGTCGGACACGATTTCATGCAATGGGTGCATCCAATGCATTTGGAAGGATCTAATGAATGATATTTGGAATCTCCAATCATTTAAAATAGTTAACCATTTTAACTTTTGTACCCTTACCGACTTCCGATTCGATCAACAATTCATCCGTATTCTTTTTCATATTCGGCAAACCCATTCCGGCCCCAAACCCCATATCTCTGACCTGTTTGCTCGCAGTAGAGTATCCGGCCTGCATGGCCAATTCAATATCAGGAATTCCGGGACCATCGTCTTCAACAAATATGGTAATCTTATTCTCATCAATTTCAGCCAAAACAGTTCCTTTCCAGGCATGGGCTACCACATTTACTTCTGCTTCATACAACGCAATTACAATGTTTTTCACAGTTTTGCCGTCGACATTCAGTTGTTTAAGCACTTTTTTCACCTCACTCGAAGGTTTCCCTGCATGAGTAAAGTCTCCTCCCTGTATGTTAAAAGTAAGTTTCAAGATAGAAGGCCTCCCCCAAACCCCCTCCACAAGAGGGGGCTAAAAAAACCGGTACTCGAATGTTTTCTCATTTCTTATTGGTTATTCCTTATTCGATATTAGTCATTTGTCAATTTCTAAAAGCACTACTGCTGGCCAAGTTCCCCTCCTTCGGAGGGGTTAGGGGAGGCTTCTCAATAAATCGGGTTTAATCCGGCCTGGAATAAAAGCCCACTCGATTTGAATAGAGAAAAAGGCGATTCAAGTATACACATTCCATTCTCACAAGCCAGTTCAAGCATTTGATCTGAAGCTTTCTTATTGCGTACAAAAACAATGGCACGAATGTCGGCCATTTCGGCAGTACGGATACACTGAAGGTTTACCAGCCCGGTTATCAGTATCAAATTATCAGTATCCAAGGTCAATACATCGCTCATCAGATCAGAACTATAACCCATGCCAATCTCTTCATCCAGTTTATCAACTCCACAGGTTACCTTTGCATTTAAAACTGTAGCGATATCTCTAAGCTTCATTTAAAATTGTATTACGATTTGCGGCAAATTTCAGAAAAAATAACTTAAGTCTGATGATTGTAATGCCCTTCGATCCTTATTTAGATTGGTTACAGTTAAGTATTTCTTTTGAGGTATCGTCATTCAAAAAAGAGATCGAATCTAGTCCTAAATATTCCCAAATGTTTCGTAAATTAAGTTCGAAATTCACACACCATGATTTACGAACAAAATTCTTTCAACCAGGATTTCATTGACGACCCTGAATTGCACCAGAAAATTATTGACGCGTTGCCCATTCCCATTTTTTACCGCGACCTGAAAGGCATTTATAAAGCATGTAATGTGGCTCAGGAAAAATTGCTTGGCCTGCCAAAATCGCAGATCATTGGAAAAACAGTTTTCGACATTCAACCTTTCGAAATTGCTGAAATCTATGCCAAACGCGATCAGGAATTACTCGACAGTCCGGGCGACCAAAGTTATGAGGCGAAATTTAGGGATGCAACCGGATTATTGCGCGATGTGGTCTTCAATAAAGCGGTAATCCGCGACAATAAGGGAGAAGTAATCGGTATTGTCGGTTCAGTTTTCGACATCACCGAACGAAAAAAAGCAGAACGAAAACTCGAAAAAGCACGTGAAGCAACTGTAATTGCCTCGGCTATGATGCACAAAATCAGGGCAGGTCTCATTATTGTCGACAGTGATTTTAAAGTCATCGACTCGAATGAAGCATTTGCGAAGCTTTTCGGGCCTGAAATTGAAGAGTTGTACGAAACGATTCCTGGTCTTCATGGCGCCGATCTGAAAGAACTGGTTCCTGATGTGATTTACAAAATGTTCACAGCGACAATGATTTCAGGAGAAAATGCGATCGATCGGGACATGAAGATTCAGAACAAATTGTTGCACATTTCGGTGATTACCATATACAAACACCGGGTAGTTGGCGCCTTATTGCGCGACATGTCAGCCCCTTCATTGGTTCGCGAAGAGATTATCAGCCGTGCACAACGGGTAAACCGGCACAACCTCGAAACTGTGCAAAAAATAGCCTTTCTCCTTGGCGACAATGCCTCAATGACCGAGGAACTTCTGTATTCTATTATTGAATCGTACAAATACGGCGAGGATGAGTGATGACTATCATATAGAAGTCGATTTGCATCAACTAAACAGGCACGGACAGGTTGTTTGCGGAGATGTTTTTCATTCGAAACAAATCAGGGCTGAAGGTCGCTCCATTCTGGTACTTTCCGATGGAATTGGTCATGGAGTAAAAGCAAATGTACTGGCAACGCTAACAGCATCAATGGCTTTAAATTACGCTTCGTTCCACACCAAGCCCGAAGTTGCTGCTAATATTTTCATGCGCGCTTTACCTAAAAGTATCGACGGCAAGGAGAGCTATGCCACTTTTACAATCATTGAAATTGAAGACACCGGGATGGTTCGCATTATTAATTATGACAATCCCCGCTCAATCCTTTTCAGAAAAGGACAAATGTTTAACCCAAAAGAAATTGAAATTCCGATCAGAGGTGACGAAAACGCAGGAAAAATTTTGAGGATCAGGGAATTTACTCCTTTGCTTGAAGACCGGATTATTTTCATGACTGATGGCATCACCCAGTCAGGACTGGGAAGCTCCAGATTTCCAACAGGATGGGGACTTAACGACATTGTCCGATTTGCAGAAAATCAAATTGCCCGGGACTACGAAATTTCGGCCACCAAACTTTCCCGAAAAATTTTAAACCAGGCCTCCATGAACGATTCGTTTGAAATTCGCGACGATGCGAGTTGTGGAGTTATTTATTTCAGGCAACCCCGCGAATTTATGCTCATCACAGGTCCGCCATTCTACAAAATAAAAGATGTCGACTTTGTTAAACGGATCAAAGATTTCCCGGGAAAGAAAATTATTTGTGGGGGTACAACAGCCGAGATCATTGCGCGTGAGCTGAATATTGACATCAACATACAGCATCGTTTCTCCGAAAAATCGTTACCCCCGGCGGCTAAGATGGAAGGCTTTGAAATCGTGACTGAAGGAATTTTGACATTGGGGAGAGTTGAAGAAATTCTGGAGAATTACAACAGCGACATGCGTCTGGGCGACAGCCCTCCGGAAGAAGTGGTGAAACTACTTACCCAACACGACATCATTCACATCATTGTGGGAACCCGCATCAACTGGGCACATCAGGATCCAGATCAACCCATTGAACTTGAAATTCGTAAATTCGTTGTAAAACGAATAGTGAGATTGCTTGAGGCACGATTTTTTAAAAAGGTTACCGTTGAGTTGGTGTAATTACTCGCCATCCGGGCGAAAATTGGTAGAACTAAAAAAAATATCTAACTGATTGACTATGGAAAAAGTCATCAGTCATTCGGAAAGTCAGTTTTACAAAATTTCCCAATGACTATTGACTATTTCCAATTAATTAGGAGCATTTTCAATAAACTTCTAAATGTTTTAAGACTACTATCGTTTCATATTGAATCATTTGTATTAGATTTACCCTATATTGTACTAACTACAATAATGCTAACTAAAACCCTGAAAAATGAGAACAATTGCATCGTTCATTTTTGTACTTCTGGTTCTTTTCAGCACTTCTGTTTTATCTCAAAACCAGAATATTTGCCTGAATTCACTAGGATTTTTGCCACAAGCATCAAAAAAAGCATCCATAATTGGAGAAACTAAATCGTTTGTAATTAAGCAAGCCGATAGCCAGACTGTGGTCTTTCAAGGAAAAGTTTCAACTCCTGTTTTTCAGAAAGATGTAAACCAAAATGTTGGACTTGCTGACTTTTCTTCATTCTCGAAAAATGGAAAGTATTACCTTGAAACTCCGGAAGGCACTAAATCAGTAGTTTTCGAGATCTCTCCCAACGTGTACAATCAGGCATTCTATACCAGTATGCGGGGTTTTTATCTGTGGCGATGTGGTACTGCAGTTGAAGGAAACCATGATGGACATCTCTTTTCTCACTTGCCCTGTCATTTGGATGATGGATATGAAGATTTTCAGGGGAAACCCGACCAACGCCGCAATGGAACTGGTGGCTGGCACGATGCCGGCGACTATGGCAAATATGTTGTAAATGCTGGCATAACCGTTGGCATGATGTTTATGGCCTGGGACCAGTTTCAAAATAACCTAAAGAAATTTTCACTTGATCTACCCGAAACTGCTCCCGAATTTCCTGACTTTCTGAAAGAATTGAAATGGGAAACCGACTGGTTATTGACCATGCAATACACCGATGGTTCAGGAAAAGTATCGCATAAACTGACACGGAAAAATTTCGAACCGTTCTGCAAACCTGAAGAAGACAAAGAAAAAAGATATTTTACCGATTGGAGTTCAGCCGCAGTGGCCGATTTTGTGGCCATGATGGCTCAGGCTTCCCGGTATTTCGAACCCTACGACAAAGCTTATTCTCAAAAATGTTTGGATGCCGCGACATTAAGCTACAAGTTTCTGAAAGAAAATCCAGAGGATAAAGTATTTGTTCAGGGTGAGTTTCAAACTGGTGGATACCAAACTGAGGATAAAGACGACCGGCTTTGGGCTGCTGCCGAAATGTGGGAAACAACAGGAAATGCTGAATATTTAAAGGACTTTGAGAGACGAGCGTCATCTGAAAACTTCAAAATTGATGAAGATTGGGATTGGGGCGATGTGTCAAATCTGGGAATGTTCGAATACGCCCTTTCAGCAAAAGCCGGGAAAAATCCGGAGATTCTGAAAATCATCAAAAAAAACATCATTGACGTGGCTAATCAAATTGCATTTAATGCTTCATCTGACGTGTACGGAAGGCCATTAAGCCGATATTACTGGGGATGTAACGGAACTATTGCCCGTCAGGTTTTAAACCTTCAGGTGGCGCATAAAATCTCACCTAAGAAAATTTACACTCAAACTTCTCAGGACGCTATTTCGCACATCTTCGGGCGTAATTATTACAATCGTTCGTTTGTAACCGGGCTCGGGATCAATCCGCCAATGAACCCACACGACAGGCGCTCTGGTTCGGATAATGAAATCCAGCCCTGGCCTGGTTATATTGTTGGAGGTGGCCATTCGGCTAAAGGCTGGAAGGATGTACAGGAAGACTATTCGACCAATGAAATTGCCATCAACTGGCAAGGTGCGCTGGTATATGCACTGGCCGGTTTTGTCGGAAAATAGCAGTTAAACTCTCAACACTGACTCAACTGAATAGGACTATAATCATATAGAATCAAACCAATTACACCAATTTAAACTTATGGATTAACCAATAAATATTACTTCCTCATTTTCTTCAACCGAGGAAATGAGGAGTTACAAAAACCTAAAACCTATGAAACCAATAAAAAACCTGTATCTTATTATCGTCGTGTTTTTGTCATCTTTAAGTCCACTATTGGCTGGTGACCACTATAGAAATTTCAAAGTTGCGGTCTATTCCCGTGCTTATGAAACGGCAAAGATGGGCGACATCAACTCACTGGAGCTCACCTGGAATGAAATATCGCAACAATTAAAAGTCGACAAAATTTATCTGGAGACACACCGTGATTTGCTAGTTGTTGATGAAGCAACCCTGATGAAGGCTAAAGCTTTTTTCGAGAGCTGCGGAATCGAAACTGCTGGTGGAATAACGCTAACCGTTGACGAAAGCAATAACTTCCAAACCTTCTGCTATAGTAATCCCGAACATCGTAAAAAAATCAAGGAAATTGTCGAGTTTACTGCCCGCCATTTTAACGAATTGATTCTCGACGATTTCTTCTTTACCAACTGCAAATGCGATCTGTGCGTGAAGGCGAAAGGAACAAAAAGCTGGACTGACTTTCGGCTTGATCTAATGACTAAAGCGGCCAAAGAACTGATTATCGATCCGGCAAAAGCAGTGAATCCCAACATTAAAGTGGTTGTTAAATACCCGAACTGGTACGATCATTTCCAGGGATGTGGATTCAATCTGGAAACAGAACCGAAAATGTTTGATGGAATTTACACGGGTACCGAAACCCGCGATCCATCGAGCAACCAGCACTTACAGCCCTATTTGGGGTACGAAGTTTTCAGGTACTTCAATAACCTCAAGCCGGGGAAAAACGGCGGTGGCTGGGTCGATCCCGGTGGTATGTATTTTATGGACCGCTATGCTGAACAGTTGTGGCTGACCCTGTTTGCCAAAGCTCCGGAAATTACACTTTTCGATTACAGGCAATTGCAGCGTCCTATTCAAAAAACCGACCGTGCAGACTGGCAAAACCACGAAACTACCAGTTTCAATTACGATGAAATGATGAAGCCAATTGCCGATAAAAACGGGAAGATGGTTTTGCCAACAACCATTGCCAGAGCTGCAGGTTATACGTTCGAAACCATTGACAAATTTCTGGGACAACTTGGAAATCCGGTGGGTGTGAAAACCTACAAGCCATTCCATTCGGTTGGAGAAGATTTTTTGCCGAATTACATGGGAATGATTGGTGTTCCAATGGATATCGTTCCGGAATTTCCGGAAAATGAACCGATTGTATTCCTGACAGAACAGGCCAAATTCGATGCAGATATTGTTTCGAAAATCAAGAAACAATTGATTTCAGGAAAAGACATCATGGTTACTTCTGGATTCCTGAAAGCCATGCAGGACAAAGGGCTGAGTGATATTGTCGAACTAAGAATGACTGACACGAAAGCCTCCGTCAAAGAATTTGCTGCCGGATGGGGGCCACATTCTTTTTCAGATCGTGAAATGATTATTCCGCAAATTAAATACATTACCAACGACTCATGGGAAATTGTTTCGGCATTTAATGGCACCAATGGCTGGCCAATTTTACACCGGGGTGATTACAGCAAGGGGAAATTTTATGTTCTTACCATTCCGGATAATGTGATAGACCTTTATCATATGCCTGTTGATATTCTTTCTAAAATAAAAGAGATACTGACACCTGCCATGCCTGCCCTGCTTGAAGCTCCCGGATACACCAGTTTATTTGTGTACGACAACAATACAGTCATCGTTGAGTCGTTTACAAGTGATTCACGTCAAGTGAAACTTCGGTTGGGAGAAGGATTTACCAAAGCCAAAGACTTGATTTCGGGCAAGGAAATTACGGGCGAGAAAAAGGAATATTTTCAGGGATGGAGAAAGCCTTCGCTGGTTAGAACCGTATTGAACCTGGAATTAAAACCACATTCATACGTTGTATTGCAACTTGAAAAATAAAGTTAAAACAAGAAGACAGGAATCATCGAGCTCCTGTCTTCTTGTTTTATAAGCATTTAACCGACATTACACCATCGGGTATTTCTTGAAAATTTCTTCAGATTTCATGAGAATATCAACATACTGAGCGCGTTGATAAGTATAAGGATCTTTCAAAGACTTTCTGGATAGTTTTCCGCAGAAATCGTCAAGGGTTTTGTAGCTCTTTTTATCCATCCAATCATTTAATTCGGCCAACATGGTTGCAATATACGAAGGCTGATTTTTATAAACCGTTGAAACAACCTGAACAACGTCGGCTCCCGAAAGGAGTAAACGAATAACATCTTCAGAAGTATAAATACCACGGCTTGCGCATATGTTGCCCGCAACATTACCGTGAAGCAAACCAGCGTAACGCAAAGCTAACTGATGGTCGCGAGGTTGAGTCAGTTCCCATGGGAAGTTAAAAACTTCATTTTCAATATCTATTTCAGGCTGAAAAAACCGGTTAAACAGGACAAAACTATCGATACCCGCCTCGTCGAGCCTTTTAATAAAATTCAGGGTGTTGGTATAAAACGGGCTCAACTTTACACTTACCGGAATCCGAACAGCTCTTTTAACACTTTTAACAATCTGGTATTGTTTTTCCTCGATTGATGTGCCCCCAACTTCAAAATAACCTGGAGTGGCATATAAATTCAACTCCAAACCATCAACACCTGTTTCTTCAAGTAGTCTGGCATATTCAACCCAACTGGGTTCATACAGTGCATTCAAGCTGGCAAAAACCGGAACCGATGCGGTCTCCTTTAGTTTTCTCAAATGGAATAAATGTTCTTTTGGACCGGCATGTACAATTTCAGGGAAAATACGACCCATTTCAGAATTTCGGTTGGCATATTCATTTATATCTTCATCTAATTGAAGACTTTCCAACTGAATTTGTTCTTCAAAAAGTGATTTGTAAACGATTGCAGCTATACCGGCTTCTTCAAGTTCTTTAACAACTTCGGGTTTTGTTACAAGGTTACTGGCACCAAGAATGATTGGATTTTTTAATTTGATGCCCATGTAGGTTGTTGATAAGTCTGCCATAATATGTGGTTTTAGTGTTTTCGTTTTCAAGTTAAACTCATTATGTAGTTCTTTTGTTCAGCAATTTAGCAAAAAAAAGAAACCCCGAAGATTTTCTCCGGGGTTTATCGTAATTGAAAAAAAATGCTTAAAAGTTGATACAGTATTACATCAAACTGAAGGCAACAGTTAATCCTGCCATTACAATCGAAACCATACTCATCAGTTTAATCAGGATATTTAATGACGGACCTGAAGTATCTTTAAATGGATCACCAACAGTGTCTCCGGTTACTGCGGCCTTGTGACATTCGGAACCTTTTCCTCCGAAGTTTCCTTCTTCGATGTATTTTTTTGCATTATCCCAGGCACCACCGGCATTAGCCATGAAAATAGCAAGAATAAATCCGGTTGAAACACCACCTAAGAGTAAACCAACAACACCCGAAACACCAAAAATGATACCAGTTGCAATTGGAATAAATATAGCCAGCAACGATGGAAGCATCATTTCTTTTTGTGCACCTTTGGTCGAAATCTCAACACAACGTGCATAATCAGGTTCTCCTTCGCCACTTAAAATGCCTTTAATTTCCCGGAATTGACGGCGAACTTCTTCAACCATACTTTGAGCAGCGCGACCAACCGCATTCATGGTTAAACCACAAAATAAGAAAGCAGCCATTGAACCAATAAATGCGCCCACTAATACGCGGGGATTCATCAAATCCAAGTGTAAATACTGCATCATTTCAGGAATGGAAGCTTTATGAATGTCCACGTTGGTGAAATGATTATTCGAAGCGTATTCTGTAAAAGCAGCAACTTTCTCCGGAATACGTGCAATAGCGATTTTAATTTCTTCGATGTACGAAGCCAAAAGGGCCAAAGCTGTTAAAGCTGCCGAACCGATTGCAAAACCCTTTCCGGTTGCAGCAGTGGTATTTCCAAGAGTATCCAAAGCATCGGTGCGCACGCGAACTTCGTGACCTAAACCACTCATTTCAGCATTTCCACCGGCATTATCAGCAATTGGACCGTAAGCGTCAGTAGCCAAAGTGATTCCCAATGTTGAAAGCATACCTACAGCTGCAATGGCGATTCCATACAATCCCATGCTAATGTTTTCGAAATTGAAGCTAGAAGCAAACAGGAAAGCCAAAATAATGGAAGTTCCAACAATTAAAACCGGAATTGCAGTAGAAATCATACCTGTACCAATACCTGAAATAATAACCGTTGCAGGACCTGTTTTAGTTGATTCAGCAATATTACGAGTTGGTGCGAATCCTGAAGAAGTATAATACTCGGTAATTTTACCAATACCAATACCACCCAATAAACCGGCCATCATCGAACCCCAAACTCCCAAATAATTTGGGATATCCAGATATTTCAGGATTAAGAAGGAGAAAAGGGCAATACCAACCGAACTTACATTAACACCACGGCTCAGAGCCGCCAACAATTGTTTTTGTGAAGCACCTTCTTTTGCACTAACCATGAAGATGCCTAATATAGAAAGAACAATTCCAACTGCTGCAATGATCATAGGAGCAATAACCCCATTCATCTGAGTTTCGACTCCCAAACCGGCAAATGCGGTTGCACCCAAAGCTGCGGTTGAAAGAATAGCACCACAATAAGATTCATATAGGTCGGCGCCCATACCAGCTACATCACCTACGTTGTCCCCAACATTATCGGCAATAGTTGCGGGATTGCGCGGATCATCCTCCGGAATGCCAGCTTCTACTTTACCAACCAGGTCGGCACCGACGTCGGCAGCTTTAGTGAAAATACCGCCACCAACACGGGCAAACAAAGCCTGGGTTGAAGCACCCATTCCGAATGTAAGAGTTGTAGTGGTAATAATGATCAATTTCATCGATGGATCGGAAGCAATAATGCCACTGGTAGTCGAATCGAGTGCGCCAATGATGTATTGCAACGCGTAAAACCAGATCGAGATGTCAAGTAATCCCAGTCCCACTACAACCAATCCCATAACTGCTCCTGACCGGAATGCAATACGGAGTCCATCATTTAGTGAACGCTGTGCAGCATTGGCTGTACGAGCCGATGCATAAGTTGCAGTCCGCATACCAAAGAAACCTGCCAGTCCGGAGAAAAAACCACCGGTTAAGAATGCAAATGGCACCCACGGATTTTGAATTTTTAAAACGTAAGCCATAATGGCAAACAAAATAGTTACAATCACGAAGACTTTAAAAACAACCTTGTATTGTTGTCTTAGGTAAGCCATTGCACCATCACGAACATGTTTGGCGATTTTTTTCATTAAATCGGTACCTTCACTTTCCTTCATCATTTGTTTGAAGAAAAACCAGGCAAAAAACAGTGCCAGAACAGAACTGACGGGCACCAGCCAGAAAATAGAATTCATAGTTTTTTGATTTTATGCAACCTGAAGTTGCCGTTAGTTATTTGGTTTTTTTGAAAACTAAAAAGTCCGAAATTAGTAATTTAAGATTTGAATATTTAGTAAGTACTAATGTTATATGACAGCAGCCCACTTAGTCGTTACTGAAAGTCGAAACTGGAAAACATTACGAATCTTTAACATTAATCGCCACTTCGATGATAATTTGCAGACAAACAATTAATATTCATGCCGATTTGGCACAATAGGACAAAACAATTGACAATAGAGTTTTGCAAGAATTCAGATCCGGAGTTGATTCAGTTATCAAAAAAATTAATTTCTTCTCCTGATGGGCAAATTCAGAATTAACAAAGAAAGGGCAATCAGTATCATACCCAAAACGGAGACCACGTCGGCTGATTCGTTTGGAAGAATAATCCAGCTCAGAACTGCTCCGGCAACAGGAATCAAAAATTTCCAAATATTAAGTTCGGAGACCTTAACTCCCGGACGACGCAATAACGTATTCCAAATGGAAATGGCTGCTGCCGATAAAAAGCTGAGCCAAGCCAGTGAAACAAAATATTCAGGTGGAAACGACCGCTCAGAAAATCCCTCAATGGGGATAGAAATTAAAAACATAGCGAGTCCGCCAATAAAAAGAGATGATGAGGTTAAAATTAACGGAGAAATTGTTTGCCGTTTGCGGGCAATAATCACGTTGGTTATTCCTGAAGTTAAATTATTCAGCAGCAGATAAACCACTCCGAGAAAAGCGATTTCGGCTCCGGAAGGAAGACTTTCTCGCCCCAGTGTAATTACTGCAACTCCAGCAATTCCAAGTAAAATACTGATCGATTTAACCCAACTCATGCGGTCGTCAGCAATAGAAAAGTGAGCCACAAGAGCAACAAATAAAGGTCCTGAACCAACAATCATGGCAGAAATTGAAGCAGGAACCAGGCTTATGCCTAAATAGAAAAATGTATATTGAAGTACAACTTGCAAAAAAGAAATCAGAAAAACATATCCGAAGTTTTCTTTTACTTCTTTACTGAATTTTCGAAAATTTCCGATTACAGGAAGAAGGATCAGGCCGGAAATCATGAATCGGATACCGGCAAACTGAAGTGGAGTTTGATACCGTAATCCAATTTTTATACCCACGAAAGCCGAAGACCACAACAAACTTGCGACAATAGCCAAAAAAGTTGTTTGCAAAAGGTATTTTTTCATCACAAATTGAAGAATCAAGAATATAAAAGTAGCTAAAGGAACTGATGTTTTAGAAAGTACAGCCAGTAACAAGTGCTAAAACAGAAAAGGCAGCTTTTGGCTACCTCTTCTGTTTTTATTGTTGTGAGTTACTGAACCCATTTCATATGATGGAAATCCTGACGATGTGGTAATTCAGGATGATTTGGCAGGATACGAATTGCATAGCCAAATGCTCCAGCATTCATCAGATTTAAATCCAACTTATAGGTAATCAGCTGCCCTTCAGCTTTTTCAACCGTAAATGGCAAACATTCAATCAAAGTAGGTCTGGTATCTTTTCCATTTTCAGTAATTACCATTTCAACACTTAAATCTTCAGGTTTTAAGCCTTTAATATCAACTACAACCCGTGCAGGATACACCTCTCCAATTTTCAGAACATTGGTAATTCCATCGGTAATCTGAACATTTTTCACTTCAATCTGATCCCAAACCGCAGAAACGCCTGATTTCCACTTGGCAATTTCCTTCGCCAGGTTATAATCTTTGTCAATTAACCTAGCGGAGCGTTCGGCCTGTGGCTTATAGAACCGATCCTGATAATCGCGGATCATACGTGCTGTAGTGAAATTAGGTGAAACCTGTGCAAATGTGTTTTTGATGTAGGATACCCATTTTTCAGGAATTCCATTGATATTGCGATCGTAGAAAGCCGGCAATATTTCTTCTTCAAATATGTTGTAAATGGTTTCAGCATCCAATTCATCCTGAAGGTCGTTAATTTCGTAAGCATTATCCTGTGGAAGCGCCCAACCGGCATCTTTTTTATACCCTTCAACCCACCAGCCATCGAGAACCGAAAAGTGAATTGTTCCGTTCATCACACCCTTTTCTCCACTGGTACCCGATGCTTCCAATGGTCGTGTTGGCGTATTCATCCAGATATCAACGCCCTGTAACATCATCTTAGCCAGATTCATATCGTAATTCTGAACAAACAAGATCTTCCCAATAAACTCAGGCCGTTTCGAAATCTCAACAATGTATTTGATCAGGTCCTGACCAGCCTTATCGGCAGGATGTGCTTTTCCGGCAAAAATAAACTGAACCGGACGTGCAGGATCATTAACCAATTTTGATAAACGATCCAGATTCCGGAACAACAAATGGGCTCTTTTGTAGGTTGCAAAACGGCGGGCGAAACCAATTGTTAAGGCGTATGGATTGAGCTTTCCTAAAACTTCAGAAATCATTTTAGGGTTTTCGTGCCTTTTAATCCAGGTGTTTGTAAACCTTTGTTTGATGTATCCGATCGTTTTTAAACGCATGCTCTGTTTTAAATTCCAGATTTCCTCATCCGGAACTTTGTAAATCTTTTCCCACAAATCGAAATCAAGCTGATTTTCAGGAAAACTCCTGCCGAAATATTTCAGATGCATTTCTTTCCATTCTTTGGCAGCCCAGGTCGCATAATGAACACCGTTGGTTACATATCCAACTTCGAGTTCCTCAGGCAAAAATCCTTCGTATAACGGACTCAGCACTTCTTTCGAAACTTCGCCATGAAGCATGCTTACTCCGTTTATTCCCTGCGATAAGTTGCAGGCCAGATAGCTCATGTTGAAGTGATCCTCGAATGGATTTGCTTTCCCCAAATTGCAGAATTCGTCCCAGCTAATGCCAACTTTTCCGGGATATTCATGCATATAATGTTTAAACATGTCCTGATAAAACGAATCGTGGCCGGCAGGAACCGGTGTATGCGTTGTAAATAAAGTTGAAACTCTCACAACTTCTTTGGCTTCCGGATAGGTAAGCCCCTTTTCAGAAACAAAATCAGCCATACGTTCCAGACCGATCATTGCGGCATGACCTTCGTTGCAATGATAAATATCCATTGAATAACCCAGTTTCTTCAGAGCACGAATACCACCAAGTCCAAGAAGCATTTCCTGTTTCAAGCGATTTTCGTTATCGCCGCCATACAAATGGTGCGTTACAAAACGATCCTCATCCGAATTTGCCTCAAAATCAGCATCCAACAAAAACAGTTTAATCGATCCGATAGATACTTGCCAAACCTGGGCAGAAATTTCGCGACCAGGATATTGAACCTGAACATGTATCCAGTTTCCATCTGCATCATAGGCCGGCTGTACTGGTATTTTAGAGAACTGTTGAGCATCATAATTTGACAACTGCTCCCCGGTAATCGAAATATTCTGGCGGAAATAACCATAACGGTAAAGCAGCCCAACTCCAACCAAATCTACTTTCGAATCGCTTGCTTCTTTCAGGTAGTCACCTGCCAGAATTCCAAGTCCTCCCGAAAAGATTTTCAGACTGTCGTGCAAGCCGTATTCCATGCTGAAATAAGCCACTGAAGGCCCTTTCAAAACTTTACGATCATCAAGATATTTGTGTAACAGAGAAGAGACGTGATTCATTTTAAACAAAAACTCTTCATCTTTTTCAAGCTCCAAAAAACGCTGATAATTCACCTCATCAAGCAACACAATTGGATTGTGCTCACACTCTTCCCATATTTCAGCATCAATGTACTGAAACAATTCGCGAGCCTCGGTATTCCATACCCACCACAGATTGCGGCTTATTTCTTTGAGTGGAGTCAGCTTTTCAGGAATATTTGACTCTACAAATAGTTTTTTCCAGTTTGGTTGTTCCATGGTTTTTATTTATGTGTATAATACTGAATTTTTCAACTTATCTATTTCACTTTCAAGGCAAGTAAATTAAACAACAAAAGAAGGTAAAAAAACACGCATTTAAATGACCTTAATGTGAAATGGACGTTAATTATTTGGTATCGAATTGAGGTCTTGATTGTTAATTATGTTTTGGCTTAACCTCAAGGAGCTTGAGATATGTTCTATTCACTTCCGATGCAACATTTTTCCAGATTAGTTTGTCGGCTTCCTTTTTCCCCTTCTCGCCTAAGCGTATGCCATATTCCTGATTAATCAGCAAAGTGTAAATAGCGTCAGCCATTGCCTGAATATCCCAATAATCAACTTTAATCGCATTTTGTACCACCTCCGACACACCCGATTGTTTTGAAATCACCACCGGTACCCCAGCCTGCATCGCCTCAAGTGTGACAATTCCGAATGGTTCCGATACCGAAGGCATAACAAAAACATCGCTTGCTTGAAATAGTTCAGCAATTTCGCTTTCGCCCACAAAACCCGGAAAATGGAAATAAGATGAAATATCCAATGCGGATACTTTTTGCTTCATTTCGTTTAATAAATCGCCTTTGCCAGCCATCACAAAACGAACGTTTCGCATTTTCTGAAGTACCAGACTGGCAGCTTCGACAAAATATTCAGGGCCTTTCTGCATGGTTATCCGCCCCAGGAAACTCACAACTTTATCGTTCGTATATTCCCTGGAAGTTTTTGCGTCTCCAGAACGAACAGGCTCCACCGCATTATAAACTGTGATTACCTTCTCCGGAATGATATTATATTTTTCAATGACGACAGACCGGGTTAAATTACTGACCGTGATAATTTTGTCAGCGGCATCCAATCCTTCCTTCTCGATAGCACAAATGGCTGGATTGACCGAACTTCCTGATCGATCGAATTCGGTTGAATGAACATGCACAACAAGTGGTTTGCCCGAAACGCGTTTAACGGCCATCCCAGCCTGAAAGCACATCCAGTCGTGAACATGAATCACATCGAAATCAATTTCTCGGGCAAGTTTCCCAGCAATAAGTGTGTAATTAGCGATCTCCTGAAAAAGGTTTTGACCATAATCGCCACTAAAAACAAACTTTCCTTCAGGAGTCAATTCGATCAACTGCTTTTCTCCGGAAGAGATTTCCGATTTCAACTCATCAAATTCGGAAGTTCCCAAATAGGGAATTAAACCAGATTGAAGCTCGTAATATTCAACCTTCGACCGGGCATTGTCAAACTGGATTTGTTGATGAACAACAGGAATTTGATCGGCTCCCAGCAAATTAATATTCGAACGATCTTCGTCGCCCCATGCTTTCGGCACGACAAAGGTCACCTCAACATCTTTGAGTTGAGCCAGGCCTTTGGTCAAACCATAACAGGCTGTTCCCAACCCACCCGATATGTGAGGCGGAAATTCCCATCCAAACATTAAAACCTTCATAAAATTAAGTCAATAGGCATTGCATTGTCAAAAGTAGGAAAAAATGCCACGGAAGTATCAAATCGGGAAAGGTGTATAATAATATGGTCTAAAGTTTTTCCAGTTCCTGCTCAAAATAATTTCGTTCTGCATTCAGGTTGACGATTGGAAACTGTTCGCTCATTCGATTGATAAGAGCCAGGGTTTGCTCCAGAAACTTTTTAAATTCGGTCGTGTTTGGGTTAACCGGACGGTGAGACATTGCTTTATTAATCTTCAGCATACTTTTCGAAATATCGCGGCTCGCACCGGTAATGGCAGCTTTGCTAAACCGTTCAAAGATGTAATCAACAGCCACCGGACTTATATGCAACATGTCGTCAGCATAAAAGCGATAATCGCGCAGCTCGTCCATCACGATTTCATAGGATGGAAAGTACGAACAACTTTTGTCGCCAAATCCTTTGATCAAATTATCGATGGCCAGTAAAAGCGTTGCTTTGCTGAGCTGATTTTCGATCGCGCCATCTTTCCAGTGGCGGATCGGACTTACCGTAAAAATTACTTTTAAATCCGGATTAAACTTCCAGATTTGCTCCAGCAATTCGCGGTAAACATTGGTAACCTCAAATACACCGAGCCGGAATCGCTTAAACTCCGCGGCAGGAATTTTATGGCAATTTGAAACAATTTGTCCGGTCTTCCTGAGTTCGTAAACCCAGGCTGTTCCGAAAGTGATGACCAAAAAATCAGCTCTTTTCAGAAATTCGTTGGAGCTTGAAATACGTTTGTTTATTTTTTCGAGAGCCGAATCCCGATCTACATCCGAAAAACGGCTGTGATGATAAAAACTATTCCACAAACCTTGATCCTGAAAAAGATCATCTTCAGTAAAAACCCGCTTTTCGAGCAATATCCGAAGGCTGTTGGCAATCGATTCCGGATTGTATAAAATTCCAAACGGATTCATATCCACATCGAACTTCAGATCAATTAATTTCTGCCCGATGTTCTCCGAAAAGCACGATCCCAAAAACATCATGCTCTTCGAATAATCCATTTGATCGGGAAATTCAGGAATTTGTATTTCGGTAAAAAACCGCATAAACATTTACGATTTAATAATTAACAATTGAACGAATCGAAGCAAACAACTCATGGCTAAATGGGAAAGGTCATTAGTCAATAGGAAAAATAGAAACCGACATTTTCCCAATGACTAATGACTTTGTACTTGAGATTCAAGACACCCTATTTCCCCTGCTTCTTTAAAACTAGCGCCGTTCGGGCAGGCAAATAAAGCAATAAATAATGCTGACTATTTGCATCGCCGGATGGATGAGTGCCATAAATCAGTTGATTATCAATCCGGTTTTGACCGCCAAAACGATCTTCGTCGGTATTCAGCACAATTTTATATTTCGAAGCTTCCAACGGAATTCCATAATCGACCAGCGATTGTGTTGGATGGAAATTGAATACAAAAAGATACTTTCCCCGTGTGTAGGCAAGTACCTCATTCTCTTTATGGTCGTGCACCCAATTCACTTCTGGTGTTTCGATCAGCTTGTCCTTTTTGGCCATGGCAATCATTTCGCGATCAAAATCCGACAACCAACAGTATTTCAACTCTTTATTATCTTCCAGACTCCACAATCTCCGGGTATGGGCATACGACCAGTTATTTCCTTCCCTCGGAAAATCGATCCACTCCGGATGCCCAAATTCATTGCCCATGAAATTGAGATAGGCACCACCAGCGCACGATAAAGTTGCTAGGCGAATCATTTTATGCAAAGCAATGCCGCGCTCTACAGCCAAATTAGGCTGATCTTTGCGCATGCTGAAGTACATTTCTTTATCAATCAGTCGGAAAATAATAGTTTTATCACCCACCAACGCCTGATCGTGCGATTCGGCATAACTGACTACTTTTTCGTCCATCCGTTTCGATGTCAGTTCATAAAAAATGTTCCCGACATCCCATTTCTCGTCCGAAACTTCTTTAATCAGCTTGATCCAGAAATCAGGAACACCCATTGCCATGCGGTAGTCGAAACCCAGTCCTCCATCATTATAAGAAGTTGCCAACCCTGGCAATCCACTCATTTCTTCAGCAATCGAAAGTGCATTTGGGTTTATCTCGTGAATTAACCGGTTAGCCATGATGAAATAAGAAAATGCTTCCTGATCGAGTCCGGCATTGAAATAATCGTCGTAACAAGTGAAAGCCTTTCCTAAACCATGGTCGAAATACAGCATGCTGGTTACACCATCGAAACGAAAACCATCGAACCTGAAGTCTTCGAGCCAGTAACGTATATTCGAAAGGAGAAAATGAATGACTTCTGTTTTTCCGTAGTTAAAACAATACGAATCCCAGGCAGGATGCTCGCCTTTTGGCCCGTCATGGAAAAACTGCCAGCGTGTTCCGTCGTATTTTCCCAATCCTTCCACCTCATTTTTCACAGCGTGCGAATGCACCAAATCGATAATAACCAATATGCCCATTCCGTGCGCTTCATCAACCAATTGTTTCAGTTCTTCCGGAGTACCAAACCGCGACGAGGGAGCAAAAAAGCTTGACACATGGTAACCAAAACTTCCGTAGTATGGATGTTCAGGAATAGCCATGAGTTGAATGGTATTGTATCCTGCCTGCTGAATACGTGGCAAAATATTCGTCCGGAATTCATTGTAGGTATGTACTCGGGCATCTTCTCCAGCCATTCCAATGTGCGCTTCGTAAATCAAAGGAGCCTCTGCCGACCGCTGAAATTTGGAATGTTTCCATTTGAACTCTTTTTCGGGAGCCCAAACCTGAGCATTAAAAATCTTGGTATAATCGTCCTGAACTACCCGGTTTGCCCAGGCCGGAATTCGTTTGCCCTGACCGCCTTCCCAATAAATCGAAAAGGCGAATAAATCACCATGGCTCATCTTTTCTTGAGAAAGCCGAAGCTCCCAGTTACCTGATCCGGTGAAATTAAATGCGTATTCAGGCAGCTCCTGCCAGTTGTTAAACTCACCAATCAGGTATATTTCAGTGGCATTTGGAGCCCAGTCGCGTATAACCCATTGGTTCTTTTCGCGATGTAGTCCATACCACTTATGCCCCTGAGCAAAATCACTCAAACTTTGACCTCGCAGAATCTCTTGTTCCTTATCTTTCGCAGTCTGCAACCTATCGATGATGATCGAAGTGAACGGTTCGAGGTAACTATCGTTTTTGATTAAATTTGGAAGTTTCATGGTGTTTTCAGTTTGCTTAAAGATAAGAAAAACATAAAGGCTGAAGCATGTCTGAAACGATAAAAAAAAGGCTACCCCAGTTGATAACTGAAACAGCCTTTTCCCTCAAATACTTAAGGGTTTTTGCATCAAAATTTTAAAGAAACTTTTTAATATTTAAGTGTTCCCTATTCACCACCCCCTTCAATGGTTTTAATTGTTCCGTCTTCGTTGTATTCGATCTCAACCACTTTCAGGCTTCGCAGCCAGGTTCTTCCTCCTGAAGGAACTGAGTCGTGATGAAACAAGTACCACTTCCCTTTGAACTCAGCAATGGCGTGATGTGTTGTCCAACCAACGACAGGAGTCAGAATCACACCCTGATAAGTAAATGGCCCGTAAGGATTATCACCAATGGCATAGCACAACAAATGCGTATCGCCCGTTGAATAGGAGAAGTAATATTTCCCTTTATAGAGATGCATCCAGGAGGCTTCGAAGAAACGGTTGGTTTGTCCGGCTTTCATCGGAGTTCCATCCTGATTCAGGATAGTTACAGGCCGTGGTTCTTCAGCAAAACCCAGCATGTCGTCCGACAAACGAACTACGCGCGATGGCAATGCCAATTCATCTCCTGAAGGCAAATAAGCGCTTTCCAACGCTTTGTTGTCTTTGTATCGTTGCAACTGGCCTCCCCACAAACCGCCGAAATACATGTAATGAGTTCCATCGGTATCTTCAAATATGGCAGGGTCGATGCTATAACTTCCGCGGATTGGATCGGGCTGTGGAATAAACGGGCCTGCCGGGCTATCGGAAATAGCCACGCCCAAACGGAAAATATCGGTTTTGTCCTTCAACGGATAGTACATAAAGTATTTTCCGTTTTTGTAAGCCACGTCGCAATCCCACAACTGACGTCCAGCCCAGGCAATGTCGCTTACCTTAAGCACAACACCGTGGTCTGTCAACGGCTCATTTTCAATATCCGAAGTGGAGAACACATGGTAATCATTCATGTCGAAATGATCGCCATTGTCGTTTTCAGGAATTCCTGATTCGCGATCGTGGGAAGGATAAATGTAGAGTTTCCCTTCAAAGACATGAACAGCCGGATCGGCCATAAAGTCGTTTTCAACTAAATATTTCGACTTTTTCATTTTTTGTATTTTTTTGCCATTTTAATCATTTCGTCAACTACCGGCTTGCGTTGGTTATTGCGGTCGAAAAGCACTGGATAATCTTTTCTACCCCGGATCGGAAAATTATTCAGCCAGGTTGTGTTATCGCTCAAACCCCAAACCGTTACACGATCAACCACATCGTCGTATTTCAGGAAAAGACCGAACATGTCCAACATGCGTTTATTCCATTTCTGCTGAATTGAGTCGGGTATCGCTTCACGGTATGGATCCATTTCCTTCGAATACTTGAAATTAGCAGCAATGTTTGCCCCATCATATGGACTTGGAAGAATTGAAATGTCCCATTCTGTTATCAGGATATGTACACCTGCATCTTTGAGCTTTTTAAAGCTGGCTTCCGCAGCTTCTAGTGTCGGTGAATTCATGTGCATGTGTGCTTGCGAACCAACGGCATCAATCCGGCAGCCGGCAGCCTTGAGTTCTTTGACCAATTCAACGATTGCATCGCATTTGGCCGGAGTTTCCACATTGTAATCGTTGTAGTACAATTCGGCATCAGGGTCGGCCTCATGAGCAAACTGGAAGGCATATTTGATGAAATCCTTGCCCAGAATCTGGTAAAATTTGCTGTTCCGGTAGGTGCCGTTGTCTTCAAAAGCTTCGTTTACCACGTCCCAGCCTTTAATGCGACCTTTGTAGCGGCCAACAACGGTAGAAATGTGCTGATGCATACGTTCTTTCAGAACTTCAGGGGATACATCTTTCCCTTCTGCATCAACGAAGAACCATCTGCCAATTTGGGAATGCCACATCAGGCAGTGACCGGTAACAGCCTGTTTATTTTTTTCACCAAAGGCCACAAATTTATCGGCATCATCCCAATTGTACCGGTTTTCTTCCGGATGGATAGGCTGTGGTTTCATACAGTTTTCAGGAACAATGGCACTGAATTCTTTTGCGATAAGTTCCGTTTCTACTGGATTAACGCCATTGACTTGCTGCGGATTGACAGCTACCCCAAACAAAAATTTACCTTTGGTAGCTTCTGCCAACGTTTTTTGTGCTTTTGTTTGTAAGGATGTTAGTAACACCAAAGCCGTAACTGCAATAATATGTTCGATTTTCATGTGTTTATTTTTATTTTCTATTATGACTTTTCCTTCCTGCGTATTTTTAAATCTTCTTCAATTTTTACTTCCATTTTCTTATCGATTACATAGAAGAAAAGAAGGCCAACACCCAAAAGAAATGGAATTGACGGATAGATGCTCACAAGCATTCTCGCTCCTTCGGAAACAGAATGGGGTTGAATGATCTCCTGCCCTGCAACCGCACTTTCCTTGGCAATATATCCGTATAATCCTAAAATCCATGTAAGCAAAGCGCCTCCAATGGAGAGTCCTGCTTTGAGTCCTACCATCATTGCTGAGAAAATAATGGCTGTTGCCCTGCGATTTGTTTTCCATTCTGAATAATCGGCAACATCGGCAATCATAGCCCAAAGAACCGGAATGGTAATGCCATAGAAAAATCCATGCAGAATTTGCGAACCAAACATCAAAAGCACACTTTCAGGTTTGAAAAAAATGAAGATCAGGACAAAAAAGGTAGCCGCAAGCAATCCATACTTATAGACATCCCGTTTACCATATTTATCTGCAAGTTTCTTTGAAAATGAGATTCCGACAATCATGAAGATAATACCTCCGGCGTTAAACAAACCAAAACCGGCAGCCGCAGGATCTGAACCAAAGAAGTTGATTCCTAAATCGGACAAGCCAGCAATTACAGGACTAATAAAATTAGCCAGGGCAGCTTTATCTACGTAATTATTAAAATAGTACACATACGAACCGCCTTTCATGGCAAGGGTAATGAACACCAGAATGGTTAAACCGAGCATAATCAGCCAAGGCCGGTTCTTCATCAAATCCGATAAGTCATCTTTGATGGACGATTTCTGCTCTATCGAAGGAACAATTCGCTCCCTGGTTGTAAAGAAAGTGATAAGTAACATGACTGTTCCAACGATAGCCATCCAGGTCATTACGGTTTCAATACCGGCGGCCTTGTCCCCATGACCGGCATAAATAATGATCGGCAACATAAACACCTGCACAAAGAACTGGGCAAACATTACCGCCACAAAACGGTACGACGAGATACTGTTCCGTTCGCCCATGTCGCCGGTAATTACACCACTTAGAGCCGAGTATGGTAAATTACTTGAAGCATACAACATCAGCAATAAAGAATAAGTCACCGCAGCGTAAATCAATTTTCCTTTGTACGAAAAATCTGGTGTCGAAAATGCAAGAAGAGCAACGACCCCAAGCGGAATAGCTGTGTAAAGAATCCAGGGCCTGAATTTGCCCCACTTCGAATTGGTCCGGTCGGCCAATACTCCAATGATTGGATTAAAAATAAAGGCGGCAGTCAATCCAACAGAAAGCATTATGATAGAAGCATCTGTACTTTTCAACCCATAAATGTCGGTATAGAAATAAGCCAGATAGGTAATTAAGGTCTGGAAAACCAGGTTAGCGGCCAAATCGCCCAAGCTGTACCCAATTTTCTCGAATACTGAAATTTTTTGTGACGTTGAATTCATTTCTTTAATGGTATTGGTTCTTAATTTTAGTACAAACGTGTTTAGTTATGATTCTTTAAATTGAATTTTTGCTTCTTAAGTTCGTCCAACTGATGAATTGGCCGATCTAGTTTTTCAGGTATCGGTTTATTCGAAAAAGTCTGGAAGTACAACAGACAGGCATCGCGCCACCAAACCGCTTCTTTTTCCTGAATAGCCAATTTTTGCTGAACTTCTCGGAATCGTTCTTCGTCGATTTTACCTTCCTGATTATCCCATGTTTTCTGAAATGATTTTACAGAGTTCACTCCTGAACTGTATTTGTAGCACAATTCGTCCCAAAGGTTGTTGCCATTTGGAAGGATATAATTCCAGGATAAATGATGAAACCACAGCAGGTAAATTTCCGCGCAGGTTGCCACATTTTCGTACAGCGAACGCAAAGGCTCCGCATATTGTCCAACTGCATTACTTCCGGTCGAAGTGCGGTCGAACCCAATTCCGGCGGAATCGGCTTTGTGATAATAGGATGGCATCCAGTCGGGACGAGCATTCGGAATGGCACACCAGGGCTCCGGTCCGTAGTGATGATCCCAGCCCATCAGGTGGTGCAAACCCATTGGAGTCATGTAATTTACAACCGCTTCACGCGATTGCATCATCATCGAGCCAACTTCTGAAACAAACTCCGGATCGCGAGAAAACGTTTGTTCAATCCACTCGGTAGCAATTTCGCCCGACGACAATTTGTTGTTCCAGGCCAAACGCCCGAAAACATACCAGTTTGCCTGATTAAACTGATGACCGCACCAGTTTACATCTTCGCCAATATTTGCCACACCCGCGATTGCAGTTACTTTATTCCTGAAAAGCGATCCATCGGTAACACGCGCAACTGTTGAGTTTTTGCCCAAAACATAGGTATCGGCATCCAGGCATTCTTCAAACAAAGGGCCGAGATAAGCCAAATGAGTATTCATCCCCAGGTATTCTTTGGTAATCTGGAATTCGGGCATCAAATTCGTATTTTTCATGGCACCAAACAAAGGACTAAACGGCTCACGCGGTTGAAAATCAATCGGTCCGTTTTTCACCTGAATAATCACGTTCGATCTGAACTTTCCATCCAAAGGCGTAAATTCTTTGTATGCTTGTTTCGCCCGGTCATCGCCATCAGGATGATATACAAAAGCACGCCACATCACAATTCCGTTGTGCGGAGCGAGTGCGTCGGCCAACATATTTGCACCATCAGCATGGGTGCGCCCAAAATCTTGTGGCCCTGGCAAACCTTCCGAATTGGCTTTCACCAGGAAACCGCCAAAGTCAGGAATCAAATTATATATTTCATCAGCTTTCTTTTTCCACCAATCCTGAACTTTTTCGTCCAATGGATCGGAAGTTGGCAAGCCTCCCAACTTGGCTGGCGATGAAAAGTTGACCGCCAGATAAACCCGAATTCCATAGGGTCGGAAAATATCGGCCAAAACTTTGACCTTGCGCAGGTATTCGTCGCTTAAGATTTTGGGACTTGCATTCACATTATTCAAAACCGTTCCGTTTATACCTATCGAAGCATTGGCCTGCGCGTAGAATTCATATTTGGGACTGATTTTCTCAGGCAATTCATCCCATTTCCAGATCGAATGGCCGGCATATCCACGTTCGACGGTTCCGTCCAGATTATCCCAATGATTTAAAATCCGCCGATTATAGGAAGGTTTCTCTTTCAAATTTAAATTGGATAACTGATGTCCTTGCTGAATTTGTCTGATCAACTCAAAAACTCCGTACAACAATCCGATGTCCTGATTTGCTGCCAGAAGCAGTATTTTATCCCCCTTAAAATCGACACTTTTCAAGATAAAACCTTCGTCGCCACACACGCAGAGCGTATCTGCAGAAATAAACTGACGAACTGATTTATCTTCTAAAGTTCCGATGATTATCGTTTTTTCCTGAATCTTTCTGCTCTTGGATAAAACTCTGCCCAACATACCTTTGAGCGCTTTTTCAAGCTCTGCACCCGCAATCTTTCTTGTCGGGCTATTGGTTTCAAAAGTGATAAATTGAAGCTGTTGGGAATATTCTTTTGACAAAGCAACTGGCAAAGCTTTATAGCGAAGCCATAGCTCTGAACCATCTTCAGCAAAGATGAAAATGGGTATCAAAATGCTTAGTACTAAAACTAAAATAGGTCTCATGTTCTGTTCTGGTCTATAGGTTACTTCAAACGAACCCTTTTTATAATTATAAATTACCTTTTTAATGTTTTGAAAGCCTACTTTCTGAGCCCACAAATTGCTGGTTTTCAGACATTCGATCAAAAGAAATGGTATAACGCAATCCTTTGTTGGCATTGAAATTCAGACTTGGTGATACCAGAACCGACATCGTAAATTCGCCAGTCGATTCAAAATTAATAGTATATTCCAAATAAACTGAATCTGTTTCTGTAAAACATACGTTTTGAGGAAAAGTAGTTATGGATTAGCCTGTTTTCCCCAGATCCGGAACGTATCTTCTTCAGTAGTAAAAGGCGATGCTGGTAATCCTTCCTTGTTACACAGGTTTGCTCCAGCCGGATTATCGGCCCAGGCATAACGGACTATTTTAGGTTTAACTATGGCATCGCTCCACACGATTATTTTATTCCCTTTTATTTCAGCTTTGCCCCACACCAGTTTTTTATCAGCACCAGCAATGGCGAAATGTTTCAGCTGCTTGCCATCGTTTGTAGCCAGCCCGCTTCCGCAATTGGTAAATGTGAGTTCAATTTTGTTCCCAACGATTTTCATCGATTGGTAGATTGGACCTGATGCTACAACTTTTTGGTCTCCGTAAGCTAACTTTTCAGCAGCCAGAGCAAGCCGTTGCCCAACCTCCTTTTTCCGTAGCGGATGAATGTCGTTCCATTCGCCCAAGCCAATGGTTACAGCCATGGCGGTATTAGGTACCGAAAGTAATTTCAGTTGTTGGTCGCGCATGGTTGCCCAATCGCCCTCCGAGGGTTCATTTTTGGATTCCAAAAAATCGGGAAGCTGTACAAACAAGAATGGAAGTTCTCCTTGCCCCCAGAGTTTTCGCCATTCGCCAATGAGTGTTGACATGACCGATTTATACTCATTTGCCCGACCAGTATTCGATTCGCCCTGATACCAAACCATTCCTTTCAACGTATAGTTTACTGTTGGGGAAAGCATGGCATTGTACAATCCAAGAGGCTTTCCGGGGAAAAAGGTCGACGCTGGGCAGGGATCACATTTTGCCCCGACTTTGTATTTCCAGGTTCCCTTGAGGTCGAAAGTTTGTCTATCAACGTCCAATTGATAGGGTTTATCTTTAATAAAAGCACCAATACCTGATTGGCTAATCACCTTGACGGTTATATTGTTTTTGCCGGCTTTAAGGATACCGGGAGCTATGTTGTACCGGCGTGGTGGGTATTGATAGGTAACGTTCCCAACAAAAGTCCCATTCACAAATACCGAATCACTGTCGACAATTCGACCAAGTTCCAAAAGCGCTGATTTTCCTGAGCAATTATCGGGCAGATCGATCTGTTTACGGAACCAAACAGCGCCGCTATTGAAATCCATTCCTGCCTCGGCAAACGACGATGGAAGTTGAAAATCGGGGCAAGACGAATCATCGAGCGACGGGTTGAACCAGGGAGTGCTTTTTCTGCCAAGATCGTTTTTACCGAGTTCACGAAACCAATTGGACTGAGACTCTCTTTCCGAAGCAAGCAAGTTGCGCAGGTAAGTGGTATCCGAAAGCTGTTTCGCAATTTGGTATTGTTCAGGAAAAGCTTTTAACGATTCTTCGCTAATCCAGCTTTCGGCACTCGAACCACCTGCAGCACATTGGATAATCCCCACCGGAACTTTATACTTTTCGTACAGGTCGCGGGCAAAGAAATAGCCGACAGCGGTATATTTCAGTATATTCTGAGGATTGGACTCTTCCCATTTTCCACCTGAAATATCATCTTGTGGATTGTTATAATTCCATCGAACAGGCACCTGAAAAAGCCGGATGTTTGGATTTGTACAGTTTTCAATTTCCTTTCCGTAGAGAACAGCAACCCTACTCATGGGCAGTTCCATGTTCGACTGGCCTGAACAGAGCCAAACATCGCCAAAGAGAATGTCTTTTAATTTTATAGAATTGCTGGCTGTGATTTCTATTTCGAAGGGTCCGCCAGCTTTCTGTTTTGGAAGGACAATTTTCCATTTGCCATCGACTGCTGTAATGGTTTCGAATGTCTGGCTATTAAAGCTTAGTTTAACTTTTTCGCCAGGTTTTGCCCAACCCCAAATATTTACCGGGGTTTCGCGCTGAAGTACCATACCATCGCCAACCAGTCCGGGCAGACGTACCTGACCCAATAATGTCTGAGTACTTATTAACGAAATTGCAAGAATAAGAATGTAGAAAAATCTTCGTCTCATATTGTTTTATGGTTTCTGATTCGTATCAATTGTTCATCAAAATATTCATCAAGCTCGTATTATCCAAGACTGTATAGTTACAAAAAAACTAACTTCCCAGCAAAATACAAGGATGCTGAGAAGTTAGTATATTAGTATAGTGCTTATTAATTATCCTGACAATTAATATCCAGGATTTTGATAAGCAGCCTTTTCTTCGGTGGTCATTTCCATACCATCTATTTGACTTGAAGGTATAGGGCGCAGATAGTGGTATTTCTCAATTGTGCGCGTAATTGTTGCAGGCGTATGCTGACCATAAGAGCTTCCACAGATTTGATAAGTAGATGCTAATTCATTCCATTTCTGAGTACGAACTAAATCAAACCAACGATTGCCTTCGCCATAGTATTCACGTGAGCTTTCTGCCAAAATATAGTTAATATCAATAGTTTCAGGTGTTGCAGCAATCATTGCAGCACTATTGTCAACCACTTTAGCTACGTTGCCATTATTATCCCAACGCCATTTTCCGGCACGTGCACGAATAACGTTAATCAACTCTCTGGCACTTTTACCTGATTTTACAGTTGCACCCTTCACTGCCGCTTCTGCAGCCACAAAGTATAATTCTGAGAATTTTGCAATATTGAAAGGACGTGTGCTAGCTGCATTCGGCTGTCCTAATCCACCAGCATTATCGGTACGATAAGTGCCTAGTTTCCATAGCCCCGGATAAACAATCCTACTTATTCCACTTGGTCCTATTACAAAATCTGCTCTACCTGGCAATACTCCAGCCCCGATATTTGCAGTTGAATTCGCATAAACGATGGATGCATCATCTTCGTTAAGGAATGTCAAGATTGCACCGCCGGGAGCTACTGGCATACCATTTGCATTAATCAAGGTTGCCGATTTATTCCCAGCTTTATCCCAATTACCGCGATAAACAGATACAAAGGTTCCATCGTACCTAGAATCATTTGTTTTATCGGCAAATGTATTTTTAATTACACCAATAGTCGGACACATACGAGTCCATGGACGTCCCAAATGTTGTTCAGCTTCACGTTGAACTGAACTTACACCGGAACTTCTGATGTTGGTATAGTTCCAGGTCATCATCCAACCAGCAAAATTATCAGGAGCACTGCCACTACCATAAGTAAGGCTTGATGCATTATATTTCTCACTTTTTTCTGTATGGTCGGCGTATAACAGGATTTCTTTATTGCGGTCGTTTTGGCCTAAGTTAACGTCATAGTATGTAGCCTGTAAAGCAAAAGAGGCTGGATTTTCAATAGCAGTCGTTGAAACATCGTAAGCTTGCTGAAAATACCATGCCGCATTTTTACCGTTTGGATCGGTACGGTCACAAGCAGGATAAGTGGGAATGTTGTTCGGATTTTCAAGCCACCAGGCATAAGTAAGGTAAGCTTTTGCCAAATAAAGTCTTGCAACTGTTTTGGTTACAGTACCAGTTAGACGTCCGACTTCAGGCAAATCGTTTATCGCTTTTAGCAGATCAGGGAATATGGCTTTGGTATAAACCTCAGGAACGGTGTTGCGAACAGAAGTTCTGGAAGTACTTGTGTTGAACTTAAGTTCACCTGCTCCCAAATCCAAAGGTACTCCTCCAAAAGTTTGTACCAGCAAAAAGTAGTCAAACGCTCTGAAGAATCTAGCTTCAGCAATCAAAGCATCTGAAATAGTTCCAACTACTTCCGCATTTTCAATAATACCGCTGGCAGTGTTAATATTAGGGAATGCCTGTCCCCATAAGGCATCACTGCGGCTGCTGCTTGGAGTAAGCGAACCTGCACCTGAAAGATCTACATCTTTAAAGTTATTATCTGCACTTTGAGCATAAGTAGCTTCATCAGTACCAGTTACACCTATATTGTAATAATATGCAGGTCCATAAATGTAACGGAGGTGAGAATACATTGCTGTTAGACCTCCCATTACTCCCTTTTCAGTTTTGAAAAATCCAGGAGTAAAGACGCTTCTTGGCTGTTCTTCCAAAATATCAGAACATCCCACTAAGAACAATGTCAGCAACGCTGTTCCTATATATGTTTTAAAAAGTATTCGTTTCATAGCTATCTTTTAAAATGTTAAATTAATACCAATCATGTAGTTGCGTGTTGAAGGCGTATTTGTACCTATAGTCAGCAAGCGTTTCAGGTTTGAAGAATATGCAACTGCTGCATTTTCGTTGCCATATGAATTGGTTTCCGGATCCATACCTGTTTCATGATGATAAGGAGAAAACAACACGAATGGATTTTGTACCGTACCGTAGAGACGAAGTTTACTGATACCGATATTTTTTATCAATTTTTGATTAAATGTATAGCCAAGTGTTATGGTACGGATCTTAACATAGGATGAATTGAACAAACCAAGAGTTGAGCCATATTTAGGATTATCACCATCCATAATACCGCCAGGTTTAGGATATTTAGCATCTGTATTTTCCGGAGTCCAATAGTCCACTTCTACATTGCCTCTGCGCCCGTTCAACATATTAAGATATCCTGCTGAAGAGTATAATGTACTGATAAGTTTACCACCAAATCTAAATGCACCAACTGCGCTCAAATCAAATCCTTTATAAACAATTCGAGTATTGAAACCTCCCACTAATTTTGGATCCAATTCAATCACCTGACGATCTGCAGTAGAAATTGCTCTTTTTGGTGATCCATCATCGTTGTATTCGCCTGTATATTTAACTTTGATCATACCTGCATTTCCTCCTGGAACTAATGTTTGCAGATATTTATAATCTGCATCTGTTTCATTCCAGAGTCCAATTTTCTCATAGTCATATACTACATTTAGAGAACTACCCACAAACCACCAGTTATTTTCGTCTTTTGGCTGTCCTGATGCAAGGGCTACCAGCTTGTTTTTATTACTGTACATATTAATACCAGCATCCCAGGTAAAACCGTTAACATTTTCCAAAATCACACCGCTAAGTGAGAGTTCCCATCCTTTGTTTTCTGTTTCGCCAATATTTGCTGTGTAACCCGTTACTCCTGATGTGGCTGGCAGACCAAGACCTAACAAAATATCTTTTGTTTTGGTTTGATAGTACTCTATTGTACCAGTCAGTCGATTCTTTATTAGTCCAAAGTCCAACCCATAATTCATTGTCTCAGAGTATTCCCATCCTAAATTCGGATTAGGCAATTGAGATACATAATATCCGGTAGAATAGATATCCCCAAAGTTGTATGGTCTGGTTGCCAAACGTCCAAGTGTAGCATAAGGAGCCACAGCCTGATTTGAAGTTTGCCCATAACCAGCGCGAAGTTTTAGCATATCGATAAAGTTGACATTACTCATAAATGTCTCATTTTTAATATTCCACCCTAAAGATACCGCATAGTATGGATGCCATTTATGTCCTTCCGCCAATCTTGAAGAAGCATCTGTTCTAAATGTTGCACTCAACATATACCGGTTGTCATATGAGTACATTGCACGTCCCATCCATGATATCAAACCACTTACCTGATAGTCTTGATTATCAGGATTTATAGTAACTTTATCTCCGGGAGCATGTCCTAAATTATAGAATTGTAGAGCATCTGAGGGAATCTCAGTTGCAGAAATTTGTGAACTATTATATTTTGTTTCTTCCGAAGAGTACATACCTACTACATTTAACTGATGCTTTTCAGCAAAATTTCGGTCGTATGTCACCAAATTTTCAACAGCCCAGTGAGTATTAAGTGAGTTACTTATACTTGCAGATGAAGGGGTTGTTGCATTAGTTGCAAATACACCTTCTCCTGTATAACTACCACCATTGGTCATCCGAAAGTCTGCACCAACGTTTGTGCGAAATTTCAGACCTTCGACACCTGGAATTTTCACTTCACCGTACATTGTATTGTAAGAACCAAATGCTTTAGATTGATCAATCCATTGATCGCCCAAACCTTTAATGATTTCTCTTGTATAAACAAACTGGTCATCCAACGGCATCTTAACGATTCGTTTCATAGTGCCATCGGCATTGTATGGATTAGCGATTGGCGACATGCTTAATACACCATATAAGCCTAAGTTACTACCCTTATTGATTGAATAGTTGCTGTTTGTAGTAAAGCCAACTTTGAAGTATTTTCCAATTTCCTGATCAAGTGAGCCGCGTAATGAATAACGACTGTAGTCCTGTCCGTACATTACGGCTTCATCGCGATTATAACCGACACCAAATTTGTAGGTTGACTTTTCAGTACCTCCTATAACGTTGAGATCGTGATTTGTGACAAGACCTTGTCTATAATAAAGGTCTTGCCAATCAATATTAACATCATCAGCCTCGTCAACTCCGTTTGTGTATTTATTTGCTAAAGTTCGGAGAGCTTTAAATTCTTCAGCATTCATCATTGGGTATTTAATGGCATTCTTCACACCATAATAACTATTGTAAGAAACCTCAGCTTTTTTACCCTTCTGCCCTTTATTCGTTGTTACTAAAATAACACCGTTTGCACCACGTGAACCATAAATCGCGGTTGCCGAAGCATCTTTCAAAATATCAATACTTTTAATATCATCAGTGCTTAAATCGCTTATCGATCCAGAAAAAGGGATACCGTCGAGTACGATCAACGGATCATTACTTGCACTGAGGGAACGTGTACCTCGAATACGGATTTGCAAACTTGCTCCAGGTTTGGTTGAGGTTTGTTCCATATCCACCCCTGCAACTCTTCCTTGCAAAGCTTGAGTAATATTTGCTGCTGGCATTTCGCGAAGCTCATTACCTTTCATTGACGCAACTGATCCTGTTATCGATTCTTTCCGTTGGGTACCATAACCAACAGCTACCACTTCTTCGATTCCAATTGACTCTTCTTCCAATGTTACATTGATAGTTGTCCGGTTACCCATGGCAATTTCCTGAGCCTTCATTCCCACAAAAGTAAATTGCAAAACTGCACTGGCCGGGATGTTTGCCAGGGTGTACTTCCCATTTGAATCAGTGATTGTTCCGTTGGTTGTGCCTTTTACCACTACCGAGACCCCAGGCAACGGAGCACCTGTTATGTCATCCACTTTACCCGCCACAGTCTTTTGTTGTTGGGTATTATTTGCAGATTCGGCAGGTGAAAGTATAATCTTCCGATCTATAATCGAATAACTTACATCAGTACCTGAAAAAAGTGATTTTAATACGTCTTCAATTCCTTTATCCTTTACACTAATGGAAACTATCCGATTGGCATCAATTAGTTTCTCATTGTAAAGGAAAAAGAATTCTGTCTGATTTTCAATCCGATCAAGAACATTAACAAGTTCGGTATTCGAAATATCCATCGAAAGTTTCGTTTTCTGTGAATAGGCGTTATTCGCATGAGTTTGCAGAAATCCGACTAGCAAAAGAATAATTGCAATTCGCATAATAAGTAAAGTTTTCTTCAGAGAATGATATAGCAATTCCCTGAATGGTTCATTTTTTTTCATAAATTTGAATGTTTTTATTAATAAAAAAAGTCTGAAAAGATGTTTTTTAAAAGGAGATCGTTGGCGCGGTTTCCTTTTTTTTACACTCCATTTAAGTACCGGTTTTCTTCATCTTAGTTTGTTTTTTGTAAGTTATATTTGTTTAAATCGTTTACTCAAAATGACTTTTTCTTTTTCATAGGTTCCATCCTGAAGTTGTTGGCGCGGAATTATCTTGTAATCTATTGGAGATGTCATGCTAAGTAACTTGAGCACTTCCTCCAATGAGTCATCCTTAAAAGTGGCCCGAAATGAAAAATGCACTAAATCATGGTCCGCAATTTCTACTTTAACATCATACCAACGTTCAATCCGCCTGGCTACTTCAGCCATATCATCTCCTCTAAAAATGAGTTTGCCATCAGTCCATCCTTTATACTTTGATGGATCAACCGTATTAACTTCAAGCTTGTTATCCTGAAGAACAAGCCTTTCCGAAGGCTTCAGAATAACTTCATCCGATTTTATATTGTCTGAAAACACCACTTTGCCGTTCTGCAAAACAACTTCGACATATTTCTCTTCGTTATAAGCACTAACATTGAAACTTGTACCTAAAACTTTAATTTTAGAACTCCCTGCGCTAATTTCAAAGGGTCGTTTTTCATTGTGAAAGACATCGAACCAGGCTTCTCCTTCAAGAGACACTTTTCTGTTTTCGCTAAAAGGCAGCGAATACGTGAGTTTAGAACCACTATTGAGCCAGCCAGTTGTTCCATCTGGCAAATTGAACGCTACTCTCGACCCCATCGGGGCATATATTTCTGAATTGACCACCTGGTCGGCAACCTGTCCGTGGGGAGTGTTGTTTAAATAAAAGTAAAAGCTTCCTGCAACAACCAATGGCAACAGTAAAACGGCAGCAACCTTCATGTAAACAATTGCCATGCGGTGAACGAGCGTCTTTCTTTTCTGAGATTCCTTTTTGCGTATTAGATGATGAACCCGGTCGAGCATCATGTTTAAATCAACATCACTTGTACTTTGATCCAGAAGTTCATTTTCCCAATCATTTTCAAGATGATTTTTTAATTCTTGATTCTTGCGTCCGTAGGAGAAGAGGTTCTCAACCCAAACGATATCAGACGAATCAGCCATTCCGTTGATGTACCGACTAATCCGCTCTATTTCATTTTGTTCTAGCATTTTCATTCCTATTGGTAAGAAGATTCGATGATTATTTTCCTTCTCCTGTATTGTTATACACACGAGGCCAGGTAATCTCATCTGAAAATCGTGTTTTTTTTCACCTTTTGATGAAAAAAGATGGAAATAATTTCACATCAGACATTATTTGTTTAATAATGAGAGTCTTGTGGGTTATAATTATTTTTCACAAATATCAGTCGACTATGCAATAAACAAGGAAATAAATAGAAGTAATGAGAATTGATTATCCTTTAAATTGGTGCGGATAAATTTTAATGATTCGGAAATATAGTTGTCAACAGTCCCGGGTGAAAGGCCAAGTTCGTCGGCAATTTCTTTAGTCGACTTGCCTTCCTGCCTACTTTTCAGGAAAATAGTTTTTTGTTTTTCAGGTAATCTGGAAATAATTTGTTCAACTTGCTCCAAAACAAATTGAAAATCGATTTGATCTTCAGTTTCTACTGAAGCTTCCGGGTTCCCGATCATACTTTTATCGAAAAAATTCTGCTGGTATTTTCTTCGTCGGAACAGATTACAAATTTCGTTATAAGCAATGGTGAAAAGGTATGATTTAAATGAAGTATCCTTTTTGATATTTTTTTGGTTCTCCCATACTTTCAGAAAAACTGATTGTACCAATTCCTCTGCCTCTTCCTTAGATCTTAAGTATTTCAACGAGAAAGCATATAATTTTCCTGCATATCGGTGATACACGAGGTCAAAAGCTTCAACATCTCCAATCCTCAGCTTTTCAATTAGTTCGTTATCAGTGTCAAGTTCCTTCAATCTTATTTTTTCGATTCGATCCTTGCAAATATAGGTTTTAAATCAATTATTTTACTTTTAAACAATAAAGGCTAGTGCATTTGACACATGAATATTTAAACTTTAGGATCCTATTAATGAACAAAATAAAAGAGGCTGCTTCGGAACTTTTACCAAAACAGCCTCTTCATCTATTGAAGAATTTCAGAACTAATCAATCAAATCAAATCCACAATACGGGATCAAAACCTTTGGAATTCGGATACCTTCAGGAGTTTGGTTGTTTTCGAGCAAGGCAGCCAAAATACGTGGCAAAGCCAGGGCACTTCCGTTCAAGGTATGTGCAATTACTGGCTTCTTAGTTACTTCGTCGCGGTAACGTAATTTCAGTCTGTTAGCCTGGAACGATTCAAAATTGGACACCGAACTTACTTCGAGCCATTTTTCCTGAGCTGCTGAGAATACTTCAAAATCGTAGGTCAACGCTGAGGTGAAACTCATGTCGCCGCCACACAAACGCAGGATGCGGTAAGGTAATTCCAATTTTTCAACCAAGCCAGCAACGTGTGCGACCATTCCGTCAAGCAATTCGTACGAATTATCCGGATGTGCAATTTGTACAATCTCCACTTTATCGAACTGGTGCAGACGATTCAGACCACGAACATCTTTGCCATACGAACCTGCTTCGCGGCGAAAACAGGCACTGTAAGCTGTATTTTTAATTGGCAGGTCTTTGGCTTCTACAATCACATCGCGGTAAATATTGGTAACCGGAACTTCAGCAGTTGGAATCAAATATAGGTTGTCTTCTGTGGCGTGATACATTTGTCCTTCTTTGTCGGGCAACTGTCCGGTACCGAATCCAGAATCTTCGTTAACCATCAGCGGTGGCTGAATTTCAAGATATCCCGAAGCACGGGCTTCATCGAGAAAAAAGCTGATGAGCGCGCGTTGAATGCGGGCGCCTTTGCCTTTATAAACGGGAAACCCAGCTCCGGTAATTTTAACACCAAGCTCAAAATCAATGATGTCGTATTTTTTTGCTAATTCCCAATGGGGAACACTATTTTCAGGTAATACCGGAATTTCGCCATGACTTTTTACGATCAGGTTATCTTCCGGAGTGCGGCCTTCAGGAACCAAATCGGAAGGCAGGTTGGGCAGCAGAACCTGAATGTTAAAAACTTCCTGATCAATCCGAGCGAAATCCTCATCCAATTGTTTGATTGAATCTTTGAGTTCGGCTGTGCGGTTTTTTGCAGCATTTGCTTCGTCCGTTTTGCCTTCGCGCATCAGGATTCCAACTTCTTTCGAAATTTTATTCATTTCGGCTTTGCATTGATCAGCCGTCGCCTGAATCTCGTTTTTCTTTACTGATAAAGCTGTGATTTGTTGAACAATTGAAGCAGCTTCAAAATGTTTCTTTTTCAACTTTTCAACTACCAATTCCGGATTTTCCTGTATAAACTTTAGATTGAGCATTTGGATACTTTTTATTTTTTATCGATCAGCAAATTTAAAACAAAAAATCTCCTGCCTTCGGAAAAGCAGGAGATTATTCAACAAATATCTTTAATCGTCTTAGTTTGCTTCAACAGCAGCAACTACCGGTTCAACGGTAACAAACGATTTGTGATCTCTTCTTTTTTTGAAGACAACAGTTCCATCAATCAAAGCAAATAAGGTATGATCTCTGCCAATACCTACATTTAAACCTGGATGGTGAACAGTACCTCTCTGGCGAACAATAATGTTACCAGCTGTTGCAGCCTGACCGCCGAAAATTTTTACGCCGAGTCTTTTGCTTTCTGATTCGCGACCGTTTCTAGAACTACCCGCACCTTTCTTATGAGCCATGGTAAATTTTTTTTAATGTTATCCGATTACTTCTTCAATTTGAACTTTGGTCAGGTATTGACGGTGACCATTCATTTTCTGGTAGCTTTTTCTTCTTTTCTTTTTGAATACCAATACCTTGTCTCCTTTAACGTGTTCCAGAACAGTAACAGTTACACTGGCACCATCTACAACAGGAGTTCCAACTTTCACAGCACCTTCGTCATCAACCAAAAGAACTTTGTTAAAAACAACAGTTTCGCCTTCGGCATTTTCCAAACGGTGTACATAAATTTTCCGGCCTTTTTCAACTTTCATTTGCTGACCGGCAATCTCTACAATTGCGTACATTTCAATGTGTTTTAATATTTCTTCCGGCAGGCGGGAACCAATCTGATTACCTCTTATCGGGCCTGAACGAAAACTTTCGGACTGCAAAAGTAGATAAATTTCAGTGATCACCAAAGGTTTACAATCTTTTTTCTGAATTATTTTCCAGAGATAAAGCAGCGCTTTAAAATCACATTTGCAGAAAAAAGAAAAATTAGCTCAGACACCTCTATTTCCTTAAGCATTTCAGAATCAGCAGCAAAAAATTTGTCTTGCCGACAATACATTGAAATGCTGATTTTAAGCATTCAAAAATAGTTAATAAAAGCCGAATCTAAAATCCTGCAAATTTCAGCAGAATGTAAACTATTGCTATATTTGTTACCTGTAGTTGTGCTATTTTCGATGTAGATGGAGAAAATTAAACTTAATATATTAGGTCTTTCAGTTAGTCAATCCCAATCCGGAGCTTATGCCCTGGTTTTGGCAGAAGAAAATGGAGACCGCAGGATACCTATTATTATAGGACCAATCGAAGCACAATCAATCGCCATCCAACTTGAAGGGTTGAAACCACCTCGCCCGCTAACTCATGATCTTTTCAAATTCATGGCCTCGTCGTTTGATATCCTGATTTTGGAAGTCATTATATATAAGCTTGAAGAAGGAATTTTCTATTCTGAATTGGTTTGTGTAAGAGAAGACAAACAAATTACCATCGATTCGCGCACTTCTGATGCTGTAGCTTTAGCACTGCGATTCGACTGCCCGATTTATACCACCGAAGATATTCTGGAACGGGCTGGAATTGTGATTGAATTTGAAAATGAACATGGTCAGGAGGAATGGAGCCAGCCTATGACTGACGAACCAATCCGGGGAAAACACGAATATGAGAAATATACTTCAACCGAGCTCAATCAAATGCTCGACCATGCTATCCAAAACGAAGACTATGAAAAAGCATCGGCCATTCGCGATGAAATAAACCGTCGGATAAAAGAATAAACCTGCTCCTGATTTTTTCAGCGATTCATACCTCGCTACTATTTTTTTCAGATTAATCTAATTTAGATTACATGTCCCCTTTTTGATAAGTAGTTTTTAGTAGTTTTAAACCCGCTAAAAAACTATTCAACTCAAAGAACTAAATTATGGGAATCAAAAATCGGCTTATCGTGATGAGTTTTCTCCAATTTTTCATCTGGGGATCATGGTTGATTTCTCTTGGAGGATATCTGGGTAGAGGCCTGAATTTTGAAGGTGGGCAAATTGGCTCAATCTTCGCCACTCTGGGCATTGCTTCTCTCATCATGCCTGGAATCATTGGTATTATTGCAGACAAGTGGATCAATGCCGAACGACTATTAGGCATTTGTCATCTGTTGGGCTCTGCAGCTCTTTTTTATGCTTCAACAGTTACCGAATACGACCACGTTTACTGGGCAATGCTGGTAAACTTGTTCTTCTACATGCCAACCATTTCGCTAAACTACACTGTAGCTTACAATGCGCTGGAAGAACACAAGTACGACATCGTTAAAGTATTTCCACCAATACGCACCTTCGGAACCATTGGATTTATTGTAGCGATGTGGGTGGTCGACCTTTCAGGATTTAAAAATTCGAATGCACAGCTTTACGTAGGATCTATAGCCTCTTTGGTTATGGCCTTATATTCATTCACTTTACCTCAATGTCCTCCGGCAAAAAGTGAGCGAAAATCAGTACTTTCTGCATTTGGTCTTGACGCATTGGTGTTGTTCAAATCAAGAAAGATGGTTGTCTTTTTCTTGTTTTCCATGCTTTTAGGTGCAGCATTGCAAATCACAAATTCATACGGCGATCTGTTCATCGGTAGTTTCAAGGATGTTCCTGAATTTGCCAACTCTTTCGGTGTGAAGCATTCAGTCATACTGCTATCCATATCGCAAATGTCGGAAACATTATTCATCCTGACCATTCCATTTTTCCTGCGCAAATTCGGCATCAAACAAGTTATGCTCATGAGTATGCTGGCCTGGGTACTACGATTCGGGTTGTTCGGGCTAGGTAACCCCGGAAGTGGATTACCATTGCTGGTTATGTCGATGATTGTTTATGGAATGGCATTCGATTTTTTCAACATTTCGGGTTCCTTATTCGTTGAGACTGAAGCAAAACCTGAAATACGAGCCAGTGCACAAGGATTGTTCATGATGCTTACCAATGGTGTTGGAGCCATGTTCGGTGGATATGCAAGCGGCGCTGTTGTTGATTTTTATTCGGTTTATGGTGAAGAAGGAAAACTCATCAGCCGTTCATGGCCAACAATTTGGTATGTATTTGCGGGTTATGCTTTAGTTCTTGCCATAATTTTTCCATTAGTTTTTAAATACAAACACAAACCTGAGCCTGCTCCTTCGGTATCATAATGCCATGGCAGATTTACAGTTTTGGGAATACATAAAATCACGGATAGTTTCTGCTTCATTTGCAAAACTATCCGTGATCTTTTTTTAATCCACTTGGCATTTTACCTGAAAACTTTTTACCTTGCCGACGGATAAAATTAGAATACCAAAAGATTACAAAAATGAAGCAATATATTGATTTACTGAATCATGTATTAAAAAATGGAACTCAAAAGAGTGATCGTACCGGCACCGGAACCATCAGTGTTTTTGGCTACCAATCACGATACGACCTTGCCGAAGGATTTCCGGTTCTGACCACAAAAAATTACATCTGAAGTCGATCATTCACGAATTGCTTTGGTTTTTGACAGGTGACACCAATGTGAAATACCTTCAGGAAAATGGCGTTCGGATATGGAATGAATGGGCCGACGAAAATGGCGAACTGGGTCCGGTTTACGGTTACCAGTGGCGTTCTTGGCCAACTCCTGATGGTCATCACATCGATCAGGTTACTCAGGTTGTGAACAGCATCAAAAACAATCCCGACTCACGCCGCCATTTGATCAGTGCCTGGAATGTTGGTCAAATTGATCAAATGAAACTTCCACCTTGTCATATTCTGGTTCAGTTTTATGTAGCCGATGGCAAACTTTCTTGCCAACTTTACCAGCGAAGCGCCGATATTTTTCTCGGAGTACCTTTCAACATCGCATCCTACGCGCTGCTAACCCTGATGATGGCCCAGGTTTGCGGATTGCAGCCCGGCGAATTTGTACACACTCTTGGTGATGCACACATTTACTTAAACCATATGGAGCAGGTAAAACTACAAGTAAGTCGCGAACCATTTCCACTTCCGCAGATGAAAATCAATCCGGAAGTAAAAAGCATTTTCGATTTCAGGTTTGAAGATTTTCAACTAATCGGATATCAGGCTCATCCGCACATTCCGGGAGCCGTTGCAGTTTAGAATAAATCATAACAATATCCTTTGCCGTTCGCTTCAGTGAACGGGTAAATTAAAACAACATGATACACGAAAATATATCGATAATTGTTGCTATCGCTCAGAACTTTGCCATTGGTAAGAACAACGACTTGCTGTTTCATCTTCCAAATGATCTGAAAAGATTTAAAGAAATCACAACAGGTCACCCGGTAATTATGGGGCGCAACACTTTGCTTTCCTTACCGAAAGGCGCTCTTCCAAATCGCCGAAACATTGTAATATCTGACATTCCGGGAGAGAAATTCGAACGATGTGAAATGGTGACTTCGATTGAAGCTGCCGCCGCTGCGGTTAAAGACGAACAGGAGGCATTTATTATTGGAGGCGGCATGATTTACCGCCAATTTTTCCCATTAGTCGGAAAATTATACCTCACCTTGGTACATCGCGACTTTGATGCTGATGTTTATTTCCCCGAAATTGATTACTCTGAATGGGAAGAGGTTTTCAGAGAAAATCATTCTGATGAAAAAAATGGTTTTGATTATTCTTATATTAATCTTAAAAGAAAATAATATTCCCTACCGCACGTCTATCCTAAATGCTATTGACTAAAATCCAGGTTGTCACTCCGGAAATTGTTCAGTCAAATGCGCCATGTTTTTCCGGGCTAAACTTTTTTTTTGATTAAAATCCCTAAGCATGGCAGCAATCACATTCGGGCTCATCTCGTCCAAGAGGCGTTGCCGTTGCGATATTCGTGCATCTACGTCCAATAAGGGAAAATAAGAATTCAATTTAAGGAATCACCCAAGGGCTGTACCGGATCAAACTGCCGTGTGTCAAAATTGGCCTGAACACAAAGAGAGGAAGGGACATTCTCGTCCTCACTGTCAATAAAAAGTACAAGGGACTCGTTGTGCGATTGAAAATAATTAATAAAATATTGTCAAAAAAGTTGTGCATTATATTTATATTCAATATATTAGTAGAAAACAAACGCCAATTCATTATTCTACTTATGCACAACCTGAAGGCAAATTTCGACAAGTTTATTGGTTTAACCAAATCGTTCTTTTCTGATCGGATTAATGAGTTTGACAACTTCCAAAGCTACCCAAGAAATCCAAAAATGTCAGATTGTCAAATAATTGCATTAGCTCTGACTGCAGAATCTATTGGCATTGACTCTGAGAGTTACTTCTTTGGTAAACTTAAATCAGATTACACCAGCGATTTTCCAAACCTCATTGACCGTTCCAATTTTAATCGCAGACATAAGCGACTTTATCCATGGATCTCTGCCCTTAATCAAGGCTTATCAAACATTCTGAACCAAGAAGAAGATACTTACATCGTTGATTCTATTCCCGTTCCCGTTTGCCAAATAGCCCGTGAGAAACGAAGTACAATCTGCCGGGAGAACTTTGAAACAGCACCGGATAAAGGTTATTCTGCTGTTAGTAAGTCATATTATTACGGCTACAAATTACATCTGGTAACTTCTGTTCGTGGTGTGTTTTCAAGCATGGACATGAGTAAAGCAAGCGTTCACGATGTTTATTATTTGACTGACATTAAACACTCTAAATTAAGCAATTGCAGGCTCATTGGAGACAAAGGGTATCTGTCAAAAGAACATCAATTGGATTTGTTTTCATCGTGCAATATTCGATTAGAAACACCCAAAAGAAGCAATCAAAAAGACAAAGAACCTTTTGCGTACATTTTTAAAAAGTCAAGAAAACGAATCGAAACTCTATTCTCTCAACTATGCGATCAGTTTATGCTCAAACGTAATTATGCAAAATCAAACCTGGGCATTTCGGTTCGCATTTTATCAAAAATTACAGCAGTGACAGTACTTCAATATTTTAACTTTTTAAACAACAAACCCTTGAATAAACTTAAGTATGCTCTCGCATCTTAATCGCACAACGGGTTACAAGGGCTTCTTCAAGATAATAAATTGCATCCAAATCTGCGACTTCAACCAACCGATCCCTCTTTTCCATAATTTACCTGGTATTAAGTTAATCGCCAAAATAATATGGTGTACACAACTATACGAGTTTCTAACGGATAGGTTGACAGAGTACTGTTAAGATTATTAAATAATTCTGATCTCCTAAAAATACGATTTATATTACGAGCTCAATACTCTAAAGCAACTTGCCTATATTATCAAACCGCTGATGGTAATCATAAATTGAACAATTAATTACTTCCAGAGCTTCTGCTACTCCATAAATGTGGGTAATTTCGGTGTTACTGACTTTTCCGGGCATATCTTTATAAGTCAAAAAATAATGTTTCAACCGCTCAACCACAATATCCGGAAGGTCAGACAAATCTTTGTATTCGCTGTAAACAACATCATTTGACAATACTGCAATAATCTTATCATCGGCTTCATTACCATCAATCATCCGGAATCCGCCAATTGGCCGGGCATCAACTAAAATATCGCCGTGAGCTATGGTTTTTTCGGTCAGAACGCAGATGTCAATCGGGTCGCCATCTCCTTTAATTCCAGTTTTGCCATTCTTCTCCATACAAAATTTACCTACCTGTTCACCACAATAGGTTTGAGGAATAAATCCGTATAGTGCCGGAACAACGTTCGAATATTTCTGAGGGCGGTCGAGTTTGAGAAACCCACTTTCCTTGTCGATCTCATATTTAACGGTATCAGTCGGAACCACTTCAATAAAAGCAACTACATTCTCAGGAGCATCTTTACCAATGAAGACACCATGCCAGGGATGCGATTTGTAACGAAGACCCATCAATCGGCCTATTGGGTCTGATAATCTGTCAGCCATAATTAATCTTTTAGTTTTTGATGATATAAACCTTTATTTCCGAAAAATGTTTACCAACTCAAAAGGACATGAGAAGACATGTCCAAATTTCCGTCAAATATAAAAACCAGAACTCTTTTCATGCTATTCCTAAACGTTTTTCATTGATAACCTAAAGCATGTTCTTCACGTAGTTATGAGTAAAAGCCTTTGACTCTAAAATATCGATATAACAGACTGACTGATTGACTCTTTTACCAAATTGTTAAGCCAATGTAAATTTATGCACCCAATCCAAAATACCTTTTAACTTTGCATGCGTTAAACAAAAAACAGTAATCAAAAAAATACAATTTATGAAAGTAACAGTTGTTGGTGCCGGAAATGTTGGAGCTACCTGCGCGCAGATCGTAGCTGAAAAAAACATTGTAAGCGAAGTAGTTTTACTCGATATTAAAGAAGGATTGTCAGAAGGAAAAGCTTTAGACTTGTGGCAAACTGCTCCTATTAATTATTATGACACCCGTACAGTTGGTGCAACAAACGACTATTCAAAATCAGCTGGTTCTGATGTAGTTGTTATCACTTCAGGTGTTCCACGTAAACCAGGAATGAGCCGCGACGATTTGATTTCAATCAACGCCGGTATTGTAAAAAGCGTTACTGAAAACGTGATCAAATATTCGCCAAACGCGATTATCATCATTGTTTCGAATCCGCTTGACGTAATGACTTACGTGGCTTATGCGGTTTCTAAATCAAGCAAAAACAAAGTTTTAGGTATGGCTGGTATTTTAGATACTGCCCGTTACCGTGCTTTCCTTGCTGAAGCTTTGGACGTTTCTCCACGTGACATCCAGGCTTTACTGATGGGTGGCCATGGCGACACTATGGTTCCACTACCCCGCTACACAACTGTTGCAGGTATTCCTGTAACTGAAATGTTGGACGAAGAAACTTTGGCAAAAATCATCGACCGCACTAAAAAAGGTGGTGGCGAATTGGTTAACCTGATGGGAACCTCAGCTTGGTATGCACCAGGTTCGGCTGCTGCTCAAATGGTTGAAGCTATCGTAATGGATCAGAAACGCGTATTCCCTTGCTGCGTTAAGCTCGAAGGCGAATATGGTTTAAACGACATTTTCGTTGGTGTACCTGTTAAATTAGGCAAAAACGGTGTTGAAAAAGTTATGGAAGTTAAACTGACAGCTGACGAACAAGAATTGTTGGTTGCATCAGCTGCTGCAGTTAAAGAAATCATGGACGTTGTTGACGGAATGAATATTCTTTAGTTTTCTTCGAACTAAACAAACAATAAAATCTATATTTGAAGCTCCGGTATTATTTACCGGAGCTTTTTTTATAGCATACGATAACGCAAAAACTACAAAGGATAAGCTGAAACTTAATTTGACAAATGATCGAAATACCCCTAAATATCATTGAGCTTGAACGTGAAAACTATCACATTCTAATTGAAGGTAGTTTTGAAGATGGAACTCATTCATACTGGATTATTGACACCGGAGCATCAAAAACTGTACTCGATAAAAATTTAAAAATGCATTACGAAAATGTCGATTCTGATGATATGGAAGATTATCAAAGTGCAGGTATTAATCAGGGCATGATGGAAACTTCGGTCGGAAAACTGACGTGCCTGCGATTTGGTGACTTGGAAATTACCGGGCAAAAAGTGGCACTGATTGATCTCGACCATGTCAACGAGATTTACGAAAAATACACCTCGTACCGAATTTCCGGTCTGTTGGGGGGCGACATTTTGATGCAATACCAATGCAAAATCGATTACGCAAATAAAATCATTCAATTTCACATCTGACAGGCTGTCCGACAGCAGAAAATCAAGGCTATTATATTCAGAAAAAATAAATATATTTGGCGGCTGAAATAAATTAATGAACCTGAAGAAATACATATCGAAACATTTTATCATGCGCCTCTGCCTGCTGTTTTTGCTGGTTAGTGGAGCTGCCGTATTCGATATCTATCACGTGGCTAACCAAAAACTGGCCGACAATGTTCGAAAAAACCCAGCCTCGAACAACACTGAAAACAGCCATCTGTTTTTATGTAATCAATTACCAACCTACAATTTAAAGACTGCCGGCAACGATTTCACCGTTCGGTTTCGCCTTTCTTATTCTCAGGATAAATTTTTACTGAAACATTATAATTTACGAACATTCCAGATGATGAAAGCAGAAACCGTACATAGTTTCTTTCCATCAGTATGTTCATTTCATTCCCTTCCATTTAACCGGGTTCTGTACGCCAGCCCCGACGACACACCTCCCCTTTCTTAATTCCGGATTCATTATCAGGTAAATTGTTATATCAATACCTAACGATATTTACAGTTATGTCTGAAAAACAAATAATTCAATCTAAATAATTATAACAAACAATTTAAATTTTTACAAATGCAAAACAAAGGTGCAATTAGAATTTTTGCAGTACTCCTTGCTTTGATTTGTGTGTATCAGCTGATGTTTACCTTTAAGGCTAACCAAGTTGAGAAAGCAGCCAAAACATTTGCAAAAGGAGACAAACAAAAAGAGCAAATCTACCTTGACTCAATGTCAAGCGAGGTTGTTTACAATTTGCTTGGAATTCGCAAATACACATTTAAAGAAGTAAAAGCCTTAGAGCTTGGCCTTGGTCTTGACTTACAAGGTGGTATGAACGTTACTTTGGAAGTTTCAGTGGTTGACCTGGTTAAATCATTGTCGAACTTCAGTAAAGATTCAACGTTCACGGCAGCCATCCGGATGGCAAAAGAAAAACAGAAAAATAGCCAGGAAGATTTTGTGACCTTGTTCGGAAAATCGTTCGAAGAAATATCTCCAAACGGAAAACTGGCTTCGATTTTCAATACGCTTGACCTAAAAGACAAGGTTAAATACAACTCAACCAATGCTGAAGTATTGGATGTTTTAAAGAAAGAAACTAAGGTTGCCATCGACAACTCATTTAACATCATCCGCACCCGTATCGACCGTTTTGGTGTGGCTCAGCCAAATATTCAGCAACTTCAGACTGCCGGACGTATTCTGGTTGAACTTCCTGGTGTTGATGACCCCAAACGTGTTCGCAAACTTTTGCAGGGAACAGCAAACCTCGAATTCTGGGAAACATACGACAACAGCGAAGTATATCCATATCTTGCACAGGCAAACCAAAAAATAGCCGAAATTCTTTCGATTAAAACTCAACCTTCTGTTGCTGCTGTTGATACGACTAAAAAAGCTGAGACAACAAACAACAGCCTGTTGAACGAACTGGATAAAAATGCAAAAACTGATGCCACCGGAGTTGACAAAAATGCTGATGCAAAAAAACAATTTCCTTTGTTTTCAATTCTGCAACCACATTCAACTCCTCAGGGTCAATTGTATCCGGGAGCTGCTGTAGGAACTGCTCAGTGGAAAGATACTGCAACAATTAACTCTTACCTGAAAATGGATCAGGTGAAAGCATTGATGCCACGTAATCTGGCTTTCAAATGGACTGCTAAAGCCGTTGACAAAGAAGAAAAATTCTTCACTTTGGTTGCCATCAAAGTAACTGGCCGCGATGGCCGTGCTCCTCTTGAAGGAGATGTTATTACCGATGCCCGCCAGGACTATTCTGATATGGGTAGCCGCCCTGAAGTAAGTATGACCATGAACAGCGAAGGAGCTAAAGTATGGGCCCGTTTAACCAAAGACAATGTTGGCAAATCAATTGCAATCGTTTTGGATGGTTATGTACGTTCGTATCCGAATGTGAACGGCGAAATTACCGGAGGTCGTTCTTCAATCACTGGTTTGGAAAGCGTTGAAGAAGCAAAGGATTTAGCGAACATCCTGAAGTCGGGTAAAATGCCTGCACCTGCTGTAATTATTGCTGAAGATGTTGTTGGACCTTCATTGGGACAAGAAGCAATCACCAGCGGTTTCTGGTCGTTTGGTATCGCCTTCTTATTGGTATTGGGATATATGTTATTCTTCTATAGCCGGAAAGCGGGTATGGCAGCAAACGTAGCCTTGATCGTAAACGTTTTCTTCCTGATTGGTGTTCTTGCCTCAATTGGAGCCGTTTTAACCTTACCTGGTATTGCAGGTATCGTATTGACCATGGGTATGGCGGTTGACGCCAACGTGTTGATTTACGAACGTATTGAAGATGAAATGTTGGCTGGAAAATCGGTTCGGCTTGCCGTTTTCGACGGATATAACGCTGCTTATTCGGCCATCATCGACGGACAGGTAACTACATTATTAACCGGTATCGTACTTTATGTGTTTGGTTCAGGTCCAATCAGAGGTTTCGCAACTACATTGATTATTGGTATCGTAACTTCATTGTTCACATCCATCTTCATCACTCGTTTGATCTTCGAACGTCAGTTAGCTAAAAACAAAGATATTACCTTCACAACCAAAAATACTAAAAACTGGTTGCGTTATGTACAAATCCCGTTCATCGAAAAAAGGAAAATTTTCTATTCAATTTCAGGAGTTTTAATTGTAATCTCTTTGATTTCTTTCGTTGTTCGTGGATTCGATAAAGGTATCGACTTCAAAGGGGGACGTACTTATGTTGTTCGTTTCGACAAAGATGTGAGAGTAGATGATATTAAGAGTGCTTTAGCTCCTATCTTCAATTCAACTCCGGATGTAAAAACATACGGTAATGCCAATCAGGTTCGTATTACTACCGGGTATAAGATCGAAGAAAACACTGCTGATGTTGACAACCAGGTTGAAGAACTGCTTTACCAAGGACTTAAAAAAGCGAATTACATTGGCGATGTATCAGCCGATACGTTTAGCAAAGTAAACTTGCAAAGTACACAGAAGGTTGGACCAACCATTTCGGACAAACTGACCAAAGATGCGATCCTTGCAGTTTTGTTCTCTCTGGTATTGATCTTCATATACATCGTTGTACGGTTCAGGGACTGGCAATATGGATTGGGTGGTATTGTTTCTCTTGCTCATGATGCCATCATTACAATGGGAGCGTTCTCCGTATTATACGGATTCCTGCCATTCTCGCTGGAAATCGACCAATCGTTTATCGCAGCGGTATTAACCGTGATCGGATATTCGATTAACGATACCGTAATTATTTATGACCGTATCCGTGAGTACCGTCACCTGTATCCAAAACGCGGTTTGGCTGAAACAATGGATCATGCGATGAATTCAACTCTTCGTCGTACATTCAGTACTTCGTTAACCGTATTAATCGTATTATTTGCAATCTTCTTCTTCGGAGGAACCTCAATCAAAGGATTTACTTTTGCTCTTTTGATCGGTATTGGTGTTGGTACCTATTCATCGGTATTTAATGCTGCACCAATTGTTTATGACACAATCATGAAAACAAGAGGTAAGAACAAAGCTTAATTCCATTCGAATAAAACAATCCTGAAGCAGGGATTTCATTGGTCGATTGATCAATGGAATTCCTGCTTCTTTTTTCCCGTTAGGTCAAACTTATTCATACTTCCATTGGCGTTATCCTTAACTAGTTTGTATATTTGCTCAGATTATTTTTTGACCAACTAATTAATACATCATTTATGGGTGGAGGCGAGATAGTACTAATCATTTTTGTTTTTCTGATGCTTTTTGGGGCTAAAGCCATTCCTGATATTGCCAGAACGCTGGGCAAGGCCATGAGAGAATTCCAGAAAGCGACCAATGAGATTAAACGCGAACTCAACGAAAGCGGCGGTGGACTTGGCGATGAAATCAGTGATATCCGATCAACTGTTCGAAACATCAAAAGCGACATTCAGGAAGGAATAACGAAACACACCAGCGACATTCAGGATGGAATAAAAGAGACCACAAGTACCATTAAGGAAGGCGTTAAAGAACACACAAGTGTGATAGAGAAAGAAGTATCGGAAGTAAAAAGCGATGTCACCAAAGGAGCCGAAACAATGGCAAATTCAATTGATAACGGAGCTCAGATATAATTTGCAATCCAACTTCAGAACATTAGTTTACCCCAAACCAATCATTCTAAATCATTCAGCGATTGATTAAAGTCGAAAAAATAACAAAGTCGTTTGGCGATCTTCAGGTTCTGAAGGGAATTGATCTGGTGGTTCCGGCGGGAAAGCTCTATTCGATTGTTGGGCCCAGCGGAGCTGGTAAAACCACACTTTTGCAAATTATTGGAACTTTAAGCCAACCTGCGGCTGGAAATGTATTTATCAACGGGCAAAATATTTCAATTATGAACGAGCGCCAACTGTCCGATTTCAGAAACCGGCAGATTGGTTTTGTTTTTCAGTTCCACTATCTACTGCCCGAATTCTCTGCACTCGAAAATGTTTGTATTCCGGCTTTTATTGCCAAAACTCCGAAAAAAGAAGCCGAACAAAAGGCCAAAGAATACCTCGATTTTCTGGGCTTATCACACCGGTTGAATCATAAACCCGGCGAACTTTCGGGAGGAGAACGGCAACGTGTGGCTGTTGCACGTGCACTGATCAATAACCCAGCCATAATTCTGGCCGATGAACCTTCAGGAAATCTGGATACTAAAAACAGGGAAGATCTTCACGAACTATTTTTTACACTTCGCGATAAGTTTAAACAAACATTAGTGATTGTGACCCACGACGAGAGTTTCGCCGCCCAAAGTGATGCAATTATTCGGATGAAAGACGGGCTGATTGAGTCGGGAGGTGAATCGAATCTGGCGATTTGAAGTTCATTGGGAACCTTCAATCTAATTGCTCATCCCACTTAAGTCAATATTAAAAGACATACTATTCGCAACAATTACTGATAAAATCGCAAAAACTCCCAACACTCCAACTACCGCTATAATTGTATTTTGCATACTAAACTCCTTGTAAGTTATTTTTGTTATATCTGCTTTTGAAATCCGCACGAATTCACTTGAATCCCGGCTAAGTTTTATATCGAAATTCATTTCAGTATATAGGTTGATTGTTTTCGACTTGCCCGGGGAAAGAATCCTTAAATCGCCTTCAATTGAATCTTTGGTAAACTTGTAGTTGAAAATTTTATAATTTCGATTTGGAGTGTGTAAAATGAGATAATTTTGAGTTCCCGTTTTTGCCTCAGCTTCATCGGCTGTTAAAAGTTTAGATGTGTGGCATCCGGTTGGCAAAATCAAAATACAATAACACAGTAAAATTGAGATAAATTTCTTCATGGCGAATAAATTTAGTTAAAGCTCTCAATTGCTGTCAACACTTGCGTTGATATATTTGTTCATACATCCAATCTGAGCAAAATTACACCATCGACAAACACGTTTACTTCAATATCTTTTGTCAATAAAATACAACTATTTTGAGCATCCACAAAACTGAAACTAGAGAATTCCTTGACGAAAAGGCAAATAAATATAACCATCCAGGATTTATCGAAACAGACCCAATCCAGATCCCTGCGCTTTTCACTACCAAAGAAAACATTGAAATTGCCGGATTCCTTTCCGCTACCCTGGCTTGGGGGCAACGGCCTACAATCATCCGAAATTCGCTGAAACTGATCAATTTGATGAACAACAATCCTATCGAATTTCTGCTCAATACTCCGGAAGACGAATGGGATATATTTCAAGACTTCAAACACCGCACATTCAATGGCACCGACTGCATTTATTTCCTGAAATCGCTAAAGAATATTTACCAGAAACATGGAGGTTTGGAACAAGTATTTACCCAGGGATTCAGGAATGAAAAGACCATTTTCGGCTCGTTAATTTATTTCAGAAAAGTATTTTTTGAGCTCGAACACGAACACCGAACCGAAAAGCATGTTTCGAATGTTGAAAAAGGGGCGGCGGCAAAACGGCTAAACATGTATTTGCGCTGGATGACGAGGTCGGACAAAGCAGGAGTTGATTTTGGCCTCTGGAAGCAAATTCCGGCATCGGCACTAATGCTCCCGCTGGATGTTCATACCGGCAATGTTGCACGCAAACTTGGATTGCTTATCCGTACTCAAAACGACTGGCAAGCTGTGGAAGAAATTACAGCTAAACTTCGGGAATTCGACGCCGAAGACCCCATCAAATATGATTTTGCATTGTTTGGGCTGGGAGTATTTGAAAAGTTCTGAAAAAGTGTTCTGTCGCAGTTTTCAGAGACTGTTTAAATTTAATTTGATTTATTCCTGAAGTAATTCAACCCTTTCAGGGTTGTCATTTCATTGGTCTCATTTTCCGTGGGTTAACACCAACGGTTATTCAAATTAAATCCTTTCAGGATTTCAATAGAACAAAAGTCCGAAGGACTTGAATCTGCATAACCTCCGGTGAAACCGGAGGCAAATGAATAGAATAAAATGGAACACCAAAGTGGGTTCAATATAGTTTTAATTGAATTTTAAACAGCTTCTCAGTCTACAATAAAAAATAAAGAAAGAGATCTGCCAACTGCGGCCAACCACTGAAAAATTTTCTAATTAAACCAATAGCTCAATTTCAACACCAGCGCCCGGTTTCGGGGACTCCAGTTGCCGGTATAATAATTGTCGGTGTAAACGATAAACAAATCAGAAACGGGTTTGTACCGCCACTGGAACCTCAGGTTAATATTCATATTGTCGATTTGCTCATTGTACTGAACGAAGGAGGAAAAGAAGACCTTGTCGCTCAGTGTCAAATCCAGTTTAGGGCCCAGCAACCAAAACCGGGCTCGTTCGAAAGATCCCGGAAGATTGATGTCGGTATATGAAAAGTTCATGGTCATGTTCAGGTAGGGCTGGTAGCGATAAGTAGCATGTCCTGAAAATGATGCAATATTTCCATTGTAGAAACTTCCCGCTGAAATTGTTGCAGCATAATTGAACAGTGATCGTGTATCAGAAGTATAATCAACAAATCCAACCTGATAGGAATAATCGGTTCCCTTGGCCAAAACGGCAGAGTTCATATGTGTAGGATCAAAATCCTGACTAAGGAGAATGTAATAATCCTTGATTCCTGCATCAACAATGGCGCGACTGCTAAATTCAAATTTATACATCAGCGAAATTTCATGGTCCAACTGATTGTAATTCGGATCAAAATAATAATTAGCTGTAGAAACAATTCCATGACTAACAACTTTTTTATTGGGAACCCACAACAAGCTAAATTCAGGATTGAGCATGTTATAACCATTCCGGCGAACATATCCAGCTTCGGCATCGTAATTTTCACCAACGCTTGCCTGTGTCATACCAGCATGAATTCTCCTCGTATTATAAATTAACGATGCCCCCTGGGCAAATTGTTTCCTGGGATTTTCAGGGCTGAACGAGCGGTGATAAAACAATTTTCCACTCCAGGCATTATTACGGCTTGCCAAATTGTAATCGATTCCTGCAACACGATTAAAATTTTGCGCCAGAGGCTCATCCATATACTCTTTATTAACCAATATCAACCCGATATTTGAACGGGAAAACATCTTACGCTGAAGCGCTGCAACCATGAAATTTCGCGACAATTGATTGTCCGTTTTTTCTGTTTGCATATCTAAAAGTCCCAAACGCCAATTGTCGCCCAGTTTACCACTTAACCTTGCACCAGCCAAAACCGGAGCATCCAGTCCAATACGCCGGGAAAAGAAAGGCGTAACCGAGGCAAACCCATAGTTGGAAAAAAGATCGCTGTTTTCTAGGAAAAACTGGCGCTTTTCAGGAAAGAACAGTTCGAAACGATCAAGGTTAGTCACCTGTTGATCGACCTCCGCCTGCGAAAAATCCGGATTATAAGTCAGGTCCAGGTTCATGGAAGTACTTAAACCAAGTTTGGCATCAAATCCAAAATCCTTCCGGTAAGTGGTATTTGTTCCGGACTCAAAATTTTTAGCCGCACTACCAAAAATATAGGGAATAACGGAAAACATCATTTTTGATTTGGGAAGTGGCTTATCCCATTGCAGCACACCGGCGTAGGCCAAACTAGCTGTGGCAAACTGACGCGGAACCGGCGCCCACGACGATTTTTCATTAGTTTTCAAATCAAGCCGACTAAAGTTTACACCCCACTTATCAGCTCCCGATTTAAACCTAACCGACCGAAAAGGAATTCGCATTTCGGTCACCCAACGATCTGGATATTGTTTTGTTTTAGAGTCCCATTTGCAGTCCCAGTTTAGGTTTACCGTACCACCATTCGATTGGGTGCCATCCCATTTGGCTCCCGACACCGATGCCCCAAACGAAAAGCCGTTGGTCTGATCTAAAAACGTATCGAAGAAAACCAACACATTGTCGTTGTTTCCAAATACAAAATCACGCCGGAAAGACTCTGTAATGCGCTTCCCCGGGATGGTATCGAAGAAAGTTATGCCCAAATAAAACGCTTTGTCGTCGTAAGTCATCACCACTTCTGACGGAGATTTTGCGAACCCGGAATCGACGGGAAGTACCAATCGGAAATCTTTGGCTTTTTCAGCAACCTCCCAGTCGGGTTCGCTAATCAAACCATCAATTTTAATGTGTTCGGCAGCCTTTTTTACATGTAAAATAAAGTCGCTATTTTTTTTATTGACTGCCGGATCTGTTTTTAATCCACGAAGATTTGGGTGTTTTTTTGAGGATGAATAGGAAAGCAAGTTCAGGAATATGAACAGGCCAAATAAGCACAATTTCATAAAACAGGTTTAGGTTCAGGTTAAAATCTGTCAAATGTACAAAAACCTGTAATACAACTCCAATGCAAATTCCAAAGAATTGTTAATGAAAGGAATTGTAATTGAAAAATCGCTACTTACTCGCCACCTTTTCGACCTCGACTTTGAACTTCTCGGGTTGGTAAAGCAAAACCACATCACCTTCCCGAATCACGTTCTCGACCACTCCATATTGTTCATTTTCAGCAACCAATTGAATTTCCTGCTCTTTAATACTCCCGCCCTGCTTCATGTAAACAATTTGCTTCCCGCTCTTTGAGAACACAGCTTTTAATGGCACCAACAATTTGTCCTTGTACGATGTGACGATGATGTCGTTATTAACAGTCATTCCCGGTTTCATGTCTTTATCCGACTTCTCGAACCTGACAACCACCTTGAATGCTTTCATGTCAAAATCTTTATGGTCTTCACCAATGGTGGCTATTTTAATTACTTTTCCAAAGAAGACCTTATCGGGCAAGGCATCAATCGTAATTCGAACACTGTCGTTGAGTTGCACTTTCGAAATATCAATTTCCCTGATGTAGGTTTCGCTGATCGCAACTGACATATCGGGCAAGGTAGCTACCAAAGGATTCCATATGTTTATTTCCGAATCTTTTCCATAGGTTTTACCCATCCAGTCTTTGGCAAACATTACAATTCCATCTTCCGGAGCTTTTATTGTGGTTGATGCCAGCGCTTCCATGTATTTATTGATTTTATCCTGAAATTCAGTCACCTTCGATTTGGATCTTCCAACCTGAATCTTTAACCTGTTCCGCTCAAGTAAATAATCTCTACGGAGTTTTCCAATTTCATTTTCAGCCTTTTGATAACTCACCCGTGTTTTACGCTGGTAGGCTTCCGATTCATATTTCGACTGATCCAAATCAATTTTCAGGTATTCCAAATCGAGCTTTGCATTGCTAACGGCCTCTCTTTTACCCGATAAGGTAACCGTACTATCTAACACCGCGTTTCGCAAATCGGCATCCATCTTTTCTTTCTGTTGCATGATATCACGCATCATCGTTGCAAACTGGCTTTCGTCTAACTTGGCAATGTAATCTCCTTTCTTGACGGCCTTCCCTTCAAGAATCACGTCCATGAATTTGAGCTGATAAACTCTTAATTCCTGATTGCACAGGGCCGCCGGAAGGTTTATTTCAGTGTACTTATCGCCTTTGACCTCGCCTTTGCTGGTTACAATCACTTCCAGATTGCCTTTTTTTACTTTATAAAATTTCCCATCAGCCGGTTTGACCTGTAGCCAAACCAAAGCCGCAATTCCGATTACAGCGAATGCCGCAAGGATTATCTGATATTTCCTTTTCTTTAACATAGCGGCTTAGTTTTGAATAATTTTATCGTACTCAGCAGTAAGATCTTCGTTTTTTATGAAATCGAAGAGCGTGAGCATCCGTAACTGGTAATAATAACTCCAATAAGTTTTAACTGCAGAGATATATGCCTTTCGGGCCGATTCCCGATCGGTGCGTGCAATATTAAGTTTGGTCACATCAACTTTTCCAATTAAAAAACGCTGGAAAGTAACATCATAACCTTTTTGCGCTACAGTGTCGGCTTTAGCGGCATTTCGCACCTGCTCGGCCTGAAGGTTAAATTCCATGACTGACTGGAAAATATTTTGTTCGAAGTCGATACGCGACTGTTTAATTCGGGCATTAGCAACTTCGCGGGTCGATTCGGCCATCATCAGCTTTCCTTTTCGGCGCCCCCAATCAACCAAAGGAATATTGAAACCAACCTGCACCCTTTGACTTTGATCGGGCTGATCGTAAACCCTATCGAAATTTTCGGCCGACTGATTGAGGCCATACATTGCAAATACGGTAGTGTTTAATCCGCTTTCAGACCTTGCCTGAGCAACCTGCTGATCTTGTTCAAGCATTTGCTGCTGCTGGTCCAGAATCTCAGGATTATTTTTTAGTGCTAGATCAAGCGCATGATCGGCCATGATTTGCAATGTTGGAATTTCGGACGGAACCTTGCAGTCGATCTGCGATTTTTTATCCATCATCAGGTACGAATTTAATCCCGACTGGGCACGTGTCACTTCGAGTTTAGCCGAGTTTAATGCCTGTTGCGAATTTAACTGGTTAAGTTCCAGATTTAAAAGTTCGTCTTGCGTAACTGTTCCAACCTGAAACCGCCCCTTACCAATCTTGTACAGTGTGTCGGCATTCGACATGTTATTTTGGGCAATTTTGAGCTGAATCTGTGCCTCAACCAAATCAAAAAACATGGCAGTGCTTTTCATGGCCAGGGTTTCCTGCGATTGGATAAAGGTTTTCTTCGCCTTATCGTATTTTACCGGTTCAATTTTCGATTGCCATCTTAAAGCATTGTATCCGTTTAGCGATTGTGAATAGCCAATACTAACAGGCGTTGCCTGGTACGAAGTCACCTGATCGCCACCCATGTTTTTTACCATTCCCAATTCGGAACTTAAAAACAAGCTTCCTCCGGTCAGTCCTATATTTTGATTCAATTTCAGGGCAACATCAGAATTGATATAGTCGCGCAAAACATACTGATCTTCGTTCGTCTGAAAATTGTATTCGCGTTTGCGATAATGATTAAAATCGAGCGGAGTGGCGCTCATACTAAGGCTTGGAAGTTTATCGGCCTTGTAATACCTGTACTCCCAGTAACTCGACAGGTACATGTTTTTGTACCTGAACGCATCAAGCGAACTCTTTGATGCAATTCGTACCACTTCATCCAGGCTAAGGCTAAGTTTTTCCGATTGGGCATTTGCAATTTGAATGAATCCGGAGAAAAAAATAATCAGGAAAAGATAATGCAGTCGATTTAATGTTGAGTCTTTCACCCCAAACCCCTGAAGGGGCTTTTGGTGCGAGCGTCTTAAACACTTGTGGGTTGCCAAAGTCCCCTTTAGGGGATTTAGGGGTAAATTATTATTTAGTATTTGTTTTTTCATGTTTGTAAGTTTTAAGCACGTAATGATTCAACCGGATCTTTCTCTGCGGCACGTTTGGCAGGCATGTAACCAAACATGATTCCGACCAGGGCCGAAACACCAAACGCGATGAAGATACTGAAGAATGAAATGATGGTTTTTATATCGAATACAGCCGTGATGATCTTCGATAGGACGACGCCCAGTATTATTCCGATTATTCCGCCTGAAATGCTGATCAAAGTTGATTCAGCCAAAAATTGAGCGACAATATCTTTTCGAGAAGCACCAATGGCCTGTCGGGTACCGATTTCACGAATTCGTTCCATCACCGAAGCAAGCATGATATTCATGATTCCGATGCCGCCAACAATCAACGAGATGCCTGCAATGGCTCCAAGAACAATGTTGAATATTTTCTTGGTTCGCTGTTGCTGCTTGAGTAAAAGTTCGGGAATAGTAACCTCGAAGTCGTACAACCCGGAGTGACGGCGTAAAAGCAGTCGTTTGACAATTCCTGCAGTGGCACTAAGCTGCTCGGTTTCTTTCACCTGCAATACAATCTTATCGAGCTGATTCGGATTTTTGTCTTCAACCTCACTGCTGGCATTGGCATCCGTAATCACAATCCGTCGGCGGGCATTCGATTTCTCTACTTCGTCGGCACGAACCAAAGCACGGTTCTTAAATCGCATCAGAATGGTTTGTGCCGGGACAAATATTTTATTGTCGGTGCTGCTGATGCCCATCTCGTCGGATGCTGAAGCTGTAAAATCGCGGCGTTCGACCACACCAATGATTTTCAACCAAATCTGACCACATTTAATGTACTCCCCAACCGGATCTTCCTGATTAAAAAACACGGTTTTGATGTTATCGCCTATCACACAAACCGGCTGACCAGCCTCCGATTGCAAACGATTAAAAACCTCGCCCTTTTGCAGGCTGATGTTAAAAACTTCAAAATAACTGGTATTTACACCTTCAATGACTACTGGTTTACTTTTCCCATCGATAATGGCCGAATAGTTATACGAAATTACCGGGCTGAGCATATTAACCGTCGGGACAATTTCTTCGATTGCATTTAAATCGAGAATGGTAAGCCCTTTCGAGAATTTCTTTGTGCCAGGCTTTTCATCCTCTCCTGATGTACTTTTTTGACTTCCTGAAGCTTCGGTTGGAGTAATAATTATATTATTGACACCGACCATCTTGATCTGTTCGAGAATTTCCTGTTCAGCACCATTCCCGATGGCCATCATGCTGATAACAGCGGCAACCCCGAAAATAATACCCAGTGCAGTTAATATTGATTTGAGCTTATTGTCAATAATTGCCTCAAAACCAATAACTATATCATGAAAATATTTTTTAAAAATCATCGTTTAAGTTTTATGTTTTGAGCAATCTATTTCGTTTGCTTTACAATTGCTCCCGGAGGCATTGAACCGGGCATTTGTGACATAGCATCTGCTTTCTTCCGGAGCATTTCCTCCCGTTCTTTATCGGCCTTAATCTTGGTGTTTTCTTTATCTTTCAGGATTTCTGCATAGATTTCCACACCGCTAAATTTTAAGTCAGCGGCATCCTTTGGTTCCGAAAGCCAAACCACATCATTTTCTTTCAAGCCCTTTTTAACCAACACATAATTTTCGTTTTCGTCGCCAAGCCACACAATCTGTTTAACCGGATTATCCTTCCCCAGATAAACGAATTTCAAACTGTCGTTTTCGAAAACAGCATCAGTAGCAACCATCAACGTATCCTTAAACAGACCTGCGTCAATGGCATTACTGGTCGTCATGGCAGGTTTAAGATCTTTATCCTGGCCAAATATTTTGATCTTAACTTCAAAAACCTTGGCATCGCTGTTTGGCATGGCTTGCCCAATATTGGCTACCGAAGTAACTTGCCCGGTCAATTGTTTATCTGGAAAAGCATCGATTCCAATTTTCACGTTCTGGCCAACCTTCACTTTTGAAATGTCAATTTCATTGATGTAAGTTCTCGAAATCAAGTTCGTCATATCAGGAATAGAGGCTATGATTGAATTATAGGGGCCAACCTTCGAGCCGGTTTTGATAATTTCGCCCCAGGGATACTTGAAATAGGTAATTATTCCGGCCTTGGGAGCCGTAATTTCGAGCGCATCAAAAAGCTTTTGCAATTCGCCCGACCGCTCCGAAACCTGACGGTAATTAATGTATTTACGCTCAACCTTATTAACCTCCTGTTGCTTTTTCAGTCCATAAGCCTTCTGTTCCTGTTCGAGTTTCCGCTGAGCTTTATCCAAGTCCATACTGGCTTTCTTGCGAATTGAAGGCGATTCGTAAACCGATTCATCAACGATGATTTTCTTTTCAGTCAAATCGAGACGGGCATTGACAATTACATCGCGCTGATTGCTCAGGTTTAAGTTCGAATCGATCTTACTGTCCTCATATTCCGACAGCATTTTATCCATATCGTCCTGAGCTAGTTTAATTTGTTCTTCAACAGCCTTATGGTCTAAAGTGGCCACATAATCGCCCGAATCAACAACTGTACCTTCTTCAACCATATGCGTAATGGCCAATTCCCAGATGCGCAAATTCCGGTCGTTCAACTTCTCCGGAATATTGATACTTTCAGATTTCTCTGATTCGAGCTGACCCGACGAAAAGATTAAGGCGTTAAACGTACCACGTTGAACACTTACGGTAACCTGATTGTAATCGGTTTCGCCTTTTCGAAATACAAAATAGAAAACAAGTAAAAGGACAGCTGGTATTGCTATCAGAAGGATCTTTTTGTTGCTCATGGTTTAGAATCTAGGTGGATATTTGGGCTTTGTGATTAACAATCATTTAGAATGATTGTTCCGTTCAACATTTATGCCAAATAAGTAATCAAAACATATGTTTTATTACATATTATTGAATGAAAACATTTTCTGTTCCGACAGAATTCAGAATGTCCGAATTTCAAAATAAAGAGTAAACATGTTTTTCAGCGATGCTTTGATTAACAATTAATAGGAAATATCACAAAATGCCATTCGAATTTTTAAGTACTTTTGCGTCTGGATACCAAGTTTATTTCAAGATTATAATTACATCGGCAGAATTGAAACTTGTAATTCAGAAACAATTAATTTGTACAATCGTTTATATGCAGATATATTAATACTTGAATGTATGAAAACCAAAACATTAACAGGGATTATAGCACTCTTTATTCTTTCCCTTTTTACTTCCTATTCCGCTCAGGCGCAAATTGTTGAGCCAGTTAAATGGGAATTCAAAACCAAGATAACCGGCACTAACACTGCTGATTTACAGTTTGTAGCCACGATTGACCGCGGATGGCATTTATACTCTATGCACCTTCCTGAGGGTGGACCAATGCCAACTGAATTTAAGTTTGAAAAATTAAATGGAGTTCAATTGGTTGGCACATCGACCGAACCTACACCACATGAGGTATTTGATGAAATGTTCCAAATGAAGGTGAAGTATTTTGACAACACGGCAACTTTTGTCCAAAAAATAAAATTCACAAACGACAAACCAGTTTTGGTTAGTGGCATCGTAAACTTTCAGGCATGTAATGATGAAACTTGTGTGCCGGGTGAATCGGTGTTCTCATTCAATATTCCGGCTTCAACGGGATCGGCTGGTGCCTCTGAAACAAAAACGGATCTTAATACTGCCGCAGTACCCGATAATCCCACCACAATTGCAGAACCTGCGACTGCTCAAATAGTCCAACCCGCAACAAAAACAGAGGTAAAACCCATCGCCAGCAACGATGAGTTTACAGGGAAAAACCGTTCTCTATGGTGGTTTTTTGTTCAGGCTTTCGCATGGGGACTATTGGCTATCCTTACCCCTTGCGTATTTCCAATGATTCCAATGACCGTTTCGTATTTCATGAAAAGTGGTTCGAAAGGAAAAATTCAGGCGTTGATTTATGGATTTTCAATTGTTGCTATTTACGTGATATTTGGAGTTCTGATTTCAGTACTTTTTGGTGCCGATTTTGGAAACTGGCTTAGCACACACTGGATTCCAAATGTATTGTTCTTCCTGATTTTTGTAATTTTTGCGGCTTCCTTCTTCGGATATTTTGAAATTACGATGCCAAGCTGGCTCGTTAACAAAAGCGCACAGCATGAGGATCAAGGTGGTGTAATGGGTACAATTTTCATGGCATTCACACTTGTACTTGTCTCGTTTTCGTGCACTGGCCCAATAGTGGGTACTGTTATTGTACAGGCGGTTGGCGGTCAAATTTTAAAACCGGTCATCGGAATGTTGGGCTTTTCGCTTGCCTTTGCTATTCCGTTTACCTTGTTTGCCTTTTTCCCACAATGGTTAAAAAAGATGCCAAAATCGGGTGGATGGCTAAATTCGATAAAAGTTGTTATTGGTTTTATTGAGTTGGCTTTTGCTCTGAAATTCCTGAATGTACCCGACCAAACTTACCATTGGGGGCTACTCGATCGTGAAGTGTACCTCGGATTCTGGATCGTGCTTTTCACTATGATGGGATTTTACTTGTTGGGGAAAATCAAGTTTCCACATGACAGTGATTATCCGGTTGTGAAATCTTTTCCACGGCTACTGCTAATTATCTTCACATTTACTTTCGTGATTTACCTTATTCCGGGTCTTTTCGGCGCACCGCTCAAAGGCATTTCGGGCTGGCTTCCTCCAATGGAAACACAAGATTTTAACATTAACGCCATTGTTCGCGACAATCAGGGAGGTGGTCAAAGTGTCCATCAGGGAAACATGACTGAAGCCGCAAAATACGCAGACCGGCTAAAACTACCTCACGGATTACAGGGCTACTTCGATTACGATCAGGCTCTGAAGGTATCGAAAGAATTGAATAAACCGATTTTTGTCGACTTCACAGGCCATGGCTGCACCAACTGCCGTGAAATGGAAAACCGGGTTTGGAGCGACCCGACAGTCCTCAAAAGGCTTCGTGAAAATTTTGTTTTACTGGCTCTTTACGTTGACGACAAAGTGATAGAAATGCCAAAAGAAGAGTGGTACACCAATAAAGATGGTCGCGAAGTGAAACTTCTTGGCAAGAAAAACAGCGAAATACAAACCAGTAAATTCGGAACGAACTCGCAACCCTATTATGTCATTTTAGATGGCAACGGAACTCTGCTGGTTTCGCCAAGAGCATACGATCTCAACATTGAAGCATTTAACCAATTTTTGGATGCCGGTGTGGAAGCTTTTAACAAGAAATAGAACTCCAAGATAACAGAAGTTTAAACGATTAATGCAAAAGCGGATCAGCTAATCAACCAAGCTGATCCGCTTTTGCATTAACCTGGTACAACTATCAACAATTTAGTCCAGAGTTACTTCTTCTGCTTTGAAACAAAAAATTACCATAATCGTTATTTGAAATAAAAAAGCTATGAAACATTTTTACATCCTCACAGCGTTTCTTTCGATAACAATCCTTGCCCATTCGCAACAGAAGATTGAAGTCGAAATTGGTCAAAAGCACATGTCAAAAGGCGAACAAACCGCAATAACAGTATTAATTCCAGAAGCAAAACCCAATGATATTGAGCCAGTCTGGAAAAAATACGTTAACAACCGAAGCATTGGCGAACGAGTTGGAAATCTGGCCACACAGATTGGGAACATTTTTAAGAGTGACGAGAAACAAGTAAACCGCGACAAGCTTAAAGTTGAGAAAATTGGAGATGAGCTATTTGTCAAGTCGATAGAACAGGCAATAATTACCAAACATTCGATGGACATTTATGCCCGGATGGTTGAACTACCTGAAGGCTGTCAGTTCAATACCTTTTTTCAATATACCGATTCGGCCTTCATCAACGAATCAAATGCTGATCCTGAACAGATTCAAAACATGAAATCATACATCAGGGATTTTGGAGTTATTGCATACCAAGGCGTCGTTGATGGACAGATTAAAGAAGCAAAAAAAGAAGTTTCGCGGCAGGAAGATGTTTTGAAAGACATTGAATCAGATTCAAAAAAAGAAGAAAAAATAATTGCCCGTTGCGAAACAGACATTCAGGAATATAACGCTGGAATATTTGAGGTTGAAAATGACATTGTCAGGTTGGACGAAGCCATTACAGCAAATAAAGTAGCGTTTGCAACCCTAACAAAAAAAACTCCTGAATATGACATTGCAAAGAAAGCGTTAAAAGACTTAGCCAAAGAAAAATCGAAATACTTCAACAAAATAAAATCGCTGAAAAGTAAGATCAAATCAAAGGAAATGGACATCAAATCGGCAAAAGGAACAATTACTCAGAATGACTTAAAACTAAACAACCAGCAAGCAGTTATTTCGGGAAAACAGAAGATTGTTGACCAGCTAATCGAAAAGAAAGCGGCAATACAATAAACAAGTTAAAAAATAAAGTATCCGATCTATTGAACAGATGGGATACTTTATTTTTTAGGCAATCAATGAACGAATATCCTGAATAATAGTTTGCGCCAGCAAATCGGCTTCAACCATTGAAGGAGCTTCGGCGTAAATACGAATGATTGGTTCTGTATTCGATTTTCGCAAATGCACCCAGCGATCAGCAAAATCAATTTTTACGCCATCAATATCAATCACTTGTTCGTGCTGATATTTCAACTTCATTTTAACCAAAATACCATCCACATCAATTTCCGGAGTCAGTTCAATCTTGTTTTTCGAAATGAAATAATCGGGATAAGTTTTTCGAAGCTCAGAGCATTTTAAACCCGATTTGGCTAACAAGCTTAAAAACAAGGCAACACCAACCAACGAATCGCGGCCATAATGCGATGCAGGGTAAATAATTCCACCGTTTCCTTCGCCTCCGATTACCGCATTGGTAGCTTTCATTTTGGCAACTACATTTACCTCACCAACAGCGGCTGCCGTGTACGTTCCGCCATGCTTTTCGGTAATATCGCGCAAAGCCCGCGACGACGAAAGGTTAGAAACCGTATTGCCGGGAGTTTGGCTCAACACATAATCGGCTATGGAAACCAACGAATATTCTTCGTTAAACATGGAACCATCTTCGCTAATAATCGCCAGGCGATCAACATCGGGATCAACCACAAAACCGACATCAACCAAATTGTTACGAATGATTTCGGCCGTTTCAATCAGATTTTCGGGAAGCGGTTCCGGAGTATGGGCGAATTGTCCAGTGGCATCGCAGTTAATTTCGACAACATCTTCAACCCCTAACGCTTTCAGTAAGGCCGGGATAACAATTCCTCCTACCGAATTCACAGCATCAATAGCCACTTTGAAATTAGCATTCCGGATAGCATCAACATCAACAAGCTCCAGATCGAGTACTTGCTGAATGTGAATATCGGTATAATCTTTTACGAAGATCTCACCTAAATCATCAACTTCAGCAAACTGGTACGACTCATTTTCAGCAATTTCCAACACCAAAGCACCTTCAGCAGCATTCAGAAATTCTCCATCCTGATTCAGTAACTTTAATGCGTTCCATTGCTTTGGATTATGGCTGGCAGTAAGAATAATTCCACCTTGTGCCTGCTCTTCCTTCACGGCAATTTCCGTAGTTGGTGTGGTTGCCATTCCTAAATCAACAACCATGCAGCCCATTCCTGAAAGCGTTGCCACTACCAGCGATTGAACCATCGGCCCTGAAATGCGGGCATCGCGGCCAACCACCACAGTAATTGTTTGCTCGGGGTGTTGTTGTTTCACCCATTCGGCATAAGCTGCCGTATATTTTACCACATCAAGCGGACTTAATCCCTCGCCGGGTTTTCCACCAATAGTTCCCCGAATTCCTGATATTGATTTAATTAAGGTCATAATATTGTCGTTTTCGAATTGATTATTATAAACTATTATTGCAAAGATAAGACGTTCGACACCTAAAATTATTCTGGAACAAGAAAAGATTGGAGAAAAAATAAAAAGGGCATCGGATCTCACCCCATGCCCTTTGAAGTTTTTTGTTAGACCCAAAGTCTTAGTAAAAAAACCTAAACAAACTTATGAAAAAAAATTCCGCAATACGATTACATAACAGTTCAGAAAAGAAACACCCTTATCTCATTCATTGGATATTTTTTGAAACCAACCGCTTTTAACTTCTTTTAACATTAAGCATTCAAATTGGCTGAATAATCACATAAATTCAACTTAAGTATTCCAGTTATCAATCAATAATTATTTACATTTGAAGAGTACCTATACGACAAAGACTAACAAAATGAAAATAAACATCCGCTTAATTTTTATCACACTGACTGCCGCATTGGGTGGTTTCCTATTTGGTTTTGATACCGCAGTTATTGCAGGAGCAACTTCAGCACTCGAAAAACTTTTTAACCTCGATAAATTCTGGCTTGGATTCACCGTTTCCATAGCACTAATCGGAACAATTATTGGAACTATGGTGGTGGGAAAACCCGCTGACATCTATGGACGCCGCCGAATTTTGTTTTACCTGGCTATATTTTACGCGTTGTCTGCTCTTGGATGTGCTTTTTCGTTCAGCTGGATTTCACTACTATTTTTCCGTTTCCTTGGCGGAATTGCGGTTGGAGGAGTATCTGTTGTTGGCCCCATGTATATTGCCGAAATTGCTCCGGCTAAATATCGGGGACGCCTGGTTGGGATGTTTCAGTTTAATGTGGTACTCGGTATTTTAATGGCTTATTTTTCGAATTACCTGGTAGGTTTATTCGGATTGGGCGAAGTGGAATGGAGATGGAAGCTGGGAATAATGGCCGTTCCTTCAATTCTCTTTTTCATTACCCTGTTCTTTATTCCACGCAGTCCACGCTGGCTGATTAAAATGGGACTTATTGACGAAGCGCGATCAGTGTTGAATTTGACTGGCGAAGAATTTGTTGAAAAAGAAATTGCTGAAATACTCGAATCCATCGAATCGGAAAAGAAAAAAGGGAAAGAACTACTGTTCAGCAAAAAGTTCAAATACCCGATTTTCCTGGCTGTTTCAATTGCCATGTTCAATCAGCTTTCAGGAATTAACGGTTTGCTGTATTACCTGAACGATATTTTTGCGCAAGCCGGCTTTAGCAAAGTATCAGGCGATTTACAAAGTGTAGCCATTGGCGCGACCAACTTGCTGTTTACCATGTTGGCCATGAGTATTATCGACAAAGTGGGTCGAAAACTATTACTACTCATCGGCTCTATAGGAACCGCAGTTTCGCTGGCTGGAGTGGCATTTATCTTCTTCACCAACAGTCATCAGAACTTATTGGTATGGTTACTGGTTAGCTACATTGCATTCTTTGGATTCTCACAAGGAGCTGTTATATGGGTGTATATCAGCGAAGTATTCCCCAACAGCGTGCGATCGAAAGGTCAGGCACTTGGAAGTTTTACGCACTGGATAATGGCTGCAATTGTTTCGTGGACTTTCCCGGTAATGGCCGAAAAATCGGGTGGATACCCATTCCTGTTTTTTGCAGCCATGATGTTGCTTCAATTCTTTGTGGTGAAATTCATGTATGTCGAAACCAAAGGCAAATCGCTGGAAGCGCTTCAAAAAGAAATCATTGGATAAAATGTGATCGGGTTGTCGAAATATCTTTACCACGATGAAAAATTTAAGCTGAACCGAAAGTTTCAAAAATTTAATTCAATTTTAATCGATTGGATTTGATTTGATTAAACTTATCCCGAAATTTCGGCATGAAGATTAACCCAAAACAACTATACAATATGTTTTCTATCAACATTAGAACAGTATTTGTTCTGAATTTCGTCTTTCTACTGTCATTCCCATTTATTCAGGCGAATGGACAGAGTTTAAAGGAAATAGAATCGGGTCGGGTTTCGTTGACGAATGGTTGGAAACTCACGCCGGTAGGACAAAAGTTGCCTCTGGGTGATTTACCTCTGAACATTGCACTTTCTCCTTCAGGAAAGATGCTGGCAGTAACCAATAACGGACAAAGCGATCAGGGAATTCAACTGATTGATCCGGAAAAGATGCTCGTACTCGATTCGGTGATCACGGCAAAAAGCTGGCTGGGCCTCACGTTCTCAAAAGATGGCAAGTATTTGTATGCTTCAGGAGGAAATGACAACTGGATCATGCGCTATTTGGTTTCCAACAAAAAACTGGTGCCGTATGACACGTTGGTTATTGGGAAACCCTGGCCTGAAAAAATTTCAGTTGCGGGCATTGCTGTCGATGATGATCAGCAAATGTTGTATGCGGTCACCAAAGAAAACAATTCGTTATACACCTTCGACCTGAAAGCGAAAAAAGTTAAAAGCCGATTCGAATTGGGAGGCGAAGGATATACTTGTTTACTATCAAATGATGGCAAAGTATTGTATGTCACATGTTGGGGCTGCGATAAAGTTGACCTGTTTGATACCCGCAAACAGCAGATGATGGGCAGTATTCCGGTTGGGGATAATCCAAACGACATGTGCCAGACAGGCAACGGGAAATACCTTTTTGTAGCCAATGCCAACGACAATTCGGTTTCGGTTATTTCGCTGGAACAAAAAAGAGTCGTCGAAATCTTGAATTCAGCGCTTTATCCAAACTCTCCGTCAGGATCGACCACAAATAGCGTTGCCCTATGTGATGATGATAAAACATTATACATTGCCAATGCCGACAACAATTGCCTGGCCGTTTTCGATGTAAGTGTTCCCGGAAAGAGTTTCAGCAAAGGATTTATTCCAACAGGCTGGTATCCAACCTGCGTTAGGGTAATTAAAAGCAACATTTTTGTTGCCAATGGTAAAGGCTTGACTTCCAAAGCCAACCCTTTGGGACCAAGTCCTAAAAAAGAGGAAGTTACTCACCATGCCGATTTAAACAAAAAAGCCAAAGTGCAATACATTGGCGGACTTTTCCGTGGAACATTGCAGTCGATACCCAACCCAAGCGAGACACAGCTTGGCATTTATTCGCAGGCCGTATATAACAACGTTCCATACAACAAGGGAAAAGAAATGCAATCAAAAGGTGAAGAAGGAAATCCAATTCCATCGCGGGTTGGAGAGTCATCGCCTATTAAATATGTATTTTACATCATCAAGGAAAACCGCACCTACGATCAGGTTTTAGGCGATATACCCGAAGGAAACGGAGATTCAACGTTGGTGCTCTTCGGGAAAAATGTGACTCCAAACCTGCATGCATTGACCAAACAATTTGTGTTGCTCGACAATTTTTATGTGGATGGTGAAGTGAGCGCCGATGGCCATAACTGGACGATGGGCGCCTATGGCACCGATTATTTGGAAAAGAACTGGCCTACAAGTTATGGGGGCAGAGGTGGCTCATATCCAGGTGAGGGTACACGTGAAATCTCAAACAATAAAAATGGTTTTTTCTGGGATTTTTGCAAACGGTATGGAGTGCCGTATCGAAGCTACGGTGAATTTATTGGCGATAATAACAAACCAAACATTCCTGCTTTAAAGGATCATTTTTGTGAATCTTATGTTGGTTGGAATATGTCGATTCGTGACACCGTCAGGTTTAGATGGTGGAAACAGGATTTTGAAACACTACTTGCAAAGGGTAATGTTCCACAATTTAATAGTATCCGTTTTGGCAACGACCATACCGAAGGGTTGAAGCTGGGAAGACCGTCTCCACTTGCGCACGCCGCCGATAACGATCTGGCCTGTGGCCTTTTCGTCGAACATCTCAGTCATTCGTCGATTTGGAATGAAAGTCTGGTTATTATTGTGGAAGACGATGCCCAGAATGGCCCTGACCACGTTGATGCGCATCGTTCAACGGCTTATCTCGCTGGTGGATTTGTGAAGCAAGGATTTGTGGATCATACGATGTACTCCACTTCATCAGCACTGCGAACGATGGAACTAATTCTGGGACTTCCACCAATGAGTCAATATGATGCCGCCGCCGAACCTTTATGGAGATGTTTCAACAAAACAGCAACACATCCTCCTTTCAAATCGTTACCCAATAAGGTTGATTTAAACCTGAAGAACACCGCAGAAACTGCGATGTCGAGAATTAGCGATAAATTTGATTTCAGCAAAGAAGACCGAATTCCGGATGCCCAATTTAATGCAGTGATCTGGGCCGCCATTCACGGGCTTTACAGCAAATGTCCGGCACCAGTTCATGCAGCATTCTTTACCGTTCAGAAAGAAGATGACGACGACTAATTCATCTATTCTCTAAAATAGACATCCCGGCAGCTAGGCTAGTTGTCGGGATGTTTATTTTTTGTACTTGTATTCTGAAAATAATTTCAGGGTACTCACCAAAACTTAGCAATCAATGTTAGTTCTTCAAATTAATGGAATGGAGAAACAGAAATTACTTCCCTTCCCAAGAGTACTTTCGACCCAGATTTTACCTTGATGGGCTTCAACAAATTCTTTGCAAATGATAAGGCCAAGACCAGAGCCAACCTCGTCGTCGGTGCCTCGTGATGACGAATTTTTATCTATTTTGAAAAGTTTGTTTAATCGGGTTTCATCCATGCCCACTCCAGTATCCGTAACACTAAAATTTAAAACGTTCGATTCGGCATCAGCCTGTACTAAAACACTTCCTCCCTTTTCGGTGAACTTGATTGCGTTTGTGACTAGGTTTTGTAAAACAGAACCGATCATGTTTGGATCAACTGTTGCAGTAATGTCGCTATTCACATTCCAATCGAGCTTTATTTCTTTATTCCGGGCAATTGGGGCTACTACCATCATTGTACTCGAAACAAGTTCATCAATCCTGACTGACTTGGGCGTATATTTCATTTTGCCATTCTGCATTCGCGACCAAACGAGTAAATTCTGTAGCAGATTTAGAATCCGTTTGGTCGATTCATGAACGATTAACGAATATTCCACACAATCCTCCTGATTGCCGTTCTTCGCCGATACTGTCATCATTTGGCTGAAACCCAGAAGTGCATTAAACGGATTCATCAAGTCGTGACTTATAATCGAGAAAAACTTATCTTTTTCAACTGAATCCTTCATTACCTTCTTATTCAAATCAACAATATGGTTTTGAAACGTGTCGTTCTTATAAGCCAGCACCAAAATATATCCTGCAAGAATACATGCCAGCAGCATTAATACAATCAATACATTTTGAAGGAAATCAGTAGAATTCCGAACCGATTTTAAAAAAGAATTGTTTTGCCTGGCCTCCTGATTCTTTATACTCGACTTGATTTCATTAATGAGTTTACGTATTTCAGAAATCAGGCTATTGTTTATCTTAATTAAATTCAACTCACTCTCTTTCAAATCATTACTCCTCAATACAAGTTCCTTAATATTCTTCAAGTTACGACCCGATTTCTGATACGATTCGTGAGATAATTTTTCGGACGGAGATTGAACCAGCAACTTCGTATTTACACTTTCCTGAATTTTTTCGCCAACTATAGCACTCTTTATTTTTCCCAACAGACCTTTCTTGTATTTCTCACTTGTTTTTGTAACACTTAAGGTATCAACCCTTCCTTCAGACCGACTCCCGAAATATTTGTCGATTTCTGTTTCAGTTTCGTCCAAACTTGCAACTGAAGACATCAACGAATCTGTTATCAACCTTAATTTCACGTATATATCAGCCTCTTTGGTCTTTTCCTCAAAAATTTGTGTAATCCGACTACTTTCTTCTTTTGACTCACCAGAAACCGGTTGCTGTAAAAGTTTTATATTTTCAGCCAACGTTTTAACCTGCGTTTTATAATCTTCGAAAACCGGTTTTTCAAATGTTGTGCAGTATTCCTTGAACCGGACTTCAACCAACAAAAGAGACTCTGTTACGCCTTCCGTTTTCAATATCTGCTCACGATTTTGTTGCGAAAGATCGAGCGCCGATTGAATTCTGCCTTTTTCATTAATAAGGCTAATTATTATAACCACAATTAGAACCAGAATTAATGCCATCAAAATGGTAGTTGCGATTAACCGTGTTGGTATTTTTATTTTGACCATTTAATTAAACCTCCGTATTAGAGTTCGTAGTTTTTACAATTCAAATGTTTCAAGCCCGAACAAATGTGCATAGCTGTTCTGCTACAAAAGTCGAAAATATCTTACAATAGTATTCTGCTAAAAACTATACTTTATCCATACAACTGCTCTATCAATCAATAGGCCTATTATTTATCGATCAAAAGGAGGAAATCGATAAGATTCTCCTCATTGGCCAGGTTGAGTTTCTTCCGCAAACGGTACCGGGCAACATCAACACTCTGAGGATTCTGAAAAGTAAGAATGGCTATGTCTTTAGAGGATAATCCGGATCGTAATAGTGCACATAGTTTGCGCTCATTGGGAGTTAAGCCGGGGAATTTCTCAAGCAATACCGTGTAAAACGAATCAAAAGCATTTTCGAACCGTGTTTCAAAATCGTTCCAAATTTGCTCGGTCATATTCATTTTAAACTTTTGACTCATCTGGCGAATCAGCTCCTGCCCTTCTTTATTGGTGTACGGATTAATTTTCACCAGATCATTGATCAAACTGCTGTTCATTTCATTTAGGTGCATCACCTTCAATGTACTCGAAATCAATTCAATCTTCTTGGTATTCACAATTTCGTCGTTGGCCTTTTTCAGTTCCGAAACATCAGTAAATACGGTAATTATTCCTAGCGGATTATCCTGATTATCGGAAACTACATTTTTTGAAACGATGAACATTTTATCTCCGGGAAAAACATTCTTTTCATACGATAACGATGCCTTGCTTTGGGCCAGCTCAACATCTTTCTGTACATGAAAACCCACTTCGTCGCTCCGGAAATACCGATAGACCGACTTACCGACCAAATCAGCTTTAGATCTTTCCAGAAGTTGTTCGAAGAAATTATTGCTCATGAGCAGAATTCCCTCCATCGAGCAATAAATAACCGGATGAGGAATACTTTCGATCAACGAGGTAATAAATACATTTTTATCCTCCAGATGGCAGTATTGATCTTTCAATGTTTTCAAAGTCTCCGACAACAATAAAATATTCCTGACACGTGCACTCAATTCAAGTTTATCAAAAGGCTTTTTCAGAAAATCGATAGCTCCAATCGACATGGCAAACGATAGGTCTTCAGATGAAGTCATCACTCCGGTAATCATTAAAACCGGAATATCTTTCGTCTCAGCATCTTTCTTTAGTATTTCCAAAGCTTCAATCCCGTCCATTACAGGCATGTTCCAATCCAGCAAAATCAAATCCGGGAAATGCTCACGAACATTATTGAGGCACTCCTGCCCGTTAGCTGCTGTGATGATTTGAAAATCAAAATCTTTCAGCATTTTATCGTAGAGCTTTAAATTTAAAGGCTCATCGTCAACAAGCAGTATTTTAGAATTACTCATCGCAAATTCGGTTTACTTTACTCAATTCGAACATTAAGATTACTCCAATTATTCAAAAGTAACTTTTTTCGTTCTTCTAACTCGCGAAAAGCAGAACTAAATCACCAACTGCCTATCGAATATTGACGATAATCTTAAAATTCGGTTCGATCCCGGTTTAAACAGGCTACAACAAACCCAAGCCGACAATCAAACAACTAAATATAAACAAATTACAACCACCGTATAGATATTGTATAGATGGCTGTATAGACGTTGCAATGCGTTAAACCGTTCAAATTAAATTGAATTTGCAGACTTTTGTTTACGATTATTTCACCATATCTCCCCGAAAGAGATATTACACTCAACTCTAAAAAAAGAATTGCGATGAAAAAGAATTTAGCAGAATTTATCGGAACATTTTGGCTCGTATTTGGCGGCTGCGGAAGTGCACTGTTAGCTGCAGGATTTCCTAACGTTGGGATCGGATTGGCAGGAGTCTCTCTTGCATTCGGACTAACTGTACTTACAATGGCCTATTCAATTGGTCATATTTCAGGAGCTCATCTCAATCCGGCAGTCACAATTGGCTTGTGGGTTGGCGGACGATTCGATGCAAAAGGAGTATTGCCTTATATTATTTCTCAGGTAGCCGGAGGAATTTTAGCTGCAACAGCCCTTTATTTTATTGTTACCGGAAACGGTTCCCCGATTGGCTCATTTGCCGCCAATGGTTACGGCGAGCATTCTCCAGGTCAATACAGTTTATTGGCAGCCATTCTCACCGAGTTTATTATGACATTTATGTTCCTGATTATTATACTCGGAGCAACCGACGAAAAAGCCCCAAAAGGTTTTGCAGGATTGGCCATTGGATTGGCATTGACTCTGATTCATTTGGTAAGCATTCCGGTTACAAACACTTCAGTAAACCCAGCCAGAAGTATTAGTCAGGCTTTATTCGTTGGCGATTGGGCCTTGGCTCAACTTTGGGTATTTATTGTTGTCCCCATTGCAGGAGCTGTTGTAGCTGGCATTGTTTACAAAGAACTGTCAAAATAGCCTCCATTTTACTAAAAATAGCCTCCATTTTACTATTGGATTCGGGAACAGACAAAATCCAAACAATCATCAAACATGAAAAATAAACAGATAACCAAAATCTCAAAAAACATGAAAACATTTAATAAACAAATTGCAATTCTGCTTTGCGGTATAATCCTATTAAGCAGTTGTTCTTCAACTAAAAACTCTACTAAAGGCGGAGTTATAGGAGGCGCAGGTGGCGCTCTTCTGGGTGCCGGAATTGGAGCGCTGGTTGGTCACGGGAAAGGTGCCGCAATTGGCGCTGCCGTTGGTGGTGCTGTTGGCGCCGGTGCTGGCGTAGTCATTGGCAAAAAAATGGACAAACAAAAAGCTGAGCTTGAAAAAATTGAAGGTGCAAAAGTAGAGTCAGTTACCGATGCCAATAATTTACAGGCCATCAAAGTTACTTTCGATAGCGGAATCCTATTCCAGACCGGGAAAAGCGACTTGAACACCAGCTCCAGAACAGCATTAACCAAATTTGCAGCTTCATTAAAAGAAACTCCTGAAACCGATGTGACCATTTACGGGCACACCGACAATACTGGTTCCAGAGAAACAAACGAACAGTTATCAAAAAACAGAGCTGCTTCAGTTGCCAATTTTTTGAATTCGAATGGAATTTCGACTGAAAGAATGACTACCGAAGGCAAAGCTTTTGATGAGCCTGTTGCAGACAATTCCACCACAGAAGGGAGAGCTAAAAACCGAAGGGTTGAAATCTACATTACCGCAAACAAACAAATGATTAACCAGGCTGAACAAGGAACATTAAAGTAATCAAAACAAAAAAACAAGTAGTAAAATCTAAAATAAGAAACATGAAAAAGCAATTATTAATCCTATCATTCCTACTTTTTAGTAGTTTGATCTATGCTCAATCGCCAATCGCTAAAGGCGAATCCCAGATTAATGCCGGATTGGGATTATCATCATGGGGCGTACCGGTATACATTGGATTTGATCACGGAGTACATCCCGACATCACTGTAGGAGGTGAGCTTTCGTACCGTTCATACAGCGATAAATATGCCAATGTAAATTACGATCACTCGGTGATTGGAATTTCAGGAAACGGAAACTACCATTTCAACCGTGTTTTGGAGATTCCTAAAAATTGGGACTTCTACGCCGGACTAAATCTTGGATTTTATATCTGGAACTCACCATCCGATTATCACGGATCCCATTCTTCAGAATTGGGTCTTGGAGCTCAGGTTGGAGGTCGCTATTACTTTTCCGACAAAATCGGTCTTAACCTCGAATTTGGCGGTGGTAACGCTTTCTCAGGAGGAAAAATCGGGTTAACATTTAAACTGTAAAACAAAACTGCATAAACAAGAAGTTCGATGAATCAATAAGGATTTTTTGACACACATCCCCCTTACTGGCATCGGACTTCTTTGTTAAAACTTCACGTTCAAATTCAACAATTAAAAATTAATAAATCATGAAAAAAATACTTTTACTTTTTACTGCATTCCTGCTTCTTCAATCAGCATTTTCACAAACCGAAGATAAAAAATGGGGAATTGGCGCTGGAGTTGGCGCTTACGGGAATCTGAATAATTCAAGCATTGGCTTTATTCCCGAATTGTATTTAAGCAGATACTTAAGTCCGCGACTGGATCTGATGTTGAAAAGCGACTTTGGATTATTCAATTCCAAACTAACCAACAACCTTGACTTCGTGAATCCTTTCCTCAACTTAAGATTTAAGTTGACCAACGAAAGCAAAAACTTCCGTCCGTATTTATTCGCCGGACCTGGCTATCTTGCTGATAATGGCGAATCAGGATTAAACTTCAACTTAGGTGTTGGTGGTAAATATTACATAAGTCCGGCCACTGCACTTTATCTGGAAGCCGCTTATATCAATGGAATTGAGACAACCGTTGCCGGCAAAAATACCAGAGATAACTTCTGGAAAGCTACCGTTGGTATTGAATTCGATTTTGGGAAAACCAAAGATTCTGACATGGATGGCGTTTCTGATAAAAAAGACAAATGTCCGAATACCCCTACAGGTGTTGCTGTTGATGCCAATGGTTGTCCAATAGATACTGACGGCGATGGAGTTGCTGATTACATGGACGACTGTCCAACAGTTGCCGGATTAACCTCACTAAAAGGTTGCCCCGATGCTGACGGTGATGGAGTTGCCGATAAAGATGACAAATGTCCGGACACGCCTAAAGGTGTAAAAGTTGATACAAAAGGTTGCCCGGTTGACTCGGATAGCGACGGTGTTGCTGATTATTTGGACAAATGCCCTGACACTCCCAAAGATGCAAAAGTTGACGGAAAAGGATGTCCGGTAGATTCGGATGGCGATGGTGTTGCAGACTATCTGGACAAATGTCCGGACACTCAAAAAGGTGCAAAGGTTGATGCAAAAGGATGTCCTATTGTTGAAAAAACAGCCGAAGAAATTGAAGCTGAAAGAATGAAAGTTGAGCCTGTATATTTCGATTCAAATAAATCGACTTTTACCGTTCAGGAAAAAGGAAAAATTGACAAGCTCGTTAATATACTTAACGAAAACGGCGATTATAAGGTGAAGGTAAGCGGTTATGCTGACTCTCAGGGTGCTGACAACTACAACCTCAATTTATCGAAAAGTCGTGCAAGTTCTGTTGTAAAATCAATCGTTTCGGGTAAAATAAAGAAGAATCGTATAGAACAGCAGGAAGGATTTGGAGAAGCGAATCCTGCTGCAACTAACGATACTCCTGAAGGTAGGGCGTTAAATCGCAGAGTTGAGTTTGAGGTAATCAAAACAAAGTAATTATCGCTTTACTTTGTTTATTGAAAAGGCTGTCTCGATATTTTGAGACAGCCTTTCTTCTTATATCTTTTCAGTGAGCGGGTGACTTTAAGTCACCCGCTCACTACCTTTTGATAGGTTTATTTCAAGCTAGCAATCTGTTCTTCCAGAACTTTGATTTTTGCTTCGGCATCGGCTTGCTTCGCTCTTTCTATCGCAACAACCGCTTCCGGAGCACTACTCACAAAACGTTCGTTGCTGAGTTTTTACGGCAAATCAGGTTCTTGAATTCTTTATTTAGGCTAATTTTCTAAAAATATGTCCACAACCTTTTTCAATTGTTCTTCAAACGCCTGAAATGCAACTAAATTTCTTAGAGGACTGTAATCTTCTATATTCTCGGCAACTAAATGAACCGTTTTATCTATGTTGAAATTCCTAAGATTTCGGTTCTTCCGCCCACTTACCTCTCTCAATATATTATGTAATAATTCTTTAGGCTGGCTCTCTCGTTCCAGATTTCTTATCAAAGGTAAGTTAATATTACCATTGTAGTTCCTATTCCCAGCGGCCTTTTTAATGGCATCTTGATCTATAAGCAGCCACGTTTCCATCATCTTTATTGGAACAACACAAATTGTTCTATCAAGATCATCCTTCTTAAGTTCAGAACTTACTTCCTGATATCTTTGTGCTATTATTCTGTGATTTGCGGATTCTGCATCTCGGTGTACAAATAAAATATCGAAAGGATAATACAACTTTGCCGCTTTTACTTTTTCAACCAACCGCTTGGGCGGTTTTTGCATTTGTCTGAAATCTGCAAAACTTCCATCATTAGAAAGCCTGGGATATAGATCATCTAACGACCATTTGATAATTTTTAACAGTACTGAGTCAGAACTGCCGTCAGCAATCAATGTATATTTGAGTTCTTTCATAAACTGTCCCAATCAATTTTACATTGAATCACATTTTCTACAACAGTTTTTTTCTTCAAAGAAGATGAAGGAACAGTTTTCTGATATATCACTTTCTCGTCATGTACCTCATTGGAATTGTCGATATCAACAGTTTTATCCAGATAAGCAGTTATTTCACCAAGAGAGGTTATTTGAGCTAATGAATTATTCGTTTTCCATGTGTTTTTTAGTGCAGAAAAACAGGTATATGTAATTTTCTTATTAAAGTCATCATGAAAACTCTCTTTACTTTTAGCGAGATACAGACTTTCGTCCGAAACGGCACTGACGACTCCAGGCGAATGGGTATTGATAATAACCTGTCGCAATGGGTTGTCTTCATCAACAAAAAAGTCAGTATTTGTTGCCATACCCTCCAATAATTCAACCATTTCTTGAATTTTTCGAGGATTGATCCCATTTTCAGGTTCCTCTAAACAAATTAGACTACTTCCGAGACTATCCTCCTCAATTATCGCCAAACCCAAAAAACGCAATGTTCCGTCAGACAATGATTGAGCAGGTAAAACAAGGCCACCTTTAAACTTTACTTGCAATGTTAGCAAATCCCTCTTTTCATCTTTATCCACAACTATTTCTAAAACATCTTCAACCAATCCTTTTAACCTATTTGTAAGTCCCTGATATACATCTTTGTCTTTTTTATCATTATTTAATCGAAAAAGAGTAGCAGGCAAATTAAGTCCATTCGCTGAAACCACAGCGTTTTTCACCTCATATATGGAATTAGGTTGACGTAAAGCGCTCGGTTCAAATTGCAACATAATCCAATTACGCATTTCTTGTCGAACCAAAAAGGCTGTTGGCGATTCTGCCGTTACGGTTGAGATGAGTGTTCTAGGCATTTTCATGGAGTTAAAATCTGTAGTCCGCCCTTTGTTGCCATCTTGATGAAGTTTAATTTTCTCCCCATCAGTAGAAATAAATGGTATTTTAGTTGACCGTCGTCCCTTTAAAACTGAATCTATCCAATCCTTTTTATAATCAAAAAACAGACAGCTTTTTGTTTGAGTTTGAGTTATGGGAAGTAATTCTTCTCGTTCTATTTTAATTGGTTCACCTTCTTTATTTTCGTCATTCAAGCTTAAATGGAGAATGTACTTTAAGCTAGTTATTGTTGCTTCAGCAATTTGCCCTAAATCATCAACTCCTGACTGAGGAACAAGCATATCAATCTCAAATGTCATTCTCGACATGTAATCCGCACCGCTTTTAAAAAAAATATCCCTAATATTCGAATGTTTTTGATTCTCACTTCGAACAGACTTTGCAGCCTCAACAATAGTTTTATCCGCAAGATTTGATAGGAAAGCTAAAGCATCGAAAAAATTTGATTTACCTATTGCGTTTGCACCGGCAATACATGTAAATGGACCCAAATAAAGCTCTGTATCAACTAAACTTTTGAATCCGTTTATTTTAATTCTTGTAATCATAGAGATTTCTCCTTCTTTTCGATGTTAACAATCAAATTAACAAGGTAACATCCAAATATACAACTTTTCAGTCTGTTAAACCTTTAAAAAACATAAAAGGGAACTTTACCTATAGTAAAATTCCCTTCCCCGATTAAATTCCAAATATCACTTTATTTCAATCCTGCAATCTGTTCTTCCAGAACTTTGATTTTTGCTTCGGCATCAGCCTGTTTGGCGCGTTCGGTGGCAACCACTGCTTCAGGAGCACTGCTTACAAAACGTTCGTTGCTCAGCTTCTTCATTACCGAATTCAGGAAACCTTTCGTGTAATCCAATTCAGCCTGAAGTTTCTTCAATTCTTCTTCTACATCAATTGTTCCGCCAAGCGGCACAAAGAAAGTGGTCGATTTCACCAAAAATGAAGCAGCCAGTTTTACTTCTTCTGTCACCACGTTCAGTGCAGACAGGTTACCCATCTTTACCAGAACAGAATTGAATTCAGGAGCAAAACCTTTGTCGCATACCATTATGGCCAGTTCGAGTTGATCCTTATTGGGAATGTTGTTTTTGGTACGGATGGTGCGCAATCCGGCAATGGCTTCTTTTACATCTTCGAACTGAGCGATCAAAGTTTCGTCGTAACCTGTCGATTTTGGCCATGAACTAATGGTGATGCTATCGCCTTGCTTGCGTTCTTTCAGCAACTGCCAGACTTCTTCGCTTACGAAAGGCATAAACGGATGCAGGAACCGCAAAACTTCATCAAAAATATCAATTAATTCTTCATATGTTTTACCATCGATTGGCTGCTGGTATGCTGGTTTTACCATTTCGAGCAACCATCCGGAGAACTCGTCGCGAACAGTTGTATAAACATTCATCAAAGCATCCGAAATGCGGAATTTATCGAAATGATCGTCGGTTTGTTCCACAATCTGGCTGAATTTTTCGTGAAACCAACTGATAGCTAATTTGGAATGTTCAGGCTGCGGAATTTTATAGTCTACTTCCCAACCGTTTACCAATCGGAAAGAATTCCAGATTTTGGTTACAAAACCGGCGCCTTGCTGCGGCAAACTCTCGTCGAACATCAAATCGCCACCTGCAGGTGAACAAAGTAACATTCCCACACGAACGCCGTCGGCTCCATACGTATCAATCAAGTCGAGCGGATCGGGCGAATTACCCAGCGATTTCGACATTTTACGACGCAGCTTGTCACGCACCATTCCGGTGAAATATACATTTTTGAATGGGAACAGATCGCGGTATTCGTAACCCGCAATAATCATACGAGCTACCCAGAAGAAAATGATATCCGGACCAGTTACCAAATCGTTGGTTGGATAGTAATAGTTGATTTCCTTGTTGTCGGGTTTATTGATGCCGTCGAATACAGAAATTGGCCACAACCAGCTTGAGAACCAGGTATCAAGTACATCTTCATCCTGATGCAGGTCTGTCATTTTTAGGCTGGTATTTCCGGTTTTTGCCTGAGCCAAAGCCAATGCTTTTTCGTCGGAATCAGCAACTACAAAACCTCCATCTGCCAAGTAATAAACCGGAATCCGGTGTCCCCACCACAACTGACGGCTGATGCACCAGTCTTTGATGTTTTCCATCCAGTGACGGTAAGTATTTTTAAATTTCGGCGGATAAAACTGAATGGTATCGTTCAACACATTCTCAGTTGCCGGTTTTATCAAAGGTTCCATTTTCAGGAACCACTGGGCTGATAATTTTGGTTCAATTGGCACATGAGTGCGCTCCGAATAACCCACTTTATTGTTGTAATCTTCCACTTTAGCCACATTTCCGGCGGCTTCCAGATCGACCATGATTTTTTCGCGAACAGCAAACCGATCTTCGCCAATATACATTCCGGCTTTTTCGCTCAGAGTACCATCATCGTTAAAAATGTCGATACTTGGAAGATTGAATCGCAACCCAATTTCATAGTCGTTCACATCATGAGCCGGAGTAATTTTCAAACAGCCGGTACCAAACTCCATATCCACATATTCGTCTTCAATAATTGGGATGGAGCGGTTGATCAGCGGAACCAGCACCCGTTTGCCTTTCAGGTGTGTGAAACGTGGATCGTTTGGATTCACACAAACGGCGGTATCGCCCAGAATCGTTTCAGGACGGGTAGTTGCAATGGTCACATAAAGCCCAGCCCCCTCAGCTCCCCCAGTGGGGGAGCTTTTTAACGCATCTTGGATAGATTGTACAACTTTATCAGTATTTACAAGAACTTCTTCGTTTGTAAAACGAATGACTGTATATCCTAGATCATTCAGAATTTCAGTTTTGATTTTATCCAAGTCCTGAATTTCTCTTGTATTGTGATACCCTCCGTCAACTTCAATTACAAGGTTTTTTGAAAGGCAAATAAAATCAACAATGATGTCATTTATTATATGTTGTCTCCTGAATTTTTCTCCTAATTGGGTTCCTCTTAAAGCTTCCCATAAAACTCCTTCAGCTTCAGTTGAAAATCGACGTAATTCTTTGGCATTCTTCTTCAACAGTTCATACTCAGATTTTCTTGCAGTCTTGTATTGGGGTTTCTTCTCCTCCCCCTCGGGGGAGTCAGAGGGGGCTATCCTATATTTCAGGTAATAGAGTTTTGATTGCATTTCGCGGTAAATCACCTCTTCGTCTGACAACGCAGTTTTTGCAGCAGGATCCCAGTTCACCATTCGAACACCGCGATAGATCAGACCTTTGTCGTACAAATCAACAAAAGTTTTGATAACCGATTCGCTGCGAACATCGTCCATGGTGAAGGCAGTGCGATCCCAATCGCATGAAGCCCCCAGTTTTTTCAACTGCTCCAGAATGATACCACCATGTTTGTTGGTCCATTCCCAGGCATGTTCCAGAAATACGTCTCGGCTCAAATCGAATTTCGAAATTCCTTCATTCTTCAATTTATTCACCACACGCGCTTCGGTAGCAATGGAGGCATGGTCGGTTCCAGGCACCCAGCATGCATTTTTCCCAAGCATTCGGGCACGACGGGTTAAGATATCCTGAATGGTATTGTTGAGCATATGCCCCATGTGCAGTACGCCAGTGACATTTGGTGGTGGAATGACGATGGTATAAGGTTCACGTTCGTCGGGTTCGGAATGGAAAAACTTATTTTCCATCCAGTACTTGTACCATTTGTCTTCAACTTCGGCGGGATTGTACTTGCTGGGGATATCCATGATTTGTATTTTATTGAGTATTTCCTGATTATCTATTTAAACGAAGGTGCAAAAATAGAAAAATTACTTCGTTGACCGAATAAAACCTTCAGGTGAAAATGAAAAAAGGCCGGAATTGATTGTTCCGACCTTTTCTATGATTTGAAAAATTTCGATAAAAAGAACAACCCCACTTTACAGGGGTTTTCAGGATTTAGAGTACTGTTTGAACGTCTTGATAAGGAAGTCCGAAAGCTTCAGCTACTCCTTCGAAAACGACTTTCCCATTAACAACATTCAACCCCTTTTTCAATGGTTCACTATCCACACAGGCTTTCTTCCACCCCTTGTTAGCAATCTGTATAGCATATGGAAGTGTAGCGTTTGTCAAAGCCAGAGTTGATGTGCGTGGCACAGCGCCCGGCATATTGGCTACACAATAGTGAATAACATGATCAATTACAAAAGTTGGATGATCGTGGGTTGTAGCAACAGTTGTTTCGAAACAACCGCCCTGATCAACTGCTACGTCAACCATTACCGTTCCAGGTTTCATCGTTGGGATCATATCGCGGGTAACCAATTTTGGAGCAACAGCGCCAGGAATTAAAACCGCACCAATAATCACATCGGCATTACGAACCATCTCGCGGATGTTGTATTCGTTGCTCATCAATGTTTTTACGTTCGCTGGCATAATATCGTCAAGGTAACGTAAACGCTTCAGGCTAACATCGATAATTGTGACATCAGCGCCTAAACCACCGGCCATTTTAGCAGCTTCGGTTCCGACAATTCCACCACCAATAATCAATACTTTAGCAGGTGGAACTCCGGGAACGCCGCCCAGCAATACGCCGTAACCGCCGTAAGTTTTTTCCAGGTATTTTGCTCCTTCCTGAATCGACATACGACCAGCCACTTCCGACATAGGAACCAGCAAAGGCAACGAACGATCAGGCATTTCAACTGTTTCGTAAGCCAAACAAATAGCTTTACTTCCAATCATTGCATCAGTTAATGGTTTGTTTGAAGCAAAATGGAAATAAGTAAATAAAATCTGACCTTCTTTTATCAGCTTGTACTCTGACTCAATAGGTTCTTTCACTTTGATAATCATTTCAGCAATGGCATATACTTCTTCGATTGTTGGAAGCATCGTTGCACCTGCATGAATATAATCTTCATCGCTAAATCCACTACCCATTCCGGCAGTTGCCTGCACATAAACTGTATGACCACTTTTAATCATTTCGGCTACACCTGCTGGTGTTAAAGCAACGCGGTTCTCGTTGTTCTTAATTTCTTTTGGCACTCCTATAATCATCGTCGTAGATTTAATGTTTTGTATGAGCTCAAAAGTAGCCTATTCAACGTATCAAAAACATGATAAAATACAATAAAAATTGTCAGTTTTAAGAGTTGTCATACAAATTATAATCAAATTAAAACCAAATAAACAAATACACTGGAAATATGAAAGTTAATCTGCCGTTAATATTTCGGATTAAATAAAAACCTAAAATTTTAATTTAGATTTGATAATCGTATATTTGCCGGCTTACTGCTAATTTTATATTAAAACATGCCAAATACATCGGAACGTGGTAATTTGATGCCAGACTCCCCCATCCGGAAACTGGTTCCTTTGGCCGACAAAGCCAAAGAAAAGGGCAAAAAGGTATTTCACCTAAATATTGGTCAACCTGATTTGCCTACACCACAAAACGCAATCGACGCGATACGCAATATTGACCGTAAAATTTTGGAGTATTCTCCCAGTGAAGGAATCAAATCATTCCGCGAAAAGCTTGCGGCGTACTATCACACATTTAATATTGATGTTACAGCCGACGATATAATCATCACTACCGGAGGATCTGAAGCGGTAACTTTTGCGTTCCTGGCCTGTCTCGATCCGGGTGATGAAATTATCGTTCCTGAACCAGCCTATGCCAATTACACTGCTTTCGCTATTCTGGCGGGCGCTGTCATCAAATCTATTCCATCTAAAATTGACGAAGGTTTTGCGCTTCCGCCTGTTGCCGAATTCGAAAAACTGATTTCTCCACGAACAAAAGGAATCATGATCTGCAACCCGAATAACCCAACAGGCTATTTGTATAACCGCAGTGAAATGAACCAGATTCGTGACCTGATCAAAAAATACGATTTGTATTTATTCTCCGACGAGGTATATCGCGAATTTTGCTATACCGGAGCACCCTATATTTCAGCGTTCCATCTGAAAGGAATTGAGCAAAATGTAGTACTGATAGACTCTGTTTCGAAACGATACAGCGAATGTGGAATCCGCATTGGCGCTCTAATTACCAAAAACAAAGCACTGAAGAAAAACGTGATGAAGTTTTGTCAGGCCCGTTTAAGTCCGCCGTTGATTGGACAAATCGCTGCGGAAGCCTCGCTCGACAACAATAAAGAATACATGCACGACATCTACGACGAATATGTTGAACGTCGCAAATTCCTTGTTGACGGATTAAACCGAATCAACGGAGTCTATTCTCCCATTCCAATGGGGGCTTTCTACACCGTTGCTCGACTACCAATTGATGATTCTGACAAATTCTGTGCGTGGTTACTGAGCGACTTTGAATACGAAAATCAAACTATTTTCATGGCTCCTGCAACCGGATTCTATACCACTCCGGGATACGGCAAAGACGAAGTACGTATTGCTTACGTGCTGAAGAAAGAGGATCTGGCAACTTCATTAAAAATTCTGGAAGAAGCTCTAAAAGTTTACCCCGGAAGTAAAGTGAGGCAAATAGCTGCTGCAACTCAGGAATAAAAAAACATAAACATTCCTATACAGAAGCGTTCGGAGCAAAATCCGGACGCTTTTTTTATTGCAGAAATCCTTAAATTGCCAATCAGCAAAACAATTGGCTTTTACGAAACAAATTGCAATGAAACGAATTTACAGTATAGACTTTACCCGAGGGCTGGTTATGATTTTAATGGTTCTGGACCACGTTCGTGACCTGATGCATGTTACCTCCATCACGCAAAATCCGGTTGATCTTTCATCGACCACCCCGGCGTTGTTTTTCACCAGACTGATTACTTATTTGTGTGCGCCCATCTTTGTTTTCCTTGCAGGAACGTCAGCTTATATTTCATTCAACAATCGACATACACCGACAGAAAGTAGAAAAAATCTTATCAAACGGGGACTCTGGTTGATCCTGCTCGAATTTACACTCGTCAACTTTGGAGTCTGGTTCGACTTGGGATTTCACACCTGGCTTTTTCAAGTGATTGCAGCCATAGGACTTGGTTTTATTATCCTGAGTTTTATGCTTAGGTTGTCTCCTGCAATTATTGGGATAACAGGCTTAACCATCATGTTCGGGCATAATCTACTTCCATTCATTCCGCTAGAAGGATTTCCTATATTGAAAACCATTTTATCACCATTGTTTGCAACCACAGCATTTCCTTTGACCTCTCAAATAACATTCGTTATTGGATACCCACCCGTTCCATGGCTGGGAATTATGTTGGTAGGTTTTGCTTCGGGAAAACTGTTTGAATTGGCTGATAACAAAAGAAGCACTACGTTTCTAAAAATAGGTTTGGGTGCATTGGTTTTGTTTACAGTTCTTCGTTTCATCAACATTTACGGCGATCTGAGTTTGTGGACATCACAGAAGAATAACTTATTTACCTTTCTGTCTTTTATTAACGTAACCAAATACCCACCATCACTTCTGTATAGCTTAGTAACCTTAGGAATCATGTTTTTAATACTTGCATTTGCTGATCAGGTGAGAAACAATTTTACCAATTTTGTATCCATTTATGGAAAAGTTCCTCTATTCTTTTATCTGATTCACTGGTATATTGTTCATCCACTTCTAATCGCAATCATGTTCCTTCAGGGATTTTCATGGACTCAAATGGATTTTGCTTCCGGAAATTTTGGCCGCCCCAAAGGAGTAGAAAGCGGGCTTCAACTTTGGGCAATCTATATCATTTGGATCGCAGTTGTCCTTATTTTATACTATCCATGCCGCAAGTACAGCATCTATAAGGATGGGCAAAACAAATGGTGGTTAAAGTATATTTAAAGTATCGTCAGATAGAAACAAATCAGATATGGCAAAGAAGAAGAAGTACAAAGATCCTGAATTTTTAAGTCAGCTCACTTTCGAGCCTTTAACCAAAAAGAATTGGGGTAAATTTGTCCAGCTTTTTGGTGAACGCGGGGCCTGCGGAAATTGTTGGTGCATGTGGCCCCGACTTCGGAAACAAGATTTTCAGGAAGGGAAAGAAAACGACGGCAACAAATTGGCGATGAAAGAGCTGGTTTGGGCAGGCAAACCAGTCGGAATTCTTGGATTTTATGAAGATTTGCCCATTGCCTGGTGTGCTTTTGCCCCACGTGAAGACTTTTTAAAACTAGAGAAATCGCGCGTTCACAAACGAATTGATGACCAACCTGTTTGGTCAATTCCGTGTTTTTTAGTTGACAAAAATTTCAGGCGACAGGGTGTTTCGGTTCAACTTTTAAAAGGAATTATTGAATATGCCCGAAAAGAAAAAATTGGAATCATTGAAGCCTACCCAACCATCCCAACTCAGGAAAAACTGGCAGATTCATTTGCCTGGATTGGATTATTCCGATCGTTTGAAGATGCCGGATTTCAGATTGTGGACAGCACATCGAAAAACAGGCCGATGGTGCGGTATTACATCGACAAATAAACGATTATCAAAATGCAAAAAGCACCTCAGTTTCCTGAAGTGCTTTTTTTTTGAGCGAGAAACGAGACTCCCCGCCTGACAAGCCTTCTGGCAGGCTGGGAACTCGTAACTCCAACCTTGAAAAGAATTTAATAATTTTCTATACATAAGCAGGAAGCTGTCTCAAGAGAATTCAGCCACTTTATTGCCTAATGACACCCAACCACCTGTCGGCTTTTCAGCAGTCGATCAACAATTAGGATCAAGCTTGCGAATAAACTCAAACAGTCTGATCCTGAGAAACAACTCCATAAGTTTTACCGAGTCGAGATCAATAGACTGCATCCAAAACCACAACCGAATTCCAAATTTGGTTCACTATTCAAAAAATATTTCGATAAAAATTTAATTAAATTTCGAATATGATCAAGCAAAGTCATTTCATTTCTAAATATTATGTTGTAATTTGCAGACATCTATACCATCAAAGACTCTAATAAGCATTCTATGGGAAATCAACCTTTCACTTAGTTGTTTTTCACAACGATGAATACCACAAACTTTTCCGAGATTGATCATTACAGGACTGTGTTTAAAGTAGAACTTCACTCAACCATAATATTAGCATAAAATAAACCATACAATTTAAAATTTATAAACATGAAAAAACTACTAGTTATTTTAGCGGTAATTATCACTTTCTCTTTAACCGTAAATGCACAGGTTAGTGTAGGAATAGCTTCACCTGATGCTTCGGCTATGCTTGATGTAACAAGCACTACCAAAGGGTTATTAACTCCTCGGATGACTGCAGCTCAGCGGGCTGCTATCAGTAGTCCGGCAACTGGACTAATAGTGTATCAAACAGATGGCGCCACCGGGTTCTATTATTATACAGGCGCAGCCTGGGTAGTTCTAATAAATGGCACAGATGCCCTGCCCGCAGTAAATGGCTCTGCCGTAACGAATTTAAACGCTTCGAATTTAGCTAGCGGCACTGTACCAACAGCACGCTTGGGCAGTGGAACTGCCAGTTCGGCTACCTATCTAAGAGGTGATGGTACATGGAGTACACCAGCTACAGGCGGCTCTGGATTATCAGACTTTGGTTATGTATATGAATTTGCTACAATCGCAGATGCAACAGTTGTAGGAGGAGCTGATGTTCCTTTTTCGAACAATGGACCATTGACAAATACGAATCATACAGCAGGTACAACGACAATCACAGTTAATACTGCCGGAAGCTATAAGGTTGATTATTCAATAAATATTACTGCCGGAATTGGTAGCGCTATTGCTGTTGCAGTAAATGGAACTGTAGATGCTTCGACAAATATAACCTGTTTAGTGGCCAGTGGCCACATTTCTGGAACAGCCATTTTTCCCTTGGCAGCCGGGGATGTTTTGACCCTTAGAAACAACTCTGCAACTCCTTTAACTTTGAATTTAGCACCAGGTATTGGGGCCCAATTTAATATGATAAAGCTAGATTAATAGTAAGCAATCGAGATTTGGTAGAATATTGCTTTTCATATTCTACCAAATCTATTGCTTCACCGAAAGTATATGCAACTAAGTGATAATTCTTTTCTAAAATATTATATTATGAGAAAAACAATTTACACAATAATAACAGTACTATTGCTGGCAGCAGGGGTATGGGCCGCACCGCAGCCCTCTCTCCTGAGTGTTGGCAGTAGTGGATTTACTATAAAAAACGGCACTGTTTTTTCTGTCAAGGGTCTTGTACTTAGCCCCTCTTCTGATGTAACGATTACCAACAACAGCATTAATTTTTCGGGGACTGCCGTTACCAATGGAAGTGACCAGAGTATAAGCCTGGCTTATACATTCACAAGTCCGCTAAGCAGCTATTCAGGTTTAGTGGGTATCCAATATAGTGTCGGTGAGTTGAACGGCAATACTGAATCGGATTTACAAATCGCTTACAACCCACTTTCATCAGGCGGTTCATTTGTAGTTTCAAGCAGCAGTAATACCGGCAGTGCAGGCAGCTACTATGTAAGTAACACTCTAAACTCTGTAAATCTGGGAGTAGTAACGGCACTACCCACTGTCTCAGCTCCTGTTGCAACCACCAACGCTGCTACCAGCATTACATCTTCCGGAGCTATACTTAATGGATCAGTGAATGCCAATGGAAGCAGCACAACAGTTACCTTCGAGTATGGAATAACAACCAGCTATGGCACTATTGTTACCGCCGACGAAAGTCTGGTTACCGGAAGTTCTGCCACTTCGGTAAGTAAAGCAATTACAGGCTTAACGGCTAACACAATTTACCATTACAGGGTAGTTGGCGAAAATACCGGAGGAACAACGAATGGACAGGATCAGACATTTACTACTGGTACAACTACTCTAACAGAATCATTTTACGAACAAATTACCCTTCCTTTTGCCCCTACAGATGATGTAGACATGTCTTCTTCTACATTGGCACCAACAATGAACCTTGTTAGTGTTAATGGATCATATCCTTCGAAAGGATATAAGGTAACTCTTATTAAAAGCGGTACAATTACTTTATTTGCTTCATCAAATGAAATTACAACAAGTCATTTTGCATTTCTGGTTTCAACAAGCTACGACGCAAGTTTAAGTTCCAAGAAATACTTTAAAGTTGGTAACGGAACAACTGCTACTTTAACTCCAGGAACCTATTACATCGTATTATTTACAGATAATATGTACGGGAAATTTAAATTGAATATTACATTTGCAGCTCTCCCTAACATTACAAGCATTTCGCCCACCAGCGGAACCACCGCTGGCGGTACTACGGTAACAATAACCGGAACAGACTTTACAAACGCTACTGCGGTGAAATTTGGGTCAACCGCTGCGACAAGCTTTACGGTTAACTCAGATACACAGATTACAGCTACTTCGCCGGCAAGCACTTCCGGAACAGTACATATTACAGTTACAACTGCGGGGGGAACAAGCGCAACGGGTAGTGCTGACCAATTTACGTATGAGGACACCCCAACTGCTATCACCAATGCAGCGACCAGTATTACATCTTCCGGAGCTACACTTAATGGAACCATTAATGCCAAGGGTGCCAGCACTACTGTAACTTTTGAATATGGTTTGACAACCAGTTACGGAACGACCGTTACGGCTGATCAAAGCCCGGTTACGGGCAGTACAACTACCTTGGTAAGCAAAGCAATTACAGGATTAGCAGCGGGTACGACCTACCACTACAGGGTTGTGGGAGCAAATGCCAATGAAACAACCAATGGCGATGATATGACTTTCACCACGTTAAAACTGCCTTCAGTAACGACTCAAGCTGTAAGCAGTATTTCAACTAATTCGGCTGTTGCCAACGGGAATATTACCGATTTGGGTCAACCGAACCCAACTGCTTATGGTTTTTGCTGGAGTACCAGTCCAAACCCAACGACTGACAATAGTAAGATAGACAAAGGGAGTATCTCCGAGGCAGGAGCTTTCTCTGCCACATTAACCGGATTAGAAACTCATACAAAATACTACGTGAGGGCTTATTCGATTAACGAGGCAGGAACTAGTTACGGAGAACAGGTATCGTTTAGCACTAAAGGAATCATTGCCAATGTAATACTTTATGAAATAAAGGATATTGAATCAACTTCTGCTATTGGCAAATGCAGCATTACTGATTTTGGATTCCCTAATGCAACAGCTTATGGCATTTGCTGGAGCACCAGTCCAAACCCAACCATGTTTAACAGCAAAATACATAACCTTGGAGCCCCAACAACAATAGGCTTCTTCTATGCTTCGCTCACCGAATTGGAACCAAATACGGTTTACTATGCCCGCGTTTATGCAGCAAATGCTGAAGGAATAGCTTACAGTTATGAAATTTCATTTAAAACGACCCAATCTAATCCGGTCATTACCTGGAGCAATCCTTCAGATATTTCCTACGGAACAGCCCTGAATGATCTTCAGCTAAATGCAACAAGCACTGTGGAAGGCACCTTTGAATACACACCGGCTGCCGGAACTAAATTAAATGTTGGGGATGCTCAGGAACTAAGCGTAACGTTTACACCCAATGATCTGGCGAAAAACAAGATTGTCAACAAAACGGTACAGATCAATGTTCGAAAAGCAGTTCCTGTAATTACCTGGGAAAATCCAAAAGATATTGTGAATGGGACAGCCTTGAGCGATTTGCAATTAAATGCAGTTGCAAATATTGAAGGAACATTTGTTTATAACCCTATCGCCGGAACTGTAATGAATACCGGCGATTTACAAGAGTTAACCGTACAGTTTTCGCCTGCCGATACCGAACACTATTCTGCAACAAGTGACACTGTTAAGATTAATGTTGTGATTAAGACTGGCATTGACCCCGAAAAGCAAAATTCGATAAGTATATACCCGAACCCAACAACTGACAAATTTTATATCACTGGCATTGAGGACCAAACAACAATCCGGATATCCAGTTTGAATGGTAAATTAATAAGCGAAAAAAAGGTTGCTAATCATGAGGCAATATCGGTACAAAACTTGCCCGCAGGCACGTATTTGATTGGTATTACGAATAAAGAAGCTATGACATGCTATAAACTCGTAAAAAAATAGCTATCTGATAGGAGCATTAAAGATTTCAATTAATAATTCATTTCAAATAAATCAGCAATACTTCTGACCATAAAGATCCCCGGAAAACCATCTTTGTTTTCCGGGGATTTTGCATTCAGATTACGAATGAAATACATTCGGAGAATTACATCCTGAATACTATCGATCAGATTCAACTACAGTCAGCAGTGTGCTCCGATTAAATGGAAAGAATTGAAAATTGGTAAAACAAAAGCGTAATTTCCAGAGAGAAATAAATGCAAAAAGCACCTCAGTTTCCTGAAGTGCTTTTTTTCTGAGCGAGAAACGAGACTCGAACTCGCGACCCCGACCTTGGCAAGGTCGTGCTCTACCAACTGAGCTATTCTCGCAATAATTTATTGATCCGATATTTTAAAAGTACCCGGAGCGGGACTTGAACCCGCACAACCAATGGTCACAAGATTTTAAGTCTTGCGTGTCTACCGATTCCACCATCCGGGCCTCCTTAAAAAGAGCGAGAAACGAGACTCGAACTCGCGACCCCGACCTTGGCAAGGTCGTGCTCTACCAACTGAGCTATTCTCGCATATTTTGCAGTCCCGAATTTTCATTCTGGACAACGATGCCTTTTTCAATATTATCCCGCAATCTGGTGGAAATTGCAGCATTTTTCGGATTTGAACGTACTGTTTAGTGCTTTCGAAAACAGCGATGCAAATATATACCTATTTTTTCTTTCTCCAAAAAAGGATTAAAACTTTAGGCATTTTCGGTGCATTATTTTTTGAAAGGCCGATCCAGACCGGTAATCTTCTTAATATCGTTTAGCTTATTTAAAGCTTCTAAAGGAGTCAGTTCGTTGATGTCCAGATTTTTGATCTCGTCGCGAATTTGTTTCAGCACCGGATCGTCCAATTGGAAAAAACTCATTTGGAAACCTTCTCTTTTCTCAGCCATGCCTTCCAAAGGCTTCGAAAGGCCTTCTTTTCGGTGCGTATCCTCCAATTGAAGCAAAATTTCGTCGGCCCGGCGAACCACAGAAGGCGGCATTCCGGCCATCCGGGCCACATGAATCCCAAAACTATGGTTGCTTCCACCCGAAACCAACTTACGCAGGAAAATCACTTTATTGCCCACATCTTTTACCGATACATTAAAGTTCTTCACACGGACAAACGATTTTTCCATTTCGTTCAGTTCATGATAGTGCGTAGCAAACATGGTTTTTGCTTTGGCTTTTGGATGTTCGTGAATATACTCCACAATCGACCACGCGATGGAAATACCATCGTAAGTTGAAGTTCCGCGACCCAGTTCATCCAACAGAATCAGGCTTCGGTCTGAAATGTTGTTCAGGATACTGGCCGCTTCGTTCATCTCGACCATAAAAGTGGATTCGCCCAGCGAAATATTGTCGGACGCCCCTACCCTCGTAAATATTTTATCGACAAAGCCAATCTGAGCAGCTTCAGCCGGGACAAAACTTCCAACCTGAGCCATCAGCACAATCAGTGCGGTTTGCCGCAACAACGCAGATTTACCAGCCATATTGGGTCCGGTGATGATGATCACCTGCTGGTCGTCCTGATTCAGTGTCACATCGTTCGAAATATACGATTCGCCCATTGGCAATTGATGTTCGATTACCGGATGGCGACCACCTTTGATGATAATCTCTTTAGAATCGTTAATCTCAGGACGCGAATATTTGTATTCGATTGCTGTGGAAGCAAAGGACAACAAACAATCCAACTGCGCAACAATAGCAGCATCCAATTGTATGGCCTGAATGTATTCGGACAAGGCAACCACCAGTTCATTGAACAGGCGAACTTCAATCGCCAGAATTTTCTCTTCGGCACCCAGAATTTTCGATTCGTATTCTTTAAGCTCTTCGGTAATGTAGCGTTCGGCTCCAACCAAGGTTTGCTTACGAATCCATTCCGGCGGAACTTTATCCTTGTGGGTATTCCTGACTTCTATGTAATAGCCAAACACATTATTGAACGAGATCTTTAGGCTTGAAATACCTGTTCGCTCAGCTTCACGTTCCTGTAACCGGGCCAGGTAATCTTTTCCGGAGAAAGCAAGTTCGCGCAACTCATCCAATTCGGGTGAAACGCCCGAAGCAATGACGTGGCCTTTGTTTACAAGCGCTGGCGGATCGGGATGGATTTCCTTTTCAATGCGTGTCCGGATCGATTCGCAAGGATTGAGCTGTTCGGCAAATCGCTGCAAATTCGGGCTATCGGTTTGTGCGCAAATTTCTTTGATGGGCGCAATGGCCTGAAGGGCATGTTTTAATTGCACCACTTCGCGCGGGTTAATACGAATAACGGCCACTTTCGAAATAATACGTTCCAGATCGCCCACCTGCCGAATATGCTCTTCCAGATTTTCTTTCAAACTTTCATCTTTCACCAAATATTCCACCACATTTTGGCGATTGTTGATGGCGGCAATTTCCTTCAGCGGCAAAGCAATCCAACGTTTCAGCAAACGGGCGCCCATCGGCGAAATGGTTTTATCAATCACCTGAACCAACGTTTTGGCGCCTTCGTTTATCGAATTAAAAAGTTCGAGATTGCGAATAGTAAAGCGATCGAGCCAAACATATTTATCTTCTTCGATGCGCGACAGATTGACAATGTGCTTGGTTTGGTGATGCTGAGTCAAATCCAGATAATGAAGAATCGCTCCCGAAGCAATAATCCCGTAATTCAACTCATGAACCCCAAACCCTTTGAGCGATTTGGTCTCGAAATGGCGCATCAGCCGGTCGTTGGCGGCATTTTCAGTATAAACCCAGTCGTCCTGTGAAAAAGTGTAGTATTTCCCGCCAAACAAAGCAGTAAAATCAGCACCCTTCCCCTTCTGAAACAAAACTTCTTTCGGTTGAAATGAGCTAAGCAATTTATCGATGTACTCAAACGAACCTTCAGCAGTGAGGAATTCTCCGGTTGAAATATCCAAAAACGCAATCCCAGCTAATTTTTTGTCGAAATGAACGGAAGCCAGAAAGTTATTTTCGCGGTGTTCCAAAATATTATCGTTGTACGAAACTCCCGGAGTTACCAACTCGGTAATGCCACGTTTAACGATATTTTTGGTCATTTTCGGATCTTCCAACTGCTCACAGATAGCTACTCGTGCTCCCGAGCGAACCAGCTTGGGAAGATAAGTATCAAGCGCATGATATGGAAATCCGGCCAATTCAACATAGCTGGCCGAACCATTGGCCCGACGGGTAAGCGTAATGCCCAAAATTCCAGCGGTGCGAATGGCATCTTCGCCAAAAGTTTCGTAAAAGTCGCCTACCCTGAACAACAAAACGGCATCAGGATGTTTTGCTTTGACGGCATAATACTGCTTCATCAAAGGAGTTTCAACATATTTCGGAGTCGTAGTCAATGATCTGAATTTTTAAGATGAGCAAAGATACATTTTAAAGAAATGGATAAAAAACGAAAATAAAAAATCGGCAGCAAAGGCAAAATCTCAAAATTCAAATGTCCAAATCCTGATTTTTTGAATTTGAAACCAGTGTTTTTTACTTGAATTTTTCATCTTATCAGAGATGCCGAAACCCCGCCTGCCAAGAGTGCGGGCAGGAAGTTCGGCATGACGAGACGACATAACCGTCTAAATACAACGCTATGTTAAAAATCAGTTACAAAACCATTGCAATCTGTCAGAAAAATAAAATATCTTGTAGCCTTTATTCTGAATAGCTTAACACATCACAAACCAGGCAAATGGATCAGATGACAGTTCAAAATGAAAAACTTCAGAAAATAGAAATTCGGGAAGTTTACACCAGAAAAGATCTCACTAAATTCATTCATCTGCCTGCCGTTATCCATCAAAATCACCCCAATTGGGTTCCTCCAATTTACATGGACGACTGGGAGTTTTTCAATCCGAAGAAAAACAAATCGTTTGATTCGTGCGACACCATTTTATTGCTGGCCTTCCGGAACAAACAAGCTGTTGGCCGGATTATGGGAATCATCCACCGTAAATACAACGAACAGCATCAGGAGAATAATGCTCGCTTTGCTTTTTTCGAAACCTGGAATGATAAAGAAGTAGCCTCAGCCCTGATTCAATCGGTCGAAAATTGGGCAAGGGGAAAAGGTATGGATCGGCTGGTTGGGCCTCTGGCATTTTCCGACAAAGACCCTCAAGGCTTTCTGATTGAAGGATTTGACGAACCGGCTGTAATCGCCTCGAACTGCAATTTCCCTTACCAGAGCGAATTAATTGAGAAATGCGATTACAGCAAAGAAGTTGATTTGGTTGTTTACCAAATCAAAGTTCCAAACCCGATTCCGGAGTTTTACCTGAAAATAGAAGAACGGGCAATCCGCATGAATACCGGATTAAGCATTCTGGAATTTACCTCCCGCAGAAAAGTAAAACCCTATATTCACAAGGTTCTTCACCTGCTAAACCAGACTTTCACCGAAATTTATGGATTCACTCCATTTACTGAAGCCGAAATGGATGATTTTGCCAACCGCTATCTGTTCCTGATTAATCCGTGTTTCATCAAAATAGCGGTCAACTCCCAAAACGAAGTTGTGGCTTTTGTCATTGCCATGTCGCATATTGGCGATGGGATTAAAAAAGCAAAAGGATATTTATTTCCACTAGGGATTTTTCGAATTTTTGCTGCCGCCCGAAAAACGAAACAGCTCAATTTGCTGTTAGGTGGTATCGATCCTGATTACCGCGGCAAAGGACTTGACGTTATGATGGGCGTAAAACTCATGCAATCGGCCATCATTCAGGGAAAAACAGTCATCGATTCGCATCTTGAACTGGAATACAACACCAAAGTTCGGGCTGAAATGGAAAAAATGGGAGGTCGTGTTTACAAGCGGTTTCGTATTTTTGGGAAAGATTTGAAATAGCCGGAAGTCAGAAGACCGGAGACGGAAGACGGAAAACGGAAGAAAATTTCGAGATTTGGAAATGGGATTAACGAATTGAGCCTAAGTACCGCATTTTAAACTCCGAACTTTAGGCTTTTCAAACTCCGAACTTAATTTTCGAACTACCCGAACAATTGTTAGTTTTGTCATCAATTAATTCCGAAACAGAAAACGAGAACGTGGCAGATATTATTCAATTACTTCCAGATTCGGTTGCCAACCAGATTGCTGCAGGCGAGGTCATTCAACGGCCTGCTTCGGTGGTGAAAGAACTGGTTGAAAATGCGATTGATGCGGGAGCAACCCAAATTAAAGTAAACATTAAAGATGCCGGACGAACACTGATCCAGATCATTGATAACGGCAGCGGCATGTCGGACACCGACGCACGAATGGCCTTCGAGCGCCACTCGACGTCAAAAATCAAATCAGCCAACGATATTTTTGCGATCCGCACCATGGGCTTTCGCGGCGAAGCACTGGCTTCCATCGCAGCCATTGCTGATGTTGAACTCCGCACCAAAGAACACGATCACGACCTGGGAACTTTCATTCACATCTCCGGATCGAACATCATTACTCAGGAACCGGTGAGTTGCGACAACGGCACCAATTTCCAGATTAAAAACCTGTTTTTTAATGTTCCGGCGCGACGTAAATTCCTGAAGTCGAATCCGGCAGAATTGAAACACATCATCAACGAAATACAGCGCATCGCGTTGGCCAATCCTGAAATTTCACTTTCGCTGCACCATAATGGATCTGCCATTTACGAACTGGCAAGTTCCAACAAACGGGTGCGCATTGTTTCCATCTTCGGAAAAAACATCAATCAGAGCCTGATTCCGATTGACACGGAAACGACCTTGGTCAAAATATCGGGATTTATTGGGCAGCCCAAATTTGCCCGAAAAACCTTTGGCGAACAATTCTTTTTCGTGAACAAGCGATACATGAAACATCCGTTTTTCCACCGGGCAATTATGCAGGCCTACGAAAAAATACTTCCACCCGATGCCATTCCGTCGTATTTTATCTCCTTCGATCTCGATCCGGCAGATATTGACGTGAACATTCACCCGACCAAAACGGAAATCAAATTCGAAAACGAATCGGCCATCTGGCAAATACTTCAGGCCTCGGTTCGCGAAGCACTCGGAAAATTCAACATTGTTCCGTCTATTGATTTCGATCAGGCCGGAAGTGTTGAAATTCCAATGGCAAGACACAATTTCGACGAAGTGGCCATGCCCGAAATCAAGGTGAATCCGAATTACAATCCATTCGAGACTCAAACTCCAGCAAAGAGCTACTCCGGAGCAGGAAGTAGTTTTTCATCACGTCCTGCGGAACGACCAAATTCGACGAACTGGCAATCGCTTTACAAAGGACTGGAGCCTGATTTCAGTGCAAAACCTGAAGATCAGGAGGAAGAACCGGTACAATTCCGGATCGATGAGCAGCAAACCACCAAAAGTTCAGTTCAGTTTAAGAACAAATACATACTGACACCTGTTAAATCGGGATTAATGGTGATTGACCAAAAACGGGCGCACGAACGAATTTTGTACGAACGGCTGATGCAGGTTTTGGAGAACAATGAAGTAGCCAGCCAGCAACAACTTTTCCCCGAAACATTTGAACTGAATGCTTCGGATGCAACTTTGCTCACCAGTATTTTGCCCGATTTGAGGGCTTTGGGCTTCGACATTCGCGATTTTGGAAAGAATAGTTTCATTGTTAACGGAACACCGGGAGTTCTGAATACTTCGTCGCCCATCGAAATTATTGAGAGTTTGCTGGAAGCATATAAAAATTCGCCAGTCAGCCTTCAGGAAAAAGCCAGGGAAACAGTTGCCATTTCATTGGCACAGGCATCAGCCATTCCATATGGACATGCGTTGAAACCGGGCGAAATCAGCGAACTCATCGACAACTTGTTTGCCTGTCAGACGCCCAATTTTTCGCCCAAAGGGAAAAAAGTACTCTCGATTATGCCATTGGAAGATTTTGAAAAATTGCTCAAATGACATTTTGACCGGAATGCTGATTCAAAAAAGAAATTTACTACTTTGGCCGGTGAAGTTTAACGTTTAATGTCCAAAGTTTAAAGTTGGTGCGAATCTTGATTGGCAAGCCTTTTATCTAAAATCTATTATCTATCGTCTAAAACGAATAACAATGCAGAATTTCAGACCCAGTATTAATACGATTCCTCCTGTAGTCAAAAACCTGGTCATTATCAATGTACTCATGTTGGCGGCAACCTACATTCTTCAGATGAAGGGAATTGACCTTACCAATACGTTAGGATTACACTACATTCAATCGCCCGATTTCAGACCATACCAATTGGTTACCCACATGTTCATGCACGGCGGATTTATGCATCTGGCATTTAACATGTTCGCGCTTTGGATGTTTGGCCGCGTTCTGGAAAGCGTGTGGGGTCCGAAACGTTTCTTCATCTACTATTTTGTAACCGGACTCGGGGCGGCAGCACTTCACACCTTTGTGAATTACATGGAATTTCAATACTACGCTTCGAAAATGAACCCTCAGGACGTTCAGGCGGTGCTAAGCCAAGGGGCTGAATTGTTACAGCAAGGACAAAATTGGGTTGGCCCGGCTGGCAAATTAAATATGATCTTAAATACACCAACAGTTGGTGCTTCAGGAGCTGTATTTGGCATTTTGCTCGGTTTCGGAATGCTTTTCCCCAATACCGAACTCATGTTATTGTTTCCGCCTATACCAATCAAAGCCAAATATTTTGTAGCGGGTTATGGAGCCATCGAACTTTTCAGCGGAATTACAGGAATGGGGGCAAACATTGCGCATTTTGCACATTTGGGCGGAATGCTCTTTGGCTTTTTCCTGATCAGATACTGGAACCGAAACACGAGGAATTTTTATTAAAAGCCTCCCCTGCCCCTCCCAAGGAGGGGTGAAAAAAATCTTTGCAAATGACCATTTTCGACGAAATAAAGGAATCATTTAGAGAAGGATCAGCATTGACCCGAGTGATCTACATTAACCTGGGAGTTTTCCTTGTTTTCCGGATATTAAACGTGTTCTTTTTCCTTTCCGGAACGCCGTTCCCTCTTATGGACTGGCTGGCGCTCCCGGCTGATTTCGAACAGTTGGCAAGTCGGCCTTGGACGCTCATCACCTACATGTTTCTGCATTTCGATTTTCTGCATATCCTGTTTAATCTGCTTTGGCTTTACTGGATGGGGCAGATTTTCCTGACTTATTTTGATCAGGGAAAACTAATTACAATTTATTTGCTGGGAGGTATCTCAGGAGGATTATTCTATGTGGCCGGATATAATTTATTTCCGGTGTTTTCGCATATGGTTTCTGACTCCAGACTCCTAGGCGCATCGGCTTCAGTAATTGCAATCGTTACCGCATTGGCTGTAAATGCTCCAAACCACACACTTCATTTGATGTTTATCGGGCCGGTGAAAATGAAATACATTGCACTCGTGTCGGTTTTGATGTATGTGATTGGCATTTCGTCGACCAATGCAGGAGGTAACCTGGCTCATCTGGGTGGCGCTTTCTGGGGAGTGATTTATGTGTTGCAGTTGCGGAGGGGAATTGATCCCGGCAAAAGTGTAAATGGATTGTTTTCAAGTCTGAAAAAGACCTTCAGCCCAAAGCCCAAAGTAAAAGTTAGCTATCGAAAACCGGTAGATGACATTGAGTACAACCGACAGAAAAATCAGGATCAAAAACGTATGAACGAAATCCTTGAAAAAATAAGTAAGTCGGGCTACGATTCCTTATCGAAAGAAGAAAAAGAAATTCTTTTCAGGATGGGGAAATAAAAATGACCGAAGTCGAAAGACCGAAGATTGGAAATTGGTGATTGGTGATTGTAACCCGAAACCTTTAATTACATTCCATTTCAAGCCTGATTCCTGTGCGCAAATCCTCCCTTTGAATGCTTTACTGCTTCGTTGATACTGGCATTCAACTCAAACCCGATCAGAAGAATCATCGACATCAAATACATCAGTAGCAAAATAACCAGCAATGTTCCGATCGAGCCATACAGCTTGTTGTACTGACCAAAGCGATTGATGTAATAGGTGAATCCTAAAAAGGTGACTACACTCAGAACGGTAGACAAAGTGCCTCCAGCGGAAATAAAACGCCATTTGGTTTTCTTGGCAGGTGCCAGGTAATACAGAAATGAATTGGCCATGAAAAACAAAAATAAAATGACAATCCATTTCGAGATTGAAAGCAAAATAATTGTGAAATGGTCTTTTAAATATCCATTCGCTACCATGTAGTTGATAAAATACTGGCCATAAGTAATCAACGTGATTGCAACAGCAAGCAAAACCGACATGATAATCAAAAGCAACAAAGCAATCAATCGTTGTCCAAGCCAGGTACGGCGTTCGAAACTGTGAAGTGAAGCATCGAACGCAGTCATCATCGAAGCAAAGCCGTTGGTTGAGAAAATAAGCGCCATGAAAAAACCAAGTGAAAGCAAGTCGCCCCGCTGACGGGTCAAAATATCCATAACAGTTTCTTCGATGGCTTTGAAGGTATTTTCAGGAACCATATCCTTAATCAAAAGGAAAAGTTCATTCTGGAAATTATCAACCGGGATATACGGAATGAGAGTAAACAGGAAGATAATGAGCGGGAAAAGAGCGACAAAAAAGCTGAATGCAATAGCTGAAGCGCGTGTAGATAAAGCGCCATCGACTATGCTGCGCCAGAAAAAAACCATCACATCATAGATTGCCATTCCATCAAGTCCGGGGAGAGTAACCCGTTTTGCCTTGACCAGTATACTTTCCCAAATGGAGATCAGTTTTTTCGAGAGTCTATCAGGCATTAGCCCTGTTTTTCAATTTTTAACTGGTGAATCAGTGTACTGTTATTCTTAATCCTCAACAAAAAATACACACGAAAAGCACCGGTAGCAGTAGTCAGGCTACCAATAGCATAACGGGCATCTTCTTTTCCACCTTGATGAATGATACTGAACTGCTTGGGTTTGTTCGATTTAAAAAACTCCGCAACAATTTGCTGGGCCTGCGATTTGCTATAAACATCATCGTGCGATTCGACAACCAATTCAACATTTTCATTGAAATAAGCGGCTAAAGTAACATCATTGCCACTCAGTATACTTGTCACAATTTCATTGGGAATCTGAGCAAAAGAAGCGGTTGCCAGAGCAAAAAACCCGAACACGAAGGATATTAGTTTCAATTTAAAATTTTTCATCATTAATAATTTTCGTACAAATTCGTCTCAGCATGAATCATTACCAAAAACCGTGCAATTTTTTATTTAAACAAATACCTTTGTAAAGGTAACAAATTTCATATACCTGAAAAATCAATTTAAAAAACGAAAATTAGAATCTTTAACTGAAACGCGAACTCATGAGAATATGCCTGCTGGTAATCGGTAAAACTGACGAAGCTTATTTGCAAAAAGGACTTGAAGTCTTCCTGAAACGAATACCTCATTATATCTCTTTTGAAATGAAAGCAATACCAGACATCAAGAACTCTAAAAACCTTAGTGAAGACCAACAGAAAGAAAAGGAAGGAGAGCTCATTCTCCAGCAACTAACCACCTCCGACGAATTATTTTTGCTCGACGAACAAGGGATGGAAGCTTCTTCGGTAGAATTTGCACGCTTTTTGGAGAAAAAAATGGTCTCAGGAATTAAGCGGTTGGTCTTTGTCATTGGTGGACCGTACGGATTTTCAGGAAGCGTTTATTCACGGGCAAACGGAAAGATGAGTCTTTCGAAAATGACCTTTTCGCACCAAATGGTTCGGTTGATTTTTCTGGAACAGCTTTACCGTGCAATGACTATCCTGAAGGGAGAACCTTATCATCATCAATAAATTGGCTAAAGACATTCGGGATTGAAGCATAAAAATGATTATTTTGTATTATGAAGGTATTCAGAGAACACATATTATTTTTTCTTGCCATCCTGTTCATTTTGCTGGCAGCAATCCTGGAAAACCAAACACTAAAAAATCATCCTGAATCAAAAGTCATTCAGAATTTCCAAAAGACCATACTCGACCAGGAACTCAAACTCTCGAAATACCTAACTAAGACAGAGCTGAAAATAAACGACAGCTTATCGGCTGAAAACTACTCATCAACCTTTTCTGAATTAAACCATTTATTTGAAGACGAAGGTCTGGGGTTTATCGTTTACAAAAAATGGAAAATGATTTACTGGTCAAGTAATCAATTTGCATTTCAAAATATCCCGAATAAAGTTTCGGTTGCCAATAAGCTAATCACGCTACCCAACGGTATTTTTATCACTCAAACAAGAATTATAGGCAATTACGAGATCATTGGGCTGATACACATCAAGAACAACTATTCATACGAAAATCATTACCTCGAAAATTCATATATACCACCCTTTAAGCTTCCATCGAGCTATAAAATAAACATATCGAGGATTACCAATGCTACCGAGATTCACGACTCAAAAGATCAATACCTCTTCACGATTTTGCCATCTGGAGACGAAGCCTATAGCGAGGTAAAGCTGTACATTCCGGTTATCTTGTATCTGCTTGGTTTTATATTTCTACTGATTTCGTTGTACCGCGAAATCAGACGACGCACAGGCAACCATCTGGTATTGAAGATGCTGTCGCTATTTATAGCATTCTGCTTTCTTTACTGGGTTCACATCACACTAAAGATACCTGCGATCTTAAACCATGTCGGGTTATTTAGTGCGCAGTTTTATGCTATTTCGAAATGGCTTCCCTCGCTGGGCGACTTTTTCCTGATTACAATTCTGTTTTTTTTCTGGAGCCTGGTATTTGCAAACGAGTTTTCGTCCACCGAACTACTTCGAAAAAAACTGATTATTCCTGCGTTCGCCTTTGTCGGACTATTGTATCAGATTGTCGGCTCTATGATTGAAAACCTGATCAGTAACAGCAACATAAGTTACAAATTAAACCGCATTACCGACATCGATCAATACAGTGTAAGCGCCTATCTGGCCATTGCCATGTTGTTGTTTTCTGTTTTTCTCATTCACCTGAGGATTATTCAACGGACTGAACATCTGAATCGTAAAAACCTTTTCCTCAGGCTAAATCTGGTTGCAGTTTTCACATCAATCGTCCTGTGCGTATTTTTCCCTTCCGGATGGGCTTATATCCTGCTCCTGTTTTTTGCAGTTAATTCACTACAGTGCCTGATTAAAAAAATGCATATTTCGCTTTATTCACTATCCTATTCCATACTTTTCATCTCACTTTTTTCGGTCATTAGCCTCATGTTGGTTTACAATACCGTCAAGAAGCGCGACCTTGAAGTGCAAAGACTGAGGGCAACAACTTTAAGCTCCGAACAAGACCCGGTTGCTGAAGTTCTTCTGTCGCGAATGCAGGATAAGTTTAAGGCCGATTCAATTATTCCCACACTGCTCACTCCTCCATATACCGATCTGGCAAATTACCTTACCAGGGCCTATTTCAGTGGATATTTCAGAAAGTATGATATTCAAACCTATTTTTGTACTGCAACGGATAGCGTTATGGTTCAACCCGAAAACATTTTGGAACCCTGCTTCCCATTCTTCGAGAAAATGATTGAAAGTTCAGGAATAAGAGTCCTAAATAGCGACTTTTATTTCATGAACAATCTGAACGGACGGATTTCGTATTTGGGAAAACTTCATTATCCGAATCGGAATAATGCAAACGGGACATCGATATTTATTGAAATTGATTCAAAAATTATTTCTGAAGGAATTGGATTTCCTGAATTGCTTATCGATCAATCGCTGGCCAAGCCATTTCGATATAAATACCTTTCGTATGCAAAATATTTCGACGACGAGTTGGTGAACTTTTCGGGAGATTATACTTATAATTATTACCTGCAATCGTACAACATCGAATCTTACGACTCTGAATTTCAGCTCTTAAACTGGGGTGGATATAACCATCTGATTTATAATATTGACGAGAAAAACCATATAATTGTCAGTAACCGCTCGCTCACATTTGTCGATTATCTCATTTCGTTTCCATACATATTCGTCTTCTATTTTGCTTTTGTGCTAACAATAATCCTGATAAGAAATTCAGACATGAGAAAGCTTCTGATTCCGAGCGACCTACGCTTCCGGATTCAGGGATCCATCATTTCGGTCGTATTAATATCGCACCTTTTTGTAGCAACCGGAACAATTTATTATAACATTCGCGACTACCGAACCAGACATCAGGTCGACCTTCAGGAAAAAATAAAATCGATTTCAGAAGAGATAAAAGACAGACTGGTTTATGTCAATTCAATTAATCCAGAACTGCAAGAATGGCTATACGGCGAATTGAATAAACTATCAAACATATTCAGAACCGACATCAATATTTACGATGTAAATGGACAATTATTAGCCACTTCGCGTCCCGAAATTTTTGACAAAGGACTAACCTCAGATCGTATTGATTCCAAAGCATTTTATGAGCTTTCTGAACGATTTCAGCTCAAATATTTTCAGCCTGAAAAGATAGGGTCACTATCCTATCTTTCAGCTTATGAACCTATTATAAATAACAAAGGCGATTATCTGGGGTACCTCAACCTTCCGTATTTCACTCGTGAAGATGATTTAAAACAAGGCATTTCAACATTTATTGTTGCCTTTATTAATCTTTACCTGATTCTTTTCCTGGCCAGTGTGATTATTGCAATCTTTTTGTCGAACAAAATAACTCAACCGCTTACTTTAATCCGCGAAAAACTGAGAGGCATTCAGTTAGGAACAAAGAACGAACACATCAACTATCAGTCGGAAGACGAGATTGGTGCGTTGGTTCGCGAATATAACCACAAGGTCGATGATTTGGTTGAAAGCGCTGAATTATTGGCCCGTTCGGAACGTGAGTCGGCATGGCGCGAAATGGCCAAGCAAATAGCGCACGAGATTAAGAATCCACTCACTCCGATGAAACTCAACATTCAGTATTTGCAACGTGCAAAAGAGGAAGGCAACGAGCACTATGACGACTTTTTCAATCGGGTTACCAAAAACATGATTGAGCAAATTGATACGCTTTCTGGAATTGCCACAGAGTTCTCGAACTTTGCGCAAATTCCAAAAGCAAAAAATGAAGTTTTCAACCTGATTGAAGTGGTTCAAAACGTTTGTTCGTTGTTCGAGCCGAACCAGAACCTGCACTTCGTGCTGGAAATGAATAACCTTGCAGAAGTAAAGGTTTTCATCGACAAAGAACAATTTTCAAGGGCATTTCTGAACCTGGTAAAAAATGCCATCCAGGCGATTCCGGCTGACCAAAAAGGCGAAATACAAATTACCGTCAATACAAATAAATCAGTGGCTGTGATTCAGATCAGCGACAATGGAACCGGAATCAGCGTAGAAGCTCAGGAAAACCTGTTTCAGCCAAACTTTACAACAAAAACCAGTGGCATGGGACTTGGGTTGTCGATCGTAAAAAATATTGTCGACAATTTCGGCGGAAAGATTTGGTACACTACCGAAATTAATGAGGGCACGACTTTTTATGTGGAGATACCACTATTTAAAACGGACTCTGTATCGAAAAAAGCATAAGACAAAAACTTAAACCAAATAATTATGGAATACCGAAAATTAGGAAATTCAGATTTAAACGTGTCAGCTGTTACTTTTGGCGCCTGGGCCGCCGGTGGATGGATGTGGGGAGGTACCGAACGTTCTGAAGCTGTAGAAGCCATTCGGGCAGGATTTGATTATGGTGTAACTTCTATTGATACAGCTCCTGCTTACGGGCAGGGAACAAGCGAAGAAATTGTTGGTGAAGCCATCAAAGGGATGCCTCGGGATAAAATACAAATTCTAACCAAATATGGTCTGAGTTGGGAAGGTACCAAAGGCGAGTTCTTTTTCAACAGTAAAAACAACCAAGGCAAACCGATTGACATTTACCGTTATTCCGGAAAAGAAAGCATCATCAAAGAATGTGAAACCAGCTTGCGTCTTTTGGGAACCGATTACATCGATCTTTACCAGATTCATTGGGCCGACCCAACTACTCCGGTTCAGGAAACAATGGAAGCTGTAGCTCAATTAATTAAAGAAGGTAAAGTTCGCTATGCCGGCGTTTGCAATTATGATGTATCGTTGATGAAAGAAGCCGCCAAATACATCAATCTGGTTTCTGATCAGGTTTCGTACAGCATGGTTAAACGCGATATTGAGCAAGATCTCGTTCCTTACCTGATTGAAAATAACAAATCGGTACTCGCATATAGTCCGCTGCAAAGAGGCCTGCTTTCAGGAAAAATAAAACCTGGCCACTTGTTTGCCGAAGGAGATACACGGATCGATCAACCTTATTATTCGGATCAGAATATAACGTTAATCAATGCCTTTCTGCAAAAAATAAAACCACTGGCCGACGATAAAAAAGCCACTTTGAGCCAGTTGGTGATCAGATGGACCATTGAACAACCTGGAATTACAATTGCTCTGGTTGGAGCTCGCAATGCCGCCCAGTCGGTTGAAAATGCAAAGGCAGCACAACTAAAACTGAGCTCCGATGAAATAAACTTTATGAATGCTGAGTTAGACAAATTAAAACTGGATTTGTAGCGAACTAAATGCAAAAGCTGAAAATTACCGTTTTAAACGACAACACCGCAGGACGGTGGTGCCGCGCCGAACACGGACTTTCCTACATGATTGAGGCCGACTTCACCGTTTTGTTCGACACCAGTTCATCTGATTTAATTGCTTATAATGCTAAAATTCTGAACATCGATCTTCAGCAAATTGGCACGATTGTGCTAAGTCACGGACACGATGATCATACAGGAGGTTTGTCGCTTTTCGAAGGACAACAATTAGTGTGTCATCCGGATACTTTTCTGAAAAGAACCCGCAAATCGAATGGTACCGAACTAGGGATCAAATGGAGTGAAGATGAAATACGCTCGGAGTTTGATTTGGTTTTGAGCCGCGATCCAATTCAGCTTTCGGGGCAGATCTATTTTCTGGGCGAAATACCTCGATTAACCGAATTTGAAAGTAAAACGACGGCCTTCGAGAAAGCAGACGGAACCGACGATTTTGTGCTGGACGACTCCGGCCTGGCGATTGTAACTTCGAAAGGGTTGGTCGTGATTTCGGGCTGCGCGCATTCAGGTATTTGCAACATGACTGCCCACGCCATGAAGGTAACCGGGATTGAGAAAGTTTATCTGGTTATTGGTGGTTTCCATTTACAAAGCGACGATGCTACTACGCAGAAGACAATTGATTGGATGAAATCAATGCAGGTAGAGCAGGTTATTCCTTCGCACTGTACCAGTTTTTCGGCGCAGGCGGCCATCTCTAAAAGCTTCAGGTTCGTACCTGTAAAATCCGGAAATACTATCGAGATTGGGTAAAATTATCAATATCAGAAATCGCAAATACTAATTTCGAAGATTAAACCTCATTTGGCATTGACTATATTTCACCGGTAAAATAAACTTACTGGTCGAAAAATTGCGTTGCGTTTGTCAACATTCCATAAATTTGTTCAATATTGTTCAATCAGAAAGATTCATCAAAAAAAATTTAGACCCATGCAATCACACGAAATTGATTACAAAATTGTAGGTAACGACATTCAGTTGGTAGAAATTGAACTCGATCCGGGAGAAACCGTAATTGCGGAAGCTGGCGCCATGCTGTACATGGAAGACGGTATTAGCTTCGATTCGAAAATGGGAGATGGTTCAAACCCTCGCGCCGGATTTTTCGACAAAGTACTTTCTGCTGGCTCACGTTTATTAACTGGCGAATCGCTATTTATTACCCATTTCACGAATCAGGGGTGGGGCAAAAAACATGTTGCGTTCTCGGCACCTTATCCCGGAACTATTATTCCGATTAATTTACCCGATCACCGTGGAAGTTTGATCGTTCAGAAAGACGCATTCCTGTGCGCTGCTCTGGGAACAAAAATATCGATGCGATTTAATAAAAAAATTGGCGCCGGATTCTTTGGTGGCGAAGGTTTTATTCTTCAAACACTTCAGGGCGACGGGAAGGTTTTTATCCACGCCGGAGGTACAATAATCGAACGCCAGTTAAACAATGAAGTGATTCGGGTCGATACCGGCTGTGTCGTCGGGTTCGAAGAATCAATCGACTTCGATATTCAGCAGGCTGGTGGATTGCGCTCAATGGTGTTTGGGGGTGAAGGTTTGTTTTTGGCAACGCTACGCGGCACCGGAAAAGTTTGGTTACAATCGATGCCAATCCGGAAGCTGGTTGCCCAACTCAGCACCTTTGGTCCAAACAGTCGGAAAGAAGCGAGTGGCGGACTGCTTAATAATATTTTTGAATAAAAGCAAAATACAACTTGTATTCAGTAAAATATCCGTTTTATGCGGATATTTTTGTTTCAAAAAGGCACGAACCGCTCGATAACGGACAATTTATAAGAAACAAAGACATGCCACTTGTTTTGGAATTACTACAAAAGAAGTAAATTCCACAAATTTTAAATTCAAAACTTTTGGAATCGCCAGACTATTCTACTGTTTCCTAAAATCAGATAAAAAAACACCAATCCAATGAAAACTCAAGAGATATTGGACGAAATTCTCCGAATCCTTTCCTCAATTAAAGAGGATCAGGGTAAACTTCAGGAAATACTTACATTTCTGGAAAATGAATTTTATGAACCTGAGGAAATACCTGAAAATGAGCTATTAGAAAAGTACCAGAAAGCAATTAAAAAAATTGTTGAAAGTATGGATTCGGGTTTAGTTTGTTTCCTGAATTTAGACACCGCCGAAACCGAAGATTTTCCACATGAGCTGTTGGAAGATCCGGAAGAATTTGAAGCAATGACAGGCGAGTCGTTTGAAGGCTTAAATTTCGAGCATAACAACTGGGAAAATTGGGTCAGTTTTGAACCTTTGGCTTCATTCGAATCTTTTGAAATAATGAAAGAATTTACTGATTCATTAGAGGATAAATGGATAAAAGAAAAATTAATAAATGCCTTAAACCACAGGAAACCGTTTGCAAATTTCAAAACCATCATCGAAAATTCAGAATACCGCCAGAACTGGTTTGATTTCAAAAAACAATTCATGGAAAACCATGTAAAAGAGATGCTGATATTGGAACTCAAGAGCAAAGATTCTGATATCATCCATGAAGAGATAAACGGTTTTTATGACGACGACGGTAATAAAGTCGATCCGGATACAGTGCCAATTCCGAGTCTTTGTGTCATTTGTAAAAGCCATCAGGTTGATGATTGGGAAGAAAACCTGCTGTGCCTCATGAACCGTTTTGATCAAAAAGATGACACGGACTTCAAATGTGGAGCGTTCGAGAAAATATAAAAGACTTTAGAAAACTCAAATCAAACTAACGAATCTTTTGACATGATTAATGTTAAAGAATTTAAAAAGACGGTAGATCCGACCATTTGGAGCCGTGGAAAAAATTATTTCAAAGAAGGTGCAGTTGCTGACCTTCAAGATAATGGCAATGGGAATTGGAGTGCTACCGTATCAGGAAACGACGATTATGAAGTGACGGTTGATATTAAATTTGATCACGTTCAGGAGTGGGATTGTGATTGCCCATACGACGGTGACGTTTGCAAACATGTTGTTGCGACAGTGTTGAACATCGAAGAAGAAGAAATGAAGGCTCCGACCATAGGCCGGAAAAATGGGAAGGCTACCAAAATGAGTTTCCCTCAGTTGGTTGATTCAGTTCCAATTGAGGGACTCCGACAATTTATTAAGAATTATGCCTCTGAAAGTTCGAATTTCAAGCGAATGTTCCAAGTTTATTTTGCCGAAAAAGACCCAACGGCAGGCAAAGAAAGCTACTCAAAACTAATCGCCCAAAGTTTAAAATCATCTGTCGGCAGATATGGCTTTATCGATTATTATCATGCCCCAAAAGCTTTCAAAATTGTTTTTAGCCTGATTGACAAAGCGCATGAATTTCTAAACCACAAAAACTATTTCGACCCATTACAAATTGCCTTGGCCGTGATTGATCAGGTGAGTGAAGTTGTAGACGATATAGACGATTCGGACGGAATGGTTGCAGATGCGTTCGATGGCGCTTTTGATCTGATCAGCAGTCTTACCGGAAACAAGGATGTTCCGATGCCATTGAAAGACCAAATGCTGGATTTGCTGAAATCCGAATATGCCAAACCAAAATATCAGCATTATGGCGACGACATGATACTAGATTCCATGACTGATTTGGCCGAGTTAACAGGCCGTATGAATGAATTATTTCCGGTAATCGATCTGAAAATAAAAAGTACAAGATCAGATTATGAACTTTCCAGTTTGCTACAGAAAAAACTTCAGCTTCTGAAGGCTTCAGGAAGGATCGTTGAAATGGTGCAATTAATCAACGAAAACCTCACCATACCAGAATTCAGGCAAATGAAAGTGGATGAATTTCTGGAACAAAAACGATTTGACGAAGCAATCCAAACAATCAAGGAAGGCATTCAGATTTCAGAGAAACTGATGCACCATGGTACAACCATGAACTGGAAAAATGTGCTTCTGAAAATTTATTCTGATACACATCAACAACAAAAGTATCTTTCGCTTTTGCGCGAATTGTTTTATGATTCAAGGCATGAAAAGAAATATTATTTACTTCTGAAACAAACCATTGAGCCAGAAAAATGGCATATCGAAAGGGATGCAATCATTTCAGGGCTGAAAAAAGAACGAATATTTGATGAATTCCTTTATGAATTGTACGTGATGGAAGAAATGTGGGACGAACTAATAGCTTTGATGAAACAAAGGTTCAGGTATAGTTTGCTGAGACATTACCACGAATTTCTTTTCCCACGATTTCCAGAAGACATGTTAAAAATGTATTCTGTTTCGTGCCAAAAGTTTGCTGAAGAAAGTAACAGCCGGTCGAATTACAAAGAGCTGGCCACCATGTTAAAACAGGTTCAAAAGATAGAAGGAGGAAAACCAATTGTGACCAAGTTGCTATCGCTTTTTAGGGATACCTATAAACGACGCCCGGCAATGATGGAGGAACTGGCTAGTCTAAAATAAATTCTGCATTACAGGTTCACGAAATAAAGAGGTTTCAACAATAAGTATATACTTTACCTTTATACCCTCAAAAAATTTAATCCAATCCATGGCAAAGAAAAACACAGGCAAAGTTATTCAGATGCTGAGCCCCGAAAATTACATCAGAAAAAAAGCCCGAAACTTGCCCATCTACGAATGTTTAGTAAATACCGAATGGAAAGAACAAGGTGTGGCTCACGTAGTCGTAGCCCGCTCACATGTTAATGGAAATATAACAACGTGTATGTACTTAGTCGATATTTTCTGTCTGGGCATAAAAAACACGCAGTATTTTTTTAATATTCCTGAAGCTGAATATCAGGAAATGAAAGAAAGCATGGAACATATCGTATTTGAAACAATCAGCTACAACCTGGCTCACAACATTGTTTTTGCCGGTCTTGAATATGCCGCAGAATACGAATTCAAACCACATAAAGATTTCACATCGATCACCCGGTTTATGCTTGAAGAAGATACCGAGGATATTGAGTTGATTGACATTGAATGTGGACTGAATGGCAAACCATTCTATGTGAACGGACCCAACGAAGATGAGGCAAAAACCAGACAGATACTGGCTCAGCTCGAACGAACAGCAGGTCCGGGAAATTATGATTTTGAACTTATTGACGATGATGAATTTGATGAGCTTGACGAGTTCGACCAATTGACATTAAAAGAAAAACGCGAACTGTTTCAGAACCTTAATTCCAGACGCGATGATTTAAATGACAATGAAGACGAACAACTTCAGCGATTAACAGAACATGTTATTTCCAGCATTGTTGATCCTGATCTTGTTGATCAATATTCGGAACAATATCTCAATGACTTTGATTTTGAGGTTACTGACAACACTTTTACTGAAGAAATGTTGGGATTAGGCAACCAAAAGCTTGATATTGAAACCTGCGAATTGTTTACACAAATATATGATGCCGCTTTTGAGGATCCGGAAGCCGCAAAATCATTATTGAATGACTTCAGAAGCAAAACACCGAAAAATCCAGCTTCGTATTTTCTTGAATTAATCATACTAAGGGCTGAAGATGCCACTCAATATGAAACTAAACTTAGAGAATACAGTGCGCTGTTTCCTGAATATGCACTATTAAAGATATTATTATCAGTTGAATTGGTTTTAGATTTATCGATTAAGGAAGAAGAAATAACAGATTCGTTTACCATGCAATCGCTTTTCTCAGGGCGCACATGGATACACCACATCGAAGCGTATAACTACCTCATAGCATTGCTAATGGGCTTAACCCGAATAGGTGATATTGATCGAATACTTGGATTTTATGAAGCCTACAATAATCTGGAATTGACGGACGACGAATTTGCAGTTCTCGAAGAGTATATGTTTATCGTAAAAGCAACAATTACAGATCAAATCCTTTCAATGGAATAGATCTGCATAAAAAGCAAGAAAGCCCGAAGAGTGAGGCTCCGGGCTTTCAACTTTATTTTAAAAATTCTACAGTTTATAAAACTGCTCCCAGCCTTTGCGAGGCGGAGCCCCAACCAGCATCTGATTAGCCAGTTTATTGTTGGTGATTTGTTTGGTCTCACGGTCGAAAACAATCTTAGTGTTCAGTTGCTGAGCTAAAACTCCCAGATTGAAAACCTGACTCAAAGGACCAGCAATTTCGAATGGCGAACGTGTCTTTTCCTCACCTTTAACAGCCTTCAGAAAATTGGCATAATGGTTCGACGGACTTACCGGCACTTCAGGTAATTTTGATTCCATTTCCTTCATCTTTTCAGCCGGGATGATCGACAAAGTGCTTCCATGCGATCCTCCCTTAAACGTAAGGTCTTTACTGTAAATTTCTTTTCCCGGATTCAGTTTCGCTGGTTGAACTTTCCCAACGCTGGTTGGAGGAATGTTAGGATCAAGCTCAGTAGTACCGAAACCTTCAGGAACAGATGGAATATTATTTACGCCATCGTACCACATGATTTCAACCGGTGGCATATTGTCGCGCTTCGGAAATTTAAATGATAACGTTGACGACATCGGGAAGAAGAACGCATTGTGCCCTTCTAATTTTACCGGATCAACTTCGTAAGGCAGTCCCAAATTCAGGAATTGGTGAGCGGTATCGATGATGTGCGCACCCCAGTCGCCCAATGCTCCCATTCCGAAGTCGTACCAGCAACGCCACTGTCCGTTGATGAAATCGTGGTTATAATCGTGCATTTTCACATCCGAATGCCAGGTATCCCAGTCCAATGTAGCGGGAATTGGCTCTGCGGCAGGGAATTTTGTGATTTTTGGATCCCAACCGTGCCAGCGACGAGCCGAATTCATATGCGCAGTAATCGCAGTTACATCTTTAATAATTCCGGCTTCGGTCCAGGCTTTAAACTGGAAGTAATTGGCTTCGGAATGTCCCTGATTACCCATTTGAGTTACCACGTTATATTTCTTTGCGGCATTCATCATAAGTTGAACCTCGTTAAAAGTTCGTCCCATTGGTTTCTCAACATAAACAGCTTTACCCAGAGACATGGCCAACATGGCAATTGCGAAATGGGAATGATCGGGAACACCTACCAAAACGGCATCAATTTGATTAGCCATTTTATCGAACATCTTTCGGAAGTCCTGGAAACGTGGAACATCCGGAAATTTTTCGAGTACCTTCTGTGTCTGTGGAGCTCCCATGTCGGTGTCGCAAACAGCTACTACATTACAGAATCCGGTATTGTATAAGGAAAATACATCAGAACCGCCCTGGTTTCCAATACCAACACAAGCCAGGTTAACACGCTCATTAGCGCCAGCCAATCCCACCGCAGGAGAATATGTGCCTGACATTGCTTTCGTAAGAATTGTTGGAAATACCATCATCGATGAGATTGCAGCTGCCTGTTTCAGGAACAACCGCCTCGAAGCTTCATTTTGTTTTGTCATTGTTAGTTTGTTAGTAGATTTAATATTGGCTTCAGCAAAATTAACAACAATGCGAACTTTTGCAATCGATTGACAAAAGTTTTACAATGCATCTAAATTAGTCAGGAATGTACAAGCTAAAAAAGAGAAAAGGGCTTTGCTGACCAAGTTACTATTGTCAGTAAAGCCCTTTTTATTAAGTACTTAACCTTTTATTTCTTTATCGGAATGCGAACAACTGTCAGTGAATAGGCGTCCAGACTGATATCGATCTTCTTGCCTGAAATCTTTTGTTTCCGTTCAACCGGAGTCACTTCTTCCGGTTTACCAACCTGATTGAACGCTCCGGGGTTGGCATTTGCAACAACCTGCAGGTTGATTTCTTTCACTGAAGGCTGTTTCCCTTCAAGCGATAGTGTTAACGAAGCCGTATGCCTTGCCACGTTTACCATTTTTACGATCAGTTCCGAAGTTTTTGAATCGATACAGGCACTGGCAAACAAGCTATCCTGACCAGTTAATGGTTTGCCATCAACCAAAGCTGTAACAACATCAGTACCGGCATTGGTCGAGAACATTTTCTGTACGTAATAATTGGGTGTTGCCGCCGATTTCAGGTTGTCGAACCAGATCAGGTCGGGACGCCATTGCCATGCATTTACATTTCCAAACAAGGGTGCATACGATGCCATGTAAACGACATCCGCATTCCGTTCCAAACCAGTCATTAAAGCAGCTTCGGCCAATGCACTTTTCCAGGTATTACGCGATTCTGCATCTTCTCCTTCTTTATCGTGTGCGGCGTACTCACCAGCAAATATTTTTGGTCCTTTGCGGTCATACGAATCATAGCGCGATGCATTTTTCAGGAACCACTCCGGACTTCTGTAGTAATGCTCATCGACAAGTGGCACTTTCAACTCGCGCATTTGTGTCCAGAGGTAATCAAAATCCTTTCCGTCAGGAAATGGGCCAGCGCCACCAACGAACGCGATTTCAGGATGTTTTTCATTCAGCACTTTCAGGAAAATCTTTAAACGGTCGATGTACTGAGTTCCCCACTGTTCGTTCCCCACCCCAACCATTTTTAGGTTGAACGGTGCTGGATGCCCCATGTCAGCGCGTAGCTTTCCCCATTTGGTAGTGGTTGCACCATTGGCAAATTCAATCAAATCCAAAATATCCTGAATGTATGGATCGAGTTTGTCGAGCGGAACCAGTTCAGAGGAATTAAATTCGCAGGCCATTCCACAGTTTAGAATTGGAAGCGGAGAAGCGCCAATATCTTCAGCAAGCTGGAAATACTCAAAGAACCCCAATCCGTACGACTGAAAATAATCTGGAGCGTTCCGGTATGAAAACTCGGTATTCCAGCGATTGACAATCAGCTTGCGATCATCCACATTTCCAACAGTTTTCTTCCATTGGTAGCGGGTTTCAAGTTCGTGTCCTTCAACAATACAACCTCCGGGGAAACGCAAAAATCCAGGTTTCAGGTCGGCAAGTTTCTGCACTAAATCGGCACGAAGACCATTCTTTCGGCCTTTCCACGTATGTTCAGGAAACAACGAAACCATGTCGATATCGAGTACTCCTTTTCCTGAAAGAGTTAGTCGCAATTGAGCTTTTGGATGAGTTACCGAACAAGCGAATTTCGTTTCATACGTTTTCCAATCACCTGAAAAGTTTTTCACTTCCGCATTGCCAATTACCAATCCGGTTGAATCGAGCAACTCGATTTTGAGCGCTGAAGCTCCTTGTTCTTGTTTGGCCAGAATTGAAAACAGGTAATTTTCACCAGCAACAACTCCCATTCCACGAAACCCTTCGTTGGTCAACCCAAGTTCTTTCCCCTGCAACGACTCGAGACGCAGGAAACGTGGATTATTTTCATTTTGGCTATTGATGATCTGGAATTGACCGGCATATTCTTCGCCAATTTTTGTCCAGCCCATGAGCGGTTTATTAAACTCAAAAGAGCGGTTCTTAACCAACTCGGCATAAATTCCACCATCGGCAGCAAAGTTGATGTCTTCGAAAAATAGCCCCCACATCGTTGACTGGATGGTAGCAATTGGAGTGCCTGCTTTAACAACCAGAGTTTTGGGTTGCGTTTGTGCACTTAACGAAGCTGCAATCATCAGGCAAATCAAAAGAACAGAGTGTTTTAGTTTCATATTAAGCTGGTTATTTCGGTTTATAATGATATACAAATATAATTGTATAATATACACTTAAAATAGGTTTAGTAATCAATTACAAAAAAAATTCCAGACAGATCATGATAAAACCCTAAAGTCAACCTGTTTCAAGGGTCGGCTTTAGGGTTCATCTATTGGATAAAAAGCGGCCTTCCCTCTGGAAAGCCGCCGGATTATTCGCAAAAACCCGGGATAAATCCCGAATATCATTAAACTGATTAGTAACCTGGGTTCTGAGTCAGGTTTGGATTAGCATCTCTTGCTGTACGCGGAATCGGGAATAACAAATATTTTGAAGCTGTTACACCTTTCCATCCAGGAATTGCATTCAGGAATGTTCCAAAACGGATCATATCCTGACGTGAACTTATTTCCCAAGCCAATTCGAACCTTCTTTCCTGATAAACATCTTCAAGAGTAACAGTAGTTTTCAATTTTGCTGCATCATCAAAAGCTCTTTTCCGGATAACATTAACCAAGCGGGTTGCTTCTGCAATATCGCCACCTGAGCGAACTAAGGCTTCGGCTTTCATCAGGTAAACATCAGCAAGTCTAAAAATAGCCATGTCGTTTTCGGCATCACCATTCTGTCCGCTTTCAAATTCCCATTTCCAGCAACGTGCACCATCTTCCTGTTCTGTTTGTCCCCAACCATCAGCATCGAAACCATATTTCATGGTAACATCAACCGTGTGGATAAGCGGACGACCGTGAGCTGTAATGTAAGTCAAGCCTGTTGCAGGATCTTTCATTGGGCCTGTCAGGAATGACCACCCTATTCGTTTATCAGCAGGATCATAAGCCTTTACATAGTCAGGCATCGCGCAGATCCCATTCCATGTTCCAATTTTCAGTCCCAATGATGGAGCTGCCAAATAGTGAAGTGTACGCTGGGCAATGTGATTACCACCATCGCTGGTGCTAAATACAATCGGGAAAATAATTTCCTGTGAGTTTTGATTCTTAACAATGAAACTCTGTTTAAAGCTTGGTTCAATCAGGTAAGGAAGTTTGATTACTTCATCAGCTGCAGCAATACATTCCTGCCATTTAGCTCCGCCGGCCGGATTCCAGACCGTTGCATTCAGATACATTTTTGCCAACATGGTGTAAACCACACCTTTTGTAATCTTACCATAACTGGCCGATGAAACATCAGCTCTTACCACATCTTTAATCGCATTCAATTCATCAAGGACAAACTTGTAAACTTCTACTCTTGTACTTGTCTTTGGCAGATCTTTGTTATTAAAGTCAGTTACGATTGGCACATTTCCGTAATAATCGAGCAAAGTATAATACCAGAAGGCTCTTACACCCCTGATTTCGGCAATGATCTGATCTTTATTTTCAATGGCAGGATTTTCATTAATCATTGAATAGATCTTATTACAAAGGGTAATTGCTGAAACTGCCGAGTTATATGAATCTTTTACAAGATTTGTTGACGGAGTCCAGGTATGGAAACGCAATTCCTTGAACTGACCTCCATCCCACCAGTCACCACCCTTGCGGGTTGGAGTGATGGCCATATCAGATGAACATTCGCTGAGCAAGAAATAGTTCGAAGGAAATACGTCTTTTAACGTTCTGTAAATTGGAGCGATTAATGAGTTAACCTCTTTAGTGTTTTTTCCAAATTGGTCAACAGGAAGCTTATCGTAAACAACTTCATCAAGGTTTGTACAGCCTGAGAATCCCCATGATGCGATTACGACAGCTATGAAAATGAATATTTTACTTTTTTTCATGTTGTTTAAATTTTAAGGTTTAGAAACTCAAGTTAATTCCTACAGAGAAAGTTCTTGATTTTGGATAATACTCACGTCCTTCAACGCCAGGATCAAGTCCCGACATTTCAACTTCTGGATCCAAACCTGTGTACTTAGTAATAACGAATAAGTTTTGACCTGTCAGATACACTCTTAACTTATTAATACCATACTTGCCCTTTGTATCAAAATTATAAGCGATACTTGCGTTGTCCATTCTCAGGAATGAACCATCTTCGATGTATAAGCTGCAATATTTTGGACTTTCTTTCAACCCAATTGTGAGTGCTTCCTGCAATACATTAGCGCCTGGCAACCATTGAGTAGTAGCATACGACATTTTTGAGAAGTTCAATACATCGTTACCCTGAACACCACGAAGGAAGAAGTTGAATTCCCAGTTTTTATATGTCATTGCACTTGACAGTCCATAAGTAAAGTCAGGCTGTGCAGAACCAATATAAGTACGATCTTCGTCTGTTAAACCAGCTTTTCCATCGATCATATCGTCCATAATGTATTTTCCATTTGCATCAATTCCGTTGCAAACCCATCCGTAAAATGTTCCAACTGGTTTACCTTCTTCGATAATATGGGTCGTATTGTTTGAACCGCCACGAATCCAGGCATCACCGGTTTTAATTGAACTCGTTGTAAACTGATCGTTTGACAGGCTGGTAATTTCGTTCTTGTTGTGTGCAATGTTGAATGACGCATTCCATCGGAAATCAGTCTTACGGATAATATCTCCGTTTACAACAAACTCAAAACCTTTATTATTCATCGATCCTACATTGGCCATCATTGTTCCTTTCAGATAAGGAGGTTGTGGCACTGTATAAGTGTACAGAAGGTCATCGGTATTTTTATTGTAGTAATCAATACTACCATTAATTCGGCCTTTAATGAAGCTATAATCGAACCCGATGTTAAACATTGAAGTTTGCTCCCAACGAAGGTCTGGATTTTCATTCTGGTCGAACTGATAAGCACTATACCATTTCCCATTGTCATAATACTGACCTGCTTTTCCGTACAAAGGAAGCGACAGGTAAGGATTTAAACCGTCCTGATTACCTGACACACCATAACCTGTCCTGAATTTCAGATCATCAATGAAACTTACATCTTTAAGGAATGATTCTTCTTTCATATGCCAGGCAGCAGAAACCGATGGGAATGTACCCCACTGGTGATTCTTTCCAAACTTCGAAGAACCATCACGACGGATAGAAGCGGTTAATACGTATTTATCATGAAGAGTGTAATTTAACCTTCCAAAGAAAGAAATCAACTTATTCATATTTTTCTCTGACCAAACATCTCCAGAGCGAAGGTTTTCACCAGCACTCAAATTGTTGGCAGCAAAAAGATCTGTAACAAACTGACGGTTCTGGGCACCCATCTTTTGATAATAGTTATCTTCGTAAGAATAACCGGCAAGGAAATTCATATTGTGATTTTCTATGATCTTTTTGTAATTCAGGGTAGCTTCGAGTAATTGTTTATCAGCAGTCCATCCTTCACGTTTGGCATAACCCAAATCATTACGGCCACGTTCAGTCTGAGAATTGTAATATTGGCTATAATCGTTGGTTTCACGTTGTCTCAGTACATTAAGGCTTGCTTTTAAGCCTGCAAATACATCAAGGTCAGCTTTAATATTTCCAAAATACAAGCTGTTTTTGTTCTCCTGTGAATTGTAAGTAATGTTGCGAACCGGGTTTCCCTGATCGTACTCCTGATTGTCGTACCATGTACCATCGTCATTCTTTACCGGGAAAACAGGAAGCATGTTATATGCCAATACAAAGTTACGTGTATCACTTGGGCTATAATCCCGCTGCGACATTACTCCAGTAAATGTCAAATCCAATTTATCGTCAAAAGCTTTCTGATTAAAGGTCATACGAGCATTGAAACGTTTAAGTGCATTGTCTTTCACAACACCTTCCTGTTTCAAATAAGATACAGATGCCCTATAATTGCTACTTTTTGAACTTCCGGCCATGGACAAGTTGTGGTTTTGAGTAATCCCGGTACGCATAATCTGGTCAAACCAATCGGTATTACCACCCAAATCCATACCTGTAGTATTAATATTATTTGTCTTGGCATAATCTCTCCACTGTTCTGCATTTAACAATTTAGGAACGTTAGTCACATTATCAACCGCAACATAACCATCATAATCGATAGATGTTTGGTCTTTCTTCCCTTTTTTAGTTGTAATCAGAATTACACCACTAGCCGACCTTGATCCGTAAATAGCAGCAGCAGAAGCATCTTTCAGTACGCTGATCGATTCGATATCTTGTGGAGCCACTGAGTTTAGACTCATTCCAGGAACTCCATCGACAACGATGAAAGGCTGGCTACTGGCGTTTAACGATGATGTACCACGCAGACGAATAGTCTGATCCTTAGTAATATCGCCACTACCATTTGTGATTGTCAAACCAGCAACTTTTCCTTTCAATAAATCAACACCAGTGCGGGTTACACCTTTATTAAAACTCTTTTCAGATACATTGGTTACAGATCCAGAGATTTCCCGTTTACTCTGAGTTCCATATCCTACAGCAACAACTTCTTCCAATCCAATAGTTTCTTCTTCTAAAACTACATTGAAAGATGTTTTATTTGCAACCGGAATTTCCTGTGATTTCATCCCAACGAACGAGAAAACCAGCACCTTATTTTCTACCTGAGTTCTAAGGGTAAATTTACCATCAAAGTCAGTAATTGTACCGATGGTGGTTCCTTTTACCATAACTGTAACTCCTGGGAGTGGTTGACCTGAGAAGTCTTTCACAATACCAGTTAGTTCGCGTTCATTTTGAGTCATTAATTCCATTGCAGGCACTCCTTTCCGCTCGGTAATCGCAATTTGCCGATCTTTAATTTCATAACCATTGCCCGATGCTTTAAGAACCTGATCTAAAATTCTTTCGACAGAAACATCAGATACCTTTAACGAAACTTCGCGCGAAACATCAATCATATCGTCTGAGTAAACGATAATAAATTCACTGTTTTGCTCAATTTCCTCAAAAACATCTTTAATTGTCGCTTTCGACAATTGAAAAGAAAATTTAGTCGACTGAGAATAACTGTTACCAATAACAGTTAATGTACTAATCAGCAACATGATAAAAGACAACCTCATAATAAGGAACAGTTTTTTAAATCTCCCAAAATCATGGAAGATTCGTTGATAAAACTTTTTTTTCATACTTTTAGACGTTTAGTTTTAATTACTAATCACATGCACTTTTTATTTCGATCCGGAGAATGCGGGAACATTCTTCGGATTTTTTTATTTCGGTTTTAGTTATTTTTTAGTTATTATAAAATCTCCGTTACTCTTTCTCTGCCAGTTAATCGGTACTGTTAGCTTAATTACATTTAATACTTTCTCAGGTTCATCTTTCAAATCCAGTTTACCCGAAAGCTTGTAACTTCTAATTGCATCATCTGACAGAAGAATTTTTATATCATAAAAACGTTCAACCTGCTTTAATGCTCTCTCCAAATCCACTTTTTCAAATTCGAGTAATCCATCTTTCCAAGAGATATATTTTGAAACATCAACCATTTTCCGGCTGGCCGTACCTGAAGCCTTATCCAACTCGACTATTTGATTTGGTTGCATCTCAATGGCATATTCCCGATTCAAAATTCCTTTCCCCAGGTATTTCAGGTAAACTCTTCCTTCTTCCAAAACCGTCTGAATCACCTTATCTTCAGGATAAGCCGAAATATCGAAACGTGTACCCAGAACCTGGACACTTAAATCTGAAGTTTTCACAATGAAGGGTTTCTCCGGATTTTTTGCTACGTCGAAGAAAGCTTCACCAACCAAAGTAACCTGCCTGATTTCATCAGAAAAAACGGCTGGAAATGCGAGCTGACTTCCAGCATTAAGCCAAATCTTGGTGCCATCAGCGAGCAAAATCATTGATTTTTTTCCGTATGAAATAATTACTTTATTGATTGATTCGGCCTGTGAACCAGGCTTCAGCTGTATCGTATCTTTGTTTACAATGAGTTGTTCGCCATTCTCGCTGTAAGAAATTTGAGACATTTGTTTTTCAAGCGATACCGTTGATCCGTCAGCCAAAACAATCATGGCTTCGCCTTTAGCCGCGGGAATAGATTCGGCCAACTGAAACTGTTGTTGTATGGTTAAATTTTGATAAATTCGATAAGAAACCGCTCCGGAAAAGAAAACCAGAACAAATACAGCTACATATTTTAAGAATCCTAAAAAATATGTCCGGCTTGACGACTTCGATTCATTCTGAATCTTTTCCCAAAGTTCATATTGTTCGGTGAGCTTAAGCTTATTTTCGCTTGAATGGAATAATTTAGATATAAGGATCGCTTCTTTTATTTCCGCTTTTTTGTATGGGTGATTTTTAAGAAAAGTATTCCAAAAATCAATATCTTCCTGAGTTGGATCGCATAGCCACTTCAGGAAGCGCTCATCATCTAAAAAGTCGACCGCAGAATAATCTCTGTACTTATCCATGTTTATAATTTCTATAAACAAAAGACAAGCTGTTGATTTTTGTTGATGCGAATTTCAAACTTTCTTTTGTGTTAAAGAACAGCTTTTGAATTACCAAATAGAATAGAGAAAAAAATCTGGGTGATTTTCCTTTCCTGAACATGAACGATTTCACGAAGTTTATCAATGGCTCGATGGATTAAGGCACGCGATGATTGGTAATTGAGGCCTAGCAAAGAAGATATTTCTTCGTATTCGAGTCCACGGTTAAAACGTAGGTAAATTGCTTCCTTTTGTCTTTCAGTAAGTGAATTCATAGCATCAGCAATTAGTAGCATCTTCTCCTCAGCAACTTCGGTTAACTGATTCTCCAAATTTTCAGACCAAACGAAGTTAAATGAATAATCATGATCGTCTAATGACAGCGGTTTATTACTGGCATACTTCAGTTCACGAATAATTCTTCGCTTAACCGATTTTAAAAGGTAGAGCTTTACATTATCTGTGTCCGATAAATTTTTGTGGGTTCTTATCAACGTGCAAAACACTTCCTGAATAGAATCTTTTACCAAATCCTGATCATCTGTAAACCGGCAGCCATAATCGAATAACAAATTTGAATAGCGCATAAAAATCAGACTCAGCACCTGGGTATCTCCTTCGAGAAACTTTGTCCAGAGCATGCGCTCTTCATATTTATTTTCAACAGAGTGCATTGGCTTTTTTGTTTAGTGGTTCACAAATTTATAAATAATTTATCGGATTATTATATATACTATAAGTCAGTCCGATTCAAAACAATCTCAGATTATCGAGTTAACCGTTTACAAAAAAGATGTGTCACAACGACGTTTATGCAGCAAAAACTGGACAACCATCGAAATTCAAGAAAAATTATCCACACTACATTTATTATTGCCAAAACTGCCGTTTGTCTACAAAAAACATGAGTTCACAGAATTTAATTCCAACAGAAATAACAATTATCTAATTTTGATTCAGCAAACACATAACGCGATTTTTTTCAAGTTAAACAGCATTAAATTCAATTTCAGGACCGCTATGTGTTAGTATGGCCCATCACAGAAATGTAAAGGCATTTGAACCACCGAATCCCCCTTCGGTGGTTTCTTCTTTTAAAAACAATAAAAATTGTTGATTTCGACCTTTCAAATTAATGCTCCAAACACTTAGAAACTAGTACAATAAAAAAGCGATCAGAAATTTATTCCGATCGCTTTTACTGATTTCTGTTTAATTGTTATCGCGTTATGACTTCGGGGGAAAGTGCACAACATAATTAACGCAAAAGTATGCTATTTATTTTCTTCAGTCTCAACTTTTACATCAATTTCCTTGCCATCTTTTCCTTTTATTATTTTTCTCTTTTCAATAATTCTCGTGCGAAGACTATCACCATCTGATTTCCAATTGAATTCCGGTGCATTGGGAGGCATGGGAGGCATCAATTCATCGTCAAATTGGAAATTAAAAGTCGATTCTTCCTTGTTCCCCGATTTTTTACGGATGATCTCAATCTTTTCGCGGTCGCCACTCATTTCCTTTTTCTTAAATGAAATAATGTTGGGGTCATTCAAATCAATGATTTGTCCGGAATGTTGAATTCCCATCATTTTCATATGTGGAACCGGAGGCACAGGGGGCATGGGCGGCATGGGCGGAAAATCCTTCATGTTTTCTTCATTGAAATAAATCATATTGTTTCCATGGGCATCCTTCATCCGCTTTCTAACTATAATTCGTTTCCCAACCGAATCAATATCTTCAGTAATTACTTCCATACCATCGTCTGGCGACATTCTCCAAATCGCAGGATCACCTTTTTTTCCACCTTTGTGGTTGATAATCATTACATCTTCGGGTTCACCCTTCCTATCTACTTTTACATCAAACCGATGCATCTTGTCAAACTCAGTGCGATTAAACTTTTTGATGTGTTTCTCCAGATTTATAGTATCGCCATTCCATACAAAAACATCGTTACCAGTCAAAACCGTATCCAGTTCCATTTTTTTTCCGTCCTCAATTTTTACCATTTTAATATGGCGTGATTTTTTAGGTTCCTGCGGTTCACCGTCCTTTTGTACCAACATAAAAGATGAGAGCAATACACCTGTCAATCCAACTAATCCAACTGAGAGCAATTTGTTTTTCATGATTATATAGTTTTAGTGAATAATTTACATTTGAAAGAGCCATTCTCTATTTTTAAGAATCTGTGCGATCTATAGGAGCCCGCATCTAAAATTCATTCTTTTTCGCAGCAAATGTTTTAGTTCGTTTCGTGTAACAAAGATACGCTAACCTCTAGCAAACACTGAGTTAATGCCCGGTTAAAGTCTGTTAAGGAAAAGTTAAAGTCCTATCAACGTTACATTTAATGATTACCTTTGAATCATGAACAAGAAAATCATCACAGGGCTTATCGCGCTAATGGGTATTTCGATTCTCGGAATCATTATCATTCAGTTGGTATGGATGAACAATGCCATTCGGGTTAGAAATGAATTGTTCGACCGCAGTGTTAGCGAAGCATTGAACGGCACAACTAACCGGCTTGAAACGTTGCAAGATTTCAGGATGATTAATCATTTTGCTTTGGGCGACACAGCTAATCTTCCTGATGCTGTGCCACCTCCACCTCCTCCCCCACCATCCCCAAATTTTGAAGGATCGAAATCCCAAAGGAGACTGATCCAACCAAAGCCATCAGCCCAACAAATTGAGATGATCGTGAAAGGAGAAAGAAGTAAAAAAGGCATTCAATATCATATTTCGACCAAAAACAACAGATTGGGTTATGGACGCAATAAGAAAGTTGTCATAATAAATAAAGATAGCCTTGCCCAAAATTTAGACTCACTATATTCGCATGGTATTCATAAAATGGATTCGCTTGTCGGTCAATACGAAGAATGGAACGATTCGGCATCTGGCATAAAACGAAGATTTGAAGTCAAAACCGACCAACTGAAACGGGTTGCCAACAAGGTCGTTCAGGAAATTTCGATGTGGGAAGAGGATGTGTCGATTGATCGCGTAAAAGAAGTATTAACGATGGAACTCAAAAACCGCAACATTCCCATCCCATTTGAGATTGGGATCATCAAAGATTCGCTAATTTCATCCAAAACAGTAAAAGCAGATTCCATCCTTCTGGCTCAAAGCAATTACAAAGTAAATATGTTCCCAAACGATATTTTCCAGAAAAACATAAAGCTATCAGTTTATTTTCCTGAAAAAGAATCGTTTATATACAAAACAATCAATTGGTTATTGATGATTTCCCTGATTTTTTCAGTTATTGTTCTGGTTACTTTTGCTGTTAGTATTTATTTCATTCTGAAGCAAAAGAAAATTTCGGAAATGAAGTCGGATTTCATCAACAATATGACGCACGAGTTTAAAACCCCGATTGCAACCATTTCTGTCGCAGCCGATTCTATTTCGAATCAGAAAGTGATTGAAAACCCGGAGCGAATCAGGTATTTTATCGGGATGATTAAAAAAGAAAATTTACGAATGAACCGACAGGTTGAAGATATTTTAACCATTGCCAGGCTCGATAAAAAAGAATTTGAATTCAACTGGGAAGCCTTCAACTTGCACGAAGTCATTGAAAACGCCATGCAAAGCATTGTGCTTCAGGTTGAGAAAAAAGGTGGAACAATCGACAGTGATTTTCAAGCTGTCAATCCGGTGGCAACAAGTGATGTCAACCACTTTGCCAATCTGATTTACAACCTGCTCGACAATGCCAATAAATACTCGTTAAACGCCCCGGAAATTAAAATCGCCACCCGAAACACCAGCAAAGGAATACTAATCACGATTGAAGATAAAGGAATTGGCATGACCAAAATGGTTCAAAGTCGTATTTTCGAGCGCTTCTATCGCCAAACGAGCGGAAACATTCATAATGTAAAAGGCTTCGGACTCGGACTGAGCTATGTGAAGGCCATTCTGGAAGCGAACCACGGAAACATTACGGTACACAGTGAGCAAGGAAAAGGAAGTAGTTTTGAAGTCTTCATTCCGTTTATTCGAGATTAGAAAATAGTCATCAGTCATTCGGGAAGATGCTTTTAAACTTTTTACCAATGACTAATGACAATTTCCGGTTGCTTAGGAGCAAAAAGGTAAAAGGGAAAGAGAAATAAAATCATCCTTTTGTTTATCAGCATTAAGTAATGGTTAAAATATAATGTCGTATTTTATACCTACATTTTGTAAGACATTTAACAATCGTTCTTTGAGATTCTGAAAACAGAGATATGCATCAAAACTCAGCCATTGATATTTGATCCTACGCCACAATATTTCTATCAAATTCAATTCGGGTGAATATGGAGGTAAGAAGAAAATATATACATCTTGCTCTCTCCACATCTGGATTTTAGCTTTGAATTTTTTAGATCTGTGTATAGGCGAATTATCAAGTATTACAATCGTCTTTTTAATAGTTTGCGCAACAAAATCGTCCATAAAACAAATTAATTTGTCAGAATTGAATGTGGATTCAAGTACATCAAAGAATAGTTTGTTTTTACGGTTCATTAAACCCACAACATTTAGAAATCTCCCTTTGGCGGCAGGTAGCAATATCGGATTTTCTTTCGTTTGCCAGGCATAAGGTACATTTGGAGTAAGTCCAAAATGACTTTCATCACCAAAGTAAAGATCAATGAATCCGCTATCTTCCAATTGTTTCAGGCTATCTATTTGTCCTTGTCTTAATTCAAATTCATCTTGTTTGCGTAATCTTTTTAAAGACAGTCGAGCTCGTTTCCATCTATAGCCTAGTATCTTTTAAAAAATTCTGCAAGGTCTTTTTGCAGATTCTAATGTTGTGCTTTTCTTCTAAATGAAGGAGCACATTTTTTAGATTTCTGCTATGAATTTCTAATTGCTCAGAAAGTACATCTTCAAGACCCTTAAGTCGTGTTTTTACTCCTCTGCCGGTTGTAATTGGAAGAGAACCCACGCCCTCTTTTTCCCAATTATCGAACCAACGTTCGATGGTTCTGCGGTCAACATCAAAAATGCTGGCCAAGTCAATAATCGTCCTTCCTTGGTTAGATAAAAGAAGGCATTGACTGCGTTTTCTGATTGTATTATTAGAGTTTTTACTACAAGACTCTAAGGCTTCAATCTCCTCTATTTTCAGTATTATAGCATACAAACAAATAAATACGACATTATATTATTCTTATTACTTAATATCTTTACACTATAAATTTATCCTGAATAATGACCACAAAACCCCACATATTTCTGGTTGAGGACGATCTCAGTTTTGGTGCTGTCCTGAAATCCTATCTCGAAATCAACGATTTTGAAGTCGATTGGGTAGATGATGGGCAACTTGCTATACCCCAATTCAATAAAAGTAGTTACGACATCTGTATTCTGGATGTGATGTTGCCTAATGTTGACGGATTCACCATCGGCTCAGAAATCAGGAAGCTGAATTCAGTTGTTCCAATTCTTTTTCTGACCGCAAAAAACCTTCGGGAGGATGTTTTGAAAGGCTATAAAATTGGTGCCGACGATTACATCACCAAACCATTCGATACCGAAGTCCTTATTTTTAAACTTAAGGCCATTTTAAAAAGAGGAAATGGGAACCAATCCAAAGAATCAGACTTTTATCAAATCGGCACTTATCAGTTCGATTTCAAATTGCGAACCCTCGAACACGACAATTCGAAGCAAAAGCTATCGCCCAAAGAAGCAGAACTGCTAAAAATGCTTTGCGACAACCGGAACGAGTTGCTACCACGCGAAACCGCACTCCGAAAAATATGGGGCGACGATGGTTATTTTACCGCCCGCAGCATGGATGTTTACCTCACCAAACTCCGGAAATTCTTTGCTGACGATGAGTCAGTCGAAATCCGCAACATACACGGAAGCGGATTCATGCTAGAAATTAAAGAATAAGTTTCTTCCAAATATACTATTTGAGTTAAGAAACCATGCGAGTAACACACAAAATGCCGTTTGTCATGCTCCTGTCGATCTGTTTTTATACCTTTGCGCCCTTGTAAGAAAACAATCTTCAGATGGCAGATCTTCATTCAACTGAAATTAAAGAATTTGACACCATTGTCGTAGGAAGTGGGTTAGCCGGACTTACGGCTGCTTATCACGCTTCGAAAAACGGAAGTGTTGCCATCATTACCAAATCTCATCTCGATACCAGTAACTCATATTATGCTCAGGGCGGCATCGCCGCTGTTACGGCTCCTGAAGATTCGTTTGAATCGCACATTCAGGACACTCTGACTGCAGGCCGCGAGCTTTGCGATTTGGATGCTGTAGAAATACTGGTTCGCGAAGGACAAAGTTGTGTACAGGAATTAATTCAGCTCGGAATGCAATTCGACAAAGAAAATGACGGATTTGTTCTTGGGCTGGAAGGTGGTCATAGTCATCGCCGTATCCTCCATGCCGGAGGAGATGCAACCGGGAAAGGACTCACTTTATTTATGCTGAACCGTGTTAAGGAGCAAAATAACATTTCGGCCTTCGAGTACACCACTGTTGTTGAACTTTTGGTTGAAAATCAGACTTGTTCTGGAGTTCAGGCTTTCGACTTTGTCAGCGGAAATAACATTATTTTCAGATCAAAATCAACCATTATCGCAACCGGAGGATTATCTCGCATTTACGATCGGTCAACCAATCCGCATACCGCCACTGGCGACGGAATTGCACTGGCATACCACGCTGGCGCCAAATTAGCCGACATCGAATTTATCCAGTTCCATCCATCGGCCCTTTATATTCCGGGCGAAGACGCATTTCTGATCAGCGAAGCTGTTCGTGGCGAAGGTGCATGGCTACTTAATAAAGAAGGCGAACGGTTTATGCAGCACAGTCATCCTCTTGCAGAACTTGCTCCCCGCGATGTGGTGGCCTTTGAAATTTACAATCAGTTGCAGATTCACCATTCCGATTTCGTTTACCTGAGTTTAAAACACCTCGATCCGGAAACCATAAAAAAACGGTTCTCAACGATATACCATACCTTATTAAAATACAACATCGACCTGACTAGCGACCTGTTGCCAATATCACCGGCAGCGCACTACATGGTTGGAGGAATACAGACCGACCTGAATGGAGAAACCAACGTCAAAGGACTGTTTGCCTGCGGCGAAGTCGCTTCAACCGGAGTTATGGGAGCCAACAGGCTGGCAAGTAACTCGCTGCTCGAATGCCTCGTTTTCGGGAAACGGGCAGCCGAAAAAGCAAATGCAGAAAGAGAAATTGCATTTAGTATGCCAGAAATAAATATCATTCACGTGGATAACGCCAATGAAACCTTCTTCCTGGAGACTAAAAACCAGATTGCAACGCTAATGAGTAAAAAGGCAGGAATCGTACGTTCGGCCCAAAAATTAAACGAAGCAATAAAAGAACTTCAGGAGATAAAAAACCATTTACCTGAAAAAATTACAGAATACAATCTTTTAAAAATCAAACACATTACTGATATTTGCAGCCTCATTTGCGAATCGGCATTAATTCGAAAAGAAAGCCGTGGCGGACATATTCGGGAAGATTATCAATCGGAAGACCCGAATTTTTGCGCTCACCTGATTCAGCAGATAGACCATCAGTTTAAATTTCAGGAAATCAGAAAATAGAATATGAACAAAAAAGTAAAAGAAGCAGCTATCATTCTAATCGACCTGGCACTAAAAGATGATGTCGGCGAAGGTGATATTACAACAGATAACATAGTCCCTTCAGAATTAAGGCGAAAAGCTAAAATGGTTGCCAAAAGTGATGGTGTAGTTGCAGGACTTCCGGTTGCCGAAATGGTTTTCAGAAAACTTGATCAGGATTTGATCTGGAATGAACTGACACCAGACGGCTCGAAAGTTAAGAAAGGTGATGTATTGGTTGAGTTCGAAGGAACCTACCGTGCATTGCTGACTGGCGAACGAACTGCTCTTAATTTTTTGCAGCGTTTATCGGGTATTGCAACAATGTCAGCCATATATGCCGATGCTGTTAAAGATTTTCAGACCGTGATTTTGGATACACGCAAAACACTTCCAGGCTTCAACAAGCTTGACAAATATGCTGTAAAAACCGGAGGTGCCAGTAATCACCGTCTCGGGCTGCACGACATGGCCATGATCAAAGACAATCACATTGAAGTGGCTGGCGGAATTGCTGCGGCAGTAAAAGCGGTGCGCGCCAGTGTTGACCATGGAATTAAAATTGAAGTTGAAACCACTACACTTGAGCAGGTTCAGGAAGCCATTGATTCAAAAGCTGACGTTATCATGCTCGATAATATGGATCTGGAAACCATGCGCAAAGGAGTTCAATTGATTGCCGGCAGGGCAAAGATAGAAGCATCAGGAAATATTACCCTCGAACGCTTACGCGACGTTGCTGCAACCGGAGTCGATTATATTTCAATCGGTGCACTCACCCACTCGGTTAGTGCGATGGATATCAGTCAACGAATCGAAGATTAACCTTGCTCAATCTCGTAATCGATATCGGTAATAGTCGCACAAAGATTGCTTTGTTCAATCAGCACGATTTAATGTTTAATGTTCCGATCGAGCAATTAACAGTAAATCATTTAAAAATGCTCAAAGATGAACATCCTCAATTAAACCAGGCCATTCTTTCGAGCGTAAAACCCGTTAACGACGAGTTGCTTCAATTTTTATCCGGAAATTTTGATTTTTTCATTGAACTTGACCATCGAACCGAGATTCCGATTAAAAATTTATATGAAACGCCGGAAACTCTGGGAAAAGACAGGCTTGCTGCAGCCGTTGGGGCAAACGAGCTCTTCCACGATCAGAATATACTGATAATCGACGCTGGAACTGCCATAACTTACGATCTGGTTTCAGAAAAGAATGAGTTTATTGGCGGAAATATTTCACCTGGACTGCAAATGCGTTTTAAAGCGCTGAATCAATTTACCGGGAAGCTTCCTTTAGTTAATCATTCTGATGATTTTCAACACATTGGACGAAACACAACCGATGCCATCCGTGCCGGAGTTCAAAATGGAATTTTATACGAGATTGCTCAAACTATCGAATTATTTAACAAAAATTATCAGAATTTACAGATCGTTATGACTGGGGGTGATTCTATTTTTTTTGATAAAAAATTAAATTATACCATATTTGTACACTTTAATATAACCCTAATTGGTTTAAACAGGATCCTGGAATACAATGCTAAAAATAAATAATGCACTATCAGTCGCTATCGTTTTGATTTTCTGCGGATTATCTGGCATTGCGCAAAATAACAACACAACATCTCCTTTTTCAAGATATGGATTAGGTGATTTGCACCAATATGGTTATGGCCGTACAGCTGCCATGGGAGGAGCTTCACTTGGTAGTCGTCACAGCGTTCAGATCAATTCTGCGAATCCGGCTTCTTACGATGCAAATGATAGTTTATCATTTATATTCGATTTTGGTATCGATGGTACCTATTCGAAATACAAGAGTTCTACCGGGAAAATGAATGCCAACGACGTCAATTTCAGATATTTTTCGCTGAGTTGGCCGGTAACAAAATGGTTAGGTGCAGGAATGGGGATTCAGCCATTTTCTGATATGGGCTACGAGGTTGCCTTTACCGAAGCCGTGACAGGAGTTGGAAACGTTTATCACAGTTATTCAGGCGATGGAACGAACTCAAAAGCCTTCTTTGGAGCATCAATCAGCCCGTTTAAAGGTTTGTCGGTAGGTGCTAACTTGAATTATATTTTTGGCCGGATAACTCAGAATACTGGAATTGGCTTTGATAGTGCCGACTTGTTCTACATTTCAAAAGTTGAAGGAACCCGTCTTCGCGATTTTACGCTTACTTACGGACTTCAATATGATCAGGAAATTAAAAAAAATCAATATTTAACCCTTGGTGTCACATTCGAAAAACAGTCAGACGTAACAGCGCTTCATCGGTTATATTCGCAAAAGATAATAACTGTAAGTTCAAGTTCTCTTTCTGACACCCTTGAATTTATTCCTGAAAGCAAAGGCATCATTAAACTGCCGTCAACATTCGGAATCGGGTTATCGTACAATAAAGTAAACAAGCTAGAAGTCAATGTTGACTATTATCATGCAGCATGGAGTAAAGCCACTTTCTTCGGAGAAAAACTATACAACCCGGCCACCGATAATGTCGATTTAGTTGATCAGAGTCGCATTTCTGCCGGATTTGAATACATTCCAAATGCCTTTTCAATAAGAAACTACTTTAGCAGAGTGAGATACAGAGCCGGACTTCATCATGAAAGTTCGTACCTGAAATTAAACAACCATCAGATTAAAGAATTTGGAGTAAGCTTTGGAGCTGGATTCCCATTTCCGAAATCAAAATCAACTGCCAATTTTGCGCTTGAATTTGGCAAACAAGGAACAACAAAAGATAACCTCGTAAGAAACAACTATACCAAATTTAGTCTGTACCTGAATTTATACGACTATTGGTTTGTAAAACGCAAATTTGATTAATCGTCAAAACACAAAAAATTACGATTTGAGGAAGTGAGCCATGAGTAAATAATGCTCATGGCTCACTTCATTTTAACACATTTTATTTTTAGCTTTAATCTTTCAACGCACGTTGGGTCGTTCCAAAATGTAAAATTTATTCTATCTTGGCAAAAACAAGCATTAATGCAGTAAATCATATGCAATTCAAAAAGTTAAAAAGATTTCGAATTTGGGAAGTGACATTTTTCTCATTCATTGTCTTGCTAACAATGCTATTGGGTTCGTGCGAAAACGAAATTTCCAAAATAAAGACGGTTACCAGTACTGAAGATTTACCGGCAATCACTGCCGAAGGGTTTGAAATGCTTGTATCCGATTCGTCGATCATTCGGTCTAAAATGCAAACACCACTGCTAATCAAGCACGACAACGAAAAAGATCCTTACATTGAATTTCCTAAGGGAGTGAAAATTGTAGAGTACGATGCCAAAATGAACGTTATCTCAAGTATAACTGCCCAATACGCCAAAAATTTCACCGGCGAGGATCGATGGGAAGCCAAAAATAATGTGATTGCTGTCAACTTAAAAGGCGACACGCTCAAAACCGAATATCTGGTGTGGGACACCAAAAACAAAAAAATTTACTCCGACCAGTTCGTAAAAATCATTCAAAAAGATCAGGTGTATACTGGCATCGGGTTTGAGTCAAATCAGGATTTTACGTCCTATCACATCAAGAATCTAAAAGGCAACATGTACGTTAACGTAGAGAAATAAAATACCTATGAATTTGCTTATCGTCATTTTTATAACCATTTTATTTTCTGCTTTCTTCTCCGGAATGGAGATTGCATTTATTTCGGCCAATAAGTTAAGGCTCGAACTCGACAAAAAACAAAATGTAGTATTTTCAAGTCTGATTTCGCTTTACACCCAAAACCCCGGTCAATTTATAGCTACAATGCTTGTTGGCAACAATCTGGCTTTGGTCATATACGGTATAGCTTTCGCCAACCTGCTCAAACCCATCCTGTTTTTATATTTACAATCCGATTCACTAGTTTTATTGGCGCAAACAATCATCTCAACCCTAATCATCCTGGCCACTGCCGAATACTTGCCCAAAATGCTTTTCCGGATCAATCCGAACAAAATATTAAAAGCATTTACGGTACCCATTGCCTTTTTCTATTTCCTTTTCTACCCCATAACAAAAATTGCAATGGGGATTTCAAAATTTGTTCTAAAAGTTATCCTGAATGAAAAGATCCAAAATGTAGATGAAAAAGTTGTTTTCAGCCGAATAGATCTGACTCATTTTGTTGATGAACAAGAAAACAACATTGCGCCCAAATCGGGTCAGGAGATAGACAACGAAGTGAAACTGTTCCGTAATGCGCTTGACTTTTCCAAAGTAAAGCTTCGTGAGGTTATGGTTCCACGAACCGAAATGGTTGCTCTCGATATCGACTCGACGGTTGAAGAACTTCATCAAAAATTCATCGAAACCGGATACTCCCGCATTTTATTTTATTCAGGCAATATCGACAACATTGTTGGTTATATTCACCATTCGGTTATATTTACAAAACCCGATTCAATTAAGTCGAACCTGCGTAAGGTATTGATTGTACCCGAAACAATGCCAGCCAGCAAACTATTGAGCAAATTTATTCAGCAGCGTTTGAGCATGGCTATTGTTGTCGACGAATTTGGAGGAACATCCGGGATGGTTACAAGCGAAGACATTCTGGAAGAAATTTTTGGTGAAATTGAAGACGAACACGACACGATTGATCTGATCATGAAAAAAATCAATGATGCTGAGTTTGTCCTTTCTGGCCGTTTAGAACTCGATGAACTGAACGAAAACTTCGACCTTGAATTCCCTGAAAACGAAAACTTCGAAACACTTGCCGGATTTATATTGGCCAATTACGAAAGCATTCCTAAAGTAAATACGGTAATCACAATCGACCAATACCAATTCAGAATACTTAAAGCAACCAGTACCAAAATTGAACTGGTTCACCTTAAGATATTGGACGATAACTAAAATAAAAATCGAATTCGGAGGTTTAATATTGAAAATTATTATCTTCGTACCGCGAAATTTTAACGATTAATTATTATAAAATAACTAACAGTAAATGGCTACTTTACAAAACATACGGAATCGCGGGGGTATGATGATAGCGATCGTAATCGGGCTTGCCTTAGGCGCATTTATTTTGGGCGATATGCTCAATTCGGGAAGTAAGTTAATGAGACCCAGTCAGATGAAAATTGCTGAAATTGATGGGGAATCTATACAATATCCTGATTTTCAAAAGAAAGTTGAAGAGCTTTCTGAAGTGTACAAAATGAATACCCAACAGACGCAGATCGATGAAAATACATGGGAACAGATTCGCGAACAGGTTTGGCAAGGTTACCTTCAGGAAAACATTATAGGAAAAGCAACTGAAAAGCTAGGCATTACTGTTAGCGCCGAAGAACTTTTTGATTTGGTGCAAGGAAATAACCCACATCCGATTATTCAGCAACTTTTCAGAAACCAAAAAACAGGACAAGTTGATAAGTCAGCAATTATCCAGTTCTTAAAATCGCTTGAAACCAATGCCACTGCTGAACAAAAATCGTATTGGTTATACATCGAAAACCAGATCAGACAAGATAAACTGCGCACTAAATACAGTACTTTAGTTTCAAAAGGATTGTATGTTACAACCGACGAGGCTAAAAAGAGTTTAATCGAAAAAAACAAGAATGCTAATTTTCAGTATGTAGCACTTAACTACTCAACAGTATCCGATGGTGATGTAAAAGTTTCGGATGATGAATTGAAAGCCTACTACAACAAACACAAAGATGAGTACAGACAAGATAAAACACGGAAAATCGAATATGTTACATTCGAAGTACTTCCGTCGGAAGCTGATAAAGCAGCTACTCAGAAATGGTTAAACGACAGCAAAGCTGAATTTTCGACTGTTACCGATAATGCTCAATACATCAACGTTAATTCAGACACTCGCTTTGATCCAACTTTTTCGAAAAAAGAAGAGCTTTCTCCTGCTATTGCAGCTTGGGCATTCAGTGCTCAACCTGGCGATTTCTACGGACCTTATTTTGAAAACGGCGAATACAAATTAGCTAAAATTGATCAGTTTAAAATGTTGCCCGACTCTGTTCAGGCAAGCCACATCCTGATTAATCCACAAACAGTAGGAAGCGTTGAAAAAGCTCAGGCTTTGGTTGACAGCTTGAAAAGAAACATTGAACTCGGCGGAAGCTTTGCTGAAGCTGCTATGAAATACTCCGAAGATACAGGTTCTAAAATTAAGGGCGGTGATCTGGGATGGTTCAAACGTAAACAAATGGTTCCTGAATTCGAAGAAGCTGCTTTCTCAGGCGAAGTAAACAAACTTTATATTGCTACAACTCGCTACGGATTCCACCTGATTAAACCAACCAAGAAAGGTAAAGAAACCAATCAGGTTCGTGTTGCCATTCTTACTAAAAAGGTAGAACCAAGTACTGAAACTTACCAGAAGATTTATTCTGAAACCAGCAAATTTGCCAGCGAAAACCAAACTGTTGAAGCGTTCAACAAAGCCGTGATTGATCAGAAGCTAGATAAAAAAATTGCTACACTGAAAGAAAACGACCGTGAAGTAACCGGATTGGAATCTTCACGCCAACTTGTGCGTGCTGCATTTACTGCCGAGCCAGGAAAAATGTGTGTGAATAACGAAGGATCTACGATCTTCGAATTTGGGAACAAATTTGTTGTTGCTGCCATGACTGGTGCAACAGAAGAAGGATTATCAACTTTCGAAGAAGCTAAAATACGTGTTGATCTGGCTGTTCGCAAAGAGAAAAAAGCACAGTTGCTTGCCGACAAGTTAAAAAGTGCCGGATCTGATCTGGCAAGCGTAGCTTCAAAACTTTCAACTGATGTTAAAGAGGCTACCGGTGTTAACTTCACCAGCTTCTCAATTCCAACACTCGGATTCGAACCAGCTGTTGTAGGTACTGTTTGTTCACTTCCTGAAGGAAAAGTTTCAGCTCCTATCGAAGGAAACAATGGGGTTTATCTGACTAAGGTAACTTCGTTCACAACCGGTACAGATACCGATCTGAAAGGCGAAAAAAACCGAATCGCTCAAACCTTGGGTTATCGAGCCGGATCGCAGGTTTTTGAATCCCTTAAAAAGGTCACCGAAATTGTCGACAAACGATCAAAATTTTATTAATAGAATAGATCAGGAAAAAAGCGGGCTAATAGCCCGCTTTTTTTTTCAGGTTTCGTCAACCCAATCGATTGAATATGGAACAACGAATTAAAAAGCTCGAGCAACTATTATTGAATGACCGATTTGCCAGTAGCAATGACATTCATCTGGTTTCAATAGGCAAAGGAGAGGCTACAGCCGAAATGACCGTTACCGAAAAGCATTTGAATGGCGTAAACATTATTCAGGGTGGAGCCCTATTTACACTTGCAGATTTTGCCTTTGCGGCAGCGTCCAATTCTCATGGAAGAATTGCTGTTGCAGCCAATGCGACGATTAACTTTTTCAAGGGTGTATCTTCCGGAAAGTTAACCGCCAACGCAAAAGAACATAGTTCAGGCAAAACGCTCGCGACATACATTGTCGACATCACCGATGAAGACGGGAATAAAATAGCCCTGTTCAACGGCACTGCTTTCCTAAAAGGAGAATATTAAAAGAAGACAGAAGACCGGAGTCCGAAGACCGGAGAACCGCTCCCTGAGTAGCAAAGCGTATCGAAGGGAGACTGGAGTCGGAACTTTAGGCATTCCGAACTTTAGACACTCCGAACTTTTTATTTAAATTTGCACACTTTTTCAATTTAAAAACAAACATATGGCCAGGTATTTCAACGATGTTTCCAGAACTTTCAATGAATATTTATTGATTCCCGGATTAACTACGAAAGAATGTTTTCCGCAAAACGTATCATTAAAAACGCCCCTCGTCAAGTATCAAAAAGGTACTGCTCCTGAATTGGAACTCAACATTCCATTTGTTTCAGCAATTATGCAGTCGGTTTCCGATCATAAAATGGCCATTGCACTGGCAAAAAATGGAGGATTGTCATTTATATTCGGCTCTCAGGCCATTGAAACACAAGTTGAGATGGTTCGGAAAGTAAAAAAATTTAAAGCTGGATTTGTTGTATCTGATGCCAATTTAACTCCAAACGACACCTTAAAAGAAGTGCTTGCCATTAAGGCATCGACCGGTCACTCCACGATTGGAATTACTGCCGACGGGACTTCAAACGGCAAACTGCTCGGAATTGTGACCAGCCGCGATTACCGCGAATCAAAAGACAATCTGGATACAAAAATCAGCGAATTCATGACCCCATTCTCGAAACTGGTTACAGGCGAACTGGGCATTTCACTTACTGAAGCCAACGACATAATCTGGGATCATAAACTCAATACCCTTCCTATCATCGATAAAGACCAGAACCTGCAATATTTTGTGTTCAGGAAAGACTACGATGCACATAAAGAAAATCCAAACGAATTACTCGACCCAAACAAGAAATTGTTGGTAGGTGCAGGAATTAATACGCGCGATTATACTGAACGTGTTCCACAATTGGTTGAAGCAGGAGTAGATGTTTTGTGTATCGATTCGTCAGATGGCTTTTCTGAATGGCAGGCCGAAACAATCGGATTCATTAAAAATAAATACAACGGAAAAGTAAAAGTTGGTGCTGGGAATGTGGTCGACAAAGACGGTTTTCTCTACCTCGTTGAAGCTGGTGCCGATTTCATCAAGGTCGGAATTGGCGGCGGTTCTATCTGCATTACCCGCGAACAAAAAGGGATTGGCCGCGGTCAGGCAACTTCTTTGATTGAAGTAGCAAAAGCCCGCGATGAATATTTTGAACAGACCGGAATCTATGTTCCGATTTGCTCTGATGGAGGTATTGTTCAGGATTACCACATGGTGCTTGCGTTAGCTATGGGAGCCGATTTCATTATGATGGGCCGGTACTTTGCCCGTTTCGACGAAAGTCCAACCAAAATACTAAAAGTAGGAAGTAATTACGTGAAAGAATACTGGGGCGAGGGATCGAACCGGGCACGTAACTGGCAACGCTACGATACGGGCGGCAGCGAAGGCCTTAAATTTGAAGAAGGTGTCGACAGCTATGTCCCTTATGCCGGAAAGCTAAAAGACAACCTGGATATTACGGTCGGCAAAATCATTTCGACCATGTGTAGCTGTGGCGCATTAAGCATTCCGGAGTTGGAAAAGAATGCCAAGATCACTTTAGTATCTTCAACCAGCATCATCGAAGGCGGAGCGCACGATGTGATTTTGAAGGAGACTAATATTTAGGATCAAGTCACCTTGATCGAATCTGGCAGTTCACCGAACTTATTTCTTAATTTTTTCATGGATTATATGCCGAAACGAGTTCGGCATATAATCCATGAAATGGTTTGGTAACACTACAGAAGAAGAATCTAATGGCAAATGACTCACTTAACAATACCTATAAATGGTATGCAGCCTACACTGATTCCAGAGCAGAAAAAAAAGTATGCCAGGAATTGACAAAAAAAGACATAGACTGCTATTTACCATTAAAGATTGAAAAAAAACAATGGAGCGACCGGGTAAAAGTCGTAGAAAATCCATTGATTCGTGGGTATATTTTTGTAAAAGTCAGCACTCGTGAATATTACGAGGTTCTCAACATACCTGCTGTACGCAGATATGTTTGTTTCGAAGGCTTTCCGACCGCGATTCCTGAAAACCAGATCAGCGACCTCAAGTATTTTGTACAAAACATGAATACGGAAGTTGAAGTGACATCTGAACGAATATCAAAAGGTACTTTTGTGAAAATTGTTTCCGGTCCTATGTCAGGCATATCAGGAGAAGTTGTTGAAATTCGGGGGAAACGCAGCATTGTTTTACGCTTTAATGATTTGGGATTCTGCGTTCACGCTGACTTGGGAACCAATGAAGTAGAGCTATTGAACAAATAACATTCTCTTTTGCGAATTCACTCTGATTTCAAAGTTCTGGTCTCAAAGTCCGGCAACTGCCCTTAAAGGCCCGTGCTGTTCCGTCCGAAAAAGGGTTATTGTCTTCCTACTATTTCCCTGAGCCTGATTCCTTTCTCCTATTCCCTTTTCTGTAAATATCACATCACAACAGTACAAGCATCTTTCCCATAATACAGTTCCATTTAGGCTCTCGCCTTAACAGATAAAAGAATAAATCTTCGCACATTAAGTATGCGTGGGCAATAAAATCGATCCAAAATGGTTTTTAAATGGTGTGTGTATTCATGATGAAGGGAGCAAGACCTTTCGTTCATATCCTGAATTCGACCATTCAAATACAAAAACAGGCATCTCATTGAATTAAACAACATATATTAATAAGAACATAGAATTTCAGCATTAATTTGAGTTACTTTTGTACTCAAGCTTGCATCTAAAAAGCTTCTGTAGGCATGCTGAAACTCATTCAGATTTCAAATTACCAGTCTATCATTGATGCCTAATTTGCAGCCAACTCTTTCACAGCGATGTGACTGAGGTGGCGAAGCCATGAAAGCCGAACCTATCTCCATTTTAAAAACTGCCATCATTCAGCAGAAATCAAATCATAAAAACTACTGCAATGGAAGATTCATACGTTCATTAATTCCCTGAAAAATGATTGAAGGCCTGATTACATCAAAAACGCGCATTAGACTTTTGCTCAAATTCTTTCTAAACAGTGAAACAAAGAGTTACCTGAGAAGCCTGGAATCTGAATTCGGCGAATCAAGCAACTCAATCCGGGTTGAATTAAATAAAATGGAAAAAGCTAAACTTCTTAATTCAACCAACGATGGCAATAAAAAAATGTATTTTGCAAACATCAGTCACCCGCTATTCGAGGATATCAATAATATCCTAAAGAAATTTGTTGGCATTGACCAGATCATTGATAAAATTACGAGTCAGCTTGGAGATCTTCAGGCTGCCTACCTAACTGGTGATTTTGCCACTGGACAAGATTCTCAAATTATTGATATGGTTCTGATTGGAAATAAGCTAGACCGGGAGCTGATCGATTCACTCGTTTTAAAAGCTGAAGAATTCATTAGCCGATCTATTAAATACATTATTCTTAGTCAGGAAGAGTTGATCCGGGTATTCAGGAATAAGCCAGTGCTGCTGATCTGGCGATCTGAAACAATAAATGCTTGTACAAATCTAAATTAAGCTCCAGCTTAATTCTTATTTTCGCAAGAAACTAAACAATATTAATTATCAAATCCGAATATAAGATAATAGGAACAATTTATTCGTATTATCAAAAATACTCACCCCAACGTCCGCTAGCGGACGTTTCGCCCCTCTCTCGCGAGAGAGGGGGCAGAGCATCACAGATGCGACGGGGTGAGTCAATTTCGTGGCTTAATAAAAAAATTGCGACATTATTTCATTCTCATTACATATAAAAGCCTCAATATATTTTTTATGAAAAAAATAAGCTTATTCATTGGTGTACTTATCTGCTTTTATGCATCTGTTACTCTACAGGCTCAAAATCCTGCAAGTATTAATGTCAATAATCTTTCTGACCAACAGATTCAGCAAATCGTTACCCAAGTAAATGCACGGGGTCTGACTATCGATCAGGCGGCACAAATGGCACAAATGCAAGGGGCAACACCCGTTCAGATTGAGCAATTGAAACGCCGGATACAGGAACTCAATTTTTCCAAAGTAGATTCTACAACCAATCAGACAACTAAAAAGTCACAAAAAATTAAGTTAAAAAAGGAAGTCTATTCTGAAAAAGCAATTGTTGAAACCACACCAGAGAACAAACGGATTTTTGGATTTCAGTTTTTCAACTCAGACAAATTGACCTTTGAACCTCCTGTTAACATGCCAACTCCTCAAAACTATGTATTGGGAATTGATGATGAATTAACCGTTTCCATCTGGGGAGCTAGTCAACAAACGTACCAATTACCCATTAATACAAACGGAGCTATTAATATTCCGGACATTGGGCAAATCTATGTTTCCGGTATGGAATTCGCCAAAGCAAAAGAACTCATCAAGAAACGGTTAATCTCCATTTATCAAGGCATGGATGAACAGAATCCGAACACATATGGCGATGTAAGTATCAGTAACCTGCGATCCATCAAAGTGAACGTAATTGGCGAGGCAATGGCTCCCGGAACCTATACCCTACCATCAACTGCTTCAGCATTTAATGCGTTATATCTTTCAGGAGGGCCTAATGAAAATGGATCATTCCGTAACATCCAACTGATCCGCGACAACAAAATAGTAAAAACCATTGATGTTTACGATTACATGATTAATGCCAATATGGATGGAAATATACAACTGCGCGAGCAGGATATCATTTATATTCCAACCTACCAAAAACGGGTTGAGGCAGCTGGTGCATTTAAACGAACAGGAATATTTGAACTTAGCGAAAAAGAAAAGCTTTCAGATCTGATTCGTTACCTGGGAGGATTCACTGATCAGGCATTCAAAGCCCAACTATCACTGACACGTATCACCGATACCGAGAAAAAAGTAATCGACATCAATCAATCGATTTATGAAAGCTTTGTACCTAACAATGGCGATTCAATTGTTGCCTCCGAAGTAATCAAACGATTCGAAAACCGGATCAACATCTCGGGTGCAGTTTTCCGTCCGGGAACCTACGAATTGACCGAAGGACTTACTCTTTCTGGCCTGATCAAGAAAGCACAGGGAGTTACCGAAAACTATTTCAGTAGCCGCGGATTGATTGTCCGCCTTCAAAACAACCTTGCCCCAATGACTTTATCATTTAACGTTGACGATATCTTAAAGGGAACCAATGACATTAAACTACAACGTGAAGATCAGGTCATCATTCAGGATATTTTCAGCATGCGCGAGAAAAGAACAATTCAAATTCTGGGAGAAGTACAGAACCCGGGTGTATATCCATTTTCAGACAACATGACCTTAAAAGATATGATATTCAAGGCTGGAGGATTTACCGAAGCGGCCAGTGAATCGTTTATTGAACTGGCTCGCCGCCATAATTATGCTGAATCTAACCTGATGAGCGATGAACTGGTTAAATTGTATCAGTTTAACATCGACAGAAAATTGAATCTGGATGCTAAAGGCGACACCCTTCATTTGCAACCCTTCGACTATATTTATGTGCGAAAAGCTCCTTCTTATCATCAACAGCGAACAGTTTTCATCACAGGAGAAGTGCGTTTTCCGGGAGCATACAGCATCGGATCGAAGAAAGAACGTATTTCAGACCTCATTAAGCGTTCAGGAGGCTTAACGCCCGATGCTTTTATTAAAGGGGCACGCATGAAACGAAGCAATCCTGATTCCATCCAAAAGGCAGAAATTCTTCGAAATAATTTACCCGATAGTTTAATTACTAAAGCTGAAAAACAAATATCAAGTGACAAACTGGAATTACGACTCGATGATATTATGAAAAAACCGGGGTCTGCATTCGATTATATGCTTAAAGATGGCGACCAAATCATCATACCTGAAGTATCTCAGGAAGTTCGTATTTCTGGGGAAGTACAAAACCCAATAGGACTGGCTTACCAAAGTGGAAAAAGTCTGAAATATTTCATCAACCGTTCAGGTGGGTTTAGCGACAATGCAAAAAAAAGCAAAACCTTTGTGATCTATAGTGACGGGACAACTCAGGTTACCCGAGTTTTCCTTGGTCATAATTATCCAACAGTTGAACCGGGTTGTCAGATTATTGTTCCTCAAAAACCTGAAAAACAACGCATCGATAATACCGGGAAATGGTTGGGCATTGCCAGTACCATGGCTACTGTAGCCATTGCCATTGCGACATTAGTAAAATAGTTAGAATTTATAATGATATCTCATTCCGTCAGCTAAAGCAGACGGCAAAGGATACAACCACAATCAATCATTGACTATTTATTCAGTCCATCAATCCATCAGTCCTTATGGTATTAAGCCATTGAACACTCATAATTCATAACTCATAATTCATAACTCCATACATGAGCACCCAACCAATCTCCAATCCCAAACCACCCGTTACGAACGACGACGAAATAGATTTGCTGGAACTGGCAAAAACCTTTTGGAATGGCCGAAGCATCATTCTTAAATCGATATTGATTGCAGGAATTCTGGGAGTTGCCATTGCATTGCTGTCGCCCAAAGAATACACGGCTACCACAACCATAGTTCCACAAGCTTCCTCATCAACAAGCAAACTAGGAGGCTTATCTTCATTGGCAGCAATGGCTGGTTTTAATCTGGATAATGCAACCTCTGGAGATGTACTTTCGCCTACAGTTTATCCCGAAATTGTGTCTTCTGTTCCTTTCCAAATGGAACTCATGAATACTTCTTTTACCGTTAAATCTTTAAATCATCCAATAAGTCTGTATGAATATTATACTGAAATTGCCAGTAAACAATTAAGCTCTCTTATTGGCAAATACACTATTGGCCTTCCTGGTGTAATCATTACTGCGATCAAAGGCGATTCGGAGCAGAGAATAAATCCAGAGAATAGGGGTCCTATTGAATTAACTCAGAAACAAGAAAAGGTTCGGAAGATGATTGCCGAGCAGGTAACCATTAACTTAGATTCCAAACAAGGGTTTATCACACTCCAAGCTGCTTTTCCTGAAGCAATGCTCTCGGCACAAGTCGCAGACCAGGCTCGCGAATTGCTCCAGAAATACATCACACGTTTTAAAATCGAAAAAGCATCAGATAAGTTGTCTTTCATTGAACAACGCTTCGAGGAAAAGAAGAAAGAATTTGAAAAGGCGCAGATTCGCCTTGCATCTTTTAGCGATCAAAACAAGAATGTGACCAGCGCGGTGGCACGTACAGAAGAATCGCGCTTACAGGGAGATTACACCATTGCCATGAACGTGTACAACGAATTGGCTAAACAATTGGAACAAGCCAAAATTCAGGTCAAAGAAGAAACCCCGGTTTTTTCCATTTTAGAGCCTGCAATGGTTCCAAACGAAAAGTCAAAACCCAAGAAACTAATGATTGTATTCATCTGGCTTTTTTTAGGAGGAATTGTTGGAACGGGAATGGTATTTGGGAAAGAATACCTGAAAGACATAAAGACAAAATGGAATAACCAATAGTAATCAACAAAATGAACCAAATACCAAAATCTCTGAAGTAAAACAATAACGACCAGCTCTTATGACCAATTCAAAAATACAGATGGTTGATTTATTCAGCCAATATCAAAAAATTAAACCACAAATCAATAGTGCTATTCAGGATGTCCTGGATACAACAGACTTTATTAAAGGCAAACAGGTCGTTGAATTCGAAAACAATCTAACAAAATTTACCGGGTCAAAATACGCGATTACGTGTGCAAATGGGACTGATGCTCTTCAGATTGCGTTAATGGCTCTGGATTTAGAAATTGGCGATGAGGTCATCGTTCCAGGATTTACTTATGCAGCGACTGCCGAAGTTATAGCCCTGCTAAGACTTATACCAGTTATGGTTGATGTTGATCCGAAGACCTTCAACATTTCTATTTCTGAACTTAAAAGAGCAATTACAAAAAAAACAAAAGCAATTGTACCTGTTCACCTATTTGGACAATGTTCAGATATGGAACCAATTATGAAGATTGCTCAAGAACATAAACTCTGGATCATTGAAGACAATGCCCAATCCTTTGGAGCTGAATACATGTTTTCTGATGGCACAACTAAACAAACCGGAACAATAGGGCATATTGGCAGTACATCATTCTTCCCAACAAAAAATTTAGGTTGTTTTGGTGATGGTGGTGCGTTGTTTACGAATGATGATATATTGGCTGAAAAAATTAGGATGATTGCCAATCATGGACAGAAGATAAAATACCATCATTCAATTATTGGTTGTAATTCCCGTCTCGATACCATTCAGGCAGCAGTTTTAAATGTAAAACTTGAACATCTGAACGAACATCTGAATGCACGTAAAAAAGCAGCAGATTTTTATGACAATGCACTTGCCAATTGGCAATTCGGTCAAATTCCGCAACAGATAAACAATATAAATCATACTTATAATCAATATACCCTTATAATAAAGAATGGTAGAAGGGATGAACTAAAATCCTTTTTAGCGGGAAAGGGGATTCCATCCATGATTTATTACCCCATTCCATTGTATAAACAGGATGCCTTTAATAAGTACGTTCCTCAAGGTTTTGAACTACCCAATACAGAACAATTATGCCGTTCGGTTTTATCGGTTCCTATTCATACTGAGATGAATGAGGATATTCTATTGAAGATTACTGATACGCTGAAGTCATTCAAATAAAATACTCATAGCTTTATTACGAACCTAGCAGAATAATCACAAATAGCACATATTGAGCAGATTGCTTCACTACGTTCGCAATGACGATAATCAGAGCGTCATTGCGACGAGGTAAGAGGAAGCAATCTCGTAGCATCTTCTTTCATTTAATAAAAACAAAAATGTCCGAACTAAATTTCTTCGCACACGCAACATCAATAATTGATGAAAACTGCCAGATTGGAAATGGAACTAAAATATGGCACTTTTCGCATATCATGAGCAACTGTATAATTGGTGAAGGCTGCAACATCGGTCAAAATGTCGTTGTTTCACCTCAGGTTGTACTTGGCCGGAATATAAAAGTCCAGAACAATGTCTCCATCTATACAGGAGTCATCTGTGAAGATGATGTCTTTCTGGGACCATCCATGGTATTCACCAATGTAACCAATCCACGTTCGGCCATCAATCGCAAAAATGAATACAAACAAACGCTGGTAAAAAAAGGAGCAACCATTGGTGCCAATGCCACCATCATTTGCGGACATAACATCGGAGAATATGCCTTAATCGGTGCAGGCTCTGTGATTACCAAGGAAGTTAAACCTTATGCTTTGGTCGTTGGGAATCCGGCCAAACAAATTGGATGGGTAAGTGAATACGGACATCGTCTTTCTTTTGATGAAAATGGAATCGCTTTCTGTCAGGAAAGTCAGGATAAATACTTTCTTGAAAATGAAACAGTAATCAAAATCAAATAACCAACAAATGACTGAAAATAAAATAATACGTTTTGCAGTGATTGGACAAGGTCATATCGGCAAACGCCATGCTGAAATGATACGCAGAAATGAACAATGTAAGCTTGTTGCCGTGTGTGACAACAAGGATCCTAAAGTATTGGGATTGGAAAACATTGATGAAACTTTCTATTCTTCAATAGATGAATTATTGGAAAATGAAATGGATAATCTGGATGTAATCAACATTTGTGTACCCAATGGACTTCACTTCTCTTTCAGCATGAAAGCATTGGAGAACCGCAAACACGTGGTGATTGAAAAACCAATGGCATTGACAAAAACTGATGCTGAAGCCATCATCTTCAAATCATTGGAAGTCTCCAGAAATGTATTTTGTGTCATGCAAAACCGTTACTCTCCTCCATCAGTATGGTTAAAAGAAGTTATGGACTCCAAAATATTGGGAAGTATTCATTTAGTCCAATTAAACTGTTACTGGAATCGCGATAACCGGTATTATGTGGATGGCAACTGGCATGGAACTGCCGATATGGATGGAGGCACTTTATTTACTCAGTTTTCACATTTTATCGATATCATGTACTGGTTGTTTGGAGATATTAAAAACATCTCAGCTAAATTTGCTGATTTTACACATCAGAATTCTACCGCTTTTGAAGATACCGGATTAGTATCGTTTGATTTTATCAACGGAGGAATGGGAACTTTAAATTATTCAACTGCAATATGGGATCGGAATCTGGAATCAAGCATTACAGTCATCGGAGAAAGAGGTACGATTAAAGTGGCCGGACAATACATGAACGAAGTTGCTTATTGCCATGTTCAGGATTATCAAATGCCGGAACTGGTGCCTTCCAATCCACCGAACGATTATGGTCTTTACAAAGGGTCCGCACAAAATCATCATTACGTAATTGAAAATATTGTTGAAACTTTAAACCATGGTGGAACTATTTCAACCAATGCACTAGAAGGCATGAAAATTGTTGAAATCATCGAACGCATTTATGAATTACGCCCACAATCAATTATCAAACCGCGTCCAGTTCATATCAAGCAATAATTTACCTTTTAAATAAAAATTTCCTTTGCCTTTAGGCAAACGGATTGTAACAAAATCCAATCCATATCATGAATAAAAAAACTGAAATCCTTTCAAGAATAAATAGCAACCAATTTACAGTTGGTATTGTGGGTCTTGGCTATGTTGGCCTTCCTTTGGCAGTTAGCTTTGCAAGCAAACAGGTCAAAACAATCGGGTTCGAGAAATCAGTTTCCAAAGCCGAAAATGTAAACAATAAAATCAATTACATTGGAGATGTAAATGAGCAAGAATTTATTGATGCTGTTGAAAGTAAACATTTGGGAGCGACCACCGATTTCACCAGATTAAAGGAATGTGATGCCATCCTGATTTGTGTTCCAACGCCACTTGACAAGTTCAAAAAACCGAACATGGATTACATAGAATCAGCTTGTACGGAAATCGGACAATACCTAAGAAAAGGAACGTTCATCTGTCTCGAAAGCACCACCTACCCCACCACGACTGAAGATTTTATGTTGCCTATCATTGAAAAAGAATCAGGTTTAAAAGAAGGAACTGATTTCTGGCTGGCATTCTCACCCGAACGGGTTGACCCGGGGAATAAACAATTTGGAACACGTAATACTCCTAAAGTACTGGGAGCAATGTCCGATGAAGGATTGGAAATCGGGAAAGCTATTTATAGTTATGCCATCGATACCATTTATCCGGTAAGCTCACCCAAAGTGGCCGAAATGGTAAAAATATTGGAGAATACCTATCGCCTGATCAACATTAGTCTGATTAACGAACTCGCTTTATTATGTGGGAAAATGGATATCGACATCTGGGAGGTGATTGATGCTGCTAAAACAAAACCTTATGGATTCCAGGCCTTTTACCCTGGACCAGGTATTGGAGGACATTGCATTCCTCTTGATCCATTTTACCTGGAGCATATTGCCAAGAAATTCAACTTCGATCTTTCGATGATTCACACAGCAGGTCATATCGATATGATGATGCCTCACCGGATGAGTATTAAAATCAATACAGCCCTTAACCGACATCAAAAGTCCGTCAATGGAAGTAAAATCCTATTCCTGGGTGTTGCTTACAAACCCAACATTGATGATGAACGCGAATCTCCAGCTTTAAAGATCATTGATGAGATCGCAAAAAAAGGTGGATTGGTTTCCTATCACGATCCATATATTGAAAGTATTAAAACACAAGATGATATATACCAATCAGTTAAGCTCACAAAAGAAATTCTAAATGGATCTGACTGTGTAGTTATAACGACCAATCATGCTGATTTTGATATTGATTTTATAGTTGAGAATTCGAAATTGATTGTTGATTTGAGGAATGCCACGAAAGAAAAATCGCAAAAAATATATAAACTATAATTCTAACGCAATATTCATTGGCAATAACTTAATAGGCTAAAATATAAACACAATTCAAATTTGAAGGCATTAATTCAATTCTTATCGCATCATCTTAAAAATAATGAGGTTAAAACAGTCATAAAAAATTTTTTATCCTTATCCTCATTAAATCTATTGAATTTTATTTTTCCCTTAATTTTAATCCCATATCTCACTCATACCATTGGCTTAGAATTATATGGTCAATATGTACTTTCCGCGACTGTATTTAATTACTGCCTGTTGCTTGTAAATTTTGGATTCGATTTTTCGGCGACAAAGCTAATTTCCATAAATCGGGATGACAAATTAAAAACAGCTGATATTCTGGCCAATATTACGGCAACCCGATTAATATTTGCTTTAATCACAAGCATTGTTATTATCCCAATTGTTCTACTTATTCCTAATCTAACAAGTAATAAACTGTTATACTTATTTGGGATAGGGATTCTTTGGGGGCAAGCCATTACTCCTATATGGCTTTTCCAAGGTTTAGAAAAAATGGGATACATCACAGCTATTAACCTGACTGCCAGAACCATTTCGACATTACTAATTTTTATTTTTATTCAAATTCCAGAACATTTTTATCTAGTAAATCTTTTTCTGTCAATTGGATATTTAATTAGTGGATTTGCAGGACTCATTTTGATTCAAAAATATCTAGGTATTGATTTTATAAAACCCTCGTTAAGCAGAATGAAGAATTATCTCATGGATTCGTGGGATATCTTTCTTTCAACACTTTCCATGAGCTTCTACCGCGAAGCAAATATTATTATACTGGGCCTAACAACAAATTATGCCATGGTTGGTCAATATGCCGCCATCGAAAAAGTAATTAAAGCTATGCAATCGTTTATGGAACCACTTGCAAAAGCACTATTTCCTTTCTTTGGAAGAAAATTAAATAGTTCGAAAGAAATATATTCAGGGTTTGGTGTTTTTGGAAAAATTTATGCATTATTATTATTGTTTATCACAATTATCCTATACTTAATTGGACCTTACTTGGTAATCTGGTACTTAGGTAAATCATTCATCTCTGGCATTATTGTCTTTCAAGTTTTACTGCCTGTTATTTTTCTAGGAGGACTAAATTACTACCTCGGAATTATAGGTCTAATTAATTTGGGAATGAATAAGTACTTTTCAAAAGCAGTTTTTATTACTGGGATATATAGTATTTCCATGTGCTATTTTCTATCAAGTTATTGGGGGACAATAGGGGCAGCAACTGCCATGACCAGTAGTGAACTTATACTGTTATTAATAATCCTAAGAAAGATTTATCCATGGTTGAAAAAATAGATTCTACAAAGAATATTATCCCGCTTATTATTTTGAATTGGAATGGAGAATATGATACAATCGAATGTTTAAAATCAATTAAAAAAAGTGATAATAATCGATTTTTACCGGTTGTTATAGATAACGGTTCAAAAGTTGATTCTTTAGATATATTGAAAAAAAATTGTTCTCAATTATTTGAGAATATTCTCTATACAACTAAAGAGAAACTGAATAATTCACACAACTTAGTTATTGATTTAGTATCAAGTTCTAATTTAAAAGAAGCCCTAATTTTTATTGAAAACAATGAGAACCTAGGATTTGCAAAAGGAAATAACATTGGGATCAAAATAGCTAAGATGTTAGATACAGATTGGGTTATGTTGCTCAATAATGATACAGAGATTAGGTATGATGCGCTAACAGCGCTCAATAAATTTATAAACGCAAATAATGAGATTGCAGCTATTACGCCTCAAATCAGATTATTTAAAGACAAAGATAAAATTTGGAATTGTGGTGGTCGATTGACATTTTTCGGAAGCCGTAAATATTTTTATGCAGAAGAAAATATTGATAAAGTTCCTGGAAAAGGATATTCTTTCATCACCTTTATAACTGGATGTGCATTAGTATTTCAATACAAAAAGACAGGTATCCTGACCGAAGATTTCTTTTTTGGTGAAGAAGATTATGAATTCTCACTTCGGTTAAAAAAAAATAATCTAAATATGGTTTGTTTGTATGATTCTATAATCTATCACAAAGTAGGTTCAACAATTAAGAAAAGTAATAATATAATCAGTACAATTTATTTATATTATATAAATCGATTAATTAATACTCGAAATTATTATTCGGATTTTAGATGGCAAATTACAAGGTTTTTATCTTATTTATATTTACCTATATTATTAAAAAAGAATAATATTAATCCATTAAAATCATATTCTTTAATAAATGATATTAATAAATACATAGCTATCAATAAAACAGTATCTGATATTGAATTTCATAAAGCTATGATCAAATGCTGATAATAATAACTCAATTTATTTTGTTTGGATTTTTTTTAGTTTCAATCAATTATATTGATCGCAAAATTTGGGGTACAAATTATACTCCAATAGCAATACTTGGTTGGCCATTCTTCATTTTGCTTATTATCTGTTATATCTATCTAAAAATTAATTTTAAACAATTTGAATTAAATTCACTCGTTCTACCAATATGGCTTGGCGGATTATTCTCTTTCTGGATAGGAGGCTTCTTTTTAAAATTTATTTTCACAAAAGCCAAGATTAATCTCGTACAATTAAATTTATCAATAAATGAATTTTCAATAACAAAATATCAATTACAATTACTTATAACTATTGCATACCCTTTAATAATAATAGCGGGATATAAGATATATGGTGTTCTTTTAAAATTTAGGTTTAACATAGCTGATGATGAATTTCAAAAAAATTTAGGTGCTGGATTTATTGGACATTCGATACTGCTTTTAACTATACTTACCATATTCTTTATAATTTTTTTTTCAGAAAAAAATTATAAAATCCACCAGATACTGATTATATTAACAACACTACTTTTTGCTGTGCTTTATGGTGTAAAATCCTGGATAATAATACCCCTAATCTCAGCCTTTGTTGGTCGAATATTTTTAACAAAAACAAAACTGAAACTTAAACATATAATATATCTAATAATTCCGTTTCTAATATTTTGGTTAATTTATCAAATTTCTTTAGGAATGAGCTCCTTAAATAATAAATTTATATTTAATCACATAGTTGACTATTTATTATCAGGACCAATTGGATTCTCAGCGCACCTAGATCAGAATCTTCCTATTGGGAAAAATCCAGAATATGCATTTACTCCACTTATTAATATATTTAGATTTTTGATTGGAAAACAACCATTAGATGTAATTTCAAACTATATCGTATCTATCCCAACAGGATTTGAAACAAATGTCAAAACTTTTTTTGGATCCCTATTTATATATGGGGGTTACAGCTATATTATCACATCTTTTGTTTTAGGCTTAATATTATATGCCTATTTATTAATAGTGGTACTTACTATAAATACAAAAATTGCACCCTTCTTCATAATCAATTATTCCTTCATGCTTGGACTATTATTTATGGGCTGGTTTGAGATATATGTTATACACCTAGATTTCTATGAAGTTCCTTTTTTCGCATTCTTAATGCATTTTTTACTTCGATTAAAACTTTAATAGGAAAATAATTGCTGCCTATAAATTATTGTTTCATGATCTTAAATGGTATGTTTTAAATCAACTTAGAATCTTTAAATGAAAAAATTAAAAATTTTACTATTAGCTGATAGTTCTTCCATTCACACCCAACGTTGGGCAAATTCTCTTAGTGAATCTGGAGTTGAAATTGCAATTTTTTCATTATGCGAATCTGTAGGTCATTACCACCAAGAAATAGAAATTTACACAAATGGATTTGATTCAAAATGGACAAATAGAAATAATAACATCTTTAGTAAAATTATATATCTTAAAACAATTAGAAATTTAAGGAAAGTAATTAAAGAATTTAAGCCTGATATTTTACATGCTCATTTTGCCACTAGCTATGGTTTATTGGGAGCATTGAGTAGATTTAAACCATTCATCATATCCGTTTGGGGTTCAGATATTTTTGAATTTCCTAGAAGAACATTAATAAACAATATCGTTCTTCGTTTTAATCTACTATTCCCCAAATGCATTCTATCAACGAGCCATATTATGGCAATTGAAACATCAAAATATACAAAAAAAAAGATACTTGTAACTCCTTTTGGAGTTGATATTTCAAAGTTTATGCAAAAGAGTAATTACAACAAAAATAGCACAATAGTATTTGGAACAATAAAAACGTTAGATCCAGTATATGGAATTGATACTTTAATTAAAGCATTTAATATCTCACACAACAAGTTGTTGTCAAAGAATATAAATAGTGAATTACATATTATAGGCGGAGGTCCCGAAGAATTAAAATTAAAAAAATTGGCAGAAGATTTAAATATTAACAACCAAATATTTTTTAAAGGCAAAATTCCGCACGAAGAAGTTCCTCAGCAACTGCAGAATTTCGATATTTTCGTTGCATTATCAAATAGCGAAAGCTATGGAGTAGCTATAGTAGAAGCATCATCATGCTCCCTTCCTGTTATTGTATCAAACGTAGGGGGATTACCTGAAGTTGTAGTAAACAACGAAACTGGGTTCATAATAGAACCAAGTAATCCAGAGGAAGCTGCTGCTAAAATGTTTGAATTAGGAATTGATAAAGAGAAAAGAGAAACATTTGGCAAGCAAGGTCGACATTTTGTTGAAGAAAACTATAATTGGGAAACGAATGTAAAACAAATGATTGAAATTTATAATAATAGTATCATTAATGGGTACTAAAAATTAAAAATCGTTCTTTGAAATTCTTTATTCATCGCATTTATAGCGTTTTTTTATAGCGTGACGATTTGAATTGACGATTAGATTTTAGCTTTAACAAAAGCACTATCTCATGAATCAAGGCAAATACATCTTCGCACAGCTTACAGATTTTTTACCTCTCCGAGTCTTTGATCGAATAGTTGAAAACCATCAAGGGAATAAATATGTCAGGCATTTTACATGCTGGAACCAGATGCTTTGTATGGTTTTCGGTCAACTCACTTCCAGAGACAGCATGCGTGATTTAATGTTGAGCCTTGAAGCTCATCAATCTAAGTATTATCATCTGGGTCTGGGATCGACCATCACCCGCAGAAACCTTGGCAAAGCGAACGAAAAACGTAGTTATAAAATCTTTGAAGAGTTTGCCTACGTTTTGATTGAAGAAGCCAGAAGGAGCTGCTATAAAGACGAATTCGAGATTGATGTTGATGGCAATATTTTTGCTTTGGATTCCACAACGATAGACCTGTGTTTAAGTGTCTTCTGGTGGGCTGAATTTAGAAAGCATAAAGGAGGGATTAAACTTCATACCATTTACGATGTGAAGACCTCCATACCAAGCTTTTTGCACATCACAACTGCCAGTGTTCACGATGTCAATATTTTGGATCTCATCCCTTATGAAACAGGGAGCTTTTACATTGTTGACAAAGGATACATCGATTTTAAGCGACTGTACAGATTGCACTTAAAAGGAGCGTTTTTTGTCACAAGAGCAAAAGACAACATGCGTTTTAAACGAATGTATTCCAGCGCAGTTGACAAAACAACCGGAGTCCTTTATGATCAAATAGGTCGGTTGGAAACATACTATTCCAGAAAAGACTATCCGGAAAAGCTGCGCAGGATCAAATATTACGATCAAAATCGGGACAGAACCTTCATCTTCATGACCAACAACACTGACCTGAAAGCCGAAGAAATTGCCATGTTGTACAAGAAACGCTGGGAAGTTGAACTGTTCTTCAAATGGATGAAACAGCACTTGAGGATCAAATCATTTTGGGGAACAACCATGAATGCTGTCAAAGTCCAAATTTATTGCGCGATCATTGCTTACTGTCTGATTGCCATTGTCGGTAACAAATTGAAAGTTGATCGCTCAATCTACGAAATACTACAGATTCTCAGCATCTCTCTACTCGACAAAGCGCCTGTAAGAGAAATACTTACAAAATGCGATTACAAGAATGTCAAAGAACTAAATTATAAACAATTAACAATCAGTGGGTTTTAAGTGCCCACTAGTGTAATAGTATCTAAATTTAAAATAGCAAAGAAAATGGTCAAAGAAGATATTATTGATATTTATATAAATGCTGGTTTTAATATAAAGAAAGTTAATAATTCTCACTTTTTAAGAAAAGATTTCATACTCTATTCCTTTCCTACTCTTATGGATTTTAAATTAGATAAAATCTTAATAAATAAATTAAAATGGAAATCAATTATTACTAATATCAAAATCAATTCAAAAATTAAGAATACGAATGAATATATCCTCAATGTAACTAATTATAGTATAGAGACATTTAGCTCAAAGACAAGAAATCAAATCAGAAAAAGCCTTAAAGAATGTATCTTCAAAAGACCTAGTTTAAATGATTTAATTGAGTATGGATTAAAAATTAATCAACAGACCTTAGAACGCCAAAAAAGAAAAGAAGAACATTTGATTAATTATAGATTCTGGCCCAATTATATATCAACATTTTACAATAACCCAAATGTTATTGTATTAGGTGCGTATATAGAAGAATCAATGATTGGATATATAATTTGTTATGAGATCGACACAAAATATACAATTTTACATCCTTTTTTTGATAAGGGTTATTCATCGTCAAATCCAATGCTTGGATTGATTTACACGCTTGTGAATTTAATCCTTGAAAAAGAGAACTCAATATTACTTTCATATGGTATTGAATCGTTTGAGGCAAATAGTAGTCTCGACAGATTTAAAAGATCTTTACAATTCGTTCCAATTCCAGCAACAAGAGTTTACATAATTCATCCTTTGATATTATTTTCTTTAAAAATCTTAGTTTTTTTTATAATAAAATTTGGAAGCTCCAGGACCAAAAGGAAGAAAAAAGTACAAAAAATAATAAATCTTTATCAAGGATATCGAATAATAAAAAAAACAATCAGATGAGATTTGTTCCTCGCTATTTTCAAGAAATTTCTTTTCTTTCTTTTATGAAAATCCCATTATCTTCCCCCCAGAAGGAAGATAATTTTACCTTTTTTCTTAACTCAGCTAGAGGTTCTATTAAATGGGTACTTAAAAATCTTAATGTGTTTTATAATAAAACATATAAAATGGGGGTTCCTTGTTATTCTTGCTTTTCAATAATACAATCAATAATAGAATCAGATAACATCCCAGTCTTATTAGATATTAATCCGCTGTGTTTTGAGTTGACAAATGAAGAAAAACTATCGCTCAATAAAATTGACATTTTACTTTGGATCAATTATTTCGGATTTAAGTACAATCATAAACTTCAAAAAATAAGGGAAGAATATCCACATCTAATAATAATAGAAGACTGTAGCCATGTTGATTTCCGTGATTTTAAACGGAACTCTGACACATTATTTTCTCAGTTTTATATTTTTAGTTTTAATTTTCGAAAACCAATTGTAACTGGGGGAGGTAGTGCTCTAATAGTCAAAACCAATTATGATTTTTCTGATTTTTTAAAAAAAGAAATGCGTGTATTGCCAACACAAAAAATAGGCATTACTAATTGGATTAAAATCTTAGGCAAAAACATTGCATATAATAGTTTTGTATTCCCAATTGTTAAAAAGTCTATATCTTCGAAAAGATCAAAATCATTTAACCTTAGCATTCCTTTAATCGATGTAAAAAAAATGGATTTAAATCAAAGACGATTATTTACTGTTCAACTAAAATCTAATCAAAGCATTAATCGTTATAAACAAGCAACAATAAATTACTTTCGTATTTTGGGACTTGATTATCCCAAGCATTCATTTGGCTCAAATTGCTATTTTCCTATACCAAAATCAAATCAGATTTATGAATATTTAGATACATATATTTTATGGGAGAATTTGTATGAAAACTACAAACTATTTAATATTTGCATATCAAAAGAAGAGTTCCCTATAACATTTCATTTTTTTGAAAATTACACTTTCCTCCCGGCCAAATTTTTTCATATGAATTCAAATATTCATAATTTCCATAGCATTTACCCAAGTCAAAACAACGAAATAACATAAATGCACATCTTATACATAGATCATTACGCTGGATCACCTCAAAATGGGATGGAATTCAGACCATATTATTTAGCAAAAGAATGGATAAGGCAAGGGCATCAAGTTACCATAATAGGTGCTAATTTTTCACATTTAAGAAATCAACAGCCCCAAATAAAGGAAGATTTAGAATCCGAAAACAACGATGGTATTATTTACCTTTGGTTAAAGACACCACGCTATCAAGATTCTGGTATAAAAAGGATTGCAAATATGCTCACCTTCGTTTTTAAACTTTTTAAATACCGAAAGAAAATTATAGAACAAACGTCTCCTGACATTGTAATTGCCTCATCAACCTATCCATTAGATGTTTATCCAGCTTATTCAATCGCGAAAAGAAATAAGGCAAAACTTGTTTTTGAACTTCACGACATGTGGCCATTATCTCCAATGCTCATTGGTGGATATTCTAAATATCATCCTTTTATTTGGCTCATGCAACGGGCTGAGAATTTTGCTTGTAAAAATTGCGATTTCTATGTCTCGCTTTTGGGTAATGCAAAAGATTATCTCGTGCAACACGGTTTAAAAAAAGAAAAATTCTTTCATGTTCCCAATGGGTTTTTAATGGAAGAAATGGATTTGGGATCAGCAGACCTACCTTACCAGCATCAAGCCTTATTGACAAAATTGCGAAATGAAGAGAAGCTTATCATTGGCTATGCCGGGGGACACGCCCCCTCCAACGCGCTAAAAAATCTGGTTTTAGCAGCAAAAGACATTAACAAAGACAATAAGGTTGCGTTTGTTCTGGTTGGTAATGGCACACAAAAAGAGGAGCTAATGCAAATGGCAAACGGCAATCATTTAAGCAATGTTCATTTTTTACCTTCCATTGCTAAAACTTCAATTCCCATCTTATTAAGCCAATTTGATATTCTTTATGCGGGTGGTACCCGTAGTATTTTACACTCGTATGGTACCTCCTACAATAAAATAACTGATTATATGCTGGCTGAAAAACCAATTATTTTTGCTGTGGACGAACCCAATAGTTTAATCGAAAAAACAGAATGTGGCATTCAAATCCCTGCGGAAGATAAAAGAGAACTGGTAAATGCGATCAAGTTAATTTCAGAAATGTCTATCGAAGAAAGAACCAAAATGGGGATAAAAGGTCGTGAATACGCAATGCAGGAATTAAATTACAGTTCATTGGCAAAGAAATTTATTGAAATAATCAACAAATTCTAAGCTTTCCATCAAAAGAATCATGGTCATCAAACGAATCTTCGACATTTCATCATCATTTCTAGGCTTAATCATCATATCACCTATATTGTTTATCGTCGCTTTATCTATTATGATTCTGATGCCTGGACCTGTACTTTTCATCCAAACCCGTATCGGTAAAGGAGGCAAAGAGTTTCGCTTACTGAAGTTTCGTACCATGTTGGTTAAACCAAAAACTTCGGAAGGCAGTTTCGATGCCGGTGATCAATCGAGAATTACCGCCTTGGGTAAGATTTTGCGAAAGACCAAACTGGATGAAATACCTCAGCTAATCAATGTTTTAAGAGGAGATATGTCGTTGGTTGGGCCACGTCCGGAAGTCAGAAAATGGACAGAAGTTTATCCCGAACAATGGACGATTGTTCACAAGGTTCTGCCTGGAATTACTGATAATGCCTCCATTGAATTTCGAAATGAAGAAGAATTGCTGGCAGAATCCTCCAACCCCGAAGAAACATACAAAAATGTCATTCTTCCGCGCAAATTATATATATATATCAAGTACGTTAATCATCATTCCTTTGGGGGAGATTTGATGATCATTATACGAACTATTCAATCCGTTATTTTAAAATGAGTAATAAATTAAAGATACCTTTTGCCAAAGTACCTGTCAACGGTAACGAATTTAAATACATCAAAGAAGTACTCGATAGTGGATGGCTAACTACCGCAGGTAAAGCTGTTGAATTCGAAAGAAAGTTTGCTGAACAGGTAAACGCCAAACATGCTTGTGTCGTTAACTCTTGCACTGCAGCACTTCATTTAGGATTAGATGCGCTGGGCGTTCAATCCGGCGATCAGGTGTTTGTGCAGTCAATGACATTCACCGCTTCGGCAGAAATTATTCGTTATCTAAATGCCGACCCAGTATTTCTTGATGTGGAATATGGAACCAACCTGATTACACCTGAAATTCTTCAGGAGGCCATTCGAAAACACCCGAATGTCAAATACCTAGTTCTTGTTCATTTTGGAGGTCAGGCTGCTGCGATGACCATTCCCGGACAAGAGGGAATTCTGGATATTTGTAAAAAGAACGACATTAAAATATTGGAAGATGCTGCACATGCTTTCCCTACCCGCCTTAACGGGAAAATGATTGGAGGTTTTGGCGACATTACCTGTTTCAGTTTTTATGCCAACAAAACCATTACCACAGGAGAGGGTGGAATGTTGACTACCGATAATGATGAACTTCATGCACGGGTAAAAACGATGCGATTACATGGAATTAACCGGGATATCTGGGATCGTTTCACGAGTACAAAACCATCCTGGGAATATGATGTGGTTGAGGCCGGTTATAAGTACAACATGCCCGACATTAATGCAGCAATTGGTTTAGCTCAATTAGAAAAAGCAGAGGAATACAGGAAAGAAAGACAAACCGTGGCCGAATTTTATTACAAAAACCTCTCAGGAATAGACTTGATCGATTTACCGGTATGTCATGTTCCATTCGAAGATCATTCCTGGCATTTATTTCCCATTGTTATCAAAGAGAATTCACCCATTGGCAGAAATGAATTCATTGAGAAGATGGCTGAATCTGGCATCGGTACTTCGGTACATTACAAACCACTACACCGTATGACTTATTACAAGCAGAAATATGACCTGAATCCGGAAGATTATCCGAATACCGAAAAAACCTGGAAAGGAAATGTTTCTCTACCAATATTTCCATACATGAGTGAGGAGGAAACAGCCTATGTATGTGAATCAGTTAAGAGAATTTTAGGTTATTCATAAGATTTAACGATTAGATTGTTTCACTGTAGTCGCAATAACAATACGCACTGTCAACAACAAAAATTCGTCAGACGATTTTCATTTTGATATTCAATTCTATTCGAATAGAAGAGTTACATTTTAAAAAGATTTCGTTAAGAAAAGAATAATTTCTCATTCATATCCCAAAACAAGCCACTCGTTTAAGAAAACTGACCGTTCACTTAGAATTAAGGTTCCCATTGCCAGTCAATGGTTTTTTGGGACCCTATTATCGTTAAATTTGAAATCGATAAATTTTGTAGATCTTAATATAAGCTTAGGTGTAACTCATACTAAGTTTCGCAATTAAACGTTTCTACAAAAAGAGGATCACCATTCATTTTCTGAAGAAATAAATAAAATGCAGTAAGGCTAGAATTAATTTATTTAACAACACGCGCAACCATTAGCTTTATCTATACATCTATTATTACAAGAATAAAACTTATAATATGAGAATCAAATTAAAGGAATTAATTGACAGAGGATTCTTACCCCGCTGGATAATTCTGATGGTAGATTTTGCCATTGCTTCATCATCCTTTTTATTGACATACCTACTACGCTATAATCTCTTTTCAGAACACGTTGATGTCCCCATGATGTTGATCCAATTCATGACAGGGCTTCCTTTTTTTATACTTGCAGCACTCATTTTCAAACCTCACAGGGGAATACTTCGGCATTCGACTATGCAAGATGCGGTTATTGTCGCCAAAGCTCATCTGTTGTTTTCCGGAGGTTATTTTTTTCTAAGTATTTTTGGGCATAATATAGCCGAAATACTACTAATTCCCTGGTCAGTTATCATTGTGCACTATTTCCTTTCGGTTTTTCTAATGGTATCATTCCGCCTTGGAGTACAATTTACTTACCGAAATTTAATTGCCAAACCAAACGACACCATCAACATCATGATATATGGTGCTGGTGTGATGGGAAGCATCGCCAAAAGTGTAATCATTAAAGACACCAATATCCATTATAATATTATTGGTTTTATTGACGACAATCCCAGTCTCTGGAAAAGTCGCGTTGGAGGAGTGAAGGTCTTTTCTCCTGAAAAGGCTTTCGGGCATGTGATTCAGGAACAAAAAGTTCAGGAAATGATACTGGCCATATCGGGTCCGAAGGTTGAAATTAGACGAAAACGGGAAATAGTTGACCAATGTCTGGCCAATCGACTGAAAGTAAGAGAAGTGTCTGATCCGTCCAACTTAATCGATGGGAAACTGGACGAAGGGAAAATCACCAATGTACGAATTGAAGACCTGTTAGGAAGGGAATCTATTTCCATGAAAGTGGAGTCAATAAGTCAGGGTATTGCGGGAAAACGTGTTATGGTAACCGGAGGTGCTGGATCCATTGGTTCTGAGATTGTCAGGCAATTGGTGTATCTCAATCCTGAAAGTATAACGATTATTGATCAAGCTGAATCAGCCATCTTTGAAATCAAGAACGAAATTTTACCAATACTTGGTCAGGTTCAATTGCATACTTATGTTGCCGATGTGACGAATGCAATTAAGTTGCGCAAGATCTTTGGCATTTGTCAACCCCAAATTATCTATCATGCAGCCGCCTACAAACATGTACCGATTATGGAGTTTCAACCCTACGAGGCGATACGAAATAATGTTGGTGGAACAAGGAATATCGCTGATCTTTCGGTAGAATTTGGCGTAGAAAAGTTTGTGATGATATCAACGGACAAGGCAGTGAATCCTACCAACGTGATGGGAGCCACCAAACGCATTTGCGAAATCTATATTCAAGCCATATCTCAGCGTCCCGGAATGAAAACCCAGTTTATAACCACTCGGTTTGGCAATGTATTGGGTTCGAATGGTTCAGTTATTCCTATCTTCAAAAGGCAAATTAGTAATGGAGGACCTGTTACGGTAACGCACAAAGATATTATCCGCTACTTTATGACCATTCCGGAAGCCTGCCAATTGGTTATGGAAGCTGGATTTATGGGAAATGGTGGAGAAATTTATCTCTTCGATATGGGAGAACCTGTCCGTATTTACGATTTAGCTGAGCGAATGATCTCATTGTCTGGCTTTATTCCTCATCGTGATATACAAATTATGGAAACAGGCCTACGCCCGGGAGAAAAATTGTATGAGGAATTACTCGCCGATAAGGAAGAAACGCTACCAACAGGCAATAAGAAGATCATGATTGGAAAAATCAGACCACAAAATTATGAAGCATCTAAAGCCAGTATCCTTGAATTACTGAAGAATCTGGATGAGGAAGATGAGTGGCAGATTGTTACGCGGATGAAAAAAATTGTTCCTGAATTCGAATCGAAAAACTCACAATTTGAGGTACTGGATCAATTTTTAACACCAAGTCATCAGGATTCAACCATATTAACCTCTAACCCGATGATTAACAATACTGAATTCTCCGGGTTTCGTGATAAAAAGGGAAATGAGCAAGCATTAAAACCTCCAGTAAAAAAGAATGGCAAGACTATTATTACGAAATTGGTTGAAACATTTAACATTTTGACATTTAATCTATTTTATTAGCTTTTTAGTCTTACGCAATGAGAATACAATTCATGTTGCATTTCATTAGCAGACAAACCCCTTATTCAAATATTCCCACATGAAATCCTTTATCACCGCCAAAATTTGGTCGCTAGAGGATTTCAATTTTTATATCATACGATTATATGGATTTTAAAATAAGGCATTGGTGCCTGCTTTTGTGTATTCTTATTTCAGGTGCCTGTCAAAAATTTGAATCAACGCCCATCAGCGATTGGACGCAGCTAAATGACTTTCCGGGAGAGGCGCGTGCTTCGGCTACCTCTTTTACCTGGCAGGACAAAGCATACGTCTGCTTGGGGCGATCGGGTTGGAAAGTTGATTTTCTGAATGACCTTTGGGAATATGACAGTCAAACTGACCAATGGACACGCAAAGCAGATTTCCCTGGCGCGGCAAGAGTAAAAGCAATCGGAGCAGTAATCGGGGATAAAGCTTATGTTGGTCTGGGTGCTATTGCACCCTATACAGGTCCCATCTACAAAGATCTTTGGGAATATGATTTAAAAAACGATACCTGGAAACAAGTAGCATCATTCCCCGGGGAAGCCTCGAACGATTTATTCTATGCAGTAATTGATGATTGTATTTATACAACCGAAGGCTATACAAGTACACAATATAAACCGGACACATACAAATACAATCCAAAGACCAACGAATGGACACGTCTGAAAGATTGCCCCGTAAAGCGTTCGGGAACGGCAGGATTTGCAATCGGAAAGAATTTTTATGTTGGTACAGGCTTTGACAGTGAACGGTATAAAGACTTTTACTGTTACTCTACCGAAACTGACAGTTGGAACAGAGTAGCCGATTTACCGAAGGCACGTGTTCTATCGAAAGGATTATCAATTAACGGACTAGGCTACATTATGCTGGGACGCTATTGGAACGGATCATTGAATGGGGGCAGATTACTCTCGGATGTCGTTAGTTATGATCCTGCAACCAATGAATGGACAAAGTGCGGCGATTTTCCTGGTGGTGCCCGGCAAAACGTTGTTGCGTTTACACTCAACGGGAAAGGCTATGTTGTGGGAGGTGAAGATGATGTTGAACGGGAATCGGATGTTTGGATGTTCCAACCCTAAATATAAGTTAGCACCGCAATATTATTCGATAGATTGCTTCACTAGGTTCGCAATATCGGAAATATATTTCGGAACGTCATTGCGAGCGAAATGAAATGGAGCGTGGCAATCTTATCAAATAACAGATTACTTCGCTAAACTCATGATGATGAAAAATTGAACAGATTGCTACAATGCGTTCGCAATGATGAAACCACGTTCGCATTGACTAGTACAAAAAAGGATTGCCACATTCCGCTGCGCTCCATTCACAATGACGGCAACCATCATAAACGCGCCATTGCGAGGGAGGTAAGACCGAAGCAATCTCAAACAACAATGCACCATGGAACGAGGAGGCTACATATATATCTTAACCAACAAGAAACATACAGTACTTTATACCGGAGTAACCAGTAATCTGATGAACCGTCTATATGAACGCAGAAATGGACTGTACCAAAAATCGTTCACTTCGCGATACAACGTAACAAAGCTTGTTTATTATGAAGGATTTATCCACATCGAAGAAGCCATTGCACGGGAAAAACAAATCAAAGCAGGTTCGCGTCAGAAAAAACTGGATTTGATAAACGGATTTAACTCCAACTGGGAAGACCTAACTGATACCATCGAATAACGGATTGCTTCACTACGTTCGCAATGACGGGAACCATTATCAAAGCGTCATTGCGAGGAGGTACGACGAAGCAATCTGATATTGAACAGCAGATTGCTTCATTTCGCTACACTTCATTCGCAATCACGGCGCAAAATAGAACGTCATTGCGAGGACGATGAAAGAGAACGCGGCAATCTTATCGAAATACAGATTGCTTCACTCCGTTCGCAATGACGTCACAAAATACAACCCTAGTAATAGAAAGGCTCCTATATGAAAATCAAATATTATCAAACGCTGATCCTTATATTGGTTTCGGTAATACTACAGGCTCAAAGTCGCTCCGATTCAATCGCTTATTCAATTAATTCCAGATTTACCGGAGGAACAGGATCTTACGCTCCTTTTTTATCAACCACAAACCAATACGATCGATTCGACATTTCACCCAACTCATTAACGGTATGGGGAACTTTGCATAAAGAAGTAAAAAAGCAAAAGACCTTTGATTACGAATTTGGAGTAGAACTAGACGGAAATATTTCAACCGCAAGAAGCCGTTTTTTCCCCGGAGAAATCTATGCTCAGGGCAAAATATACTTTCTGAATGTTAATGCAGGTTCTAAACGTGAGGTGTTTGGCAACCAGGACGAAGAACTTTCGAGCGGAGGAATGTTGTGGTCGCAAAACAGCAGACCCATGCCCAAATTGTCAATCCAATCGGATGGATATGTCGAAGTACCTTACACCAAAGGATATCTAGAGATCAAAGGAGGACTTTCGCATGGGTGGTTTGAAAATCAAAAAGACCTTAAAGGGCTATTGCTTCACCATAAATACGCCTATATCCGAATGGGCGGTTCGTTTCCGGTTAACTTATCGTATGGTGTGCAACATGTAGCCCAATGGGGTGGCCGATCAGATGTTTATGGATCAATGCCTGCCACGCTGGATAATTATCTCCGCATTTTCTTGGGAAAAAGTGGTAACTCAACGGCCAACTGGTCCGATCAGGAGAATGCCCTGGGAAATCACATTATCTCCCAAAATCTGGGCCTAGATCTGAAATTTAAAGCTGCAATTGTCTCCTTTTATTGGCAAAGCATTGCAGAAGATGCTCCAGTACAAAAGTTCATTACCAACACTCCCACGATTGAAGATGGATTGTGGGGAATGTCGGTCAAGCTACCCAGATTTCAGCCTTTAAATCATTTTGTATTTGAATATTTGAGTACTACCGATCAAAGTGGTCCTTGGCACGATCTGGATGGTGTTATTTATGGTGGTCAGGACGGTTATTATACGAACGGCTTAATTCCCAACGGATGGAGCTACAAAGGAATGACGATTGGAAATCCATGGCTTACTTCTCCGAAATACAACAAAGATGGATCAACTTCGATAGTCAATAACACCGTCAGGCTTTATTATTTCTCCGGAAAAGGAACGGTTAAATCCGTCAATTATAGATTAACATTGGCTTATTCTGAAAATTACGGGCATACTGCGCCCATTTATACAAGTTTCGTGAAACAATTTTCTTGGCAACTGGAGACTTCAACTGCTGCTAAATTTGTAAAGGATACACAGATAAGCCTTGGAATTTCAGGAGATCGGGGTTCGATGTATGGAAACAACCTTGCTGTAATACTCGGAGTTTCGTATTCCGGATTTTGGAAGTTTTAATTTCAAGTCATACAACATCTAAAAATAGAAAGCGGGCCTCTGCCCGCTTTCCTTTTTTCCACCCCAAATGCACAAAACCTGAGATTTCAAGTCCCGACATTCTATCTTTAGCTTAACAACGCTTTTACTTTATCTGAGATGTCTTTCCCTTCGGCTAGTCCAGCCAGCTTTTTGGATGCAATTCCCATTACTTTACCCATATCTTTCATTCCAGCGGCACCCACTTCTGCAATAATTGACTGGATGTTTTCAGTTAATTCAGCATCCGACATTTTTGCAGGAAGATAGGCTTCAAAAATCTGAACCTGAAACATTTCCTGCTCATACAGATCGGTACGGCCTTGTTCTTTATAAATTGCAGCAGAATCGGCTCCCTGTTTGGCCAGCTTCGAGATAATTTTCAGGCATTCCTGATCGGTTAATTCTCCTGTTGCACCTGCAGCCGATTTAGCTTCAATCATTACTTTTTTGATTCCACGTAAAGCTTCGAGTTTTTCCTTCTCTTTAGCCTTCATCGCAACCAAAATATCACTACTTATCTGTTCAAATAAACCCATCTTGTAAAAAAATTAATCGACGTTATCGTGCAAATACGAATTATTGTCACGTAAAACTACATTATTATTTTCATCCGGAGAAATAGAAAACCTTGAAAATTTTTCATCTACTTTTTTTTTAAAGCTGAACAGCTTTGAATTCTTTCTGCGGTATGCCGGGATATTTTCCAGTTCATCAACAGCCTCCTCCGAAGTGTGAGTAAAATCAACCGGTTCAGTGGCTTCGCTATACGATTCTTTCTTGGCATTGTTGCTTCCATACAACTCCTCGAATTCATCGTAACCGCCAGCATTGATTTCAAATTCGAAGGTTTTTTGCTTCACATTTTTCGATCCGTACAATTCATTTTCAACCGACGATTTAACTTCGGTTTTGGTTTTTGGAATGATGTCCATCGGATCATCCATCAAGGTATGATAAGTCTTTTCCTGGTTCTGATTGATCACCATTTCAGGAATACTGCTTGTACTGAAGCCGGTAGCAATAATAGTCACCGAAATTTTATCGCCCAGCGCTTCGTCAACACCATTTCCCCAAATTAAGTCAGCGGAATTACCAGCCTTTTCCTGAACGAAGTCGGTAATGTCACCAATTTCATCCATCGTAATTTCTTCAATTCCTGAAGTAATATTCAACAGGATGTTGCGAGCTCCCATGATGTCGTTGTTGTTGAGCAAAGGCGAATTTAAAGCCTGTTCAACCGCAATAACAGCACGATTAACTCCTGAAGCGATTCCGGTTCCCATCAATGCCACACCGCTGTTTCTCATTACTGTTTCCACATCGGCAAAGTCAACGTTGATATAGCCAGGCACAGTAATGATTTCAGCGATTCCCTTCGCTGCAGTCGTCAAAATGTTATCGGCTTTGGCAAAAGCATCCGATATTTTTGAATCGCCGTACATTTCGCGTATGCGTTCGTTGTTGATCACCAGCAACGAATCGACATGAGCTTCCATGGCAGCAATACCTTCAACGGCCTGTTTGATGCGGCGACGTCCTTCATTCCGGAAAGGAATTGTTACAATACCAACAGTTAATATGCCAAGCTCGCGGGCAGCCTGCGCAATAACTGGCGCTCCTCCGGTACCAGTACCACCACCCATTCCGGCAGTAATAAATACCATTTTGGTATTGTTTCGAAGCACCTGCTTAACATCTTCGATATTTTCAATTGCTGAATCACGACCTGTTTCTGGTTTATTTCCTGCTCCGCGGCCTTCTGTAAGCGAAGAACCCAACTGAACTTTATACGGAACCGGACTATTTATTAATGCCTGGGCATCGGTATTGCAAACCATAAAATCCACATCACGAATACCTTGATAATACATGTGATTTACGGCATTTCCACCGCCGCCACCTACTCCGATTACCTTGATGATTGAACCGGAATTTACGGTTAAATCAAAATTCATAATTTCGTTTGACATGATCGTCTATTTTATTTCGTGTTTATACTTTATTGATTTGTATTCTCTTCCGAAACAGGTGTATCAGAATTGTCTTTATCGTCAAAGAATTTAGTAAACTGCCTAAAAAACCATCCATCCACATTGGCACTTTCCGGATCATCTGCCAATTGTTTCTTTTCTTTTCTTGTTTTCTTTTTCGGTTTTGCGGTATATGCCTGTGCGCGAACCGGTTCTTCTTTTGGTTCGACCGGTTCGTTCTTCAGAAACAAATTATCGTCTTCCAGATTGATTTCGAACCCAGATTCTTCATTCAGCAATTCAACCATCTCAACCGGAGGCTGAAACAAACGGTTTGGATTAATATCGAATCCGGTAGCAATAATGGTTACACTGATCTGGTCCCCCAGCTTTGGATCGGTACCATTTCCCCAGATAATGGTAGCGTCCTGACCTGCTTCATCCTGCAAATAATCGATGATCTCGCCAATTTCACTCATGGTAATTTCTTCGGTTCCGGAGATAATGTTGAGCAGAATGTCTTTTGTTCCACGGATGCTGCTGCTATCGAGCAATGGCGATTCGAGCGCCTGCCTAACCGCATTCATGGCACGGTTCGGCCCTTCGGCTAATCCAGTTCCCATAATGAAAACCTCACTTCCAGCCATCACCGTACTAACGTCGGCAAAGTCGATATTGATATTTCCGTGAAGTGTTATAATTTCGGCAACTCCTTTTACCGCAGTGGTTATGATATTGTCAGCTTTCTTAAATGCCTGTGATGCGGGGAGATTGCCGTATATTTTATGAAGCTTTTCGTTGCTAATAACCAACATGCTGTCCACATGTTCCTTCAACTTTTCAACCCCTTCAAGCGCCTGATCGAACCTTCGTTTCCCTTCAGAACGTGAAGGAATAGTTACAACGGCAATGGTCAGAATTTCTAATTCGCGCGCTAGTCGGGCAATCACAGGGGCAGCACCAGTTCCGGTTCCGCCTCCCATTCCGGCGGTAATAAACACCATTTTGGTTGTCCCCTCCAGCATTTCGCGAATGTCGTCCAGGTTTTCGATGGCAGCCTGCTCTCCCTGTTCCGGAAGATTGCCCGCACCCCGACCTCCGGTGAGGGTTACCCCGAGCTGTATTCTTACCGGCACAGGATTGTTTTGCATCGCCTGTGCATCCGTATTGCAAACCATGAAATTTACACCTTCAATGCCCTCTTCAAACATGTTTTTGACGGCATTACACCCACCTCCGCCAACACCAATGACCTTGATAATGGAGGAATTTGCGCGTTCTAATCCGAAGTTAAATAGTTCATCAATAATCATAAGGCAGACTTGATTATATTTATTCTTAAGTCATTTCCGTATCAGCAGGGACTTCTTCAAAAAAACCAATTACACCCTGAACAATTTTATTTTGCATTTTCGATAATATTCCAGGCTCATTCGACTTTTCTTTCCTCATTTTCCTACGTCCTTTTTTCCCGTACAAGCCTTCTTCCTCGGCAGCCATTTTAAGTAAACCCAATGCCGTTGCAAACCGTGGATCGTCGATGCTCTTCCGGACAACAAATGTATTCAGGTTTGGTTTTCCTATACGGACATCGAATCCAGTATGAAACTTAACCAATTGTCCCAAATTAGGCAACAAGGAAGTGCCACCTGTAATTACAATTCCGGCACCAAGTTTATCGACGTAACCTGATTTGCGTATCTGGTAGAAAAATTGAACCACAATCTCTTCCATCCTAGCCTGAATAATGTGAGCCAGACTTTTAAACGATATCTGCTTGGGTTCCCAACCGTTAATTGGAATGGTTACCACTTTATCTTCCGGAGCAAAATCGGCCATCGCCTGTCCAAACTGAACTTTCAGCGATTCGGCCTGTCTAACAGTTATGGAACAGCCTTCTTTAATGTCCATGGTGACCACATTCCCTCCAAACGGAACCATCGAGGTATGACAAAGTACACCTTCATAAAAAATAGAAATCTTAGTTGTTCCGCCACCGATGTCAACCAACGCGACTCCGGTTTCTTTTTCTTCTTCGGTTAATACCACTTCGGAAGAGGCAATCGGATCGAGAATAGCATTCTGAACCTGGATTGAACCACGATCGAAACACATGGCAATGTTGCGCTGATAAGAATCAGGAGCAATATGAACTTTAAAATTAGCTTCAATTTTCTCACAGATTGAACCTACCGGATTGGTTATTCCTGATTCCCCATCAATGGTATAAAACTCAGAATTCGTGTGATATATCGACATTCCTTCTGTCAGGTTAATCTGACGAGCCATTTGCATCATCTGGTCGATATCGGATTCCGACACACAATGATCGCGGCCAAACACTTTTTGCTGACGCGTTGTTTGAGTTGTGAGTTGCTGCCCCGAAATGTTTACAAAAACGGTTTCGATGTCCTGTCCGCTTTCTTTTTCTGCCTGTCCAAGAGCATCGCTGATAGCGGCAAAAGCTTCTTCAACATTCAGAACAACGCCCCGTTTAACGCCTCTCGATGCACTATGTCCAAGTCCAACAATCTGGATTTTTCCCTCTTCGTTCTTTTTCCCGGCAAGGGCCACAATTTTTGTAGATCCGATATCTACTGCTGCAAAAATTTTCTCGTTCTTGTCCATAATCTACTTTTTTGTACAAACAACCTGGTTCCGATATTTCACACTGATGGTTCGATACTTGTTCCAACCCAGATTTTTAAATCCTTGTTGGTATACTTCTTTTAAGTTTCTAAATTTCACAACAAAATCATCCGGTGTCCCAAACTCTATCAGGTAATCACCAACCTGTGGCAACAGCAGTAACTCGCCATTGGCCTGAACAAAAACCTGCTCAATTTGAGCTCTCCAAAAATCATCCTTATTCACAAAATCGGCCATTTTTAGCAAATTCTTCTGTATCTCCGGATCAGCAATGGGTCCCGAAGCAATCATAATCCGCTCAACATATTTTGGCGATGTCGGAATTTTATTTCCCTCCATATCCATATAGTAGTCATCTGTCGAATTTTTGATCCGGATAATTGGGGTTCTCTCATCCAAACTAACCACCAATTTTCCCTTGAACGACAAACCTTTGGATTCGACCTTTTTGAAAACCTGCACATTAGCCAGCGACGAAGATGAGTTTAATGCAGTCTCCACTAAATTGATATTAATCTTCGAAAGCCTGTTTCCAATAATCATTTCACCCGATTTTTCAATCATATTCGCAATCTCGGTTTCGTCAAGAAATTTTGGAGAATTCGGATTGATATTCACTACAATTTCCTGACACCTCACGGCTTCGCGCTCCATGTAAGCGTAGTAGATTGTAAATCCGATAGCTCCTACCAGACACACCCAACCCAAAATGATCAATATCTTTTTAACGATCCTCATACTTCAACAATTGCCCTTTTACCGGTTCAACCAGCGTGTCAATATCGCCTGCGCCCATCATGATTATTATTCCCGGTTTAAATGTGGCAGCCAGTTTTACCAATTCTGCCTTGGCACACAATCTTTTGTTTGTATTTTTCAATTGTTTAAAAATCAAATCCGAAGTCACGCCTTCCATCGGTAACTCACGTGCCGGGTAAATATCGAGCAGCACAATTTCATCCAAAAGATCTAAACTCTTAGCAAACCCATCAGCAAAATCGTTGGTGCGGCTGTATAAGTGCGGCTGGAATACGCCCGTCAACGTCCGGTCTTTATAAATGTCGCGAACCGATTGAATGGTTGCGCGAAGTTCTTCGGGATGATGCGCATAGTCATCAATCAGTACAAAGTTTTCGTTTTTCAGGTGAATGTCGAACCGGCGTTTAACACCAGCATAAGTTGCCATTGCACCACGAATTTCTTCCGCAGAAACACCCGCCAAAAGTGACAATGCAGATGCTGCCACCGCATTTTCAACATTCAGCAATCCCGGATAATTCAGCACCAGTTTTTCGATGGTACGTTCCGGAATTTTCAGGTCGAACTGATAATAGCCATCTTTCAATTCAATATTAACTGCACAAAAATCAGCAGTTTCAGTAATTGAATACGAATAGGCTTTGTATTTGGATGAAGGATCAGTACCCAACGGAAGTCCCTTTTTATGAACCAACGCCCCACCCTCTTTAATATTTCCGGCGAAAAGCTTAAAACTTTCGATCACTTTTTCGTGCGTTCCGTAAATATCCAAATGATCGGCATCCATAGAGGTAATCACTGCCAGTTCAGGTTTAAGGTGCAGGAACGAACGGTCGAACTCATCGGCTTCAGCAACAATCCACTCGCTGCCTGTATCGTCAAGTAAAAGGTTGGTTTTATAATTTTTAGAAATTCCACCCATAAAAGCAGCGCAGCCTTTGGTCGATGACTTCAGAATGTGCGCAGTAATAGTCGACACAGAGGTTTTACCATGCGTTCCGGCAACCGCTATCGTTCGTTTGCTGTTGCAGATAATGCCTAACACTTCAGCACGTTTATGTATTTCAAAGCCGCGACTAATCAAAGTTTTCAATTCTTTGTGAGTGGCTGGTACTGCCGGTGTATAAACAATCAGCGAATCAGCTAAATTCAGATTGACTGGCAGCATAGCCGGATCGTCGTTGTAATGCACAGCAATTCCTTCGGTTTCAAGGGCAGCAGTTAATTCGGTAGCAGTGCGATCGTAACCAGAAACAGCGATGCCCTGACTCGCAAAATAACGTGCCAGAGCGCTCATTCCAATTCCCCCGATTCCGAGGAAATACACTTGCTTTATGTCGGTAAATTTTAACATTCTATTTTTATTTCTTTTTTTCATTCCATTCATTCCGTCCGAAAGGAGACCTTCACTCTTTTTATTTTTATCGTGCGGACGGGGTGCCTCCGGTTTTTTCTTTCCCCCGGGTTGAAACCCGGGGCTATTCATATTTCGCTCCTACGGAGCTGAACTCATTTATTTTTATCCCCTCAACCCGTTGGCTAAAGCCAACGGCAAAGGATATAGCCAGATCAATATTCGTTTTACTTCTGACTTCTGACTTCTGACTTCCGACTCTCAACTACCTCCAGAATCACATCTACAATTTCTTTGGCAGCATTAGGTTTTGCTAGTTTCCTGATGTTTTCGGAAAGGCTGTTTAACCGCTGTTTATCAGCCAGCAATTTAAAGGTCTCTGGCCATAATTGTTCTTTCGAATCGGCATCTTTTATCAACAAAGCGGCCTGATTTTCAACAAGTGCCATTGCATTTTTGGTCTGATGGTCCTCGGCCACATTGGGCGACGGCACCAAAACCGATGGTTTGCCCAACAGGCAAAGCTCCGAAATGGTACCTGCACCAGCTCTTGAGATGACTACATCAGCCACTGCATAAGCCAAATCCATCCTTGACACGAACTCCATCGCTTGAAGATTCTTAGGACAATTGTCGCCCAATCGCTCAAGCATCTCTTTATAATAGTAGCTTCCTGTTTGCCAAACAACCTGAGCATCAGACTCCCGAATCAGCTCCAGATTAGCCATTACACTTTCATTCAGCGTGCGTGCTCCCAAACTTCCGCCAACAAGCAACACTACCGGTTTTCCAGCAATCAGTTTGAAATATTCGTAAGCCTCTGTTTTATTAACTACCGCATCAATCAGATTTTTGCGAATCGGATTACCAGTAACCACAATCTTTTCAGCCGGGAAATACCGTTCCATGTTTGGGTACGCCACGCAAATTTTATTCACCTTCGAGGCCAGTAATTTGTTGGTTACCCCCGCATACGAATTCTGTTCCTGAAGTACAGCCGGAACGCCTTTGCGAACGGCAGCCTTCAATACCGGTCCACTGGCAAAACCTCCCACTCCGATTGCCACGTCAGGGCTAAAGTCTGCAATTACTTTATTGGCCAAACGCATACTCTGGAATAACTTCCAGAAGAAAGTCAACATTTTCAGGGAGGGTTTCCGTGGAAAACCAACGACCGGCAAACCAACAATGCGGTAGCCAGCAGCCGGAACACGTTCCATTTCCATTTTTCCAAGAGCGCCTACAAACAGGATTTCAGTTTCAGGCAAACGTTCCTTGATCTCGTTGGCAATGGAAACAGCCGGGAAAATATGTCCCCCGGTTCCTCCCCCACTTACTATGACTTTTAACTTTTTCATACTATAATGCCTGATCTTCATTTTGCGTTTCACCAACAGCTGGTTGTTCTGCCTGAGAGGATTTTTCGGCCAGGACTTTATTTTTTTGATTATTCGCGCTCACTGCCAGAATAACTCCGAACGAAGCTGCAGTAAACAACATCGACGAACCTCCCATACTTACCCACGGCAAAGGCTGCCCGGTAACTGGAACGGCACCCACCGAAACGGCCATGTTAATGAATGCCTGAAAGGTCATCAGCAAAACCAAGCCGGTAACCATAAAAGCCGGGAATGTTCGTTCGCACCGACGAACGATAATTACTCCCCGGAATAATAAAATAAGGTAAAGCAAGGCCAGAAAAGCACCTCCGACAAAGCCATATTCTTCAATAAAAATGGCATAAATAAAGTCGTTATAGCCGGCTTCCATGTAGTTACTTACTTCACTGTTGCCCGGGCCTTTTCCCAATACGCCACCCTCAAAAATTGCCAGACGGGCATAATCGGCCTGAGTTGTTCCATTTACTGCATTGTTATCGCCATGAACAAAGTCGTCGATACGTCCTTTAACGGTAGCGATACGTCCGGCTTTTCCAATACTATCAGGGAAAGCAGTCGCTGCCCCATAGATTAGAAATACAGCCACAATACCGGCTCCAACAAGTGATAAAATATATTTAAACGAAACACGTGCAATCAACATCAGGATTAGAATAGTAACAAATACAAGCGCTGCCGTAGAGAAATTGCTCATGAAAATCAGGAAACAAACCACTCCGGAAACTCCAGTAATCCAATAAAATGCTATTTTAAGTTCTTCTTCGGTGCGCTGAGCTTTTGATAACAGTCGCGCCGCATACATGATCAGTGAAATCTTCGCCAACTCGGCCGGCTGAAAGCTAAAGAACGGCATATTCAACGAACGAGACGTTTCCTTATTATCGGCACTTCCCGTTAATTTATACTGAATGATGGCTAAAATCAAGGTGAATATGGTAATCCCAATCAGCACAGGAGATATTTTAAAATAAAGCGTAACCGGTAAAACATTCACCAGGAAAAGCATAATTCCAAATCCCACCAGGATAAACAAGACCTGTCTGATCAGGTAATACATGGTATTCCCGTTTGCTTCGCGATAGGCCAGTTTCCCCGTTGCACTGTACACAATTACCAATGAAATCAGTGATAAAAAGATCAATATCACCCAAAGCGTTAAATCCCCCTTAAATATTTTAGCCAGTCTGCCTGCCATTTTACAATTCCCTTACTGCCTGTTTAAACTGATGACCGCGGTCCTCGTAATTTTCGAATAAATCGAAACTTGCACATGCCGGTGAAAGCAAAACGGTATCGCCATTCTTAGCCAGAAAATAGGCCGAACGAACAGCATCTTCCATCGATTGCGTTTCAACCATATCAATTCCAAGGGTTTTAAAGGCTTCCAGAATTTTTGAATTGTCAACTCCAAGGCAAACGATAGCTTTTACCTTCGATTTAACCAATTCGAACAACTCCGAATAGTCGTTTCCTTTATCAATTCCCCCGACAATCCAAACCGTCTTCTGCGTCATACTTTCGAGCGCATACCAGGTTGAGTTGATGTTCGTAGCTTTTGAGTCGTTGATGAACTCAATGCCATGAACTTTCAAAAACCGTTCGAGACGATGTTCAACTCCTTTGAAATCGGCCATGCTCTCACGAATTTTTTCATTCCTGATGTTCACTGCCTTTCCTGAAATACCCGCAGCCATCGAATTGTAGGTATTGTGGCTCCCCTGTAATGCAATATCTAAAATAGACATAGTAAAAATATTTTGTTCCCAGTTAATAATCATGTTGTTATCAATAATTCCAGCGCCTTCTGCAGGTGGAACACCCAATCCGAAAGGAATACATCTGGCGCCCAGTTTCCGTTTCGACATTTCAAGCTTCACTACCGGATCATCAGCGCAATAGATGAAAAGATCATCGGCAGTCTGATTTTGCGCAATCCTGAATTTCGAATCCACGTAGTTCTGCATTTTATAGTCGTACCGATCCAAATGATCGGGGGTGATATTCAGCAAAATGGCAATGTCGGCTTTGAATTCGTACATCCCGTCCAACTGGAAACTGCTCAATTCAATCACGTAGTAGTCGAAATTCTGTTCTGCTACCTGCCAGGCCATGCTTTGTCCAACATTTCCGGCCAAACCCACATTTAAACCCGCTTTCTGAAACATGTGATAGATCAGCAGTGTGGTAGTAGTTTTTCCGTTGCTTCCGGTAATGCAAACCTTTTTTGCTGAAGTATATCTTCCGGCAAATTCGATTTCAGAAATAATAGAAACTCCCTTTTCTTTCAGTTTCTTAATCAGCGGCGCTTTATCCGGAATACCAGGACTCTTAATAACCAAATCCGCATTTAATATTTTCTCTTCCGTATGTTGGCCTTCTTCAAAGTCGAACTGACGATCGGTCAATTCTTTTTTGTATTTGTCTTTGATCGTTCCAAGGTCAGATACAAACACGTCGAAGCCCTGCTTGCGCGCCAGAATGGCTGCACCTACTCCACTTTCGGCGGCTCCTAATATGACTGCTCTTTTATTCATTCTCTTATCGCATTTTTAAGGTTACGATCGTCAATACCGCCAGGATAATCCCGACGATCCAAAAACGGGTCACAATTTTTGGTTCAGGTATTCCCTGTTTCTGAAAATGATGATGGATCGGACTCATCAGGAAAACACGGCGACCTTCGCCATATTTCCGTTTGGTATATTTAAAATAAGCTACCTGAATAACTACCGAAAGATTTTCGATTACGAAGATTCCGCACAAAATCGGAATCAGGATTTCCTTCCGGATAATAATGGCAAAAACGGCCAGAATACCACCCAACGCCAAACTACCGGTATCGCCCATGAACACCTGTGCAGGGTATGAATTGTACCAGAGAAACCCGACGGTTGCTCCGATAAATGCGGAAATAAATACGGTCAACTCGCCCAAATTCGGAATGTACATAATGTTCAGGTAATCGGCATAAATGACGTTACCGCTCACATAGGCCAGAATCCCCAGAGTTGCCCCGCTAATGGCCGAAGTCCCGGTTGCCAGCCCATCAATTCCATCAGTGAGGTTGGCTGCATTCGAAACTGCGGTAATGATCAAAATAATGGCCAAAGCATAAACAATCCAGCCCCAATTCCTGGCATTTTTACCAAAAAAAGCCACAAACGTGCCGTAACTCAACTCATGGTTTTTCATGAATGGAATCGTCGTTCTTGTCGATTTAACTGCCTTTGTCACATGTTGCAATCGCTTCTGACCGGTAATACTGTCGGTCACCATTTCTTTCACAAACATTCCGTTGACATCGACAACCCTCTGGCGAACCACTACATCGTCTGAGAAATACAAGGTTGCGGCAACTATAATTCCCAAAGAAACCTGTCCTAAAATCTTGAACTTTCCGGCCAATCCTTGTTTATCTTTCAGGAAAACTTTGATGTAATCATCGGCAAACCCAATCAAACCAAGCCAAACCGTGGTGATGATCATCAGGATAATATAGACATTATTGAGCCGGGCAAACAAAAGTGTCGGAATAAGGATCGAAGCCAAAATAATGATTCCTCCCATTGTCGGTGTACCTTTTTTCTGCATCTGACCCTCAAGTCCCAGGTCGCGAACTTCTTCGCCAATTTGCTTGCGCTGTAAAAATTTGATCAGCTTTTTCCCAAACCCGATGGTAATCAGCAACGATACAATAATCGCCGCCCCCGACCGGAAAGAGATGTATTGAAACATTCCCAAACCTGGAACATCATAATCCTTTAAAAGCTGATACAGGTGGTAAAACATGGTTATCTATTTTTAATTATTTCCAAAAATCTCGTTAATCACTTCTTTGTCGTCGAAATGATATTTCACTCCCTTTATTTCCTGATAGTCTTCGTGACCTTTCCCTGCAACCAAAATAATGTCGCCGGGTTTAGCAAGCATACAAGCCGTTTTAATGGCTTCTTTGCGGTTCACAATCGACAAAACTTTGTGCTTTTGATGAGCCTCAATGCCAGCTTCCATGTCGGCCAAAATTTGTTCAGGCTCTTCCGAACGAGGATTATCTGAAGTCAGGATTACTTTATCGCTTAGGCGGACAGCTTCCTGCGCCATTTCCGGACGTTTCGTTTTATCGCGGTCGCCACCAGCACCAACTACTGTAATTACCTGTTCGTTCCCAGTTCGTATTTCAGCAATTCCGGATAAAACATTCTGAATGGCATCGGGAGTATGCGCATAATCAACAACAGCATATTTCCCTTCCGGCGAACGAAGAATTTCGAAACGGCCTGAAACAGGACGCAATTCACTCAGAATCCGAAGTATCTCGTCGCGGTCAACACCCAAAAGAAGGGTAGCGCCCATAACAGCCATCAGGTTACTTGCATTGAAAACACCAGTAAAATGCGTCCAAACTTCCTGACCATCAATACTCAGGAGCATTCCATCGAAATGTTTTTCGAGCACTTTGCAATGGAAGTTGGCCAACGACCGAAGCGAATAGGTTTGCTTTGCTGCCTTCGTATTCTGAAGCATCACCATTCCGTTTTTATCGTCGGCGTTGGTCAAAGCAAAAGCGGTTGAAGGAAGCTGATCAAAAAATTTCTTCTTTGCTTTCAGGTATTCAGCAAAAGTTTTGTGGTAATCCAGGTGATCGTGCGTCAGGTTGGTGAAAATGCCTCCATCGAAATCAATTCCGCTAATCCGATCCTGATCGATGGCATGCGAACTAACCTCCATAAAGCAATATTCACATCCGGCATCAACCATTTTAGCCATCAGCTCCTGAATCTGCAACGCATCAGGTGTGGTGTGCGTGGCATGAAATTCATCCTCGCCAACGTAATATTTTATGGTCGAAATTAATCCGACTTTATATCCAAGTAAGCAGAAAGTCTTGTAAAGAAGACTGGCAATCGTTGTCTTCCCATTGGTTCCGGTAACTCCAACAACCTTTAAATTGGTTGATGGGTTATTGTAAAAGGCCGCGGCCATTTTCCCGAAATTGATTTGGGTATTTTCAATTTTTACCAATACCACACCCGAAGGGAAATTTTCCGGAACATCTTCACAAACCACAGCGACAGCACCCAACTGTATCGCTTTGGCAATATATTGATGACCATCAACGTGTGTTCCTTTAACAGCAACAAACAAATCGCCAGCTTCAACCTTTCGCGAATCGAACTGAATACTGCGAACCTGAACAGATAAATCTCCTCTGGTTTCGAGCAACCCTATGCCTGCAAGTATATCTTTTAACGGTTTCATTGCTGTTATTTTTTAGGTTGAACTGTATTTGTTTTTTTCTTTTTATCTGCTGCTTTTTGTGCTGCAACTTTTGCCTTCCATTTGGCAATTGCTTCAGGACTTGCCTTTGGTTTTTCTGCGCTTTTCTTCGTTGCACCCTTCGCCTCCTGAGCTTTCTGAGCTGCAACCTTTGCCTTCCATTTGGCAATTGCCTCAGGACTTGCCTTTGGCTTTACTGAACTTTTCTTAGTTGCATTCTTTTCTTCCAACGCCTTTTGAGCAGCTACTTTTGCCTTCCACTTATCAATAGCCGCCTGATTGGGCTTTGCTGTGGAAGTCTTACTAGTTTTGGAACCTGTAGTCGATTTCTTCTCTACCTTTGGATTCACCACTTCAGGAGCAATCTCCGGCTGTGCAGTTTTTTGAACAGGAACAGGAATAAATGCCGCGGCCTGAATGGAATCGATTTTATTTAAGCTATCCTTTTTCACGATTTGAAGGTCATCGAAACCCAATTCGAGCGAAACTGCATCTCCTTTAGCTGCCGGCGTTCCCGGAACAGGCGATTGCCTGAAAACCCGACCGAAACCACTCATGTCGGCTTTCAAACCGGATTGTTCAAGCAAATAAACCGCATCGCTGGCTCCCATTCCGATAACATCAGGGATAATACCAGGCGTGTCGTTAACTCCATTAATAAATACTGTCATCGAATCGTTGGTGACAGCCACACGCTGTGCGGTCATATTTTGTTCCTGATTTTTAAATCCAAGATCTTTGGCAAGCAGCATCACATCGTCTTTCAAGCCCGGTTTGACCTGTGGAACTTCGTTGTATGGTGGAATTGAATCTTTTGCAGGTTCGAGATATGCAGCATAAACTTTATCGGCAATGCCGCGGAATACCGGACCTGCAACCGAACCTCCGTAGAAAGCTCCCTGCGGACCAACAATAACTACAATAATGCTGTATTTCGGATTATCGGCGGGGAAATAGCCACAAAATGAAGCCTGATATTTTTTGGCTCCACCGCTGGTATAACCCTTATTTTCGTTGGCAATAACAGCAGTTCCCGTTTTGCCGGCAATAGTATAATACGGATTACTCAGACTTTTGCCGGTTCCCCGTATACAAACGCCTTTTAACATATCCTGAGCTTTGCCAAGCGTTGTTTTTGAACAGAGCATGGGATTGATGACTTCAGTCTGAAACTTTCGGACAGGAATTCCGTCTTCTCTGATTTCTTCGATGAATTTTGGCTTAACCATTACTCCATTGTTGGCAACAGCATTGTAAAAAGTAAGCGTTTGGATCGGAGCAATTTTGATTTCGTAACCATGCGCAATCCAGGCAAGAGAAGGTCCCCACCAATCAGGATCGGTAGGATATTTGATCCGGGGCTCGGCTTCTCCAAGAAATCCAAGACCCAGTTGCTTGTTCAAACCAAAACTATAAATACGGTCGATAAATTCTTTTTCTTTGCCTTCATAGTATTTGCAAATAATCTTCGCAGTTCCAATGTTTGAAGAGAGTTCAAATGTTCTTTTCAGACTGATCAATCCATGGCCTCCATGATCGTAATCACTGTCTTTCATCTTCTGCCCTTTATACTCCCAGATACCGCGACCCGTATCGACAAGTTCAGATGTATCGGCATAACCTGCATCCATCGCAGCGATGAGCGACATCAGTTTAAAAGTTGACCCAGGTTCGCTGCAACCCGCATGGCCAAAGGCAAAATTGTAAGTCTCGCCATAAGTGCCGTCCTTTTTGAGACCCATATTAGCAATTGCCTTGATGTTACCGGTTTTTACTTCCATCACAATAGCTGTCCCCCACTCTGCCTGGCTGACCTCCATTTGTTTCCCCAAAGCTGTTTGGGCATAATCCTGAAGATTAACATTGATCGTTGTAATCACGTCTTTGCCTTCTTTGGGTTCGACCAATGGAGTATTAATCCAATTTCCGGAGAAATTACGCTTAAGAGCAAGCCCGTTTATACCTGCCAGATAATTTTCAGACAGACCTTCAACACCGGTAAATCCAACGTTTCCGTGAACGCCACCAAAAGCCCCTTTATTTAGCACACCAATGGTGCGGCTTGCCAGATCGCCGTGAGGCAGGATCCGTCGGTTTTCGGTTACGACAATAAGCCCGGACCCGAAATAGCTCTTCGACATGGTTTTCAGCAATTTAAATTCCTGAAATTTATTGTGATCAATTTCTTCCGGATTGATCAAAAACCACCTGTTCTTCTTGTCGTAAGCAGCCCGTACACGGCTGCGGAAATCGGTTTTGTCAACTCCAAAGAAAGCCGAAAGCTCATCGACCATCTGTTCTGAAGATTTATCGAATACTTGCTGGATCCGGGGCGCCATCATGTCCATGCGGATTTCGTAATAGGGAACCGAAGTCGATAAAATACTTCCATCGTCGGCACAAATATTTCCACGTTTAGCCCAAATCTCGGTGGTATTGCTTCTCAGGTCTTTGGCAATCTCCTGCCATTTCTGGGTATCCACATTCTGAATAATTAGAATCCGGCCAATTATAACAAGTCCGAAGATGGCAATCGCAAAATACACGATGCCAAATCGTAAGGTTATAGCTTTCCTGATTTCCATTATTTAGTCTCCATTTTTTTTACCTTGATCCGTTTAGGCGGTTCTATCGGTTCTATCAAATCTATTTTCCTTTCAATCACCCTTCTGGTCACTTCCGAAGGACGATTGATGTACATCAGTTCCGTTTCATGTATCACCGACTCTGATTTATATTCTTTAAGCGAATCACGCACCATTTCCATTTGCCGAATGGTCTTTTCAGTGATATATCGGTTGGTGATTAAACCAATTCCCAACAGCGCAAGGAAAATCACAAAAGGTATTTGCTTGGTTACCTTCTCGCTCGACAACGCGCTGCCAACCAGAATACTCTTTAATCCGGCTGTCGAAATTCGCTTCTTGCTATTTTCTTTCTTCTCTGTCATGCGTTCTTTTCTGCAATTCGCAATTTGGCACTGCGAGCCCGTGGATTCCGCTCGATCTCCTCTTCGTTCGGTACGATAACTTTGCGATTTATAGCTACCAAAGGAGACTCAACATTTCCAAAAAAGTCCTTTTCCTGTTTTCCTGAAAAGTCGCCCGATTTGATGAAATTCTTCACCATGCGATCTTCCAACGAATGGTAAGTAATGACCACCAACCGGCCACCTGGCTTCAATAATTGTATGCTTTGCTCCAGAAATTCGTGCAATACATCCATTTCCTTGTTGGTTTCGATGCGCAAAGCCTGAAAAACCTTAGCCAGATATTTACTTTCCTGAAATTTCGGCACACATGGAGCGATTGACTCTTTAAACTGCTCAATGGTTTTAATCGGTTTCGAATCGCGGGCAAACACCAACTGTTTGGCCAATCGACCGGCATTATCGATTTCGCCATATTCGCGAAACATTGTCCGGAGCTGGTCTTCGGTAAACGTATTTACAATATCAGCGGCACTTTGCGTCGAATCGCGGTTCATTCGCATATCCAAATCGCCATCGAAGCGAAACGAAAAACCTCGCTCTGCCACGTCAAAATCGTGCGACGAAACGCCCAAGTCGGCCAAAATACCGTCAACCTGTTCAACATCGTAATACCTTAAAAAATTTCGGATGTATTTAAAATTGTGCCTGATGAAGAAAAATCGTTCGTCGTGAATGATATTTACTGCAGCATCTTCGTCCTGGTCAAAAGCAAAAAGGCGTCCGGTTTTAAGCCGGCTAAAAATTTCGCGCGAATGACCACCGCCACCAAAAGTAACGTCAACATAATCGCCATTCGCCTTAATTTCCAGTCCGTCGACACTTTCGGCCAACAAAACAGGTACATGATATTCTCTTTCCATTAGTCCAATTCTTCGCCACCGAATTTCTGCTCATATGAATCATCACATTCAGTTAAAGATCCGGCATAGCTTTGATATTCATTTGCATCCCAAATCCGCAACCGCTCTAGCTGACCAGTAAAAACCACTTCTTTTGTAATCCCGGCAAATTCAAGAAAATTTGCAGGAACCGTAAACCGGCAATTTTCGGGTACCGCAATTATTCGGCATTTCCGCAAAATTCCATCGAGAATTTTGCTGTGTTCCCGATTATTTAAATTCAATTTCGACCTGAATTTTAAAATACGTTTCTCCCACTCATCCATGGTATAAACGTTCAAGCACTTTTCATACCTGTCAATTTCGATGGCCAATTGACCACCGGGAACGTTACCACCCATCTGATTTTTATAATCGGCTGGTAACACTACTCGTCCTTTCTCATCGAAAGTTGCTCGTATTTCTCCCGAAAAAATTAACATTTGAAGCTTTTAAGATTTACATGTAAAAGTAATAAAATTCAAAATACATCGGTCTATTTAAGTCTATTTAAGTCTATCTAAGTCACTATAATTATGGTAATATAAACACATAAATTGTTTATAACTTGTTTGTAAAAGCAACAACGCGTAATTAACAATTTTATTTTCAGGATCTTAAAACTTATTAACAATTCAAAAATCAGTTAATAAATCGTTTCAAAGCCGCAAAAGTAATAATCAAAAGCAACTTCGAAAGTATAAAAAGCCAAATGTTGATAAACTTTTAAGATGACAGCATGGAGCGATCAGGCATCAATCTCGACTCAGAAATTAAGTGCAATCCAGAAACTGTTTACATTTATTTTATATTTTCGGCTTCATTTTAACGATCAGCAATGGATTTGGAAAATCAGGAACCGGTAAAGCCAATTAACATTAAGGAGATGTTCCTTAAAAAGAATCCGAAGCTTGCTAAAAAGCTTCCGGGATTTGTTTACCGGTACATTAACCGCATCATGCACATTGACGAAATCAATGAACTGTTGGCCAATCATGGCAACGAAAGAGGGATTGAATTTGCACGCAGCATGGTCAAACATTTCAATGTTCACGAAACGATAAATGGAATAGAAAACCTTCCAACTTCGGGGCGTTTCATTTTCGCATCGAACCATCCACTGGGAGGATTCGATGCTCTGCTAATTTTATGCAACATCGATCGCTTAATGGGTGAAACGATTACGTTGGTTAATGACGTACTGATGAGCATCCCCCAATTAACTCCGATTTTTGTTCCTCTAAATAAACATGGTGGCCTCAGCAAAGATGTGATCAAACAAATTCATGAGGCGTATTCATCCGACAAACAAATATTGATTTTCCCCTCCGGATTTGCATCAAGGCGAATCAAAGGAACAATTCAGGACTTCGAATGGAAAAAGCATTTCATTGCCAAATCGATTGAATACCAGCGTGATGTCATTCCAATTCACGTTAGTGGTAGAAATTCAGGCTTTTTTTACTCCCTGGCTAATTTCAGAACCTTTTTCAAGATGAAATGGAACCTCGAAATGTTTTACCTGGCCGACGAAACTTTTGGGCATAAAAATCAAAAATTTACTATCACTTTTGGCAAGCCAATACCCTATACTCATTTCGATAAAAGTAAAACTTCAGACCAATGGGCCGCCGAAGTCAGGGACATTGTGTACAAATTACCAAATCAACTGTATAGCCAACATTAATCAAAGGAAAAAATCATTTCTTATGGATTTTTTTTAGTTTTGTAGCTCTAAAAATTCAGACAAAATCAGTATGAAGGATATCATTGCACCAGTGTCAAAAGAAGCTCTATTGGCAGAACTGACACCGGACAAGTTAATGCGAAAAACGAACAAAGCCGACAACGAAATATACATTGTTACCTTTCAGGATTCGCCTAACGTGATGCGGGAAATTGGCCGTGTTAGGGAAATCACATTTCGGGACGCAGGAGGAGGCACAGGAGAGGATGTTGACATTGACGAATACGATACTTGCAGCGATCCATACAAACAACTTATCGTTTGGGACCCTCAGGCTATGGAAATAATTGGTGGATATCGTTATATTTTATGTAAAGATGTTCCATTAGACAAAAACGGAGTCGTACAACTTGCTACCACTCATCTCTTCAATTTCTCCGACAAATTTATCAAAGAATATCTTCCTTATACGCTTGAACTAGGCCGTTCCTTTGTTCAGCCCCATTATCAATCGAGCAAGGCCGGAGCCAAAGCTTTGTTTGCACTCGATAATTTATGGGATGGACTAGGCGCTCTCATCGTTGATCATCCCGAAATCAAATATTTCTTTGGTAAAGTGACTATGTACACCCACTTCCATACCAAAGCCCGTAACCTGATCATGTATTTCTTTATGAAATACTTCAACGACAACGAGAATCTGGTAACTCCAATTCACCCGTTGGATTTAGGAATCGACATCAAAGAGATGGAAAGAGTATTTAATGGTGGATCGTACAAAGAAGATTACAAAATACTTTCGCAAAAAGTACGCGAATTTGGAGAGAATATACCACCGTTGATAAATTCGTACATGAACCTGAGCCCATCGATGAAAACCTTTGGAACAGTAATAAACGATACGTTTGGTGATGTTGAGGAAACTGGAATTATCCTGACAATCTCCGATATATACGAAGCAAAAACAGATCGACACATCGAAACTTATTTGCGCACCAAAGAAACCAACGATTGGCCTTTACCTGAATAACACAACGATGTCATATTATAGCGAACACGAAAAATTCCATGTTGCAGTCGATTCCATCATTTTCGGATACGACGAAGAAGGACGCGAGCTAAACTTGCTTCTGCTGAAAAGAAATTTTCAGCCGGCAAAAGGAGAATGGTCGCTAATGGGTGGATTTCTGAAAAACAATGAAGGCGTTGACGAGGCCGCCAAGCGAATCCTAAACCAACTTACCGGCCTTTCGAATGTGTACATGGAACAACTTTACTCGTTCGGAGAACTCAATCGCGATCCAGGAGCACGAATCATTTCAATCGCTTATTTCGCCCTTATAAAAATCAATGCCTCCGACCTTGAGCTGGTAAAAACTCATGGAGCTACCTGGATTCCAATTTCTGCCATGCCACAGTTAATTTTTGACCATTCGGCTATGGTTGAACGGGCTCTTAAAAAATTACAGGTCAGGGCAAGAACTCAGCCTATTGGTTTTGAACTACTTCCCGACAAATTTACCATTCCACAACTTCAGGGTTTATACGAAGCCATATACAGCAAAACACTCGATAAACGCAATTTCCGCCGGAAGCTTTTAGCCATGGACTTATTGGAAAAGCTGGAAGAGAAAGAAAAAGAATCGTCGCGCAAGGGAGCCTGGTACTACCGCTTTGATGCCAATAAATATCAGGATTTATTGAAACGGGGATTTAATTTTGAATTATAAAAAGTCACAAGAGAATAGACTTTAAACTTGATTCAACAAGAAAAGCCGCTTCTGAATTCCTTCGGAAGCGGCTTTTTTGTGTTATTTTTTTCGGATATAAATCTGTATTGGAACACCTGAAAAATTGAAATTCTCGCGAATCTTATTTTCCAGATACCGGCGATATGCTTCCTTCACATACTGCGGAAGATTGGCGAAGAAGGCGAAACTCGGTGTCTGGCTTGGCAACTGAGTTACATATTTTATCTTCACAAATTTTCCCTTTATTGATGGTGGCGGATAATCCTCGATTGCTTTCAGCATCACTTCGTTTAATTCAGAAGTTTTAATCTTTTTACTGCGATTTTCAAATACTTCAACCGCTGTTTCCAATGCTTTCAGGATTCGTTGTTTGGTTAATGCCGATATGAACATGATTGGAACATCAACAAACGGAGCGATTCTTTCCTTGATCTGTTTCGTGAATTTGTTGGTACTCGCATTATCTTTTTCAATCAAATCCCATTTGTTTACGAGAATAACCAACCCTTTTTTGTTACGGTCAATCAAATGAAAGATAGAAACGTCCTGAGCTTCCATACCACGGGTCGCATCAATAATTAAAATACAAACATCCGAATCTTCAATAGCCCGGATGGAGCGCATGGTTGAATAAAATTCAACGTCTTCCTTCACTTTGGTGCGCTTACGCAAACCGGCAGTATCGATCAGATAAAAGTCGTGTCCGAACTGATTGTATCGGGTATGAATGGCATCGCGGGTTGTCCCGGCAATATCGGTAACCATGTTGCGATCAACGCCAATGAGTGCGTTAATGAATGATGATTTACCCACATTTGGTCGTCCAATAATGGCGAAACGCGGAACATTTTCTTCAATTTCTTCCGGCTCGTCTTTCGGAAATGTATCAACAATGGCATCGAGTAACTCTCCGGTTCCACTGCCGGTCATCGACGAGATGCAATACAATTCGCCAAGCCCCAGTGAATAAAACTCATGCGAATCAATGATCCTGGCATTGTTATCAACCTTATTCACAGCAATAAATACGTTTTTCTTCGAGCGGCGCAATACAGCGGCCACTTCTTCGTCCATATCGGTTACTCCGTTTTCAACGTCAACCACGAACAAAATTGCATCGGCCTCTTCGATGGCCAACATCACCTGTTTGCGGATCTCGCCTTCAAAAATATCTTCTGAATTTACGGCATAACCTCCAGTGTCAATGATTGAAAACTCGATCCCATTCCAAACACCTTTTCCATATTGACGGTCGCGTGTTACTCCTGCTGATTCGTCAACGATGGCTTTTCTTGATTCAGTCATCCTGTTGAAAAGGGTCGATTTCCCTACGTTTGGCCGACCTACAATTGCAATAATATTACTCATTTTTGTCTCCTATGTTCCTGAAAACAGGACTCTATCAATTATTTTTCCGTTATTCTAACTGCTGATCTAAGAAGAAATCTCTATTAATCAACATTTTTAAATGCGGCGCATACAACATTTGTATCTCAATCAAAATCCGTGGATGCGCCTTGTTTCCTTTGCTATTTCTGTCCCCGGGTTACGCTTTGCTTTACCCGGGGCTATTAATGTTTAACCCTTTCAGGGTATGCTCATATAAATTCTAATTGCAATAGCCTTCGCTGGCAGGGACTGAAAACAGAGATTGCAAACTGAACACTTCGCTATTCCATATCGTACCCAAAGCCACCCAACGCACGGTCTTTATCGCGCCAGTCTTTGTTCACCTTCACAAACAACTGAAGGAAAACTTTCTTCTGAAAGAATTCTTCCATATCCAGGCGGGCTTCCATCCCAACCCGTTTCAGCGCCTGACCCTGATGCCCGATAATAATACCTTTCTGGCTGTCGCGCGCCACATGGATGACGCACATCAGGTTCAAAATTTTATCTTCTTCCTTGAATTGCTCCACTTCCACTTCCACCGAATAAGGAACTTCCTTGTCGTAAAACAGAAGAATCTTTTCGCGGATAATTTCGCTTACAAAAAAACGTTCGTTGCGGTCGGTCATCTCGTCTTTCGGGAAATAAGCCGGACCTTCAGGGAGCAATTCCAAAATGCGGTCGAATATAGGTGCGGTATTGAACTTTTCGGTTGCTGAAATGGCATACACATCGGCCAACGGAAGCTTTTCGCGCCAGTAATTGTATAACTCCATCACCTTTTCCTGAGTAGAAAGGTCAATTTTGTTAATCAACACAATTACAGCAGCTTCGGAACTTTTAATGCGATCGACATATTCTTCATTCTTTCCAGGCGATTCGACCACATCAGTCACGTAAAGAATGATGTCGGCATCAATCAGCGCGGTATTCACAAACTTCATCATGGTCTCCTGAAGTTTGTAGTTCGGCTTCAGGATTCCGGGTGTATCGGAGTAAACAATCTGGAAATCATCGCCATTCACGATTCCTTTGATGCGATGGCGGGTGGTTTGCATTTTCGAGGTAATGATCGATAAACGCTCGCCCACCAGCACGTTCATGATGGTGGATTTCCCGACGTTGGGGTTTCCGATGATGTTTACAAATCCGGATTTATGTGCCATTTATGTCTGAATGAAGGTTTTAAAAAATCTGCGCAAAGATAATCAATTAATTCTTTAAACAGCTAAACCCTCATTTACAGACTTCCGAATTAACACTGGAACAAATATTAACTTTTAGGGGTGGTGGTGATTTGGTTACTTTTAGTTTTCTAAAATTCCTTTTAGGTTATTCAGACCATTTTGCAAATCAGGAGCAAGCATCTTTTCCATATCAGTGAATACCAGCATCAGGTTCATCGGGTATTTCATCGTTCCATGAAAGCCCCATTTTACTATCGTTGCATTTTCTGAAGCCGATTCAAATGTCAGGTAGGCAAAATCTGTCGATTCAAATGGTTTAATGAAATGAATTTCGTAGTCAATTCGGCTGCCTTTATCAATTTTAGTAATTTTTTGCTCTCCTTTTCCCGCCTTCGGATTTTCACTGTCCCAGGCAGAAACAAAACCAACGGTAGCATCTTCTCCGCGGAATTCGGTTTTCATGGCTGTGTCGATTTTAGCCCATACACTGAATTTATTCTGGTTTTTCAGGTATTTCACGTAATCGAAAACTTCCTGTTTGGGCTTGTTGATGGTCACTTCACGTTCAACGGAGTAGTTGCCATTGATAAACAGCGGAATAATCAGAAGCAATACAATAATGACAACCAATACCAATCCAATGATTTTAAGTGTTTTCATAAAGTTGAGTTTTAGGATTATTGTTGATTTTGAGTAACAAAACGGCTATCTGAAAGGTTCAACAATTAACTCAACAGTATATTCAGGATACAGGCTAGTCTATGATTTCCGACTCGTCAAGCTCTTTCAATGTTTCGCTTAACGATTGAAGGTATTTGCCGTAAAGTTTGTTGAATCCCCAACGAAGTGCAAAGAATGAAAGTGCAATCATCGGGACGATAATAAGCAAACTTATTCCGACGATCGTCAGTATTTGATGCGTGTTTAAGGTAATGACTCCATTACTTACCGAATCAGCTTTAAATTTGAGTCCCTGGTAAACTCCCGCAATGAAACTCACGATGATGTTTATTATGAAAATTACAACCGCCAGATAAAACATCCGCCGATATGTTTTCAGTGTCTCCAGGATTCCATGCAACAGGTCTTTTAACTGAAGCTGAATTGAAAAACTCCTCTTTATTTTGATGTATCGGATTACGAAGAATAAATACGTGGTGATAATAAGCGTTGTTGAAAAAATATCTATAGGAATGAGCCACTTCGGATATTCTATGTCGCGGTAACCTATTGCGCTAAAAAGATCCGACATGAATATTGAATCAATGATGAGATAAATGATAAATAACAGCAAGATACCCAGTCCAATCCGCATATTTCGGTCAATGCGGTCAACCAACGATTGGGTTCGGTTCTTCAGTAATTCATGAATCGATTCCTTTCCGAGTCGATGTTTATCCATCTCCTGAGAAGAATACATATCCCACGCCGATTTTAAATCTTTTATATCCATCTATTCTTCTGTATTCATTAACAACTTCAACTTCTTCTTAATTCTGTTCATCTTTACTCTAACGTAATTCTGTGTGATGCCAGTAATATCAGCTATCTCTTCATATTTTTTATCTTCGAGAAACAATAGAATAATTGACTTTTCAATTCCGGTCAATTGAGACACGGCCATATTCAACATTTTGATTTGCTCTTCGGTTCGGGTGTCGTACATTTCCTCAACCAATTGCATGTTTTCGTACGAAATACCTGCCTTGTCGGGTTGGCGCTTGTCTTTTTTGAAGCTTGTAATCGCAGTATTCAAGGCCACCCTGTACATCCATGTCGAAAATTTCGACTCGCTGCGAAACGATGGATACGATTTCCACAATTGCACCAGAATTTCCTGAAACAAGTCACGACGGTCTTCTTCCAAATCGCAATAGATGGAACAAACCTTGTGAATGATTCCCTGATTCTCGGTGATTATTTGTAAAAACTCCTTTTCCAAAGTTTTGCTATTAGTCTGCGAAAGCGAAATTCATTACATTAACTCATTTTCAGAAAATTGATTTCCTGTGGAGTCAGAAAACGATAACGTCCACGAGGCAAATCCTTTTTTGTCAGCCCTGCAAACATGACCCGATCAAGCTTTTCGACATTGTAGCCGAGGTGATTAAAAATGCGACGTACAATGCGGTTTTTTCCTGAATGGATTTCAATGCCAACCTGATTGGCATACTCCGGATCGATCATCTGAATATCGTCGGCCGCAATAAATCCATCTTCAAGTTCAATTCCTGATTTTATTTTTTCAAGATCTTCCGGACGGAAATCCATATCGAGCTGAACATGATATACTTTTTTCTTCTCGTAGCTGGGATGTGTCAGTTTTTTAGCCAGTTCGCCATCATTTGTAAAAAGAAGAACTCCGGTGGTTTGCATGTCGAGCCGTCCAACCGGATAAATTCGTTCGGTACAGGCATTCTGCACCAATTGCATCACGGTTCTTTCTGCATGTGGGTCGTCGAGCGTTGTCACAAACCCGCGTGGTTTATTGAGAAGCAGATATACTTTTTTCTCCGGATTTAGCCTGTTCCCATCAATGCGAACATCGTCGTCGAGCGATACTTTGCGCCCAAGCTCAGTAACAACTTCTCCATTAATGGTAATTAATCCATCGCTGATGATTTTGTCGGCATCGCGCCGCGAACATACACCCGAATTTGAAATGTATTTATTCAGACGAATTAATCCGTCGCCGGTAGGTTCTTCGGCCTTTAGTTCCTTCTTTTTCAGAACTATTTTCTTTTTTGAAAACTCTTTCAACTTTCTGGCGTTTTTGTGATTTGGTTAACAGGAAAAAGTCAATAGTCATTAGGAAAAACTCTTTCCTTTTTTCTAATGACCAATGACTGTTTTTTCCTTATTTTGAGGCAAATGTCGTAATTTTTAACGAAGTTTTGACTAATGACCTTCAGCAAGATAAACTTTGTACTGTTCCTTAATGATGTTGCGGACATCATACTCGTTGGTCATCTGATTTAGTAATCCTTTGCTGTTAATGTAGATCATGAAATTATCGGCTTGGGCATTGTTTAATCCGGTTAATTGCATAACCAGTTCTTTGTTGTAGAATTGTGAGATTATTTGCCACTGCTTTTCAGAAACGATAGCCTTCCGGGTTTCGCGTTTTTCGCGCTCGCTTTTGCTTAAATGGTATTGCAGGAAACTGGCTGGAGTGAAGAGGGCGGCAATTACAGGTGGTCTTTTGCTGTATGCATCACCTCTAAGTTCCGGAGCAATATCATTCTTTTTGGCTACCGGAACGCCATCCATGTTCACTTTTTTTTGTTGACCTGATACCGTTACGTCAGGGAGGGCAAAGCGAATAGGTTTTGCATAGATGATCAAAACGTTCATTTCGTTGAATTTTGCAGGTACATGTGCTATGCTTTTTGAAAACCCTAATGACGAAACGGAAAGACTGTCTATATTCAACATATCCATCATAAATCGCCCCTGCAAGTCGGCGCTTATGGTGTTGTGAGTTCTTAGGTTTATTACAATTGCATTGGGCACCGGGGTTTCGTCCTCCAAATTCAATACCTGACCTTTAAGCCTGATGGGCATCGGGTCTATCTCATCTACTGTCTGAGAAGAAACAGTTACACTGAATGAGAGGAATAAAAAAAGAAAAGCTACCGTGTGCACAACCGAAGGAAAGCGCAATGATTTATTCTCAGCCCGGCATGACCAATGACCAGTCAAATTTTTCTGACAGCACCTGTGTGGTGGGTATCGTTGTATAAATTGTTTCATGACTACCTGGCTTTGGTACAAAAGTATAAAAATCCCGTTCAGAACTTGATTACTGAAAACCGGATTAGTGTCCTGCTTTTCGATATATCGCAAATTGCTCCAAAATAATAAAACTCGCATTTTCCTTTGTTGTCATTTTATTGAATAACTTTTTGCTATTCAGAAACATCATAAAATTGTCAGCCTCAGTAGTGTTCAAGCCTGTTAACTCCCTCACCAATCCTACATTATAAATTTTCGAAACTTTAGCCCATTGCTTATCGGACATCATGATATCTCTCGTTTTCCGGTTGGGCTGTTCCTTGCCGTATAGTGGAATTTTTACAAAGCTGATTTGGTTTTGATAGGCTTTTTCTTCTGCCGGTTTTTCCTGCATAAAATCTTTTCGGAAATAAGGTGAAACTTTTATTTTTTCAACTTTCACAACTGGCTTTTGGTAGTTCCCATTGATATTAACATCGGGCAAAAGGAAACTTAATGGCCGGATATGAATAATCAACACATCAGAAACGCTGTAGCTTGCCGGAATTTCAATCGTTTGTTTGCTAAAACCGAGTGAACTAATTTCGAGGCTATCGGTAATTAAAGCGTTGATTGTGAATCGGCCTTCCAAATCGGCAGTTACAGTTTCTTTTGTTCGTTGGTTCGAAACAATCGCTTTAACTACTGGCGTTTCATCTTCCAGATTTAAAACCTGACCTTTCAGTAAAGGCTGATAATTTTCATCTGGTTTTTGGGCAAAAACTGATGAGACCGGAATTATTAGAAGCAATGCAAAAGCAAACAGACAAAACTTCTCCGGTGAAAAACGAGTCAAATGCACCATTGAAAAGTGCTTACGAGATACAGTTTTTTTGTTGCTATTCCACACTTTACGGCTGATTAGGAATCATAATAGGTTCAAAACGTTAAAACAAAATTAAGCAATTGCTAACGACTATTTGTTTGAACTAACATTCATTAACTGTATTTAACAGACTTATACAACTATAAATAAAGAAAAAGGCAAAGGGGAATTCAATTGGATTATTTAACTTTAATCAATAAATTTCTGAACGATTATCACAACCATACTATTATGAAACGTACTTCCGTGAAACGAATACTTTGGTCCGTACTAGTCATCCTGATTATTGGAGTTGGTTACGGTCTGTATTACATCAATTCTTTGTTGCCAATCATTACCGGATATCCGGCAAAATATTTGTGCTCGGCAGTATTTGTTTCGGGCCGCGAGCAGGCTGAAGTGGAGGCTATGGATCTGCACTTTTCATTCATAAAATACACTAAAAGCAAGGTCGATTTTCAGGATTCGAGTGTAACCACTTCGTTTTTATGGGCCAAGTCGAAAGCCATTTACCGGAAAGGTTTTGGAGCCACCCTGCTGCGGGGAGTTAGCGAAGGCGATTTACGGAAAATTAAATTTCCAAGATATTCTGCAACAGCCAATCAGGATACGATTTCATGGCCTATGGGAAATCTGATGCCGAAAAAAGGGTCAGCAACCGATACAATAAAACTGGAACGAATCGCAGAAAAGCTGATGGATGACGAAGGATATAATGGGCATGCTTTTGCTTTTATGGTGGTGCATAAAGGGATTCCTGTGGTAGAAGCTTATCAGCCGCAGTTTAATGCCCAAACCCGTTTCCTGAGTTGGTCGATGGCTAAAAGCTTTACCAATACATTGTCAGGAATCATGGTTAAAGACGGCAAATGGGACATCAATCAGCCGGTTAATCTTCCTGAATGGCAAGCCGATGAACGAAAAAACATCACGATAAACAACCTTTTGCAGATGCAAAGCGGGTTACGGTGGAACGAAGATTACGGAAACCGCTCCGATGTAACTCAAATGTTGTATTGCGAGAATGATTTTGCGAAATTTACCTACGATCAACCTTTCGCATTTCCCGCCGGAAGTCACTGGTATTATTCTTCAGGTTCGGTCAATGTTGTCAATTTCCTGATGCGTAAAACCATCGGGAATGATAATGAATATTACAATTTTGCTCAATCGCGTTTGTTTACTAAAATTGGGATGCCCGATGCTGTTTTTGAAGTGGATGCCTCAGGAACACAGGTCGGTTCGTCGTACATTTATGCCACAGCGCGCGACTATGCCCGCTTTGGGATGTTATATCTTCAGGATGGAGTTTTCAACGGCGAACGAATTTTGCCTGAAGGTTGGGTAAAATACACTACCACGCCAGCATCCGACAGCGATGGAAAATATGGATCGCTTTTCTGGCTGAACCGATCGAAATATTACCCGGCTGCTCCTGAAGACATGTATTCGTGCAACGGCCACGACGGACAACAGATTTTCATTATTCCTTCCAAAGAACTGGTTGTAGTTCTCGTTGGCTATTCGCCAAAACCCGATCGGGTGATGAAGTTTAACGATTTGTTGGGAGATGTGCTAAGTGCGATTTACTAAGTCAGCAAAAAAGTAAGGGTTTCACTCGTTGCGTTGAGTGAAACCCTTACTAAATATGATGTCCTGATCTATTCTACTTCAGATTCTTAACACGCTCCATGGCTTCCAACACATTGTCGCGGTCGGCAAATGCTGAAAAGCGGAAATAGCCTTCTCCTGATGGTCCGAAGCCTGAACCCGGAGTTCCAACCACATTTGCTTCAAATAAAAGCTTGTCGAAGAAGTCCCATGATTTCATATTGTCGGGCGTTTTTACCCAAACATATGGAGCATTTACACCACCAAAAACGGCAAAACCGGTTTCTTTCAGGCTTTCGCGCATGATTCGGGCGTTTTCGAGGTAATAATTAATCACTTCTTTTACCTGTTTTTTACCTTCTTCGGTATAAATAGCTGCAGCAGCTTTCTGCACCGGATAAGACACTCCGTTGAATTTAGTTGTGTGCCGACGGTTCCACAACGGTTTTACCGGGTGAGCTTTTCCTTCGCTGTCGTACGCTTTCAATTCCGATGGAATTACGGTGAATGCGCAACGCGTTCCGGTAAATCCGGCAGTTTTCGAGAAACTACGGAACTCGAGAGCTACTTCTTTGGCGCCTTCAATTTCAAAAATTGAATGAGGAATCGAGTCGTCGGTAATGAATGCTTCGTAAGCCGCATCGTACAAAATGACGCATTTGTTGGCACGTGCATAATTCACCCATTTGGTCAGTTCCTCTTTTGAAGCAACTGTTCCGGTCGGGTTATTCGGAAAACAAAGGAAAATGAGGTCGGGGCGCTCGGTTGGCAATTCAGGAATAAAACTATTTGCCTCGTTACAAGGCATGTAAATAATTCCATCAAAATATCCGTTCGGTTGAATCTCGCCAGTCTTGCCCGACATCACAGTGGTGTCGGCATAAACCGGATAAACCGGGTCGCAAATGGCAATTTTGTTACCGGAACCAAATACTTCCTGAATATTTCCAGTGTCGCATTTCGAACCGTCAGAAACGAAAATATCGTCGGCCGAGATATCGACGCCGCGATTTTTATAATCGTTCAAGGCAATTGCTTCGCGCAAAAAATCGTAGCCTTGTTCCGGTCCGTAACCTTTAAAAGTTTCAGCATTCGCCATGTCGTCAACACCTTGGTGAAAAGCTTTTACAACCTCCGGAACCAAGGGTTGAGTCACGTCGCCAATACCCATGCGGATCACTTTTTTATCCGGATTTGCTTCAGCAAACTCGCGCACTCTTCGTCCAATTTCAGGAAACAAATACCCTGCCTGTAGTTTCAGGTAATTTTCGTTAATTAAAGCCATTGTATATCGTTTTTATATGATTATTTCGTTTTTTGAAAGTCCAAAGTTATAAAAAAACAAAACCCGACTTCAGTTTCGTTTTACCGGCTTAATGAAAATACCGGAAATCATCCGCATTGTTAATCTTTTGCAAATACTTGTTTGTTAATTCGACTAAATCGTTAAACAAAAATGTTAAAATTGGGTTAGATAGGCAGAACAAAAATTACAAATCATGATCAGTTTCAAATCTCATTCGGGAATTTATTCGCTGGAAGTCACTCAATTTCTGAAGATCTCATTAACCGAAGCCTGGAACTTTTTCTCGTCGCCAGGTAATTTATCAAAAATTACTCCTAAGCACATGGGCTTTGAGATTACTTCAGGATCTCCTGCAAAAATGTACACGGGACAAATCATCACGTATAAAGTATCTCCATTCCCGGGAATCAAAACAAACTGGGTGACAGAAATTACGCATGTTTCTGAAGGAATGTTTTTTGTGGATGAACAGCGTTTTGGGCCTTATCGCATGTGGCATCACGAACATCATTTTGAAGCGAAGGACGATGGAGTTTTGATGACAGATAGGGTTTCATACAAATTGCCTCTTGGCTTTTTGGGTCGGATGGCACATTCGCTCTTTGTGAAAAACCAGTTAAAGCAAATATTTGTGCATCGGGAAACCTGTCTGGAAAGCATGTTCAGGTAAAATTAATTTGATTCGGTACTGCAAATACTGAAAAACCCGCTTTGATTATCTTAAATCAATTGATTAAATTGGATCAAATTTTTAGGATGAAATCTGAACGAATGAAATACCTGACAATTCTCTGCATCGCTACGATAGCAGTTGCTGTATTGGGAACTTCATTTGTTTCTGCGGTTCATCCTGAAACCAATCTGATTCCTGATTATAATTCGGTTAATGGTTATGAACATGATAAGTACGATCCTGAATTTAATCTGAAAGCCGATTCGGTGACTATTCCAATGAAGCGGTCGGGACGGCTGTTTCTGATTGAAGCCACAGTTGACGGAGAAACCGGTAATCTGGTTTTTGATACCGGCGCCAACGGATTGGTTCTCAACAGTACCTATTTCAGAAGCTACGTAAAAACAGCCAGGGCGTATTCAAACGGAATTACAGGAACGGTTGGCTCAACGGAGCAAATTTCGGTGGGTAAACTTGAATTTGCTGGCCTTATGTATAAAAAGCTAAATGCAGACCTTGCCAATCTTGGGCACATCGAAAACCGAAGAAACGATAAAATTCTTGGATTAATCGGCTTTAGCATGTTGCGAAGTCTCGAAATTGTAATTGACCCAATCAATAATGAACTTAAGCTTTTCAGGATAGACAAAGCAGGTAATCGACTGAATTACAACAGGCCAGGATTCAAAGCTGACTATTCTCAAAAAATAGAAGGGAACTCCAATATTCTTTTCCTGAAAGGAACGATCAGCGGAAAAGTTCTGAATTTCTGTTTTGATACCGGTGCCGAAACCAATGTGATTTGCAGCGATTGCAATAAAAAAATTATGAGCACCCTTACCATTACCCGAAGAACTTCATTAAAAGGCGCCGGAGCAGCCGGAGCGGAAGTATTTTACGGAAGAATGAACGAATTTTCGATTGGCAATCAACAGATTCCGAATATGCAAACCATCATTACTAACCTGGATGCCTTGAGTGAATCGTACGGAACCCACATTGACGGAATATTGGGTAATAGTTTTATGAAACAAGGAATTGTATGTATTAATTTTGTGAACAAACAGTTTGGCATTCGTTTTACGAAAGGAGAGGAAAAATGAAGACAATTACCCGTTTTATGTTGTTATTCGTTTTGCTGTTGCTCAGCTCGCTGAACTCCAGGGCTCAGTTCGATCCTGAGAAGATTTGCCGGATCGAGAACGATCGGCTTATTTTCACGCTGAACTTGAAATGGTCGGAGAAGGAGAAAAAGGAACTTGTTGAGCTTTTTGATCTGGATAGTACTTTAATTGCCCAGATATACGAAGGGAAAACGAACATTGTGATTGGCGATGAAAACTGGAAAGTCAAAAGATTACCTGCAAACCTTGTCGAACTTTCGAAATCGGTACAATCAAAGGCTAACATAAATATCAAGTTTAACGACTTGTTTCAGGTAATTGATACCTGGATGAACTTTGCCGGAAATACAACAGAAGCAAATGTGGTATTTGGCGTGAATAATTTTGAAGTTTCGAACGCCTTTATTTATAGTAATGGTACCGCCCGGTTTTACCTTCCAACTGGGAAAGCCGCTCAGAAGGTTTACATTTCAGGAACTTTCAACAATTGGAGCACTTCGAAAACTCCAATGAAACAAGCAGTTGGAGGTTGGATGGTTGATTTAAAGCTGAAGCCGGGTAAATATGCTTACAAATTTATCGTAGATGGACAATGGATTACCGACCCAAGTAACAAATTGCGCGAACGTGGCGATGCAGGATCCGACAACTCGGTTGTTTATTGTTGCAATCACCTTTTCGAATTGAAGGGTTTTAAAACTGCGGAAAAAGTCGTGGTTACAGGTAATTTCTACAATTGGAACCCACGCGGTTTGGCTATGAACCCAACCGCCAGTGGTTGGTCGTTGCCCATTTATCTGCGCGACGGAACTTATACCTATAAGTTTTTGGTTGACAAAAAATGGATGACCGATCCGGCCAATAAAACGGTAAGGATTGATCCTGAAGGAAATTCAAACTCATTTCTAAGTATTGGCGGCTCGTATCTGTTTAAGCTCAATGGCTTCGCTACTGCGAAGAATGTGGTTCTTGCTGGTAATTTTAATGGCTGGAACGATTCTGAACTTAAAATGGATAAAACCAGTAAGGGCTGGCAACTTCCATTTGTATTAGCTCCTGGCAATTACGAATACAAGTTTGTTGTCGATGGCAAATGGATGTCCGATCCGGGAAATCCTTTCACCACCGGGTCGGGGAAATATGAAAATTCATTTATTGCATTGAAAACCAATCATGTATTCAAGCTATCTCAATATCTTAATGCCAAATCGGTAATTGTTACCGGAAGTTTTAATGGCTGGACCACAAAAGATTACCGGATGGTAAAGGAAAATGACAAATGGATATTCCCCATCTACCTATCGCCCGGCAAATACACCTATAAATTCATTGTCGACGGAACCTGGATTCTTGATCCAGCCAATAAACTCTACGAACAAAACGAATACGGAACTGGCAATTCGGTATTGTGGGTTGAACCTTCGAAATGAGTTAAATGATGCGGAACTTCATTCATAGTAACGTTTTCGGACATTACGGTTTTTGTTCTTTCTTCCTGTCGAAATAGCGTTTCCCGAAAAATGCGATCAATGGAATTATAATTACAGTCAGGAACAGTTCCGGGTGATCTTGCAAATAGATCCACCAGGTTCGGAACATTTGAAATGGGCCAGTCATTTCTACCTTGATGAAGAATGTTCTGTCATCGATATCCTCAATAGCTCCGGCAGGCGTTTTTGCAACTACTTTAATGACCAGTTTTGCATTTGGCTGATCTGTTAATGGTTTTACACTCCAACGCCAGCGGTTATCTCCGATTGAATCAACATCCTGCCAGCCATTTCCATATACCGAATCGATTCTAAACGCGGCATCCGGATCGATTAACTCGACTTTAATTCGCTTGTACAACAGAATATTGGTGGTTACAATTGAATCTGTATTTGCTTTGCGGGCGCCAGGATTCTTTTGCTGAGCAACGATCTTCATTAAAGTGTCTTTCACAAAACTTCCGGAATTAACAATCGAAACATACACATTAATGTCTTCAGATACATTTCGTTTCATCTCTGAAGAATAGTTATAAGCCAATCGAGCCGATTTTTTCTTCGGAACAGAGCTTTCTGATTTGGTAGTGACAACCTGTTCTGATGCCGGCTCTGTAATTATTGAAGCTGTATCAAGAGATGTAACCTCATCGTTGCGCGCCTCAGTTGTGTGCTGCGGTGGAAGAGCTGCCGCTGTCGGAGATGATGGAATTGCATGTTTTATACCTTGTACATGTGTCTCGGAATGAGCAATTGCCTTGTAATCATTGGCTACTGGAACCGCACCATCACTTCTCGTCGATTTTAACGGTTTTTTAATGGCATAATCTTTCACCTGCGAATTTACCTGTTCAAATTTTTTAGGTTCATCTTGTTTGGAAACCTTAACATCCGTCCCTTTTTCAATTTCCGGAATTACAGCAACCGAATCATGTTGTTCAGGTAATTCCTGAACCGTTCGAACTGTATCGACAGCTGTTGATTCAGTATTTGCAGGCTCTTTCTTTGCCGAATTTGAACAGGAAAATAGTATAGAAGCAATCGTAAAAACAAGTATCAGTTTTCTCAAATACATCTGGTTGAATTTAAAAGGTATAAACAGAGCCAAAAGGCAATCAACAATCCTGCTTCAGTAAACCACGTTTATCCATATCCGCAATCACCGAATCAATGAATTTTTCTGCAGCCATGTTTTTTCCTGCCTTTTTACCAATGGAGATAACCTTGTCAACTGTGAATCCGACAACCGGGCCCGAAATGTTTCGCGCGAACCATGATTTTCTTCTGATTCGTTGTATGATCGGGTTTACTGATTTGCCTGCGCCTCCTGGCACATTTCCTTTTGTAATGTTATTGATAACAGTTTCAAACCGGGCCTGTAATTTATCTTCCAACCCAATCAGGTACTTTAAGCTAATGGAAGGATACCGAAATTCATCTTCTAAAGCTGGTTTTATAATCTGTGTTTGGTCGTCCGAAATTCGAATATCAGGAATTATTGGCAGGAGATCAGTCTTTTCAGGCATGAAAAACTGGAGTGAATCTTTGTCCAGATCACCGTATCCATGCTGTATGATCGGATTTTTAGCGGATTCAGGAACACTAAAATAGCATTGGATAAAACGCTGACAATTCCGTCGTCCAAGCATAAAATCGTGAACCCGAAAATCGCGGTTGAAAAAGCCACCAAAACCACCCAGCGCCCCACATGCAATGCTCTCTTTCTGAGTTACACCACCACTCGTCCGGATAGGTGCAATCATAAATCTGGAATAGTCGTAGTCGTCGTAAGCCTTTTCAAGCAAGTCAGATTTTACCATTAATTGTTGGCGCATGGCTCCCAAAAGTTGAGTTGAGGCAAATTTTATGGCCTGAAGGTTGAAGTAATCGGCAGGAGATTCATCATAATTTGGGAAAGGGTCGATCATTAAGATCGTAGTATCAAAATCGGAAACATTTGTTGCAGGTTTATAGGCCGTTGCCGTTGCTGAATCTTTTTCTTTTTCTATTTCAGCTTTTCTCCGGTTCATTAGCAGCGTCTCGGTTAAATCGTAAGGTTCATTGTTTATTACTCCGCCATCGACACAAACTGTATTGTAATCTTTTGTAGGGTCAACCAGATTGCTTTTGCTATGGTTGATTTTTAGCAATGGATTATCATTGATGTACTTGGCTTCGCGAACAAGTACCCGTGGCGATAATCCCACCGGGAAAGCGCCTGTTGAAATGGCCGCATCGATGAGCAATTGTCTGTTTAGTCCTTCCGGAGTTAAAAAATGAATTGGGATTTTTCCATCGTTATTGTATGTTCCGAGAGGGTTAAGTTGAAAATGAACCAGGTCTTTATGCATGGTCATCCGGTCCTGGCGTGGCCCAAGGGCTGTGATGAACTGCAACTCGTAATTGAACCCCCGAAGATTGGTGATGGTGGTAAACAACTCCAGATTATCAGCAATATAACTCCTTTTAGTTTTAGGATCTTTTACAATGCTGTCTAATGTGCGTCGGGCAATTTTTTCGATAAACAGGGAATTGAAGATTGAACGGACTTCCTTATCCGGATTAATAGATTCAGAACCAACGATATCATCATTGCTGAGCATTTGATTCATCATATCGTTTTTTTCATCTTCGGTTAAATTAACCCACGAATCAAATAGCGGGTTTTCTTTATTCACTCCCGATAAATAGTTCTGCTGATTTACATGCGGGAAATCTTTTTGAACTGCGGCGGCAGTTATAACAGCCGTCATTCCACCGGCAGATGCACCGCTTAAGACTTCAACAAGTACATTATGCCTGGGAACGCCAGGTAAGTTCAGGTCTTTTGCTTTTTGCCAATTTTCAAGAGCTTCGAGCAAATAATCCATTACTCCGGCGGTATAGGCTCCGGCAGATACAGCACCTGCCATGGAAAGGCCAATTCTGAATGTTTTTTGATCGGTCATAATTATAGAATTTATTTAAAGATTTTATCATCTAAAGGGAAGACCTGGTCTAAATAAATCCGGATGAATAATTGTTCTGTCAGTTGACATCAATTATTCCCGATGACTCTGGAGAGCTCATTTCTGGTTTATCTAAAGTTAACGAAAAAGTTTTAATAAATAACAACTAATTTCGATGCGGACGAAATGAACACAAACCAATAAAGACCAACAACTTACACATAATCTAAACTTTCAGAAGGATTGATTTGTCCCTACGAAAAATATTGAAATACATATGTGATTTTGAATGATCCGTAAAATATGCCAGGATACTATTACAATGGCAATGATCGCTAGAATGATTCTTGTGGATTAATTCAGCTCGAAAACATTTAATAATTAAAGCTTTAAACACAAGTAATTCAGTGTCTAAAAGCAACTTGAAACGTTTACATTAAAAATATCATCGGGTGCAAATTCAGGTGCAAATAAAAAGGACTCGCAAAATTGAATTTGCAAGTCCTTGAAAATTAAGAGCGAGAAACGGGGGTCGAACCCGCGACCCTCAGCTTGGGAAGCTGATGCTCCTAAAGCATCCAAAAGCTGCGCTTTTGAATGCAAACCACTGAGCTACTCCCTTTTACCGCTCAAATATTTCAGTTAGAAACTGATTTCTGTTTTATCGGTTTACGATATGGTTTACATGCACTAAAACAAAGATCGATTAATAAATAATTGTTATTTCAAACTGTTTTGTATTCTTAAAGATAGTCATTTTCAACTAGTTATTGTATTTAATTTGTGTATTTAAAAGAATAAAATTGTAAAAAAGCATAATATCTTGGCGTAAATATCTATAATTAAATCGATTTTGATAATTGACTCATTTTATTGATTTGTATATAGAGATTTCAGTAAGTCAAATCAAAATATTTTGGATTTTCCTGAATTAAGCCACGGGGGAGGGAGAGATGACTGGTCTTGTCTGACTAATATAAAAAAATATTTTTCAGATGGAAAATAAGTTTTAAATTGATATTCTCCCAGAGAGATAAAAAATTTATTATTTCCCTCCTATATATGCCAGAAACCAAAAATTATCTCATTCTTGAAATACAGCACCTAATTTGGGTTTAAAGTGGAATGCTGTTATTTGGCCATTTAAGATTACTAATCAAAATGGATAGGTTTATTTTTAAAAACATCCAATTGTTTATTCAGAATTCGATCAAATATTTTGTAATAAATTGTCTCTTTTGAAAAGCTATAACTTGATACATTGTCAGTTAATTCCTTTGAAATATAAAACCTCATTTTTTTCAGAGTGTTGTATCTTTCAGAATATTGAGATGCACTTATATTCTTTTCTTTTAAATGAAAGAATAAAAAAATGATATAGACATAAACATATTGAAAAGATGGGTAATTGCTTCTACACAATTTGAATTTTTCAGCCATTAAAACTAATTTGTTTAAAAAAGCTTTTAAGTCAAATTCGGTTTTTGCCCCAAACTTAAAATAGCAATTAGATAATGGATTAAATTCGTTATGAAACATAACATAACAACTATTCCAACTATAACTTCTTACTATAGTTAGATTTTCAAATACTTGTTTGTTTTCAGAATCAAATATTTTAACATATTCTGCTCCATTACCTTTTATGTCATAAATACAAAGTTCAAATGTGTAATTTTTATGCTTAATTATTGTTTTTTCTGAGCAATAAATCATTTTTGGTCCAAAATACCACACTTCTCTTGTTGGTAAATCGTTAAGCCCGACTTTAAATGTTTCAATTGTTTCCATACTGACTATTTTACTCTTTAAATGGTGATATTATACACGTACTTAATACAATAGATTATTTTTCGCTACAATAATTACAAACATTCAATATTCTGTCACCAATGATGACTACTTCTTCGCTATCTACTCTTAATATCTCAAGTTTTCGACAAACTTGGAAGAATTAATAGAATTTCTATTAGCAGCTTTTAATATGTCCTACAACGTTTTGCAGCTACCCCGAAGGTGTCGATTTCGAAGCACTTCACTTTCATCCCTTTACTGAGCCAATTCGATTATTACTATATTCATGTTTAAAATACAATGCCGTTTAGTTCTTAAATTTATGTTATAATGTTCATTACAAGGGCCAATTAAAAAACACGATAATCTCATGAAATTCAATGAGATTAAAAGCTAAAATCGTCGATAAGTACAAAGAACAAAAATCCTAAAATTTAGGCTGGGGTGTAATTCAACACCCACTCAACGCTGGGTCTTGCATACCACTCAGAGACCTATTTATTGTAGCACGTTTTTATTAAAATATTTCTGTTGTTCCTAATTGATATATAGAGATAGATTTTCATCTAATTTTCTATCCGAATTTAATTCATTATTTATTTCTAATATTTTGTCATTTATAGTGCAAATGAGTTTTTCAATTATTGGAGTTAATTCTGAAGCCTCTATTATTTTCAAAAAATCATTAGTTGTTATAACATCATCTACATTAAAAGAAACCAATAATTGATTTTCATATTCATAATCTCTTCGAAATGTTCTTTTTTGCTTTTTATTGGGAATATATTCAGTTATTTGAAAACCGTCCAGTGTAGTATTATGACTGTGTTTTGTTTTTATAAATGTTTTTAATACGAAAATTTCTAAATTATTTTTATTAAATGCTTGTTTTATGTATTCGTTTATGTCTATTCCAATGGATATCTGTTCAAAGATTTTGTCAGTTGAATATTTTATAATGACATCAGGATATAATGATAGTTGTCCTGCACGATCAATTATTACTTCAAACTTTAAATTGAAAAAATGAGCAGCTGAAAGTTGTGACTTATTACGATCATTTAAGACATGCAATAAATCATTCAATTTAGGAATAAGAAAGTTTCGATAAAAATTCGATTTATCAAGCTCAATACATAGAGAAAAAAGATTTAATAAATTATCCTTTGAATTATTAAAAAGTACGTCAAGGTTGTTTTTGTATATTCTTTCTTTTATGTCCTCACTTGTTATGTTTTTAATTCGCAAAACTGCGAAATACTCTTGCAAAGAGCGATGAGGGAATGAAAATTCATTACTGTCTGAAATAAGTATATTAATAGCAATATGAAGGTCATTTAGAAGTTTTCTATTGTCAAATTTGTATTTGCTGCTTTGTTTTATTTTGTTGAAAATTTCATAAATATATTGTCGATTAAACGAATATTTCCCCTCGAAATATGTTAAAAAAGAAAAATATTGTAGTAAAAGCTCAAAGTCTTCCCGTATAAATCCTGTCTCTTTTTTATGTATAAAACCTAATTTATTCTCACCACCATGGCGTTGATATAATGTATCAAATAAGTTAAAATAGAAACTGCTTTTTTGAATAGGTATTTCTGGGTGATATTCATAGTTTCTAATAAACATTGATAACAGTGGACACGCCGGATAAAATATCCAGTGTTCGCCGGAACAAATTGACCACCTTCCGCCGGTCAAAATGGTTGGGTTGCGCCGGAGCAAATTGACCACCCTCTAAGAACGATTTATCCTTGTTGATTAGCGGGCATTTATGATTAAGTTGGCTTTGTTCAATATAATCAAAATGTCAAATAAACTAATCATTATGAGCAAGGTAAGAAGCATTATCAGGCTTTACACCGAGGGTGTAAGTAAACAGTCCATCGGGGAACGGACAGGTCTTCCCCGCAATAGTGTTAAGAAGTATATCAGGTTGTTCCTGGCTTCGGGCAAATCGCCCCAGGAGATTCAACTGATGAGTGACACTGAACTTGAGCAGATGTTTCTGGATATGGTTCCACGCAATCATATTGAGAATGATCTGCGTTATCAATCTCTGGAAGCATTTTTCCCCACCATGGAAAAAGCATTGAAGATCCGGGGAAACACCAAGGAGAAGCTTTGGGAGCAATATTTTGAACAGCATCCTGCAGGCTATCGGTTTTCACAGTTCAAGCATTATTATCTTCTCTGGAAGAAGGTTCGTAATCCGGTTATGCACATTGAGCATAAGGCCGGGGAGAAGATGTATGTTGATTATGCAGGCGAAAAACTCAAGGTTTTAGATCCGGAAACATTAGACATCACAGAGGTAGAGGTTTTTGTCGCCATACTGGGTGCAAGCCAGTTGACCTACGTAGAGGCCAGTTATACCCAACAGAAGGAAGACTTCATCAACTCCTGCGAAAATGCATTACATTACTTCGGAGGTGTTCCTAATGCCATCGTTACGGATAACTTAAAATCGGCGGTAATCAAGAGTAATCGTTATGAGCCAACACTTAATGAGGCTTTTCGTGACTTCGTAAGCTATTATTCGATGGCGGCTTTACCGGCAGCTCCGTATAAACCCAAACACAAAGCGTTGGTAGAAGGTGCCGTCAAAATCATTTACCGTTCGATTTACAGCATTTTAAAGGGTAATGTATATTCTTGCATTGAACTGCTAAATAGCGCGATCAGGGAGGCACTGGAAGCTCATAATAACAGGCCGCTTACAGGAAGGCCATTCAGCAGGCGACAGTTATTCGAAGATACTGAACGACACTTTTTGCACCCTTTACCTGAAAAGAGATATGAGTTGAAGCGACGCTATATCGCTTCTGTGATGAAGAACAATTACGTCTGCCTTGCCGAGGATAAGCATTATTACAGTGTTCCTTACCATTTTATCGGCAAGAAGGTAACCTTGCTTTACAGCCAATCTGAGGTTGAAATTTATCACCGCTACGAGCGAATTGCAGTGCACAAAAGGAACAGGCACCTTTTTGGACACACAACAATAACAGATCATCTGGCCTCGCAGCACCGCTTCATGAGCGACTGGAACCCCGATAAATTTATCGAACGAGCCGCAGAGGTAGGCCCTCAAACAAAAGAATATATTATCCAGTTGCTAAATGCCCGGCAGCATCCGGAGCAGACCTATCGATCCTGCCAGGGAGTTTTAAGTTTTTCGGTACGTGCCGGAAAAGAGCGGCTTAACAATGCTTGTCTGCGTGCACTTCAATATGGCGATTACAGCTATCAGACCATCCGGGTAATCCTTGAAAAAGGACTTGACCGAAACGTTGATGATCAGCAGCATGTTGATCAGTCAATGCCCCCTCACCTGAACATACGTGGTAAAAACTATTACCGGTAATATCTCCCCGGAGGAAAGCTGTAACGGCTACCCCTCCGGGTATTGTTTAACCTTAAATCGAATAAAATGAATGAGCAAACGCTTCAAAAAATGAGACAGATGAAGTTCTTCGGTATGGTTCGTGCCTTTAGAACAAGCATCGAGAATGGCAGCATGATTCAAATGACAGGCGATGAAATGGTATCGATGCTTATTGATGCCGAATGGGATGATCGTAACAATCGCCGCATAGAGAGGCAAATGCGCAATGCAAAGTTCCGTTATAAAGCCAACATTGAGCAGTTGCACTTTGATATAGATCGCAACCTGGACAAAAATCAGTTCATGCGTATGGCTGAGTGTACTTTTATCGGAAGAAAAGAGAATCTTCTGATCACCGGGAGTACCGGAATAGGCAAGAGCTTCATTGCTTCTGCTATCGGAAATCAAGCCTGTACCCTTGGGTTCAAAGTACTTTATGCCAACACTACAAAGCTGTTTACAAGATTAAAAATGGCCAAAGCAGATGGTTCGTACATCAGAGAAGTTGCAAAGATAGAAAGACAGGATCTTTTGATTCTGGACGATTTTGGCTTGCAGCCGCTTGATGCATCAAACAGGTCGGTACTTATGGAAATCGTGGAAGATCGTCACGGAAACCGTTCAACCATTATAACCTCTCAGTTGCCAGTGGCACAATGGTATGAGGTTATCGGAGAACAAACAATAGCGGATGCAATACTTGACCGCATTGTTCATGATGCTCATCGAATGGAACTTGTAGGAGAATCAATACGAAGAAGACAACGAAACAAAATCGTAGAAACTGTTGAATCAGAATAAATAAATCTAATTTTGTATAACTCTAATCAAAACAAGGAAATGATCGTTCTCAATATTGAAAATAGGTGGTCAATTTACTCCGGCGAAAGGTGGTCAATATAAAACGGCGCGGACTGGTCAATTTAACCGGCAAATCCAACGTAAATAGACACTTCACTAATTTTTTTTGATTCATTTAGTTTTGTCATTTTTAATTTTGTATCAGGAATAAGTTCCAACAACATTGTCAGTAACATTCTGATTACGACACAAATTTGCTGGTTTTATTAGGGGGCTCTATGGGTAAAAAAAATCCTACTTTTCTTACCCCCTTATTTGGGAGCGTGGAAGTAGGATTGTTAAAGTATTTGAGATTGGGACTACATCCACCTTTCAAAATAGTAACTATTTTTTGTATTCAGTTTATAATTTTTGTACTTATTTAAAATCCCCTTTAATGTTTCGTCTGAAGCAAGCAACTCTGAATTTTTAGATATTCTCGTAAAGTATATCAGATCTGAAATAAGCTGTTTTTTACTAAATGGTTTATTTTCACCCTTGGAGGATTTAATTTTTATTAATGGGTGCAAGTCAAAAAAAGCTTGGAACATTTTTGCAAAGAACCAAATATGTACTGAATTTGATATAGATTTATCTTGTTCCAATTCAGTTGAAATGTTCATAATGCTGTCAGGCTTGATTTTTTTTAGTGCAGAATCAGTGGAAAAAGCCAGATAATATATAGCAATGGGATTATTAATAGTTATGCTATGATTTCCTTTTATTTTTAGTGTCAGCTTAGCCTCCTTAATAAAAGTTGGTATTCCATTAATATCTATAACACTGGTATTATCATCAATAGCGTCGGTTAGTTTATCTAGTTGTTCTCTAGGAGATTCGGCCCAATAAACGCCATCGATGCATGAGCCATAACTATAATCAAAGATGAATAATAGCAAATACCAGAATTTTTCAGAATCAAATCCAAATCCAGATAATATTCTCTGAATCTCATTATCCTTTTTATAATCTTCATCTAAGTACATGACAAAAATTTAAAAATATCGATATCATCTTGAAAGAAAGCGTTTAAAAGAACAGTTGCAATATATGTTAGACCATATTTGAATAGACTTTTAGTTTTGTTTCCATGTTTCTTGATCGGGATTGGTTTGATGTATCTGTGCAAATAATCACCGACAAGGTATGCCCATGTAAAAGCTACTATCACCAATGCAAACAGTTTTTCAATTCTTCCAATTTCAGTCAAGTGTGTATCTTCAATATTAAAGCCACTTGTTTTTAAAGCTCTAAAAGCAGTTTCAATCTGCCATCGTTCTTTGTAAATACAAAGTGCATCTTCTGGCTTGTTGAATGAGATAACAATCTGCAATTCAGGCTTTCCATCTTTGTTCTTTACTTTAGAGGCTGACAGATAACACAGTTGATCGTTCAGATAAATAATACGGTGGTTCACTCGGCAACCATTTAGCGGCAAATCGGCAAACAGCCAACTGGCTTTAACTCGTTTGCCATTGTGAGGTTGCAAAACCCAAAAGTTTTCGCGGATGCGGATATAGTAACGAATCCGGTTCTCATTCAGATACTTGATCCATCGTTCTCCAACAAACTCCCGATCTGCGGTCAAACAATCCAACGAAGCAGATCCAAAAAGACGGATAAACCGTTCAATCAATTCAATGCGTTCATTGGTGTTTGAATTACCAAACTTGGGCAACAACTTAAACAACAGCGGAAAAGCAACTCCATGATAAACAACTGCAATTACCAATACATTGATATTCTGCTGTCCAAACTTCCAATTTGTCCTATCCATTGCCAGACGGAAAGGTGGTTCATGAGGTAATAGTCTGAATATTAATTTGGCGATCAAATCTGTATCAAGTAGATATTCAGACATAAACCGCTGTATTCTCCTCAGAGAGGAACTGGTACTGGCATTACTGTCAAAAGCTGTAGCCAACTTCTCAAAACCAACTGTTTGCACCTTACATAGTGCACTGATCATGAAAACAAAGAACTTTACTCGTGCCAGATTCCAACCTGATTGCTTATGGAAAATGGAAACTAATTCACTACTTTTAGCATCTACCCTGGGTGTCATATTTCTTACTAAGTGATGTGGTAATCCCTTGTAAGATAATGATATTCAGGGTTTTATGCAAATATTTTAATACTTATTTTGTTGATAATCAATTGTTTATGTTTTTGTCATGTACTAAGAATCTTCATACTTGAAATTTCCTTTTATTTCTTTATTGCTGTATCTATTCTTGAATAATATTAATGAGGACATGGATTCATATATTGAAAAATTGCCTTCTTCATTAACATCAACCATTGGAAGATGCGCTGCTACTATTTCATTTACATAACTTAGTAGTTCATCATTCATAACGGCTTCTACTTCAATCCTGTCTTTCATAAGGTAAATGATTAATTTTTAATAAGAAATATTTCATGTAAAGATTAAAAAACCTCTCCATTTTAAATTTGAATTGTTGTTTTTAAAGCAAATTTTTCATTGCTTCATTTATTTGGCTACTGCCAAAACCATCCAGATATATTTGAGTAGTTGCCAAATCAGAATGCCCTAAAGCTTCACTAATCAAAGCTATATTAACCCCTGAATTTTTAAGGATTGTAGCAAATGAATGTCTTGCCACATAAGTAGATAAATTCATATTGATTTTTGCCAGTTCTGCAATCCGTTTCAATCCTTCATTTGTTTTTACTAAAATCTTATGAATTCGGTTTTGCTTCTGTATCGCTGTTTTGTGGGATTTAATGTCCAATATTGGTAAAAGATAACCACTTTGCACTGTTACTTGTTTGTAACAATTAATGATTTGGTTTGCTTCTGGTGAAAGTTGTAAACTAATTTTCTTTCCAGTTTTTTGCCTTATATATTGCAGCCTGTTATCAGCTATATTTTCATGTTTGAGGTTTGCAATATCTGTAAAATTGATTCCACCACATAAGTAGCTGAAAACGAAAATATCCCTAGTAAATTGAATGGATTCACTTTCTTTGGTTAAATCAATATCTTTTATAAGCAAAATTTCTTCTTTTGATATTGCCCTTTTAGAGGTTGAAATATCGAATTTGCTCACCTTAAAATCATCAAAAGGATAGTTGTTCTTTTTTGTACATTTCGCCTCAATAGCTTTATTATATGCACTTCTAAGGGTACGGAAAAGTAAACTGATGGTAGTTTCTTTGTTGCCTTTTGAACGTAGCCATTTTTCGTAACGGTTCAACCAATCCAAATCAATATCAGTAAATAGGAAATTCACACGACCTTTTGAAAACGTCTTTATGGAATTAAATGAACCTTTATAAATCAATCTGTTACCTGTTTTATTGGTTTGCGTATATTGCAAAATCAATTCATTATAGAACTCACCAACAGTTTTTTCTTTAATTGTCGTTTTGTTCCCATCAAGTAAATTGGTTAGAGTGTAGTCCTTCTTATTTGCATTGAATTCTAAGATTTGCTTTTGATACTCAGTAACCTTATCAAGTACAATCTTTTGAATAAAGTCACCATTTGGACAATTAGGTTTGGGCTTGTTCTTTGTAAAATCCCAGTATTTAGGGTTGATTGATACTCCCAAACTTTGGTATTTGCGCTTACCATTTTTGGAAACTTGGAGCATTAACGGATTTTCACCGTTAGAAAGTGTCTTTGATTTGTAGCAAACTACTGAAATTGAGGCATTCATGAGTGTAAACTGGTTTACATCTTGGTTTACATGCCTGTAAATTGTACCAGATAAATCAGTATAAAAACAAAAATCAGCTAATCGCTTTTTATTGCAACTAACTGATTATCAGAGCGAGAAACGGGGGTCGAACCCGCGACCCTCAGCTTGGGAAGCTGATGCTCTACCACTGAGCTACTCTCGCATTTGAACGCCCAAAAATAATAAAACTAACCATTGTGTTGCGGTTTGTTGATGATAATTTAAGCGGATTTCAAAAATTTACTTTTTCAAGAATCAGGGCAATCAGCCCACTCCGCTGTTCCAATAAGCTATTGATGGTATTTTTATGCGATTTGCTCCCCCCCAGATAAAGGATTTTGAGTAGAATTATCCGGTAAAAAGGATATAGCTGATATGCGATTTTACCACCGAATGGCATTCCGACGAGGGTAAACGATGCAACTAAAACAGAGTCGGACCAACTAAAAAGGACACAAGCTGCAATCAGGTAAAACAAAGGAAATAAGATCAATCCACCAACAAAATTGAAAGTACTCAGGAAGGCTACGTCTTTTACTTTCTTGCGTAAAATAGTTCGGAGAATAACAAATGGAATAGCATTAAAAACAAAGCCAAAAACAAATATCGGAAGAGTTAAAACAGCCAGTGTAAGACTGCTAAAAACCTTGCTCCAACAGGCTTTTTCTGCATTTTCAATCTGATCGTCAGAAATGTCATCCTTTTCAATCCCGATGAAATACTGGCGCGTTGCTGCTATAATATTTTGGAAATGTTCTGATTGAAGTTCTTCGAGTTGTTCTAATTTGCTAACTAGTTCTTTTTCTGAATAAAACAGTTGCAAACTTGGATCTTTGCAAAAGTAGCGCCTTTTGGAGTATTCTTTTCCGACCAATTGCCTGATATTTTCAATTTCCGGATAGCTTGTTTTGCTGTCGATTTGAAGGATTAACGAAACCAGTTTGCGATGAATCTCATCACGAAGATCGAGCATTGCTTTTTGGGAGTTCAATTCGTAATCAATCCAATAGTCTTTAACCTGAATCGGTTGTCCGTATTGAATAATCAGCGAGCGGTTGAATTTCCAGTAGTGGCTGTAAGTTATCCCAACCGGGACAATTTGCAAATCGAGCTTGAAATCGTTCTTTGCCTCGGCCTCCAGTGCAATGCGAGGAATGGCTTTTTTATGTGGCAACATTTGCCGTTTCCCTGAATGTGCGGCTTCAGGAAAAAGTGCAATAGTTTGATTATTTTCGAGTAGCTGAATAACCTGCGCAAATATTTCTTCGTTATTCGACAGATTATCTTTCCCATCGCGAATGCGGTAAACAGGTAATAACTTTAGGTATTTCAATATGGCGCCGACCCTTTTTGACTTGAAGATGTCGGCTCTGGCCAGCCAAACCGACTGGTGCGAATTTGTGCAAACCAGCGCCAGTGGATCCATTAGCGCATTTTGATGATTGGGCGCAAAAATGACAGGCTTTCCTTTCGGAATTAAATGGCGACCGGTAACCACGATTCTTTTGTGCGTCAGCCAAAAACCAAATCGCACATAGATTCTGATTATTTCGTATCCGATTGACCAATTCTTCATTTTAAGCTAAAATGGGTTTTCTCGACCAGAAAAATGCAAGGGTTAATCCACTAATGATGTGCCAGATTCCCCACCACGCTGCAATAATGGCCATTCCTCCCAATTCCATTTCAGGAGGGAAAATTTTAGGATTGAACATGAGAGCAAGCGCTAATCCTGAATTCTGAATGCCAGTTTCGATCGCAACCGTACGCTGATCGTTGCTGGGGAGCTTCATTAATTTGCTAAAAAAGTAACCGGTTGATAATGCCAGCCCATTGTGCAATAACACAATGAAAAACACCAAATGAACATAGCTTAAAAACTGCGTAAAATTGGCCGAGAGCATTGCAATTACCATCATAACAAAAAACAAAAGAGAACCTTTATTGATTGGTTTTATGATTTTTGAAGTCAGCTTCGGAAATTTATTTGCTACAAACAGCCCGATAATCACAGGAATCCCCAGTAGAATAAATACGGTCTGAAACATTTGGGCTTTGTCAATTTCCAGTGGTCTAAGTAACGCTGCCGCTTCATGAGTATTGTAAAAATTAATGTAAAAATTTCCCCAAAGGGCAAAGTTGAAAGGAGTGAAAAAGATGGCAGCCGAGGTTGACGCAGCAGTTAGACTTACTGAGAGTGCAACATTACCTCTGGCCATCGAACTGATAAAATTCGATATGTTTCCGCCGGGGCAGGCAGCAACCAGGATCATTCCCAATGCGATGGTTGGTGTTGGGTTCAGTAAAAGCACCAGCAAAAAAGTAAATGCAGGCAACAAAAAAGCCTGACTGATAAAACCGACTATCGCTGATTTTGGCTTCCGGATAATTTCCTCGAAATTTTCGACTTTTATGCCCAGAGCCACACCAAACATGATAAATGCGAGGGCAATATTCAGGAAAACCAATCCGGAAGGAGAAAAATTAAGGCGTACATGGTCAAGAACCTCAAGTGAATTGGTCATAAAAGTCTCAAATTTTAAAAAGTTAGAGAGCCTAAAAGTAAAAAACTATGGATCACCCCAAGCGGTCTTCCATAGTTTTTTTGAGAAAGTGAATGGTTTTGGGTTAGAAACCCATTAAACTCATCATTTTTTTTGCAACATCCGTATTTTCCATGATTCCGGTAAAATTTTCTGCTCCTGGCCCATACGCAAAAACAGGAACCATAACACTGGTATGATCGCCAGTAGAAAAAGCGCCCTTTACCATTCCTGATTTCATATCGCCGCCAACCAATGCAAGGCCGCCAGTTTCATGGTCTGCAGTTACAATGATGAGGGTTTCTCCGTCTTTCGAAGCAAATTCGAGCGCCTTACCAATGGTGCGATCAAAGTCGAGCATTTCGTTCACAACATAAATGGTATTGTTTGCATGAGCACCCCAGTCAATCTGTGATCCTTCAACCATAATAAAAAAACCTTTTTTATTCTGACTCAGGATATTCAATGCCGTTTGGGTCGAAAGCGGGAGATCCATTTTGCGTTTTGGATAAACTTCATTGTGTTCATCAGCAGTAAGTCCGGCAAGTTTTCCACTTTTCACTTTGGCAATATCGTCCATATTGCGTAAAACCTGGTATCCATTGGCCTGAAGGTCTTTGGTCAGGTCTCGTTTGTCTTTTCGTACGGCAAAATGTTTATATCCGCCGCCAATAAACACATCGACATCGGTTTTCATAAAATCGGCAGCAATGTCTTCGTAACTTCCACGGCTTCCCTGATGAGCAATGTACGATGCCGGGGTGGCATGGGTAATTGCTGATGTTGAAACCAATCCGGTTGCCAGCCCTTTCCCCTCGGCCATTTCAAGAATGGTTTTAATGGCAACAGTGTCGGTATTTACACCAATCGCCCCATTGTATGTTTTTTGTCCGGTTGAAAGCGCTGTCCCGCCAGCGGCCGAGTCGGTGATGTAATTGTTAGCCGATTGAGTTTTTGAGAAGCCGACACACTTAAAATTATCCAGGAATAAGTGACCCTGATTTGCAGTTAAACCGGCAAAGATCTGTGCCGTGCCCATCCCGTCGCCAATCATCATGATTATGTTTTTGGGAGTTTTACTTTTAAACTTTTGGGTGAAGGTTTTTACTTCGTAGGGTTTGCCTCCCAAATAAGTTTTGGTCGAATCGGCTTTCGAAATCGTTTTGTAGTTTTCCTGGCTGAAGAGCTGCTGGGCAGTAAACGCCAGAACAATGAAAAGAATGGATTTAAAATTCATGTTTATTCGAATTTATAATGGTTTAGGTTGATGTAAAATGATCGGACAAAAATAGATGAATTTGTATTTTTAAATTATGCAATCCAGTTAAAAGTTTGTGACATTTTTACAAAAGGCTTTTCCCTGAGGCGTAGAGTTGCTGCTGTTTTGCAATCTTTTCCAAAACATCATCGATGGTTGACTGCAATTCTGGGGGAATCCGTAACCGCAGGTTTTCGTCTTGTGGGCTGCTTAAAAGTAAGGTAACGTAGTACAAAACCAAGTATTTTTCCTGAAGCTTCGAGCCTAATTCAGGATGTTGAAACAGACGGAGAACGAGGTTTTTTTGCTGTTGGACTAGCAAGTCAAACAGCAATTCTTCTGTGACCTTATCATTCACATCTCTAATAATTTCAATCGACCGATTCTCAACGTCATTAAAAATACCATTCCAAATTTCAATGATGAGTAAAGTTTCATTGCATTCTAAATCATTGTTAGTTATCAGAACTCTTCGTGCATATTCAAGCGCTTCTGTTTTTTTAGTATTAGTTTGATAATATAAAACAGATAGGTTGTTATATGCCTTATCAATTCCCTTTTTGATAGATAACAAATAATAATGTTCTGACTTATCGTATTTTTCTTGTTTTGAGTACAATAGTGCAAGATTAAAAAGTGCCTCATTGACACCTTCTTTTATTGCCAAGCAATAGTATTCTTCAGCTTCGTCCAGCTTTCCCGTATTGTTGTATAAAAGAGCTAAATTATTTAAAGCCATTTTGTTTCCAGTTTGAATAGCTAGTAAACAATATTTTTCTGATTCCGTGTATTTTTCTTGTCTGAAATATAAGCCTGCCAAACTGTTCAATGCGTTCATGTCTCCCTTTTCAATTGCCAGTAGATAATATTTTTCAGCTTCGTTTAGCTTTTCTTGGAAGTCATATAAGTGCGCTAAGTTTAGAATCGCATTCAAATTATTGTTTTTTATAGCTCTTAAATAGTATTTTTCAGCTTCGTCTAGTCTCCCTTGATCTTTGTACATTAACGCTAGATTAGACATAGCTTTAATATCGCCTTTTTTTATAGCTGACAAATAATAAGCTTCGGCTTTATCCATTTCCCCTAACTTTACATACACGGTAGCAAGGTTGTTTAATGCTTTATCATAACCCTTTTCTACAGCCATAAGGTAGTATTTTTCAGCTTCATTTATTTTCTCACGCTCATCTAAAGAAAATGCTAAGCTGAATATTGCTTCATCAATTCCTGCCTCTATTGCTAGCTTATAATACATATCCGCCTTTTGGAATTTCTTTTGGTCCTCGAATAAAAGAGCAAGATTAAATATCGCATCTTTGGCACCTTTTTCTATTGCTAGGAGACAATTTTCCTCAGCTTCTGGATATGCTTTTTGCATAGCAAAAAGAAAACCTAGTAGCATAAATTTTTGTCCATCGGCTTCGTTTTCAATTCCTTTTACTAATCCTATCGCTTTGGTGTAATTTTTCTCATCAATGTATCTTTCAATTTTAGGAAAAATGCTTTTGAATTTCTCTGGTAACTCAACCATGCAATTACGAATATCCTTACACCTAATTTTTTCGGTTAGCTCAATTATAGTATCCCGTTCATCAGTTGTAAGGTATTTGCTCTGGCTTAAGGCTTTTGAAAAAACTAGTGCATGATACCAATCAGTTTCCCCATTTTGGAGTTTTGAAATATGTTCGCCGGTTAACCGTTTAAATTCGTTGGCATCGTACCAGTTTTCTAAGAATACACTTAACCAGCGGGCTTTTCGTTTTTGTTCGGGATTTCCCTGAGTAACAATCAGCCACATATTAAAGAACCGTTCGGAGATGCGGTAGAGGTGCTGTTTTTTGCTGGTTTCAATCTTGTCAACTATGCCTTTGTCAACCAGTGTGCTTAAATTAGCCGAAATCAGTTTGCTTTCCATCCGAGCTTTTTCAACCAGTTGTTTGGTCGAGCAGGCTTCCCAGATAAAGGCCATTTCTAATACAATTTTGCGCATGGGTGCAGTAAGCGCATTCAAACGCTCCTGAAACAACGGGGAGACATTGTCCATCGTTTTTTTTAGGTAATCGTAAGTGCTGGTTTCCGATTTTTGCAAAACAATCTGGATGAAAAACTGCAAGGTGCGGGGCAGCCCATCGGTTAGCAGTCGGATGTTCTCAATCTTTCCGGGATTGTCTTTTACAAAGGTTCTCAGAATCGGAATTTCAAGCGAATCGCTCCAATGATTAAGGAGTAGGTCGATTTCTTCGCGGCTCAACGCTTCGAGCCGATGCCTTCTAAAAAATTCATAAAATGGCTTGTCGTATCCCCAGAAATGCTCGTCCATTCGGGTGCTTCCAGCAATAATCTGTATGTCGTTATAATTGATCAGTGTTTCTCTAAGCAAGCTTCCATCATCATCCAGATTTTCAACGATACGATCAAAATTATCGAGCAACAGAATAATGCGTTTCTTGCTTTGCAGGCAAACTTCGTGTATGGAGTTGTAAAGTTGGCGGGTATAGGACTGAACGTCGTCAAACGCAGCATATTCAGGAATGCTAATTTCTGCTTTTGTCTGGATTTTTAGTTCTTCTAACACCTGTTCCCACAAATCAAACAGTCGGTAAATACCAGCTTGTTCTTCAGCCAAATTTATGGGAACGAACTTCTTGTTGAGTTTTGGGTTTTCAACAACTTCAATTTCAATGCGTTTGAGCAAGGTTGATTTTCCACTACCCCTGCGACCTAAAATAAGTTCGTGCTGGAGGGGATCTTTTGCCTTTTTATTTTGGATAGAATCGACAATAGTCGAAAACTCAGTTTTGCGGATGATAAAATTATTTTTTACCGACTGATAGTCGCTGTTTGCCGTTTGAAAAACTGCCAGTTGGTCCAGAAACCAACTGCTCGAACGTTGTGTGTTATTCATTGTAAATGGGATTATTTCGTTTCCAAAATGCTTTCAGAAATGGAGAGATAAAAATGTATTTTTGGCTGTCCTCTGTAGTTTCTGTAAGATATCCGTCGTTAACCAAATCGTGAATCATATCCATGTAATCAATGGTCTTTTCTTGTTTGACGGCTTTGTCGTAGATTGCCTGGATTCCTATAGAGTTTCGGTGAGCAATGTGAATCAAAATGTTGTTCACAAAATTGAAATCACTTTTGGGCATGTAATCGTAAAGGCGTTTTTTCCAATCGGCGAAATGCTCATTGCTCTTTTCAACATTCAGAAATGCCTGATCAATATCTTGTTCCGTAATTGTTGGGTTGTTTCTTTTTTTTGCGTTTTTGTCTATTTCTCCCAACATTAGGTTGATGAAATAAGGGGTGTAATAATGTTGGATTTTAAAAAGTAGTTGGGTTTGTCGTTCAGTATCATATTGGACACTAGCATTATTGCTTGTAACCCATTTGATGTAGTCTTTTGCTTCGTCTTTACTCAATGGGTTGCAGATCGCTGGTATTAGATCATTCAGGCTGGATGTTCTTCCTTCAATGTTTTTTACGACATAGTGGATTCCCACTGATCCGGCAAATATAAATTGCAATTTTTTGAAATCCGTTTGTCTCCAAGCCCTTAATTGGTGCAGGATAGCGATGGCTTCGTCCTTTTTTTCAGCCTTATCCAATTTGTGTAGAACTTCGGGTAGTTCATCCAGTAACAGGACGATTGTTTCGGTGCTTTTGTCTAATTCTCTGAAGATGTTATTGATCTCGTGAAGGTAGTCTGGGACTTTATTTTCAAACTTTACTCCAGAGGTTGAAATCTCGATTATTTGCTTTGTCTTTATATAGCTAGAAAACCATTTTGATGCTTTTTTACTTGTACTGAGGCAATTCAAAATTAACTTGTACAGGGTCTTATAAAAGTCGATTTCTGATTTGACTGCTTGAATATTCTCAAATATAACTTTGTAGTTTTCTCTTGGGTTTGCTTCTATGTCGCGCATGATAGAAGTTTTCCCGACTCTCCTGGGCGCAGCGATCAGTATGAAATTTCCTTTTTCAAGTTCATCCCATATTTCATTGACGATCTCTGTTCTGGGGTAGTAGTAATCTCCGGTAGCTGCCGAGCCTACTATAATTTTTGGTGGAATCCATCTTGCATTCATTTTGACAGTGACTTTATTGTCATTTGATTTTGACAACAAATATATTGTCAAAATATTTAAACAACAAATATATTGTCAAAATTATTTCTTAAAATTTTTATTTTCCCATTCTTCCCGGTCGAACTCCTCGTTGATGGCGTAATCGATACGGGTGTCGCCAACACAATCTTTCAGGATGTTTAATGTGCGGAAATTGATAATGATTTCTTCGGCCTTTTTATAGGTCAGATGTGCAATTCGTGAATATTTGCTGACTGAAATCTTCTCGTTGGTTGCCAGGTAATCGAGCAGTATTTTTTCGTCCTCCGAATAATTAATCAGGATTCCATCCGGGCTTTTCTGGCGTTTCCAAACTTCAATCATGATTTTATTGGCCAACCGGTTTTCGTCGTCCTTCCTGAAATAAGCCCACCATTTCCCATCATCGTCGCGTGCAAAATGTGGTTTCTCCGGGCTAGGTTCCACAATGACTTCCAGAACTGTTTTCCCTTCAACATGATGCTGCTTGGTCGTGAAATCAATCGGTGGTTTCGAGTACATTTTAGCAGCCGATTCAACCATGTAATATTCTTCTTCGGAACGAACACCGGCGATCCGGCCATTATCCTTCACGCCAATGAGCAAACGACCTCCGTCGGTATTGGCAAATGCAACCAACGATCTGGCAATTTTTCTGGAATCGCTGATGCAATATTTAAAATCCTGAGTTTGATGCTCACCCTGCTGAATGAGTTTTGTAATATAGTTGTTCACAACTGAATAGGTCCAAGTTTAAAGTTTCAAGTTCCAGGTTGGAAGTGTGTTTAATATTCAGCAACCTTTTACTCATTGTGCTAATATTCTTTGCCGTTTCGCTTTAGCGAACGGACATTTTAATCATGATCTACACCTCAATTCCAAAGAAAATCCTCACAACATATCCCAATCCAAACGAAATCAGACCTACGACTGAACTTAAAACCACCATTTCCAAAAAACGTTTCCGGAAAGGCTGGTCGTTAGCTACCGATATGTAATAAGTAAACAGGAAGACAATCAGGATTGAATCAAACAGAGCAACCAGTAACCCAATAAACACTGAACTGAAAATCAGGAATGGCGCTACGAGGAAAATTACGGCAACAATGTAGGCGATGCCTGTAAATACTGAAGATTTAATGGCCATATCGTTCTTGCCCTCGGCGCGGTTCGATAAATATTCGGAGGATGACATGGATAGTGCGCCTGCAATTCCGGTAATAATTCCGGCTAGGGCAACTAATTTGGTGTTCTGAAGTGCAAAAGTCAAGCCGGCCAGTGTTCCCAGAATTTCTACCAGCGCATCGTTCAAACCCAATACAATCGATCCCATGTATTTCAGGTGCTCTTCCTGAATGAGTCCAAGCAATTCTTTTTCGTGTTGGTTCTCGTCGTTGGCAACTTCCAACGCTTCCGGAACCTCAGTGGCGATCAAAGCATAATTGATTTGCGCCTTCTCTTCCCCCTTTTCCATGAGTTTCAGTCCAAAAGTGAGACCGAAAATTTTGGCGATCCAGTAGTATTTTTTGATTTCCCAATAACTTGGCGAAACTTCTTTGTTGGTGTAGGCACCCCAGAGTTTGTAATGCTTCAGTTCGTCGTTGGCGATTTGGGTTAATACCTTTCGATTTTCGGCATCTTTAGTCTGTTCAGCTAGCTTGCTGTATATGTGATACTCTGTAATTTCTTCCCGCTGGGCAAAAATCAACTGCTGGCGAATCTCGGGTGAAATGGGCTTCTTAATCATGACAATTGGTGCATTAAACTTCCGTTTGTATTTCAGTTATTCTAAACAATTATATTTACTGCTTGGTTTTACAGCATTCATTACTCTGTCCGATTAATAATAAACCCATTATTCACTTTCTGAAAGCCTACTTTAGGGTAATAATCCATTGCTGAAGGCGCAGCAAGCAGTAGAAGCATGGTTTGGTGTCCAATTTTTTCTTTGGTCAATGCAATTAGTTTTTTCCCGATACCGTACTTTTGATATTCTTTTCTTACCGCCAAGTCTGATAAATAACAGCAGTAGCAAAAATCAGTCAGCGAACGTGCTATTCCAACAAGCTTGTCTTCTTCCCAGGCGGTGACAACTAAATTTGAATTTGCGTACATCTCGGCGATTCGTTTGCTGTCGGAAGTTGGCCGGTTTATTCCTGAACTGTTGTATAAATCAATAATCAATGTGGTTTCAGGAGTAAAATCAAGTCGATAAGTTATTTCCATATTCTTGTAAATATTATGACAGGGTTCAGCTTCAACCTTTCATCCACTCAAACATTTGGTAATGTTCGGCAGTCATTCCCAGATGTTCGTAAACTCCGTGCGCCAGAATGTTGGTCTTGTCGGCATACAACCGAATGCCCCGTAAATCACGATTACCGTTTACTTTTTCCTGAATGTGTTTGTAAAGCTTGCTGAAGATGCTTCGTTTACGATATTCGGGCCGTACATAAACCGATTGAATCCAAAGTACTGTTCCATTGCGCCAGTCGCTCCATTCGAAAGTGGTGAGCAGCGAGCCAACAACCTTTCCTTCCGTTTCGGCTACATAATAAATGCCTTTTGCCGGATCTTCAAAAACGGCTGCTACACCTTTTATAACTGTTGGTTCGTCGAGTTGGAGTTCCTCGGTCTCCCAAGCCATGGCCAATTGAAATTCTACAATGCTTGCCGAATCCGATTCTTTTGCTTGTCTGATGATCATTTGTTCGTTGTTTGATTTGACGGGCTAAATTACAAAATTAGTTTTGCTCTCCTGAATTTACCCAGACATAAAACCTGAAAGATCCTTGTATGTTCATTTGCGTTTTTTGTAATTTGCACGAAAATTTGATTCTCCAGATATGATAAGAATTGTTGTTGCATCGAAAAATCCGGTAAAAATAGAAGCCGTCAGAGACGGATTGGCGGCATTAATCAGCGAAGAAGTTGAACTGATTGGCGTTTCAGTTGAAAGTGGTGTTTCAGATCAACCCATGAGCGAAGTTGAAACGTTAAAAGGAGCCTCGAATCGGGTGATGCGGGCCATGAACCTGTTTCCCGGATACGATTATTACATTGGACTGGAAGGTGGAGTTGAGCCACACTCTTCCGGGTTGATGGCTTTTGCCTGGATGATAATCAGTAATGGTGAAAAGATTGGAAAAGCACGTACGGCAAGTTTCTTCCTTCCTCCTGAAGTGGCTAAATTGGTTCACGAGGGAATGGAATTGGGCCATGCCGACGATGTGGTTTTCAGGAAAAGTAATTCGAAGCAACAAAATGGCGCCATCGGCTTATTAACGCACGATGCAATTACCCGTAAATCGCTTTACCTGCCTGCCGTTCAAATGGCATTTATTCCTTTCCTGAATTCGGAATTGTATTCGTAAAATGCAATGGCGAGAATATCCTTTGCCGTCTGCTTTAGCTGACGGGGAGCTGATTTTCTTCTACTGATTCAGCAATTCTTCCCAATATTCCACAGCTCGGCGTGTATGAGGAATTACGATGGTTCCGCCCACCAGATTAGCTACCGAGAATATTTCGAATACTTCTGCGGTTGTAACACCCAAGTCATAACATTTCCCCAAATGATATTTCACACAATCGTCGCATCGCAACACCATCGAAGTCGCCAGTCCGAGCATTTCCTTCGTTTTCGAACTTAGCGCGCCATCCTGGTAAGTCAGCGTGTCAACACTGTAAATGCGTTTCATTACTTTGTTGTCGGCCGCCAGAATCTTTTCGTTCATTTTCTCGCGGTAGCTGTTAAAATCGTCAATTAGTTTGCCCATGTCTGAGAAGTTATGAGTTATGAATTATGAGTTCGTTCCGAGTTGCGGGATTCGGGTTCCGAGTTAACCCGTAACTCGTATCTCGCAACAATTTATTATACAGCAGTGCCAATCAGCGTGGTCTGCGTGCATCTTAGCACTTTCACCATCACGTAATCGCCTTTCTGGAAATCTTTCGCCGGAAAAACAATCACCTTATTTTGCGATGTCCTTCCAAAAAGTTCTTCTTTGCTTTTCTTCGAAGTTCCTTCCACCAGCACTTCAAACGTTTTACCGATATCTCGTTTATTGCTTTCGAGCGACAACCGGTTGTGAAGCTGAATGATTTCGTCGAGTCTCCGGAGTTTTTCTTCTTCCGGAACATCGTCGGCTAAATGTTCATGCGCATAAGTTCCGGGACGCTCCGAATATTTAAACATGAACGCCATGTCAAATTTCACTTCCTCCATCAACGAAAGTGTTTCTTGGTGGTCTTCCAATGTTTCGGTGCAGAAACCGCAGAAAACGTCGGTACTCAAACCACAATCAGGTAAAATCTCGCGGATAGCACGAATGCGATCAAGGTACCATTCGCGGTCATATTTGCGGTTCATCAGCTTCAGGATGCGCGAACTGCCCGACTGAAGCGGCAAATGGATGTGGCGGCATAGGTTCGGATGTTTGGCAATCGCCTTCAATACTTTATCCGACATATCTTTGGGGTGCGAGGTGGTAAAACGTATTCGCACCAACGGATCAACTTCGGCAACCAGTTCAATCAAATCCCAAAAACGGACTGGCTTGCGTTCGCCTTCAGGCAGCCATTTGTACGAGTTCACGTTTTGACCAAGCAAAGTCACTTCGCGGTAGCCTTTTTGTGCCAGGTCTCGCACTTCGTTCACAATGTCCTGCGGATCGCGGCTTCGTTCGCGGCCACGAGTGTAAGGAACAATGCAATAGGTGCAGAAATTGTTGCATCCACGTGTAATGCTTACAAATCCGGAAAGCGTTTTCTCGCCAATTCGGACTGGTGTAATTTTATCGTAAGTCTCGTTCTCCGAAAGTTCAACATTGATGGCTTCGGTTCCCTTTTGTGCTTTGTCGATTAGGAAAGGAAGATCGCGGTAAGCATCTGGTCCTGCAACCAAATCGACAGAAGGGTGAGCCAATAATTCGTCGCCAATGCGTTCGGCCATGCAGCCCAATACGCCAACAATCAGTTTCTTATTCTTTTTCTTCAGGCTCTTAAAATAATCGAGACGATGCCAGATACGTTGCTCTGCGTTATCGCGTACCGAACAGGTGTTTAAGAAAATGGCATCGGCGCCATCGGCTTTTTCAACCACCTCGTAACTTCTGTCCTGAAGGATGGCTGCAACCACTTCGCTGTCGGCCACATTCATCTGGCAGCCATAGGTTTCAAGGAATAATTTTTTCTTTTCCAATTTGTATTCGATTTTGAGCCTGCAAATTTCACTATTTTTCAGGAATAAGCAAGAGAACAAAAAAAGGAGACCGAAGTCAGAAGACCGAAGACGGAAGACAGGAGACTGGAGACGGAAGTCTGGAATAAGGAAATGGGAGAACCGTTCCCTGAGCTTGTCGAAGGGAAAACAAAAATTTAACATTCAGTAAAAAAATACAATCCGGAGTTCCTGATTTTTAAATTTTATTTGCACTTAAATTAGTTTTAAAGCAAATACAATCAGTATCTTAACAGCCAATTCAATGTCGAAATTGTTTGCATCGAAATCAAAACACCTAACGAAGTTGTTCTATTAAAATCTTATATTTGCTCACTCAAAAACTGATCGTATGAGGTATTTGTGTAGTGTAATCTTCATTTTTGTTCTTCTCAGCTCGCTGGGATATGCTCAAACCGATACACTTGGAATAAATTCTGGCATCTCAAATCAGGCTGCAAATCTGGAAGATTTTCTCGGAAAATTGCCAGTGAGGCAGGACCCTCGAATAACTGACATGCTCATACGGCACAACCAAATCAATCAAAGACGTAACGGAACAGAAGGCTTTCGGCTGGAGATTTTTTTTAGTTCCGAGAATAAAGCACGCGAACAGGCAGTGAGGGTAAAAAACGAATTTAACCTTGTTTTTCCTGACATTGCAAGCTATATGTTATTTCAAACCCCCAATTTTAAAGTGCGGATCGGCGATTTCAGAAACAAAAGTGAAGCTTTGAAAACCAAAGCCTACATTGCTTCGAAATACCCGAATGCCTTTATTGTAAAAGATAATATCCGATTTCCCGAACTATTTACAGAAAGTGTAGAGCAAAACGAAGAACAATGAGCGAATTGATTAAACATGAGTGTGGGATTGCATTGATACGTTTACGTAAACCACTTGAGTATTACAAGGAAAAGTACGGCACCTGGCAATATGGCCTGAATAAGCTGTATTTGCTGATGGAGAAACAGCACAATCGTGGGCAGGACGGCGCCGGAATTGTGAACGTAAAAATGGAACTTGAACCGGGTCAGGAGTATATCAACCGTCATCGCTCGATTGAAGAAAACCCGATCAAAAATGTGTTCGATAAAGTTGCCAAAGGAATTAAAAAAGCAGAGAAAAATAAACCTAAAAACGCCGACATCCGTTGGATATACGAAAATGTACCTTTCTCGGGCGAAGTTTACCTCGGGCATTTGCGCTACGGAACGTTCGGACGAAACAGCATCGAATTTGTGCATCCGGTGATGCGTCAGAACAACTGGAAATCGAGGACTCTGGTATTGGCCGGAAACTTTAATTTAACCAATACTGACGAGCTTTTCCGCAAACTGATTGCTTTGGGCCAACACCCAAAAGCTTATACCGATACAGTAACTGTTCTCGAAAAAGTAGGTCATTTCCTCGATGAAGAAAATCAGTTGCACTTCAGGAATTATAAAAACGAAGGTTATTCGAACCGTGATATTTCGCCACTGATCGAAAAAAATCTCGACGTGCAGAAAGTACTCGAAAATTCGAGCAAAGACTGGGATGGTGGTTATGCCATTGCCGGAATGTTTGGACATGGCGATTCTTTTGTGATGCGCGATCCGTGGGGAATCCGCCCAGCGTTTTATTATTACGACGACGAAATTGTAGTGGTTGCCTCAGAACGTCCGGTGATTCAAACCGTGATGAATGTGAGGGCTGATGACGTTAGCGAAGTGAAACCTGGCGAGGCTTTGATCATCAAAAAAGATGGATCGGTTTCGAATAAAATGATCCGTGTTCCTCATACGCGCCGGTCGTGTTCGTTCGAGCGCATCTATTTTTCGCGTGGGAGCGACAAAGATATTTATCAGGAGCGAAAAACATTGGGTCGTTTGTTGTCGCCTGCCATCCTGAAATCAATTAATTACGACATCGAGAATACTGTTTTTTCATTTATTCCAAATACTTCTGAAACTGCTTTTTATGGTTTGGTTCAGGGTGTTCGTCAGTATTGTGTCGATTGGAAAATCAAGGAATTGCGCGAACGTAATGGTAGCATAACCAACGAAGAAATGGTTGAGGTACTGTCGGTTGAACCGCGTGTGGAGAAATTGGCCATCAAAGACGTGAAATTGCGTACTTTTATTGCCGATGATGCCAGTCGCGACGATTTGGTTGCCCACGTTTATGATGTAACTTATGGTATTATCAAAAACGATAAGGATACGTTGGTCATTATCGATGATTCAATTGTGCGCGGTACGACTCTGAAGAAAAGTATCCTGAAAATTCTGGATCGTTTGCATCCAAAGAAAATTATTGTTGTCTCCTCAGCGCCGCAGATTCGCTACCCCGATTGTTACGGAATCGATATGGCTGTGCTCGATAAGTTTATTGCTTTTAATGCCACCATCGAGTTACTGAAAGATACCAACCAGACGCATGTGATTGATGAGGTTTACCGTAAGTGTAAAGAGCAGGAAAACCTTCCGAAAGAAGAGATTGTCAACTACGTGAAAGAAATATACAAGCAGTTTAAGGCTGAAGAAGTATCGGCCAAAATTGCTGAATTACTGAAGCCTGACGACTGTAATGCTGAAGTGGAAATTATATACCAAACCATTGAAAATTTGCACGAAGCTTGCCCCAACGATACCGGCGACTGGTATTTCACCGGAAACTATCCGACTCCGGGCGGAAACAAAGTGGTAAACACCTCGTTCATCAACTACGTGGAAGGCAAAGACGGAAGAGCGTACTAAAGAAGTTCCAGGTTTAAAGTTTCAGGTTCCAGGTTTGCCTTTGATACTCAGGCATCGTTACATTAAACGGAGCTGCTGACGAGGTATTTATCTTCATCAGGCTTGTCAAAATGTGCCGATAGCAGTGCTATTTTTTCATGTTTGCCCAGAACGTAAACCACATCATCCGTTTCAAAAATAAAGCCTGAACCCGGATTTTCAAATATCTTTTCGCCTCTTTTGGCTGCCACCACCGTAAGTCCAAAATCCTTTCGCAATTGGAGATCTTTTAGCGAACTTCCCAGAAATAATGGGTAGTTACTCGCCTTCAACGCTACTATTTCAATATCCGGAATTTCATCGGTCAGTGTAAACGTGCTATTTTCTTCTTTTTCCCTGAAAATTCCATAATTATCATCGCGAATGTGCGAAATGGCCGATTCAATTTCACCTTTTGGGATCAGTAATTTCTTCAATATACGTTCAAACATTTCAATGGCAGTCTTAAACTCCTCAGGAATAACCTGATCGGCGCCCATTTCATACAAATCTTCGATATCCGAAACATGCTTTGACCGAACCATGATGTAAGCGTGCTTATTCAGGCTGCGCACTTTTTCGATAACCCCGATGGCCGTGATGGCATCGCCAATACTGACGACCACAATTTCGGCAAATTCTATGTATGCTTTATGGAGAATGGGTTCGTTCATTGCATCTCCGTAAACCACCATTTCACCTTTCATCTGCCGGGCACGCGCTGCTGCCGCATCAAAAATAATCGACACGTATGGTAGTTTCATTTGACTGGCCATTCGCGAAAGATTGAGCGAACGGGAATCTTTGCCAATCAATACAATATGGTTCTGCATAGCTGGCACCTCAATTTCCTTAAGTGGGAAGATCCCTTTTACCAGAATATCCGGAATCGGCAGTTTTAGCAAGATGTTCGCCGCAGGCTTTGAAATCATAATCAGGAATGGAGAGGCAGCCATGGAAACAATTGTAACGGATAAAAATAACTGGTAATAATAATCAGTTAGGATTTGGTAAGTCTGACCTGTTTTTGCCAGAATAAATGAAAATTCTCCGATTTGAGCCATCGCCAATCCAACAACAACTGTACCCCGGAACGTATGCCCCAGCAGAAATGCAGTTCCACCGGCCACCACCATTTTGATGGCAATCACCAAAAGAACGGTTGCTAAAACTAATCCGATATTATCGATAACAAAACTCAAATCGAGCAACATACCGATTGAAACAAAAAAGAAACTCGTGAATGTATCTTTAAAGGGGATCAAGTGACTAAAAGCATCCTGACTGTATTCAGACCGGGAAATCATCAAACCGCCTAAAAAAGCGCCAAAAGCCAGCGACATTCCTAATTCTGAAGTCAATAAAGCGACGGCAAGACAAACCAGTAAAATGCTCATCAGGAACAATTCCTGATTTTTGGTCAGGGCAATCAGGTGCAACACCCGGGGCATGATCCAACGGTTCCCAAGGTAAACCAAAGCGCCCATAAATAGTGTTTTACTTCCCATTCCAATTAACTTCATTCCGACATCGGCGGTCTGTCCGCCCAGCATTGGCGTGAATAAAATCAAAGGAATCAAAATAATATCCTGAAAAATAAGAATACCTACCACTGTGCGCCCATAGTTTGAAGTGAGTTCGCCTCGCTCCTGAAGGATTTTTAAAACCAACGCGGTGCTACTCAAGGCGGTCAGGAAACCGACGAAAACGGCAGAGCCCCAACTCATGTTGTACATGTGGGCAAATAAAGCCGTCACACCCGCAGTAAAAACCAGTTGGATAAAACCACCAAAGAAAACAATGTTCCGGATTTTGATCAGGTGATTGAGCGAAAATTCGAGCCCAATGGTAAACATGAGTAAAATGATACCGATCTCGGCCATAAACTCAATCTCGTGCGGAGACTGGATAATAGACAGCAGCGAAGGCCCAACAACAATTCCGGTAAGCAGATAACCGATAATGGTTGGTATCCTGATTTTGGTAAACAGGTAGTTTACCGCTGTCGAAAAAGCGAAAATAATGACGATATCTGTTAAAATAGCAAGTTCCATGTCGCAATTTACTAGAACTTCAGCAAATGTTCATCATGTTTTTGTTAGCAAAGGGTTATTTCTTTGGTAGAATTGCCGGAATATTTTCGCGTAACCTTGTGTTTCGTGCACTTATCGCATTGGCAGAATGAAATAGAATGTACTACCCTGGCCAGGAATATTTTCACTTTCAACACCCACTTCTCCATCTAATTTTTCCATAATCCGTTTTACGATAGAAAGCCCCAAGCCATGACCCTCGGCCCGCAAGGTATCTAAACGGGTAAACTTAGTAAAGAGCAAATCAATATCATCTGCCGAAAGCCCTACGCCATTATCCTTGATCCAGAATTTAACCCGGTTATCCGGCAAAATATCACTTCCAATCTGAATACAGGGAGGAATTCCACCGTATTTGATGGCATTGCTGATGTAGTTCAACCACACTTCCTCCAGCCAGGCTTCGTAACCTAAAGCTTCAGGCCACGACTCCGGAAGAATTATTTCGGCTTCATTGTCGCTGATTACATCCTTCAATCGAAACATAGCCTCCTGAACTACAGTCTGCATGTTAACAGTCGTCATTTTAATTTCCTGATCACGAACCGAAGCCAATGTCAGCAATTCATTCGTAATTTGTATGGTCTTCGTGGCCGATTGACCAATCAGGTCATTTATTTCCAGAAGTTCATCTCTGGACATATCGCCGAATCCAGTCTTTATGATGCTACTAGCTGAAACGATAGCGCCCAACATGCCTTTCAAATCATGAGCAACAGTATGCGAGAAGGCATCCAGATCATGAATCAGCTTTTCTTTTTCCTGAATTTCATTGATTAGATTAATGTGTGTTTCTGTAATTTCTTCATCGGCTCTTATCCGACGAGTTACGTCTTTCAAAACAATCAGCCTTCCATCATTGTGATTGTCATAATCAGAAAGAGTTAATGAACTCAAATCGAAATAACAAATCTTGCCATCTATCACTTGCGAAACGATGGTTTGGAAATCAGAAACCTCCATGATTTTTCGGATCATCTTCTTCCATTTCGGGAAAATTTCATCCACACTTTCCCCAATAATTTTCTGATCGTCAATCTCGATGAGTCTTTTCATTGCAGGGTTAAAATCAGCAATCCGCTTGCGATTATCTACAATCAGAATTGCATCAGGTAACACTTCAAACAACTTATTTCGGGCAAAGGGAACCAAATCAAACATCTTAAACTGTGAGATATTGATGGCAATAAGAATTCCTGTAAGAAGAAAAGAAAATGGTGTCCAATCGAATCCGGGCAAGGGATTTAAATGAAAGACATACATTATATTTCCAGTCAATGGAAGAAGCGAGGTAATAAAAAGTAAGGCAATCTGCCGTTTATAGTATCCTGAAAGTTTGAAATAGAGTGTCAGAATATTGACAATTCCTGAAATTAAGGCGATGTAAGCAAAGCCCATCATGATCCAAAACAAAGGGCCATAAACATAGTCGGTTGCATTGGTTTCAGGATTTACCCCATAACTTATCCAGTGAAGATGGTGGTAATCGTTGGTAAACGGGAATAAGATAAACAAAGTAGCCAGTGCAAAAAACAGGATTACATATTTTTTTTGCAACAACCTGAATTTTGAAGAAAGAGATAATGAGAAAAGCAAGAAGGCAACCGGACCATAAACAATGCCAAAGTATGAGAATTTCGACCACAATATCTTGGTTTCAATGTTGGTGGCTGCAAACTCGAAAGCATAAGTAAATGCCCAAATTGATGCTGCAATTTGCCATACCAGCCAATATTTAACTCCTGGAGTTTTGCGAAACCGAAGCAGGAAAAAGAACGTGACAACGCCAATTAAACCACCAATCAACAGAAGCAGAAAAAGAGGGGTAATGATATAGTTGTCAATATTCGGTTCCATGTTACTCATAGGCCACTGTCATTACACAAAAATCATCATCGATAAATGCGCATGCGAAAATAGAAAATAATGCCGAAGATGAAGAGAAATCAAAATTGGGAGGTTATGTTTTTTAGCTTAAAACAGGGTGAATAAGAATGTAGAAAAACCTATCAGACTATGGATCAACTAATTGACAAGTAAATGCTCAATTAATATCTTCACGCCTATAATGATTAGGATCGCCCCCCCAAGAATCTCGGCATACTTGTTTATTTTCGGCCCGGTTTTCTTCCCTAATAAAATTCCAAGCATCGACGCGATAAATGTGACCACACCAATAACCACAACGGCGAACAAAATTTTATCCAGAATGGTTGAAAAACTGAATCCAACGGCCAGCGCATCGATACTGGTAGCGACTGATAGTGTGAGGATTACCTTGATGTGAAGTGGATTCTTAATTTCCCTTTCTTCAGAACTGATCAGACTTTCGATAATCATTTTCCCACCAATCAGGCTCAAAAGTCCAAAGGCGATCCAATGATCAACAGGTTCTATCAACGATTTCATACTATTTCCCACCAGCCAGCCAATTAATGGCATAAAAGCCTGAAACAAAGCGAGAAATATGGCAATTTTTGCAGCCTGAAAAAATCGGATGTGAGGCAGATTTAATCCGCTGCACACTGATACAGCAAATGAATCGAACGATAACCCGATGGCCAGCAAAAGGACAGTTAAAATCTCCATTCAGCAAATGATTGAGCGACAAAACTATAAAAAATAGCATCCTCGTAAAAGAATGCCGTGTCAAAAATGAATCTTTTGTTTCTACCTGATAGCTTTCAGAAATTTACCGGGAATGGGTGTATCGAAGCGAAGCATTCTTCCCGTTACCGGATGTTTAAAAGCTAAGACGCGTGCATGCAGCCCCATTTGTCCGATAGGATTTAGTTTGGCACCATATTTTTTGTCGCCTGTTACCGGGAAACCTAAATCTTTCATGTGTACACGAATCTGATTTTTGCGACCGGTTTCAAGTTTCACTTCCAGCAACGAAAATTGTTTATCGGTTTTAAGTACTTTGTAATGGGTAACTGCCTTTTGCCCGTCTTCCGGATTTTGACTCGAATACATTACAAGCGCTTTATTCTCCTTGAGCCACGAAGTGACAGTTCCTTCTGCCTTTTCAACAACTCCCTCAACGACAACCACGTAAGATCGCTCAATAATTGATTCGTTCCAATCCTTTTGCAACGCTTCCTGTACCTTTTTGCTTTTGGCAAACATCATTAATCCGGAAGTATCGCGGTCGAGCCGATGGACGATGAAAATCAAATTCTTAGGATCGAACCTTTTCACATATTCACTTAACATGCTATAGGCTGTTTTTACCTTTTCTTTATCGGTAGCTATCGAAAGCAGGCCACTACCCTTTTCAATTACAATAAGATCAGCATCTTCGTGTACAATCCGCATTCCTCTGAACCTCGGCTTCTCTTCCGATTTTTTTTTGTTGAGAAAGACCATTTGACCACGTTTGAGTGGAAAGTCGAACTGGGTAGTTACTAAATCACCAACAGTTACTTGCTTGTGAGCCAGCATCGATTTGATTGCAGTTCGGCTTTTCTCCGGAAATTTCTCGATCAAAAATTTCATCAGTTCGGTCGTTTCAGAGACTTTCACTGCAACTTCCTTCAGCTTAGTCGGGTTAAAACCGATCTTCTTTTGTGGGTATTTCATTTATAAATTGTTACGGGTTACGGGTTACGGGTTGTCGCGAAACTCGCAACCCGCATCACGTAACATTATTTGAACACTATGAGTTATTACTGCTTAATTATTTATTCCCTGATTATCTTGATTTCCCCACTCCGTCCGAGTTTGATGATCCCCGATGGAACTGACTTTTGCAAATCATCCTGACGATATTTCACCACATAGTCAACAGCATCAATAATCTCAGATTCAATTTCGTCGAAACAAGAAGGTGAAGGTTTTCCGCTGATGTTGGCCGATGTGGAAACGATCGGACGTTTAAACCGGCGAATCAGTTCACTGCTAAACTTCTCTGTTGTAATCCGAATGCCAATACTTCCATCTTCAGCAATCAGGTTTTTTGCCAACGATCTGGCGCCATCAAAAATAATGGTAAGTGGTTTGTCTGTCAATTCGATTAAATCGTAGGCAACATCCGGAATTTCTGTCACATAGCGTTCTATAAGTGCAGCATTTTCCATTAAAACGAGCATGCTTTTCGAGTCGATCCTGTTTTTAATGGCATACACCTTTTTTACCGCTTCTTCGTTACAGGCATCACAGCCAATCCCCCAAATCGTATCGGTAGGATATAAAATTACGCCTCCTTTTTGCAACACATCGAGTGCAGCTTTAATATCTTCAATCATTCAGCAATCGTGTTATAAAGATGTTTTAATTGTCGGGCAAAATTTGCCGGAGTATAACGTTGAGCATTGATTAATCCCTTAGCAACAAGCGACTCGCGCAAGGTAGCATCCGACAAAATCGTTGTAAGAGCGTTCCCTATCGCTTCAGGCCTCAACGGATTAATATACAAAGCAGCGTCACCACCAACTTCGGGCAAACTACTTGTATGGGATGTAATTACAGGACATCCTGACGCCTGTGCTTCCGCGACCGGAAGACCAAATCCTTCGAAAAATGAAGGATAGACCATAACCTCTGCCATTTGGTAAATTACGGCAAGCTCATCATCAGGAATTTGCGACAGAAAAAACACCTCCAGGCGATTAAGATCTGCCTCAATAAATTTCTGAACTTTTAGCTGATAATCAGTCAGTTTACCAACAACAACAAGCGGAACATATGCCTTTGACTGAACCATTCCTTCGAGTAATCCCAATAAATTTTTTCGAGGTTCAACAGTTCCAACCGAAAGTATAAATTTAGCTGGCAATTGATATTTTTTCCGTAATTCAAGCTTTTTTTCGTCATCAATACGTTCAAAAAAAACAGGATTAATCGACTGGTAAATAACTTTTATTTTGTCTTCAGGAATGAAAAAATAGGTCATCAAATCCTGCTTGGTTTGTTCCGAAATGGCATGAATGCAAGTAGCTACTTTACAGGCTCGTCTAAATTTCTGATCGTAAATCTTTCGGTCAATCCGGTGATAATATTCCGGATAACGAAGATAAATCAGATCGTGTATGGTAACTACCGTCTTGATGTTTGAATTTTCGATCCAGATTGGCAGTTCATGACTTAATCCATGATAAATATCGAGATCAAGTTTTTTAGCTAACTCACCTACCCGAAAACTTCGCCATCCAAACTTCAGTGTCTTCCACAAAATACTCCTTGGTTTAATTTCTGAAGAGTTAACCGGAGCCTTAAAAAGTGGGTTCGAATTGCCCGGATGAAAAAGAAAATACCGGTCGTTGGGGAATTGACGTGAAAGCGCACGAATGGAGTTGCGGCTGAAATTTCCCAGACCGGCAGCATTATTAAAAGCTCGCTTGGCATCAAATCCGATTCTCATGAAAGTTCAATTAATAGTCAAAAGCGCTTCATAAATATATGAAAAAGGATGCCAAAACGCAATTCTGACATCCTTTCCTCTTCCTAAATATTTTGGATTTACTAAACCTTAAAATCGCTCAGTCCGCCAAAATCCAAAGTTGCAAAATAATCGTTGAGTGTTTCGGCACGGCGAATCTGTACAACTTCTCCGTTTTCGCGTATCAGCAATTCGGCCGAGCGCAATTTGCCGTTGTAGTTGAAACCCATGGCATGCCCGTGCGCCCCAGTGTCGTGAATCACCACAATGTCACCTGATTCAACCTTTGGCAATTTACGGTTAATGGCAAATTTATCGTTGTTTTCGCAAAGCGAGCCGGTTACATCGTAAACCTGATCGAGTGGCTCGTATTCCTTGCCCATCACCGTAATGTGGTGGTACGACCCGTAAAGAGCCGGACGCATGAGGTTCGCCATACTCGAATCAAGTCCGGCGTATTGCTTGTATGTTTTTTTAATGTGAAGTACCGTTGAAACCAAATATCCAAATGGACCGGTCATGGCTCTTCCCGATTCGAAATAAACCCGAAGTGGAGCAAGTCCATTGGCTTCAATCTTTTCCTGATACAACTTCTTAATTCCCTGGCTCATAAAATCCAAATCAACAGGTTGTTCGGTTGGACGGTATGGAATTCCGATACCTCCGCCAAGATTAGCAAACTCAATTTGAATACCAACTTTTTGTTTGATTTCCACAATCAGATCGAAAAGAATCTGAGCGGTCTCCACAAAATACGCAGCATCCAATTCGTTGGACGCAACCATGGTATGAAGTCCAAAACGCGTTACACCTTTGTCTTTCAGCATTTGGTAGCCTTCGAACAATTGTTCGCGGGTAAAACCATATTTAGCTTCTTCCGGATGACCAATAATGGTATTTCCTTCTTTCAACGACCCCGGATTATAACGGAAGCAAACCAACGAAGGCAAACCTACATTCTTTTCGAGGTATTCGATGTGTGAAATATCGTCGAGATTGATGATTGCTCCGAGCTCAATGGCTTTTTTATATTCGTAGGCTGGGGTATCGTTTGATGTGAACATGATTTCGTCGCCCGACATGCCTAACTTTTCGGCAATCACTAATTCGGCATACGAACTGCAATCAATACCGAAGCCCTCTTCGCGCATGATTTTCATCAAATACGGGTTTGGAGCCGATTTGATGGCATAATATTCTTTGAATCCTGAATTCCAGGAAAATGCTTTGGTGAATTTCCGGGCGTATTCACGTATTCCTTTCTCATCGTAAATATGAAAAGGAGTTGGATATTGCTCAATGATTTTTTCGAGCTGCGGTTTAGAAAATGGAATGTATTTCGTTGTCATTACAATTTATTATTTTTTGATGCTGCAAATTTACAGATTTTTACAAACAAAGTGCATCTGCAATCAATTCATCACTTAAATAGCCTGAAGCAATTTCGCGAACTTCGCCAATCATGCGGATATTCCAATCTTCATCAATTTCAATGTGAAGGGTTCCTCCGGGCATTTTCAGGCTTAATACCCGATCAGTTAGTCCTTTTTTTACCATTACAGCAGCTACGGCGCACGACGAACTCCCGGAGGCCAGCGTGTAACCGGCACCTCGCTCCCAAATTAGAATTTCCACCTCGTTACGCGAAATTACTTTGGCAAACTGAACATTAATCCGGTGCGGAAACATGGGATGGTTCTCAATTTCTGAACCATGTTTCAATATTTCACCTTCAACCAGTCGATCGCGAAGAATAACACAATGCGGATTCCCAACTGACACACAGTTAATCAGGTAGGTTTCGTCAACTATATTCAGCGGATGATCCAGGCATTCTGGCGAATCGCAAGTAACCGGAATCTGGTGCGAATCAAAAATGGCTTTTCCCATATCAACTTTCACCTGACTGGCAATTCCCTTAGTTTCGCGGGTCACTTCAGCAGTTACAATTCCACCAAGCGTTTCGATGGTGAATTTTTTACCTGAAGTATGACTATAATCGTACAGGTATTTCGCGAAAATACGCAATCCGTTTCCACTCTTTTCGGCTTCCGATCCATCAGGATTGTATATTTTCAAACCAAAGTCTGCTTTATCGGAAGGCACTTTCAGGAGAATTCCATCTGATCCGATTCCATAATGTACATCGCAAAGCAACTGGATGTTTTTTTCATTCAGCTTAAAGGAAAGTTCGGCCTCGTTCAAAACAAAATAGTCGTTTCCGAGCCCGTGTGATTTGACAAAAAAGTTTTGCATAAGAAGAGTTTTTGTTCCTGAGCAAAGGTAGAACAGTTTTAATTTAGATTGGTTCTCCCTGAACTGATTTTTACGATTCCGGAAAAAATGACCCACAAAATTTCACTTGCCCATTTTCGAGTTGCAGCAATTTGGTCACAGATTGTGGAATTTCTTCCGGATAATGGGTTACATAAATCACCGTTGTTTCCAAATGAGAGCAAATCACGTCGAGCATTCGGGTAAAACGGCGTATTTGATGCGAGTCGAGCCCCTGACAAGGTTCATCCAAAATCAGAAGTGAAGGCATCTTCACCAAGGCGCGAGCCAAAAGCAACAAACGTTGTTCGCTCAGCGAGGCATCAGCAAACCGGCTATCGGACAAATGTTCCAACTGTAGAATTGGGAACCAGGCCTTTACCGCTTTTTTCTGATAATCGCTGTTCGATGACGAAAACCCAATCTGATCGTTAAAGCCGGAAGTAATCACCTCATCGCAACGAAGCGAGTTACCGCCGGAAGAAATTGATTTTTCCAATCCAGGAATGGTATTGAAAATACCCTTTCCACGCAAAAAATACAGGTGGAGTTCAGGAGAAACATAGCCAATTCGCTTTTTAATATCCCAAATGCTTTCGCCACTGCCACGTTTCCGGTCAAAAAGAGTCAAGTCGTTCACATATCCCTGCGGATTATCGGCCGTAATCAGGCTAAGTAAAGTTGTTTTTCCTGCACCATTTGGTCCCATCAGCGCCCAACGCTCTCCTTTTCGCACCGTCCAATTGATATTTTTCAGGATTTCGCGTTCGCCGTGAACAACATTTACCGCGTTCATCTTTACCGCAAATTCAAACTGATCTTCCGACGAAACCTGCAATTCAGCAAAACTGTGTTCCATTGTTTCAGGTGCATCTTCCACCAGTCGTTCCGGAATATAATCGGCTCGCCGAACCCACTGAACCAATCGCCCATTTCCAAGCACAAGTACCCAATCCATTTGCTCCGGAAGATGCAGCGGATCACAAATCAAAACAATGGCCTTCCCCGATTGGTGTAACTCGCCAATCTGCGTGGTCAGTTTTTGTCGCGAAAGAACATCGAGTCCAACGAAAGGCTGATCGAGTACCAGCAAATCAGGATGTTCGAGCAATGCAGCAGCCAATTGGGTACGTTTACGTTCGCCGTTACTCAACTGCATCAACTTGCTGTTCTTCAGATGAGCAATATCCATCAACAGCATTACCCAATCGACATCGGAAGTTGTTTGTTGCAAAAACGACTGTACCGAAGGGGCTTCATCCATCCCCTGATTTTCGTATCGTTGGCCATAATAACTCGATCCGATGCGGGAAACCGTCATAAAATTATCCTGCTGCTCCACCATTTGGCAAACCGCACCTTCAGGAAACAGAATCTCGCCTGAAGAAGGAATCAGTTTTTGTGCGATCAATCTTCCCAACGTTGTTTTTCCGCAACCCGATGGGCCAACAATAGCCATGGAATGACCTTCTGGCAAATCAAACGAAATATCTTTCAGAATCGTTTTGTCGTCAGTTTTAAAAGAAATATGTTTAAATTCAATTGAATTCATCCAAAAATTTAAGATTGAAATTTCTTATAAAAACTGATCCGATGATTTTGGGTCATCGGATCAGGAATATATTCGTTAGAACATTGGATCCCAGGGAGGAAGCATTTCGGGTTTCTGACCGTAGATTTCAAGAACTTTGGCTGTCAAATATTTCTTATTCACCACAAACCGGAACATGTATTCGTTAAACCACGCATCGGTAAAGGTGAGATAGCCTTTCTCTCCGGCTGTTGGCCCCCAACTATTTTCGAACTGCCATTTAACAGGCTTTTGTTGTGCATCAACATCCACAGCAATCAAGGCCATACCGTGGCTCGAACCGCTTTCGCCGGTTTCAATTCGTTGTGCTTTGTTCATGCCGAACTTCACACCGTAAACCGATTCGTAATCGAAATTATCAACATCCAGAATCCCAACATCGCGACGCAATTGTTTGCCCACATCGCACGATGCATAAAGCGCTTCATTGTTTTTGATCGAAGCAATACAAAATTCTTTAATCACATCGTTCGGAAGATTTACATAGTGCCAGTTTTTCCCTTCTTCGGTGTTGCGATAATTCTCCACTTCGTAATGTTTCCAGAACGGACGAGATGGATCATTCATAATCATCACATAATCTTCGAGTTTGGTGTCGCCAAAAACATCGGCCATGAAACTCTGAGGCGTATATGTTTTTACATCAGCAATCTTTTTGTCCTTGTTTTTATACCTCCATTGAAACTCGGTTGGAGGCTCGCCCAGATTGAGCGCCAACATCCGGTAAATTTCCGAAAGCATCTCAGTTTTGCGGGCTGCCAACTTCTTCGGATCGGCTTTGACATTTTTCAGTTCGCGGATTTCAATCGCATCTTCACGCAATTTAGTGTTGATGAACCTGGTCAAAAGCGAAGTGTTTTCGCTCGAATTGGTTTCACCCATCGTTTCTTTGGGAACCATTCCGTATTTATTGGCCAGGTTCACAAAGTTAATCCACTGCCCACCATCGTCAACAGGTGATTTCAAATACCAACGAACCTTTTCGTTTTCGATCGGCAGATTGGCCGAATTTTCCATATTATTCAGGAAGAGATTGGCTTTTTCGAGCAAATCGTAGAAATACAGGTAAGTTTCAGAAAACTCGAATTCTGCCAGGTTGAATTGTTTCATCGCCATCGGACGGAAAAGGTTTAACGAAGAAAACATCCAGCAACGTCCCGAACTTTTCTGGTCTGTTATTCCTGAAACATCGACCCGGTAAGTAAATAACTGGTCGGTTGTTCCCACATTATCACGATTCCATGCCAGCTTGCTTATGTCGTTTGACGAAAGCGCATTTTGCATCGCCTTGGTGTAGGCGTCCTTTTTAAATCCTGACCTGATTTTGTCCATTTCAGGTTTAGAAATTTCTTGTGCCAACAGGCTTCCTGTAGCCAGAATTCCAATAAATAATAAAATCCCCCTCATATCAATTGACCTTTTAATTTTTAAGCACGATAAAAATAACCAATAATCTTTTGTGGAAAGGATTTTTACAAAAAAGTTATAGGAAGATTAAGCAATTGCATCAAACAGAAAATCCGGACAAGAATATCCTTTGTTTAATTCTGTTATATTTGAAACGGATTAGCGGCACTTCATGAAGTACCCAAAACAAACGAAAATGACGATAGAAATTCAAAAAATACGCGAAGATTTTCCTATTCTGGATCAAAAAATCTACAAGCGGCAACTGGTTTATTTCGACAATGCGGCAACAACGCAACGCCCGCAGCAGGTTATTGATGCACTGAACCAAACTTACACCGAATACTACGGAAACATTCACCGTGGAGCGCATTTCATGGCCGACAAAGCCACCGCTGCCTATGAAGAAACCCGCGAAAAGGTGAAAAACCTGATCAATGCAGAAAGCCGTGAACAAATTATTTTCACCAAAGGAACTACTGAAAGCATCAATCTGGCAGCCTTTTCGTTTGGTGAAGCCTTTGTTCGGGAAGGGGATGAAATTATCGTTTCGGAAATGGAACACCATTCGAATATTGTTCCGTGGCAACTGATGGCTGGCCGAAAAGGCGCCAAAATTGTGATGCTCCCGATTGATGATGACGGACGTTTGCAAATTGAAAAACTCGACCAATTAATCACGCCAAAAACCAAATTGATTGCTGTCGCACATGTTTCGAATGTTTTGGGAACAATTAATCCGGTAGCAACGATTGCTCGAATAGCTCACACAAAAGACATCCGCATTTTTGTGGATGGCGCGCAGGCAGCGCCCCACCGGCAAATCGACGTTCAGGATTTGGATGTTGACTTTTATGCTTTTTCAGCCCACAAAATGTACGGCCCCAACGGCGTTGGTGTGTTGTATGGGAAAAAGGAGTTGCTCGAACAAATGCCACCTTACCAGGGCGGTGGAGAAATGATTTCGGAAGTGAAATTTTCAGGAACAACATACAACGAGTTACCTTATAAATTTGAGGCCGGAACACCAAACATTAGTGATGTAATTGCATTTGGTGCGGCCATCGATTATTTGCTAAGTATTGGCCTTGAAAATCTGGCTTCATGGGAGCATGAATTGCTCGAGTATGCCACATCAAAATTAATTGTGATCCCGGGTTTGCGGATTTACGGCATACAAGCGCTAAAATCGGGTGTAATTTCGTTCAATGTTGAAGGCATACATTTCTTCGATTTGGGAACCATGCTCGATAAGTTTGGAATTGCCGTCCGGACAGGTCATCATTGCGCCGATCCGCTGATGGACCATTTCGACATTCAGGGAACGGTTCGCGCTTCGTTTGCTGTTTACAATACCAAAGAAGAGATTGATGTATTTGTTGAAGCCTTGAAAAAGGTAATCGCCATGTTTTAACACCACCGGCAAAAATAAAAGAGCTTGATTCGATCCTGAATCAAGCTCTTTTATTTAGAAGACTATACACACACTAATAATTCTCAGCTTCAATTTCGAAATAAGCCTGAGGATGTTCGCAAACCGGGCATTTCAATGGTGGAGTGGTTGATTCGTGCAGGAATCCGCAAACACGGCATTTCCAAACAACTTTGCCTTCGCGTTTAAAAACTTTACCTTCTTCGAGGTTTTCATACAACTTCCGGTAACGCTTCTCATGCGCTTGTTCAACCTTGGCAATCGATCGGAAAAGCAATGCAATCCGTTTGAATCCTTCTTCGTCGGCAATACGGGCAAATTCAGGATACAATTCAGTCCATTCTTCGTTTTCACCATCGGCTGCAGCTTTCAGGTTTTCGAGTGTTGTGCCAATCTTTCCGGCGGGATAAGTGGCCGTGATTTCAACTGGACGACCTTCCAGATGTTTAAAAAACTGCTTAGCATGCGAACGTTCGTTCAAGGCAGTTTCTTCGAATAATGCAGCAATTTGCTCCAATCCCTCTTTCATTGCTACCTTGGCAAAATAATCGTAACGATTGCGGGCCTGCGATTCTCCTGCAAAGGCTTTTAGTAGATTTTTTTCAGTTTGTGATCCAGCTAATGTTTCCATAGATTAATCATTTTATTGTTGTTTATTTTTTACTGAACTATCTCCTAAAAATACAAATTAATCAGGCGTGAAAAAGAATTTTAGACTATTTAGACTCATTCAAAAGTAGTTTTGAAAGGAATTCATCCAAAATAAAAAATTAAGTTCCTTCAAGTCAGCAAACTGACCAATTTGTTAAGCTTTCTTAAGTATTCACAAGGTCGACAAATATATTTTTGCAGGAAATTAAAAAATAACGACATTTGCATCCTTTAAGCTTTAGTCCATGACAATAAACGAGATACAGAAAGAGATTATCGAAGAATTTTCGGTCTACGATGACTGGATGGATAAATACAGTTACCTGATCGAATTGGGAAACGACCTGAAGGATTTGGATCCGAAAGACAAAACGGATCAATTCCTGATCAAAGGTTGCCAGTCGAGGGTCTGGTTGGTTTCCGACTTTGTTGACGGGAAAATCGTTTTCAGGGGCGAAAGTGACGCTGTAATTGTAAAGGGATTGGTCGCCCTGTTATTACGGGTAGTATCGAACCGGACACCTGAAGAAATATTGAACAACGAACTTTTCTTTGTCGACGAAATCGGCCTGAAACAGCATCTTTCGCCAACAAGGTCAAATGGATTGCTTTCGATGATCAAACAAATTAAACTCTATGCTGTTGCATATAACAGAATTTCAGAAAAAGGAGAATGAGCGATGGATGCAAGAATTGATTTAATAATTGAAAGACTAAAAGACGTATATGATCCGGAAATACCTGTGAACATTTACGATTTGGGATTGATTTATAATGTTGACATTGACGAGACCAATAAGGCAAATATAATCATGACTTTAACTGCTCCGGGATGCCCCGTTGCCGATATATTGGTCGAAGATGTGCGGCAGGCCGCTCTTGCTGTTGATGGCATTAGTGAAGCCGATGTGGAACTAACATTTGATCCGCCCTGGGATAAATCGATGATGAGCGAAGAAGCTCGTCTGGAACTTGGATTTTTTTAATCTTTATAAATTTCAACCAGCTCCGGCTGGTTTTTTATTGGCCAATATCCTGAAGTACAAAATTCTCGATTGTAAACATAAAACAGGTCCCTTCTCCCAATTTCGACTCTATCCAGATTTTCCCTCCAAGTAACTCAACCAACTTTTGAGTAATTGCCAAACCTAAGCCAGTCCCTCTGAATACTTTTCCCGAGTTCTCGTTAAGTTTCCTGAAACGATGGAAAACAGCTTTGTGATATTCTTTACTGATCCCGATTCCTGTATCTTTTACGTACAATACAATTCCATAAATATCATCTTCCCTGTATCCAAACTCAATAAAGCCATTATTGGTAAATTTCGCTGCATTCGAAAGTAAATTAATGAATATCTGTCTAATCCGAATCCGATCAGAATTAACAATCAGTTCTTTATCGTCCGAAAGCTTCTTCATCCTCAGCTCAACGTTTGGGTTATTTTGAGTTTGACTGAAGATCTGAAATAATTCAGACATCAGCGAATCGATGCTGAAATTCAGTTTCTTAATTGTAAGCTGCTGTGCCTCAATTTTTGACAGGTCGATAATTTCATCAATCAAAACCAACAGGGATTCGGTATTTGATTCGACCAGATCAATATATGTTTTTTTTGTCTCGTCGCTTAAATCCGGTTCACTTAACAACGATGAAAAACCAACAATCGAATTCAGTGGCGTCCGTATCTCGTGCGAAACATTGGCTAGGAAAGCTGATTTCAAATTATCCGATTCTTCGGCTTTCTTTTTAGCTTCCATTAACCTGACATTTGTATCTAGCAGACGATCGTTAGCATTTTCTAACTCTAAAATTACCCTGCGAAGTTGTTCATGCGCTTCTTCTAATTCCAATTTCTGCGATTCTATTTCCCGAAGTTGACTATTGGTTCTCTTTTGTTTGTTTTTGCGCCTTCGGTTTACAACAGAAAGAACGACAACAACAAAACTCAATAATACCAAAACGATAAATAACACGCCAAGTTTTTCTTTGTCAAAAAGAGTTTTCTGATTGATAATTTCAGCATATAATGGAAGTTTTTTTGCTGAGATATTGTACTTATCAAGCATTTTATGATCGAAAAAACTACTCTGTCCTTCTATATAAACGTGTTGGACTGAATCTACTGACGTCTTATTCATCAGGTTAATAAGCAAATCAACCGATTTAGCTCCATGCCTTTTACCACTTTGGAAAAGGCCACCAACAATGCCAACTCCGTTATAAATCGGATCGTTTGTAAATACCGGTACTTTCGCCCTAAGACAAATTTGTTTTACAAGTGGCATTGGATCCACCAACCTGCCATTCTTGTCCTGACTAATTCCGATGTAATAAATAGCGTCATAATCTTTTCCCGAACTTACCATTCGATAAATGGTGTCCAAATCAATCACCTCAGGAAACAAAATTGTAAAATCCTTAAATACTTGAGCCTGTCTGAGAAACTCTTTCCTGTAAATTAATCCGGTAGTTGTTAAATCAGTAATAACGAGTAATCGTGTAGAATTTGGTAATAAATTCCGAATAAGCCCCACAACATTCTCATTGCTTCCACTCTCCTTTAATCCATAATACCTCGATCCGTCTAACGAATAATCTTCCGGATTAGAAATTCCGGCAAAAACCACAGGAACATCTGGGAAAAACGCCTTTTCATATTGGATCACAAAATCGAGCGCATCATTATCAGTTACTAATAATCCATCCAATTGAATCCCTGAATATTTCTTCTGAAAATATTCTTTTTCAATTTCAAAGGTTGATTTGCCAAATTGTTTGGAGTTCAAATATTCAATGAAAAGATTATAATCCGGATGGGTTTTAAATGTTTTAACTATCCCGATAGTCAAACTATCCGTCCAGGCAAGGCCTTGATGATAAGAGTTTATCAACAATACGTTTTTAATCCCATTCCTTGCAGGAAATGCAGAAATACCAGCAACCGAACTTGCTAATAATAAGACCAAAAACAATATTTGAATAGATCTGCGCAAGCGGTATTCGTTTAAGTTAGTTATGATTTTAGAAAAATAGGTAAAATTTTGGAATAAATGAATTTACGCTACTTTTATAAAGAGAAAAGGCGAATATCCAAAGAATGAATATTCGCCTTTAACTACAAAATGAATAATTACTTATTTCTTTTCTTTCAAATTCACAACTAAATTTAACTCATCCAATTGCTCCAACGAAATCATTGAAGGGCTATCCATCATCACATCGCGGCCCGAATTGTTTTTAGGGAATGCAATGGTATCCCGAATGCTGTCCAACCCGGCGAACATTGACGTCAAACGGTCAAATCCAAAGGCAATACCGGCATGTGGCGGAGCGCCAAATTTGAAGGCGTTCATCAGGAAGCCAAACTGGTATTCGGCCTGTTCAGGAGTAAATCCAAGTAAACCAAACATTCTGGCCTGAAGTGCTTTATCGAAAATACGAACCGAACCACCACCAATTTCAACGCCATTGATTACCAAATCGTAGGCATTGGCACGAACCGCACCCGGATTGGTTTCCAAAAGCGGAATATCTTCAGGTTTTGGCGCAGTAAATGGATGGTGCATCGCGTAGAAACGTGCCGTATCTTCGTCCCATTCCAACAATGGGAAATCGACTACCCACAATGGCTGAAACACATTTTTGTCGCGCAATCCCAATTGATTGGCCATTTCCAAACGCATGTCGCCAATGGCTTTCAGCATTTTTTCTTTCACTCCGGAAAGGATTAAAAGCAAATCGCCTGGTTTTGCTCCAAATAGCTCAACCCATTTCTGAAGGTCTTCGGCACTATAGAATTTATCGACTGACGACTTGATCGTTCCATCGGTATTCACTTTCACATAAACCAACCCTTTGGCGCCAATCTGCGGGCGTTTCACCCATTCGGTCAGCGCATCGGTTTGTTTGCGTGTATATTCGGAACAACCTTCGGCACAAATTCCTCCAATAAATTCGGCATCGTCGAAAACCGAAAACCCGTGTCCTTTTGCTAATGCCGTAATATCTTTGATTTTCATTCCGAAACGAATGTCTGGTTTATCCGAGCCATAGCTTCCCATAGCTTCAGAATAAGGCATTCGTGGAAATTCAGTAATGTCAATTCCTTTAATTTGTTTGAAGAGGTATTTGGTCAGGCCTTCAAACATGTTCAAAATATCTTCCTGTTCAACGAACGACATTTCGCAGTCGATCTGTGTAAATTCAGGCTGACGGTCGGCACGCAAATCTTCGTCGCGGAAACATTTCACGATCTGGTAATAGCGGTCGAAACCGGCCACCATCAACAATTGTTTCAGCTGCTGTGGCGACTGAGGCAAGGCGTAAAATTCGCCTGGATTCATACGCGAAGGTACCACAAAATCGCGCGCCCCTTCCGGAGTCGATTTGATTAGAACCGGCGTTTCGGTTTCGATGAAATTCTGGCTATCAAGGTATGAGCGGGTGGCAAATGCCATTTTCGAACGCAGAATCAATGTATCGCGAACCGGTGCACGACGCAAATCGAGGTAACGGTATTTCATACGGATTTCGTCACCGCCATCGCTTTCGTCTTCGATGGTAAACGGCGGGGTATCCGAGCTATTCAGGATATTTAAAGCAGTTACGGCCAGTTCGACCTCGCCGGTTGGGATATTTTTGTTTTTGCTGCTGCGTTCGCGAACCGTTCCGGTTGCCTGAACCACATACTCGCGACCCAGTTGATTGCCCAATTCAGCAACAGACTGCTCTGTTTTTTCGTCGAAAACCAGCTGTGTAATGCCGTAACGGTCGCGAAGATCGATAAAAGTCATTCCGCCCAGGTTACGAACGCGCTGAACCCAGCCTGCAAGGGTCACTTCCGAACCCTGATGATTGATGCGTATTTCGCCGCATGTATGTGTTCTGTACATAGTTGTTTCATTTTTATTTGCTGCAAAAATAAGCAGTTTTTGGAATAATTGGTTGGAAAAAATCAGATTCGGGAGATATTTGAAATTAATGCCAGAATACAATATGTGATATTCGAATATACTTGTTGAATTCATCAACCAATTTTAATTCTCAAATCCCAAAATGGTTATAGACCGCCATCTATTTAAACAAGTCAACTTTGACACAAAGTAGAACAGCAACTTACATCTGCTCAGGTTACATTTCAAAACTGAAATATTTTGCCGACCGTTAAATTTTTAGCAATATTGTAGTTCGAACAGCAAGTTAACCTAAATCCTAAATCAACTACAAAATGAAATCACTCATCCAATTCCTGAAAAAATACCGGGAGAGTTCTGTTTCAAACCCTATTTTTGGCAAGCTTATTTTCCTTTCGCTGGGAATAGCAACAACCGTATGGTTCCTGATTCGGGTCATTCCGAAGCCTCAACGCGCAGCCTACCCATGCATGCAAGCCAGTGCTCCGGTTATGTCGGGCTTTGTAATTTATCTTCTCACCCTTACCGGGACTTTCAAGGCATTCCGTTTGGCTCAGCTTAATTTTAAAAAAGCCAGATATTTTTATTTCATCGCTTTTCTGGTCGTTGCCTTTGGTGGTTCCATTGCATTCTTTGTTCAAAATCCTGAAAATGTGTTTGCCAATTCTACTCCGGAGTGGATCATTACACCCAATGCACCAGTTGGTACTTCGCACGGTATAAATCCGGGACGTGTGGTTTGGGTTCATAACCCCAAGGCAGCCAATTGGAATGGCTCTACTGGTTTCTGGTGGGACGATAAATACAACTCGCAGCCTGAAACGGACAAAATGATGAACCGAACGCTTTTATCGTTGACCGGAGAAAAGAGTCTGGCTAAAGCATGGAAAGCGCTTTTCGTATCTTTCAATCAGACCAAGAAAGGGAATGCTGAAGGTTATCAGCCGAACCAGAAGATTGCCGTAAAAATAAATGCCAACAACAACAGCGCACAAACCAACTCGAACGAAATAAACGCTTCGCCCCAAATGACTCTGGCTTTGCTGCGGACAATGATTCACGACGCCGGCATTCCGCAGAAAAACATTAGCGTTTTTGATGCCAGCCGCTTTATTACCGACAACATCTACGACAAATGCCATGCTGAATTTCCGGAGGTTATTTTTGTGGATAATGTTGGCGGGAATGGCCGCGTAAAATCAACTTATGTAGAGAGAGCGATTCCGTATTCGGTTGACAACGGAAAACTTGATCAGGGATTGGCAACTTGCGCCGTGGAAGCTGATTACCTCATCAATGTTGCATTACTGAAAGGCCACGTTGGGCAGGGAGTTACCCTTTGCGGAAAGAATTACTACGGAGTGACCAGCATCAACAGCGACTGGCGAAAAAATGCACACGATAATTTTGATCAGAACAGGGAAGGAAAGCCCAAGTACATGACTTTTGTCGATTTTCTGGGGCACAAGGATTTGGGTGGAAAAACAATGCTTTTCCTGATCGACGGATTGTACGGAGCGAAACTCGTGAACGGTATTCCAGCACCAAAATGGCAGATGGCGCCTTTCAACAACAACTGGCCTTCTAGTTTATTTGCCTCGCAGGATGGTGTTGCCATTGATGCTGTTGGCCTCGATTTTATTCGTTCTGAATGGCCCGATGCTCTTGACATTAAGTTTAGCGACCAGTACCTCATTGAAGCTGCCCAGGCCAACAACCCGCCATCGAAAGCGGTTTACGATCCGGAAAGAGATGGCAGCAAATTATCGAGTTTAGGCGTGATGGAACACTGGAACAACGCGAAAGACAAAAAGTACAGTAAAAATCTGGGCAAGAAAGATGGCATTGAATTGATTCAGGCCACTATCCAATAGATTTTACTTTTGAATTATTTCAGAAAAAGACACTCATCAAAGGATAACTTTCGGAGTGTCTTTTTTATTTTGAAAGCTTACCAACATTTTCTTTTACTTTTGCCTTGAAACTTTTGCCTTGAACAGATGGAGCTTTTTAACGACGAATATTTTATGCGCCGCGCACTTCAAGAGGCAGAACTTGCTTTTGCTGAAGGCGAAATTCCGGTTGGTGCGGTGGTGGTTTCGCAAAACCGCATCATTGCCCGTACTCACAACCTGACTGAAACACTCACCGACGTAACCGCCCACGCCGAAATGCAGGCCATTACCGCCGCCGCCAATCTTTTGGGCGGAAAATACCTCAACGAATGCACGTTGTATATTACTCTGGAACCATGCGTAATGTGCGCTGGCGCTTTGGGCTGGTCGCAAATTGGCAAAGTAGTGTATGGCGCATCCGACGAAAAAAGGGGATTCAACAAGTTTGCACCAGCAGCTTTACATCCCAAAACTGAAGTTGTTTTTGGAGTACTTGAAAATGAATGTGCACAATTAATGAAAGATTTTTTTCAGCAGAAAAGGTAAAAATTGTTACTCCAATCCGTTCGCTAAAGCGAAACGGCAAAGGATAAGCTTAATTTTGAATAACAGTAAAGCTGAGTTGAAAACTGATATACTTTGCCGTCTGCTTTAGCTGACAAGCATGTAGTTCAACTAAGAAGAATTGAATTGATTTCTGCTGGCTTTTACCAAAGAACAGAATATCCAACTAAAATTCATTAAATTAGCTCAACTCCAAAGATCAAAATTATGTCGTATGTGAAAATCTGGATACATTGCGTATGGTGTGTCAAAGACAGAGCCTATTACATCCCGCATTCCTTTCATCCAGAACTTCTGAAACATTTCAGGGCAAATACTGAAGATAAAAACATCAACCTCGATTTCATCAATGTACATGAAAATCATGTGCATGCCCTGATAAACATGGGCAAGCAGCAGAATATCTCCACCATTATGCAATACATGAAAGGCGAAAGTTCATTTTGGATAAACAGCCTCAAAATATTTCCCTATCATTTTGCATGGCAGGACGACTATTATGCAGTCTCCATAGGGCAATCTCAAGTAGAACGAATCCGCAAATACATTCAAAATCAAGACACACATCATCAGCGAATTACACTAGATGATGAAATAAAACTACTCGAAGAAAAATATGGGTTCGAAAAATTGAAGGACTGATCTGATTCGATGTCCGTTGGCTGAAGCCAACGGCAAAGCATAGGCTTAGCTTTGAATAACGTTACTCCTGATATGAAACAATGATATATTTTGCCGTCTGCTTTAGCTGAAGGACATCGATCACATTACTTTTTCCACCACAAAGCCCACCTTTTTCAAATCTTCCCAGAAGGCCGGATACGATTTAGTGACGACCATCGGATCGAGAATAGCAACCGGCCCGTACGATTGGCAAGCCGGAGCAAAAGCCATCGCCATGCGGTGATCGTGGTAGGTTTCAATTTCAGGAACAGCTTGCTTTTCGAGCGGAAAAGTGCCATCCCATTTCAGTTCTCCGTGAGCGGTTTCGGTGATTTGGACACCAAATTTGGCCAGCTCATCCTGAAGTGCGGCAATCCGGTTGGTTTCTTTTATTTTCAATGTTTCCAGTCCGGTAAAATGAAATGGTATCTGTTTCATCACGCACAAAACAGCGAAAGTCTGTGCCACATCAGGATTTTCAATGAAATTGAGTTGCAAATATTTTGGAAGTGATTGCCCATTCTTAGTCAAACGCGACCCTTTTTCGGTTGCTGTGGTCTGGATACCCAATTGTTCGAACCATTGAGCAATCATGGCGTCTCCCTGAAGACTTTCGGTAGTCAAACCAATAAGCTCTACATCCACATTTTCAGCCAAAACAGCCATCTGATACCAATACGATGCTCCCGACCAATCGGCCTCAACCGAGAACGGAAGAGCTTTGTATTTTTGTTCTGAAATGCGTATTTCGTTGCCTTTCCAAACGTGCTGAACTCCAAATTGCTCCATTAGTTTCAACGTCATTTCGATGTACGAACGCGACGTGATTTTATTTTTCAGGCGCAAAGTCAGGCCATCTTCAATGGTTGGAGCAATCATCAAAAGCGCCGAAATATACTGACTGCTTACGCTCCCATCCAATTCGAGCACACAACCTTTTAAGTGCGAACCGTAAATTTTCAGCGGAGGGAAACCATCATTTTCGAGATATTCAATCCGCGCCCCAAGTTTATTCAGGGCATCAACCAAAATTCCGATAGGTCGCTGCTTCATCCGATCCGATCCGGTAATTGTCCACTCACCCACAATTTGTGAAAGGAAAGCCGTCAGAAACCGCATGGCAGTTCCGGCATGACCAATATCGAAATGATTCGTATTCGAATTAAAAACCTGACTCATCACCCGAACATCGTCACTATCCGATAGATTTTCAATCGAATACGGGCTATAACTCAGCGCATGAATAATCAGCGCGCGGTTGGCAATACTTTTCGAACCGGGAAGAACGATACTTCCTTTCAGGGTTTTATCGGATTTGGAAACGAGGTATTTCATTTTTTAATTGTTTCGGGTTGCGAGTTTCATGTTACGGGTAATTTACAACTCGGAACTCGAATCCCGTAACCCGCAACTTTTATAATAATTGAGCGCTTCAATGATCAGCTCTTTCGAGCAATCGACATTGATTTCAACCTTCCCGATTTCAGGAATAAGCGTGAAATTGATGCGTTTGCCTTCGTTCTTTTTATCGTGTGTCATCAGTTGATACAGGGCTTCAAAATCACTTTCCTGAATTTCGAATTTGCCATATCTGGCAATCATCCACGAAGAAATGGAGTTCAGTTCGTCGATTCCCAATCCGCATTGTTTCGCCGACAAATAAAGTTCGGCAATCATTCCGTAAACTACTGCATGACCATGCAAAATCGGGCGACCGGTTTTCATGGCATAACTTTCGAACGCATGACCAACCGTGTGTCCAAAATTCAAGGCTTTTCGTATGTTTTGTTCGGTCAGATCATTCAGCACGTGCCATTCTTTCACAGCCACCGAATGTGCAATTATTTCCTGAAGGGCATCGTAATCGATGCTTTCCATATCAAAAGTCAGCAATTCGTCCCAATGCTCACGGCTTTTGATTAAGCCATGTTTCAGCATTTCGGCATAACCCGAAAGAAAATTAGCCTGATCAATAGTTTTCAGGAAATTAACATTGATGATCACCGAATTCGGCTCCATAAATACACCAATTTCATTCTTCAAGCCGTTAAAATTGAAGCCGGTTTTTCCGCCAAGCGAAGCATCAACCTGAGCCAAAAGTGTAGTCGGGATATTCACAAAATCCAATCCGCGCTTGAAGGTTGAAGCAGCGAAACCGCCCAAATCGGTAAGCATTCCGCCTCCAATGTTGATCAACAGCGATTTGCGATCGGCTCCGTAATTGCTCAGAAAATCCCAAACTAGACCTACTGATTGGATATTTTTGTTCTCTTCCCCCGAAGGAATTGCTACCATCCGGATTGAAAATTCATCGATAACCGATTGAATTAGCGGAAGACAAAATCCCGCAGCCGTTTGATCAGTCAACAGAAACACTTTTCCGGCGGGATACTTTTGAACTATTTTCCGAAGTTCCACATCAATCTGCTGTGAAAAGATGATATTTGAATGTACTTTTGAATCAGTCATACACGTTCTAAATTATGCTCCGGCAAAGTTAAGCTATTTTGCCAAAGCTTGGAATTTGTCAGCAAAAAGCCCGAACTATTTACAATTTTATCAGGAACCATGGAAATTTCGAATCAAAAGAGAAGTAAGCAAATTAAAAGAACCTTTAACCTCACGGGTATCGTAATTGTTGTGATTGGCCTGGCTTTTCTCGGATTAAAACAGGATACTGCTGTTTTAATTACAGCTGGGGTGTTTGCTGTTTATGTTGGTATTGCTCAATTTGCCAATCTATGTTATGTGTATTTCAATTCCGGAAACGGGAAGGTTCTATTCCGATACTACCCGGTTATTTCAATCCTGAAAAAGGAATATGAAGCCATTGAATTCGCTCACTCGGCACTTGTAAATTTTAACATTGAAAAAGCGATGGGATTTACCGACCTTACCATCGCCATTAAAACCAAACGCGGAATTGCCGAGTATCCGACCATCAGTTTGGCCGCCATGAGTAAAGCCGAAATCGATCAAATAAGTTTAGAATTGTCTGAAATTATGAAAAATCGCTAATCAGGTATTTACTTTGAGTGCCGGATTTCTTAATTTTATAGAAAACCGGTTGAATGGAAAATCCAGATAATCTTGCATACAAAATAGCCATTTCACTAATTCCCGGGATTGGTTCGGTAACCGCCCGCAACCTGATTGCTTACGTCGGTAGTGTTGAAGGTGTTTTTCAGGAAAAAGAGAAAAACCTGATGAAAATACCGGGCATTGGCGAGGTGAATGCCAAACGGGTTGTACGGCAAAATGTGTTGGATCGAGCCAAACGCGAAGTGGATTTTATCCTGAAAAACAAAATACAAACCTTCTTTTACCTCGACGACAACTACCCAACCCGATTGAAAGGATGCAGCGATTCTCCAATTATTTTGTATTTTAAAGGAAATGCCAACCTCAACGAGCAACGGATTATTTCGGTAGTAGGAACCCGAAGTGCGACAAACTATGGAAAAGAAATTTGTGAAGAATTGATCCGAAGTTTTTCTGAAAAAAGCTATCCAATTCTCGTTGTTTCAGGACTGGCCTACGGAATTGATGTTCATGCGCACAAAGCCTGCCTGAAATACAACATTCCAACTGTCGGCGTTTTTGCCCATGGATTGGATACAATTTACCCATCGCTCCATGCCCCAATTGCCAGCAAAATGCTCGAAAAAGGAGGTCTGATTTCCGATTTTATCAGCGAAACCAAAATCGACCGGCAAAATTTCCTTCGCCGTAACCGGATCATTGCAGGCTTGGCAGATGCCACCATTATTGTAGAAAGTGCTGAAAAAGGCGGGGCACTGGTGACTGCCGACATTGCCAATTCGTACAACCGCGATGTTTTTGCCTTTCCGGGTCGCAGCACTGATCTTTATTCCAGGGGCTGCAATAAAATCATTAAACTGAACGAAGCTGTTTTGGTTGAAGGTCAGGCTGACATTGAAAAAGCCATGAATTGGGACGTCAAAGTTTCAACCAGCCGGGCTTACCAAACCTCACTTTTTGTAGAATTAACTCCGGCAGAACAGAAGCTGGTTGATCTCTTAAAAGCAGGTGATCGTTTTGTTGACGAGATAACCACCGAAGCCCAAATGTCGGTGAGTAAAGTTTCAGCCTTGCTGCTTGGTCTTGAATTTAAAGGAATAATTGTCAGCCTTCCTGGGAAGATGTACCGGTTGAAGTAAAATCAAAATAAGCCACTATCTTTGCAGCATGGCAACATTCGAAGATTTAAAAATAAGTAAATCGGTTTTAAAAGCGATTGAAGAACTGGGCTTTACCGAACCAACGCCCATTCAGGAGAAGGCGATCCCGATGATTCGCTCGGGAGTGGACGTTTTGGGAATTGCACAAACAGGAACAGGCAAAACGGCAGCCTATTTCATTCCTTTAATTATGAAACTGGTTAAAGCCGAGGGAAACGATCCCCGTGCCATCGTGTTGGTTCCTACACGCGAATTGGCTATTCAGGTGGGTGAAGATCTGGAAGACCTGACCAAATTCACTAATTTGCGACGGGCAACTGTTTATGGTGGCGTTGGCTGGACCAAGCATGCCGAGCTGATTAAACCCGGAGTGGATATCCTGGTTGCAACTCCAGGCCGTTTGTGGGATCTGTATAGAGCAGAAGCTGTTTCGTTCAAAAAAGTAAAGACATTAGTTATTGACGAAGCCGACCGGATGCTGGATATGGGTTTCATGCCGCAAATCCGCAATTTCCTGGAAATCCTTCCGCTGAAAAGGCAAAACCTGCTTTTCTCGGCTACCTTCAACGAAAAAGTTGAAGAGATGAGTCACGAATTCCTGGATTTTCCGGAGCGCGTTGAGGTTGCACCATCGGCAACGCCAGCCGAACTGATTAATCAGGTTTATTATCAAGTACCTAATTTTCAGACCAAATTAAACCTGATCAATTATTTGCTTCGCGACGAGGAAACATTCTCCAGGGTGATTATTTTCGTCGGGACCAAAGAAAATGCCGAACAGGTTTTCAAAATCATCAAACGCAGATCGGAAGGCGAAAAACGAATTCTGCACTCAAACAAAGGACAAAGCACACGCTTAAACGCTATCAATGCTTTTAAAAGCGGTGTCGTTCGCATCCTGATTACTACCGATATTTCGTCGCGCGGAATTGATGTAGAACTGATCAGCCATGTCATTAATTTTGATCTGCCATCGAACCACGAAGATTACGTTCACCGCATTGGTCGCACGGCCCGCGCCAACAATACAGGAACAGCCATTTCGCTGGTCAATCCGGCAGAAGAGCTCAACCTCCGGAAAATAGAAGAACTGATCCGGATGGAAATTCCAAGACTTGAACTTCCGGTAGATCTGGATTTGGTAGCTACAAAAAGTGAAGAAAGTCAAATTCAGTTGCGTGAGATCGACCGTCAGAAGAGAATCGCCGATCCCACTTTTAAAGGAGCTTTCCACGAGAAAAAGTTTATTTATGGTAGGGATGCTAAAAAAGAAAAAAGAAACTTACCCAAGGATAAAGCCAAGGAAAAAAGGTTTAGAGGAAGAAGAAAACCTTCCTGAAAAATCAGATGTAATTTCGAAAAGGGAAAGAGTGAAATCTAACCGATTTCACTCTTTCCCTTTTTCTTTTTGAATCCATTATTATTTCAGTACATCTTTCGCAGCAAGTACCAAAAACATAAAATTGGAAGAACCTCCGCCCAAAACGTATTCGGTTTGTTGCCAGAAATAGGGCCATTCTTTTAACTCTGGAAAATCGGGACGAATAATTCCGGTTCCTGAAACTGAACCTCCGGGAATAAAGGATCGGTCAGCTCGGTTTACGCCATAGGCCTGAGTTACTGATCGAGAACCCACACCGGAAACAAACGATGAAGTGTTTTCGCCCGGATGATTTCCCAAAACAAAATTCAAGGCATTCAGCATGTATTTCGAATCGTATATTTCGGGAAAGCCTTTCTGAAGAAAATACTGGTTTACCCCGAAACTCTGAATGTTCCAGCCATCACCCCAAATGTGTGGACGATAAGGTACTCCAAACGGATTTTCCTTTTGCAGATTATCAACCTCAACCTTGTAATTTTTGGCGGCTGTTAAAACCATCGAGGAAAGATTCGCGTCGCCGATCTGTTTCAAAACACGACCCACATATCCAATTATTTCGTTCCATTTCAGCACTTCAGGATTGGTGAATTTCAGAATATCTTCCTTATACTTCTTATTTCCAGTAGTGATCAGCAACTCAACGGCTGCTTTTACTTTTGCACCAGCCATCCGCTGATTTTTAGCGGCATCCACTGAGGCATAAAGTGCCTCAGCAGCAATAACCGATTGTGCGGACAATGTATCATTAAAACCTTTCAAAACACGAGCTCCCGTTGCCAGATCTTTGGCTACGTCCAGTTCTCGCCACGGATTTTCTTCGGTAAAAACCAAACGATCGTCCAAAACACCTGATTCATGCGCAGTAACCTCCTCTTTTTTCAAACCTGGATTGTATTTGCGTCCGTCGGTAATTGTAGACGCATCGCCCAAATGAACATACTGGCGCAAACTATTTTCAATGATTCCGCGATACAATCGACCGAGACTTTGATATCCGGCTAAAATGGTAATTGTTCCGTGTTCTATTTGCTGAAGCAAATCGTTTTTTCCGTCAGGCCGGTGTATTTCAACCAGATGATTTTGCTGGTCAACCGTAGTTTGATCCCACTCGGGATGAAACAATTCGTAAGCTTGAGACAATATCCAGACTTCGCCTGCCTGCGACTCTACGCGCAAATCGTAATCGCCGGCATCGTGCCATCCACCACGGTTCAGTCCTGGCACCTGTTCCAGAGGTTTGAATTTGGTGAGTGTTGAATGTCCCTGTAAATAACCGTCAAAATGGTTGGTATCAACCGGAGCCATCAGCGCATCGTCCATGTGACACAGGCCATGCCATACGCGGTAACCTTCGTTCACACGCATGTGGCACATCTGTACCGGCAGGAAATATTCAACAACCGGCTGCCACACATTTCGATCGTAAATGGTTGAGCTTATCCGGAAAGGTTCTGAAGTGTTTTCGCCATATTTAACCTGATAAATTCCGGGAGTTGTCACATCCGAAAAATCGAACTGATAATAATTAAAACGAAGAAATTTGCCCCACTTCTTCGGTTCAATGGTTCGGATTTCTTTCAAACCGCCATCTTCTGAAATTCGGTACAAACTTGCTTTCTCAGCTGTCGGGGTGTTTTTATCGACTTCGATTACTGCTATTTTTTCCTGATTGGGCTCGTAGCCAATTTGACTGATATGAACCACCGGTTTCGACTGAAAATTGGGTAACACATTGCAATCGACCACCCACTCGATAGCTCCAACAGTTTTCCCCGGAGTGACCAGCGAACGAACTACAAACCATCCATTGTTGTGGTAGAAACGGCCATCGAGCAATTGCAATGGCTGACCTTTACTTTCGATCACCATGGTTTGAGCAGCCGTTTCCGGAGCAATGGTTAGTTTTTGGCCTGAAGCCATTGGAAAAGCCTGCCAGTTGCCATCACTGTCCTTTTCCATTGGTCCGTTGGCCTGAGTTGGAAAGATTCCGGATTGCTCATCGAGATACCAGCTTTTACCAAATAAAATGGCCGGAAACAATTCGAAGTTGAAGCCAACTTTCTTTTCCCATCCGGCAGGAAGCGGTTTATCTAAATCGACAAGGATTCGGAATTTGTTTCCTTCGCCAACGACACGAACGTGGTAATTAAAGTACAAATCAGGATATTCAACCGGATTAAAACCTTTGCGGTTGATGCTTGAATCGGGGAAAGTGCATTTTACACTGATTTCGTTTTTACTTCGGTCAACGGAGCGTTTGCCCACTTTGGGAATAGGCTGCCATTGACCGGGAGTTGGCTCCAGACGCAAATCGCCGTTTGTAGCCACCCGGGTTCCGTTCTGAATGATACCGACGGCTCCCTGATGGCCTTCAGGGTAAATATCGAAAAAGACCATGACATTCAACCCTGGCTTTTCGAAATACTCGTTTTCATTGATTTTCAACGACTGAGCATTCAGTCTTGAACCGGTAAGTAGAAATAATAAAAGTGCAAAGCACCAAGAAATTTTGTTCTTCATCATTGGTTAGGTTTAAGTTTCAGATCTATAACAACCGAGAAAGATTCTACCCTTAACTCTTATTGTAATAATTACAATGAATTAAGTTTAAAGATAGAAAATATCTTCTTTGAGAAAGAAAATTTTCACCTCTATCAGAAAACTAAATAACTAACCTCCTAAAAAAGTATTTCACAGGTGACAGAAATGTCACCTGTGAAATACTTTTACAACGAGAACCAGTATGAAAATTTGATCAGAAAGACATTATGAGGCTGGATTCCAAACAGATCCTTCATATCCTTCCCATAGGCAAACGATCCGTCTTCGGCTGAGCTTGTCCGGCCTTGCGACCAAACCAGGAACAATGTCGATCCAGGCAAATATTCCCACCGAACAACCAAATTCGACCGAAATTGCCGGAAATTAAAATCGGGGTTATCGAATGAATAATCTGTGCTACCGTCATGATCCTCATCAATTGCATAGTCGTTATTAACTGAGCGAAAGCCTATTTCGTTCCCTGAAAAGATGCGATACCTATCCTTGAATCGATTGGCTTTTGTATTGGTGGTTCGCTTAAAGTCGGAATATTTACCTGCCGAAATAAACGGTTGGCCATAATATTCAAGGGAGAGTTCAGGAGTAAAAGTATAATTCAAACGGAAGGTAAAGCTTGCTGTTTTCTGATCTAACCGGGCAAATATATACCGGGGGTCGTTGCCCATTTTCGTGGTCGAAACATATTGTAATTCGCTGTTCGTAATACCATAGCTCGGCGAAATAGATATAGATAGTGCATTCGTTGGTTTGGCATTAAAACCCATCCAGTATTCCTGATTCCGGTAACTATTCACATCGCCAAATCCCTGATAGCTTCCAATATTGAATGAAAATTTCTTGGATTGGTCAGTCGAGATATTTAAATTCATTTCTTCACCACCTGGCTGAATGAACGATGGGCCACCGCGCAACAGGTTCGTCGAAGTATTTTCGCCAATCCGGGTAAAGTTGCCATTGATTTGCCATCGATTCTTAAACTGAGAATAAAAATTGGTGTTCACAAAGGTTGATAAAAGCTTTCCTGAAAAATTCCAGTACATCCAGTAATTGGTATTCAGATAGAAATTATTGAAAATCGAAAAAGGATTGCGAATGTAATAAGCAGCCCAGGAGCCGTGGTGAATAACGTCGGAATAACGCATATAACCAATATCGTTGAATTCCAATCCGGGCGAACGAACGGTTAAACTAGTTTCAAATTGCAACCTCTTTTTACTCGATCTCCCCAGCTTAAAAGTTCCACCATAACCGGCCAACGATGTTCTGGAAGAATCAACCGAAACGTAACTGGCATCGGGTCGCTGAAAATATCTGGCAGACGATTGCTGGGCATTCAGAATAGCTTCTTCCTTTCCTTTCAAATAACTGAACTCAGCATTTCCAGTCACATACCAGGTTCGTTCTTTCCATTTATGACTGAAATCGATTCCTCCGGTGTAGGCCGCAGTTGGCAAATAGTTGAGCGCCGGGTTCGTAATATCCCTGTTCACAGCCGTAATAATTCCGCCAAGAACAGTTTCACCCTTATCGAAATCCTTTTGCAAACGTCCAACAAAATAATTGGTTAATGGCTCAACCGATTCTTTCCGGCGAACTCCGGCGTTATCAATAAGCGCATTTTCGTTGGCGGTTACACTTTCCAGAACGCCAATCGACAAACCCTTTTTTGTTTTGCCTGAAAGTTTCATCGCACCAAGTATTGTTGACGACTCCGGAACATCAGCATATTCGTTGTCGGCGAGATCCGGGGAATTATGTGGAGATCGTCCTATCCGGCGGGAATAGAAGAGATTGTCGGCGCCCATGTTGTGAATCACAATTGAATTAGAAGGCTGAAACTGGTATATATTCTTTCCTTCAACGAAGAACGGCCGGCGTTCCGAAAAATAGGATTCGAAGGCACTAAGGTTAACTTCCGAAGGATCGGCTTCAACCTGTCCGAAGTCAGGATTGATTGAAAAATCGAGTGTGAGGTCGTTGGTAATCGCAGCTTTTCCATCGAGACCATATGACATAGCACTCTTCTTCCCGTCGAGAAATGGATTACCTTCTTCTTTTTTGAAACGCTCCATTCTGGCAACAGTATAAGGGAGTAATTCGATCTTCCTTTTCGGTTTGATACTATTTATGCCATGTAATTCGCCATACAAATGAATCTGCCCCGGAGAACCTTTGGGAATGTACTGCCAGGTTGAGCGCTCCTCCAAACGAAAAATGTGGCGCATAACCTGAATCCCCCACACATGCTCTTCCTTTTTCCCAAACCTGAGCTGGCTTAGTGGAATTTTCATTTCAGCACTCCAGCCTTTGTCATCGATAGCGGTTTTCAGGTACCACACAGGGTTCCAACTCTCATCCCAATTATTTCCATCTTCTGTAACAGCCTCATCGCCTTTTGCTCCGGCAGCCGTAGCCGTAAAAGAGAATGCCGTTTGCTGGTCGTAGTAACTATCAACCATGAACGACACCATGTCACCATCGAAATTATCACGGCGCGAAATCAAACGACTTATCTTTTTCGGTTCGGTGTCTAAAGCCCGGATAAATACATACAGGTTATTATCGTCGTACAGAATCTTAAATTTAGTTTGCTGAGATGGCGGTTTGTTCTCAGCTGGTTGAGTTTGAATAAAATCGCCACTCCATTCCACTTCATTCCAACAGGAATCATTCTCCATTCCATCAATTTCAGGAGCCGATTTTGTAAAAAAAGTCTGATAGGTTTTCTTTTCGATAGTTTGCGAATAACTATCAAAGAAAAAGATAATCATTAACAGCGCTAGGACTGTTTGAGCTAGAAAGATACGTTTCATTAAACATTATTTAAGGTTGTTTTCTATGGACATTCATAAAACAAAGACTTCGTTTTTTAAGAAACGTTACAGCACTCAATTTCTTTTATGCAAATATCCATCAACAATCACCCTAACCCATTCACAACAAAAAAGACGATCCCGAACTTGTCGGAATCGCCCTTCTGTCGATCAAATACGATCTATTTATTTTAAAATCAGCTCTATTACCGGAATTTCAACATTTGGTTTGATAACCGGCAAGCTTAAATTCAGATCCGTTGAAGTTGAACCTTCCTTTGCCCCATGTTCGGTTCTTGCAGTAATTTTAATTTCAGATGCATCGTGCAGAAACTGTGCATATTTTACTTTTCCGGCATAACCAGGCAAAGTGAGGTTCTGTAGCGGGTAATCCAACAAATGAATGTACAGTCGATTGGTTTTTGGGTTATAAGTCATTAAACTGTTGTCAGGAGCTTTAAACTCTTCGGGCGCCTGAGTACAACCATAAATTGAGCGGTTGTTCAGGCTCATCCACTCGCCCATCGATTTCAAACGTGATTGGGCACGCTCGTCAAACATTCCGCGGGCGGTCGGTCCAACATTCAACAACAAGTTTCCACCTTTACTCACCGATTCGATCAATAATACAAGTAATTGCTTGGTGTCTTTCCAGGTATTTTCATCGCGATAATAACCCCACGATCCGCTAAAAGTCTGGCAGGTTTCCCAGGGCACTTTTTTGCCATTCACTTCAGGCCATTTTGACACTTTGTACTGTTCCGGAGTGGTGAAATCCCAACCATCTTCGTATTCTTTCAGGTCGAGGCGGTCGTTCACCAGAATCCCGGGTTGTAACTGACGAACCATTTTGATTAGCTTTTCAGAATCCCAATCTTTGTGGCCTTTGCCATTTTCGCCCGGATACGAAAAATCGAGCCAAAGCATATCCACTTTCCCATAATTGGTGAGCAGCTCGCGAACCTGATTGTGCAGGTATTCGCGGTATTTATTCATGTCGCGATTTTTATTGAGTTCTGCCAGTTTTGCTTTGTCATCGGTACGTTGCGGATGAACGCGGTCGATCGTAAAATCTGGGTGATGCCAATCAATCAGGCTGTAATAGAATCCGATTTTCAAACCTTCAGCACGAAAAGCTTCCACCCATTCTTTAAGCAAGTCTTTTCCAATAGCCGTATTAGGCGCCTTGTAATCGGTAAATTTTGAATCGAACAAGCAGAATCCTTCATGATGCTTGGTGGTAATCACGGCATATTTCATTCCAGCTGCTTTGGCCATTTTTGCCCATTCGCGTGGGTTATACAAGTCGGGATTGAAATTATCGAAGTATTTCTGGTAGTCTTCGTTGGTAATCCGTTCCTGATTTTTCACCCATTCGTGGCGCGCCGGAAGTGCGTACAATCCCCAATGAATGAACATACCAAAGCGGTCGTTTGTCCACCAGGCCATGCGTTCTTTTTTCTGTTCTTCGGTTTCCTTGAAAAGTTTTTGCTGGGCATTCGAGCCTTGAATAAACAAGGCTGTTAAAAGAAATAATGAAATTAATTTCTTCATTGTGATGTGGTTTAGGTTTTTTAACTATAAAAATTCAAGAGGTAAATTACTGAAGAATAAAATTAGAATATCCAACCGGATTTACAATCCTGTACTGTGCTGTAATATAATGTTTCGGAACATCAAATTACAACACAATACCTTTTTGAAAAGGAACTGCCATCTGGCAGACTAAATTAAGAATTTATCTTACTGAGGTAGAGTTTTCTCAGATCCTGGAGGTATTCCGACCCAATCTGATCGGAATAAATTCGAATAATTTCATGTAATCTGCCATCATAATAAAAAGCGCCCATAGCAGCATCGAATTTGCTTTCCAACCAATTGTTTTTCACTTTGCCTGTAAGTACCTCAAATTCTTCCCAACTCAAATGACTTGGGATTTCAAAATAGGCATGATTTTTTTCACGCTTATCCAGGTAAATTTTTTCAGCAATTTCCTCAAGATCATAAAATTTTATAATCCTGATTTTCACCAGTTCATCCTTATATTTTTTCGATCTGATCAAAAATTTAATTCCATTTCCAGAGAACGATCGTTGCAATTTCTCAAGTAAATTATAATCCTCCAGATGTCTGATGCGCAATACATTGTATTTCTCATCGTAAATACGCAAGAATCCTTTCCCGGCATCAAACGAAACATTAAAATCGAGCTGAATCTTTTGTGATGCACGAATAATATCTTCCAACGGATATTGATCTTCAAGTGCCAGATACAAATACATTGGTTTTGCAGTCATTGCTGCGTCATTGAAGTAATCAGGAAAAGGTTTGAGCGCTTCAAAAACCAAGGTTCCCTGTAAAATCTTTTGATCAATCGTGAAAATTGTCTCGGTTTTCGTTAAAGTTCCAAAAACTTCAAATCGTTTGTTCTGTTCCATGAGTTTAGTTTTTCTGGTTTGATTACTTTAGCAAAATATTCAATTGGATTGAATGACTACAAAATACATAAATATTGAACAAGTTGGATCAGTTTCATTCACAATAAATGAGCGGTCAAAAAGAATTCGTCTAAGCATCAAGTCTGATGGCGAAATCGTTGTGTCCATTCCCTCCTCTGTTCCTATGCGCGACGCTATACGTTTCGTCGAATCAAAGGTCGATTGGATACTTAAGCAGAAAACAAAAATACAGGCGCAGTCAACTCTTTTTGCTCCTGAAAGCTGTTTCAGAACCCGATTCCATAAACTTGCCATTACAAAAGGGAATACCGACAAAGTTTATAACCGGGTTGGAAATGGCGTAATCCAGATATTTATTCCTGACCGCGTGAATCACGAGCAACCCAAAGTACAGGAATTCATAAAAAACACCCTGATTGACGTCATGCGCTGGGAAGCCAAAGTTTACTTACCCAAAAGACTGAAGGAACTGGCCGACAAGCATGGATTCAAGTACGAAAATGTAAGCATTAAAAATGCATCAACCCGTTGGGGAAGCTGCTCATCTGTCAATAACATCAACCTAAACCTGCACCTGATGAGGGTACCTGAACATCTGATTGACTATGTACTTTTACATGAACTGGCTCATACTGTCGTAAAAAATCATGGCGAGAAATTTTGGCTTTTGCTCGAACATTGCTACCCGAACGCCCGAAAAGCCGACAAGGAAATGAACAACTACCGAACACAAACTTTTTAGGTATATTCCAGCAAAACACACTATTTTTGATAAAACACAACTTTAATGAATTGGAACCAGATTATATCGACCACCCGTTTAGGGCAGGAAGAACTTGCAACTAAAGACAACAAGCACAGCCGGACTCAGTTTCAACGAGACTACGATCGCATTATCTTTTCGTCGCCTTTCCGGAGAATGCAAAATAAAACACAGGTTTTTCCTTTACCCGGAAGTGTGTTTGTTCACAACCGCCTCACGCACAGCCTGGAAGTTGCCAGCGTTGGCCGATCGCTTGGAAGCATGTTCGTTGAAAAAGCTGAAATCGAAAAGATGGAAATTGATAATCCGCTTTTCTATGAGATTGGCTCAGTTGTTTCGGCAGCTTGCCTGGCTCACGACATGGGAAATCCGCCATTTGGACATTCTGGTGAAGATGCCATTGCGCAGTTTTTCAAAAAGAGTACCGAACCTCGATTGGCAAACGAACTTACAGAAGGACAACGAAAAGACTTTACGCTGTTTGATGGTAATGCCAATGCTTTTCGGTTACTAAGCCATCAATTTAATGGTCGACGCGAAGGTGGATTTGCACTCACCTATACCACCTTGGCTTCCATCGTAAAGTATCCGTACGAATCACTTCTGACAGAAAAACCAAAATTTGGTTTTTTTCAATCCGAAAAATCGATTTATGCCCGAATTGCCCACGAACTTGGGCTTTTGCAGCTATCCGAAAATCCGGCTAAATTCGTTAGGCATCCGCTGGTATTTTTGGTTGAAGCCGCCGATGACATTTGTTATCAGTTGATGGATTTGGAAGATGCCCACAAACTGAAAATTCATAGTTTCGACCAAACACGTTCGCTGTTGATGGAGTTTTTCGATCAGCAAACGGAGTCAAAGCAAATCAACCGGATTAATGAAACACTGAAGCTGGTTTCTGACCCCAACGAACAGATTGCTTATTTGCGCGCCAGTGTGATCGGGAAACTGGTTAAACAATGCGTAGATGTTTTCTGGGAGAAACAAGGAGAAATTTTATTCGGAAGCTTCCAGAAACCGTTGATTGATTGTGTTCAGCCAACATCGCTTGCTGCAATGAATACGATCAAGAAAGTGAGTGTAAAAAACATTTACAACGACCGCTCTGTGGTTGAAATCGAGATTTCGGGATACCAGATTATCGGAACTTTAATTGAGGTTTTCACTGAAGCAATTCTGAATCCGAAGGAAGGGTTCTCCAGAAAACTGATTCAACTGATGCCCGATCAGTATGGCGGAAATTATGAATCGACTTACGAAAAAGTTCAGTCAGTTGTCGATTTTGTTTCAGGAATGACCGATTTGTATGCCCTTGATTTGTATCGGAAAATTAAAGGAATTAACATCCCAGGAATATAATTAACATACTTATGAGGCTGTATCAAAAGTGATTATGCTTTAAAACTTACAATTTGAAAGTACCGACACTGTTAAAACCCCTAAATCCCCTGAAGGGGACTTCAAAGCCGCCCCTTCAGGGGAGGTTTGGAGGGGTGAAATGAAGGTGAACTTACAATTTGAAAGTTGCATTTGTGAAATTTTGACTTTTGATACGACCTCAAGAGTTCTATATCACGCTAATGAAACCTGATTTTGATCAATTTGAAAACGATCGGATGATTGATGATCCGATGAATTATAAATGGGGAATATTCTATTTTAATCGGAAAGATTCCAGAATTGTTGTTCCAAAACGAGTCAGAGGAATGGGTTGGACGATGAATTTTGGAAATATTTACGCTTATATTCTCGTAATATTAATTGTTGCGGCAGGAATTCTAATCGGGAAGATATATCATTAAGGTCCTGAAAGTTGCGCTATTAAAGCCTTCCAGGGCCTATTAACAAAAATATATTCAAATTAAGCATTAAATTTTCTTAATAAAGTTAAAAATCAGGTACATATCTATAATAACGTAACAACAAATTCACGACATTTGACGTTCTATTCTGGAAAATTAAGTAGGTGAAGATATGGTTGCGGTATTAAAAATCATTCAGGTATTTTTGTTGGCTTCAGTAAAGTATGTTATTACATTTCCCTTTGCATTGCTCATTGGACTAAACTTTCTTCAAACGTTAATTGCAGTCACTCTTGGTGGAATTGCAGGATTTTTCTTTTTTTATTACGTGAGCGGGCATGCAATTAAACGGCTTCATCATATTCGGATATTCCTTCGGAAACACCTTCCACTTTCGGTTCGCCTGAAATTTCGTCAACTGATGACATGGAGAAAAAAGATGACCGGGGAACGGGTTTTCAGCAGACGAAATCGATTTATTGCCTGGTTTCGTGCAAAATTCGGATTACTTGGAATTGTTGTTCTATCTCCAGTTATTCTGAGCATCCCAATTGGTGCATTTCTACTGAATAAATACTACTCGAAACACAAAATGGCGAAACCCTATATGGTTTTATCCATTGTTAGTTGGACTGCCGTCTTTGTTGCTTTTGCCCTGATTTTTCCGCATTTGATAAGGTAAATATCCAAACTATTATTCAAGTCTTGTTTCCATTCTAATGCTTTCCTCGTTTTTCAGGATTAGCTCATAATCAGCACCCGACCAATCAATTGCTTGCCACTGCCCAAAAGAGAACCAGTATTTAGCCACATGTTCGGTCAAAATAATATCTCCGGAAGCTATTTTACAGATGAACGGAATCAACCGGATTAGTTTGCTGCCATAATCAAATTCAATGGATTCAAGTTGTTTCTGAACCTCAATCCGAATTTGTAATTCTTCCTCAATCTCGCGAATGATGCACTGAGCCGCAGTTTCATCGGTATGAATTTTACCGCCCGGAAATTCCCATTTCCACGGATGACTACTTTCCGGCCCTCGTTGAACAGCCAGAATTTGCGAATCCTTCAGAATTATTGCACAAGAAACTTCAATCATTTTCTTTCTTTTCAGTAAAAATTAAATCTGTAAAGAAGGGAAAAACTATCTTTATTTCAAGATTCGAAACAAGAACTGTTTGCTAATTATGACTGAAAACGACCTCCGATCGCTGATTCAATCGTGGGAGAATATTGCTCTATTGGTGCGATATATTGCTGATTACCCCGAACATCTGGATCTAATTATGACCAAAGTGCTGGATGATAGCCGACCTGAGTATTGGCGCGCAGCCTGGATGGTCGATAAAATCCACGAACGACATCCGGAACTTGTTGCCCCTTATCTTCAGACAATGACTGATTTTGTACTGACGACTAAAAATGCAGGTAAAAAGAGACATCTGTTGAAACTGATCAGTCTCAACGATATTCAGGAGGAAAACCTGGCTTTGTTATTAAATTACTGCATCGAAGTATTCACCAATACGACAGAACCTGTTGCCGTCCGTGTTCATGCGATGCAAATACTGTTCAATATTGCTCAAAAAGAACCCGAATTTTCAGGAGAGCTGATCGAATTGATCGAAAACGAAATTGAACTTCATGGCTCAGCCGGATTATTTTCGAGGGGGAAAAAGTTATTGAGAAAATTATACCAAAGCAGAAATCAAGTTTGAAACCTAAAAATTCAAAATAAAAGAAGGCTGAATAATCTGGGATGATGATTCAGCCTTCTTTTACAGATGGAAACATGCGGCTATTTCTTCAGGAAAGCTTCTTTTAATTCCAACAATTGGTCGTCGTTCAAACCTTCAGGCTCATTCCCCGATTGCATTGCCATAAACCAGATTTGTGCCGATTTCGATAGAATGTCAATCATATCGAAAGCATCAGAAACTGTTTCGCCAATAGCGAATGCTCCATGCTTTTCCCAAATCACAACTTCGTGTCCATTTTTAAAACCTTCGATTGTTGCATCGGCAATTTTATGGCTTCCGGGTAAAATATAAGGTACCATAAATACGCCACGTGGTACAAATACAAAGGCTTCGGGGTGCATTCCCCACAAAGTTTTGTTCAGCATTTCTGTAGTCTGGAATCGTGGAATCTGGGTCATGGCAACCAGTTCGTTCGGATGTGTATGAACCACAGCTTTGTTTTTCGAACCGGTGCTAACCAGTAGATTATGAACAGCCAAATGAGTTGGCAATTCGGAAGTTGGCCTGAAATTATACAGGTTGCGCTTTTTCATGGAGATGATGTGGTAGGCATTCCCCTTTTTGTTCATTTTGATGATACAGGCATTATTCATCGGATTGATTGCCAGATCGCGCATGCGCTTGCCGGTACCGGTCACAAAAAAATAAAGGTTTGCCAAGGCATCGTAACTTCTTTCCAGTTGAAACATGGGGTAGTGCTCCAACTCAAATTCACTGTCGCCCATCATTTCAGATAAGTTTACCGAGATATTACCGGCATTGCGTTCAGCCCAACCCTTTTGCCAAAGATAATTTGCCAAACCTGCCACCTCAGTGATGGTCTTTGCAATCTTCTTGTTTTCCTGAAAAAATTCTTTCATCTCTTTTGTCTTTACTGATATGTCATAAATTATTTTCTATCTGAGAATTATTTCCAAATTCCCCGACGTTGACTATCTTTTTGCAAAAGTACAGGGAATACATGCACTTTGAGCCTGTTCGTCAAATGTATCTCATATAATATTAACAATCAATTTATACACTGTACAAAATGACAAACTCCTGAAAGTTAAAGGATAATGAAGACAAAACCTTTTTTGTATTTCGGATGTATAAATAAACATCGCAGACAGAACGAAAAATTATACACAAAACAGAGGTCAAAAAAATAATTTTTATATTTTTGCACCGTCTTTAAAGAAAAGACGACGAAGGATTGACCCATGGTGTAATTGGCAACACAACTGATTTTGGTTCAGTAGAGTCTAAGTTCGAGCCTTAGTGGGTCAACAAATTGTCCTGTGGTGTAATTGGCAACACGTCTGATTCTGGATCAGAAGAGTTCAGGTTCGAGACCTGACAGGACAACAACTTAATTTCACAAACCGCTATAATACTAGATATTATGGCGGTTTTGTTTTTCCAGGAGACAGATTACGATCGCTATACTCAGGAAACCAACTAATTTCTTAATTTCGAATCTTAATTTACCTTCGAATACTTTTCTATGAATAATCAAAGGAATCTGGTCAGGACGCTTGGCTTGGGATACGTCATCATTTTTGTAGTTGCAAACATAATTGGTTCCGGAGTATATAAAAAAATTGCTCCAATGGCAGCCGAGCTTCATTCTTCAATCTGGATACTAATGGCATGGATTGTTGGAGGAATCATCACGCTGTTCGGAGCATTAAGTAATGCAGAAGTTGCAGGATTACTGGCCGATACAGGTGGCGAATTTGTTTATCTAAAAAAAATTTACAACCGGTTTTTCTCGTTTTTATACGGCTGGTCGCTGTTTACTATCATTCAAACCGCAACCATATCTTCATTGGCATATGTTTTTGCCCAATCGCTAAACAGTATCATTCCCATACCTCAGATTTTTTCGTCGCTACAGCATTTTAGTGTAGGAGGTATTTTCTTCCCCTTTCAGGATTTTGGAATTAAACTGACAGCCATTCTGCTGATTCTACTTTTAACATTCCTCAACATCTCAGGATTAAAAAGCGGTGCAGGAACCAGTAAAGCCATCCTATTGCTAGTGTTTTCGGGTCTCTTCTTGATCGTTTTCTTTGGCTTAACACACATCTCTGCAACACCTGAAAGTTTTTTAGACATCAAAGACTTGACCAGCGGAACAGTTACACTCTCCTCTTTTTTCACAGCCATGTTGGCTGCTTTCTGGGCATATCAGGGATGGGTTTCAGTCGGATTTATCGGCGGAGAGGTTAAAGACGCAAAAAGGAATATCCCCAAAGGAATCGTGATCGGTGTTTTGGTGGTGATCTTTATTTATCTGTTGGTCAATGTGACCTACCTTTCACTTCTTTCCATTCCACAACTGGAACAAATTCACGCTGCAGGCAACCAGATTGCTGCCGTTGAGGCAGTCCGGAGCTTCTGGGGAACTAGCGGGGTATTGTTTATTTCGATGTTGATATTGCTTACTACGCTAGGCTGTACCAATGCCAGTATTCTCACAGGCGCCCGCCCCTATTACGCCATGTCGCGCGAAAGACTTTTCTTTACAGGCATTGGGAAATTGAACAAGAACAATGTTCCGGGCAACTCACTTTTGTGGCAAGGATTGTGGGCTTCGGCACTGGTATTGTCCGGAACTTTCGATCAGTTGACTGATATGGTAATTTTTGCGGTCTTTATTTTTTATGGAGCTACAACTCTGGGAGTCTTTATCTTGCGCCGCAAAATGCCCGATGCACACCGTCCCTACAAAGTTTGGGGATATCCGGTAGTACCCGCAATTTTCATCCTCTTTTGCATCGGCTTAATTTTCAATACCATTGCAACAAGGCCACGCGAAGCAATTATAGGTATGATTCTCATTTTAACCGGAATTCCTGTATATTTTTTCCTACGTAGAAAATATTCGAATACAGAAGAAGAATAGCTTTCTACTATTCCGAAACCTTTTGCACGACCATAATTCCGTCCCTCACTGGAAGAATTACATTTGTGACCCGCGAATCGTTTTGGACAAGATCGTTAAAATCAAGAATCCCGCGGGTTTGTTCTTCGTTTGCAGCTTCCGGATCGACCACTTTGCCGTCCCAAAGGATGTTATCAGCCAGAATAAAACCACCAACCGGAACATAATCGAAAATAATATTGTAATAGTCGCAATATTCACGTTTATCGGCATCAATAAACACCAGGTCGAACGACTGGCCAATTGAAGGAATAATCTCACGGGCATCGCCAATGTGTTGAAAAATGCGATCCGCCATTCCTGATTTCAAGAAATATTTTTGTGCTATTTTTTCCAGTTCGTCGTCAATCTCTATGGTGTGCAATTGTCCGCCCTCTGCCAATCCCTTTGCCAGGCAAAGGGCTGAGTAACCGGTAAAAGTTCCAATTTCAAGAATACATTTGGGTTTAATCATGCAGCTGATCATACTCAATATCTGGCCCTGCAAATGTCCCGAAAGCATTCTGGAACGAAGCACTTTAAGATGAGTTTCGCGATCGAGTTCGTTCAGGAAATCTTCTTGAGGAGAAATGTGATTAATTATATATTGGTCGAGCAAAACGTGATCGGTCATTTTACTGGTAAATTAGCACGCTATTTTGCGATTCGTTAAATATTTCGTTGGCGATTTCCATGATTTCGCTGCTTTCGATAGCCTCAATTTTTTTAAAGATGACTTCAATCGGATCTACCTGGTTAAAAAACAACATGCTTTTTCCAATCGAAAGCATCAAATCTTCCCGATTCTCAGTCGAGATAGCCAATTGTCCGATTAACTGCTTTTTGGCGCGGCTCAACTGTACGATTCCCATCGGCGTTTCTTTCATTTTCCGCAATTCCTTGTTTACCAGCCATTGCGCCTGATCCAAATTCTCTTTATCGGTACCAAAATATACACTAAACTCACCCGTATCGAAATATCCGGTATAACTCGATTCCACATTATAAGCCATTCCATTGCGCTCGCGTAAAACCATATTCAATCGGGAGTTCATCGATTGCCCTCCTAAAATATTGTTCAGCAAAACCATCGGCATTCGTTTCGGACTGTATATGTCGGGGGCGATATTTCCTACGATGCAATGAGCCTGAAATGTATCCTTTTGTACGATGCGTGTTTCCGGCAGGTAGTTATACACATTTGTCCGTATTTTATTTCTCGGCTTCTCCGGAATTGGGCCAAAATATTTTTCAGCTAAACGAATAAATTTGGTCATCGAAATGTTACCCACCGAACTCAAAACGATTTGGTCGGTATGGTAATTCTCATCCATGAACTTCAGGATACTTTCTTTATTGAACGTTTTTATCAGCTCGGGAGTCCCCAGAATATTGCGTGCAATGGGATGCCCATCAAACAAAATCTCTTCAAATTCATCGAAAATCAATTCTGAAGGACTGTCTTTGTAAGAATTAATTTCTTCGATCACCACCTCTTTTTCTCGTTCCAGTTCTTTGGCCGGGAAAGTGCTATTGATCAGGATATCGCTGATCAACTCCATCGAACGCTGATAATACTCACTTAGGAAAGTAGCATATACGGCAGTTTCTTCTTTTGTAGTATAGGCATTTAGCTCTCCGCCTACATCTTCAATGCGATTGAGAATATGAAAAGCTTTGCGATTTTGAGTACCTTTAAAAATCACGTGCTCAATAAAATGAGCGATGCCTTGTTCGTCTGCTTCTTCATCTCTCGATCCTGTATTGATCAGCACACCAAAATGTGAAACTGGCGAATTGGCCTCTTGATGGATGATCCGGATTCCATTCTTTAAAACGAATGTTTGCATCATTTTCCTGAAAAGTGTAAAAAATTTTGGTTTGCAAAAGTATGAAAAAGAAACGGTTCGGCACCTCATGCAAAAAAAAATGCCGGAGATGAATTCTTTTTTTTTGTAGTTTAAATATTTGGTCTATATTTGCAACCCGAAAGCGAAACGGAATTGCCAAAGCGAAAACGAAAAGCTTCCAAAAAAGTCCGCACCGGACTCAAAATGGTGCCATAGCTCAGTTGGTAGAGCAATGGACTGAAAATCCATGTGTCCCCGGTTCGATTCCTGGTGGCACCACAAAGGGAAGCAAATTGCTTCCCTTTGTTCTTTTACTCTTCCAGAAACTTCAAATTTCTTTTTAGTCCCTCAAACCGGGTCCGTTTTACGGCAGAGTTCCTGAACAGTTCGTTGAATAATGATTTGTCTATTCCGTTCCATTCCCCTTTTGTGAGATTCATTAACTTCAGGTCGGGTAAAAAAGCAGGTTCGTGATGAGCTTCAGATTTCAAATTCCAGGGACAAACATCCTGGCAAATGTCGCAGCCAAATACCCGATTTTCGAACTTACCCTTTAATGCCTGATCAATTTCGCCGCGATTTTCAATCGTTTGGTACGAAATACAGCGTCGCGCATCCAGAACAAAAGGAGAAACCAAAGCCTGCGTAGGACAGGCATCCAGGCAGCGAGTGCAATTTCCGCAATGATTCCGGACGATTTTGTCGTCAACAGGTAATTCCAAATCAATAATCAGTTCGCCGATAAAAAAGAAACTCCCATGTTCAGTAGAAATCAAGTTCGTATTCTTGCCAATCCAACCCAAACCTGCACGAGCAGCCCAGGCGCGATCCAAAACCGGTGCCGAATCGACAAAACACCGTCCTTCGCAGGGAGCAATCTCTGACTGAATAAATTGCAGTAATTCGCCCAGCTTGTCTTTCATCACAAAATGATAATCGGTGCCAAAAGCATATTTCGAGAGTACCGGAGCTTCAGGATCAATCTGTTTGTCGGATGGAAAATAATTCAACAAAACAGAAATAACGGAACGTGAATTTTCAACCAAAAGTCTCGGATCAATACGTTTCTCCAAATGATTGGCCATGTATTCCATTTCACCATTCATCCCATCCTGAAGCCATTTCACCAAACGATCTTTTTCTTCTGCCAAAAACCGGGTCGCAGAAATTCCACAATCCAGAAACCCAAGTTCTATGGCCTTTTCTTTTATTCGAACTGATGCGTTTTCGTTTGTCTTTTCCATTGGGTATTTTCTGAAATTAAAACTAGGCTATTTTATTTATGTTTCGGATTTAACTTAAAACAAGCTTAAGTCAAACAAAAAAAAATCAAAACTTACTAAGCTTAAGGATTAAACCTTTCTGTATGCTGTTTGTCAAAAACACAATATTAAAATGCCATTATCCCGCATAAATATATAAATTTACCAGACCATAAAAACTAAACAAACAGAAGCTCCAATCCGTGAATAAATCTTTTGCCCCAACCTATCTGAAATTACTGTTTGCTATTTGCATTATAATTCTTTTGAATTTTACAGTTTCAGGCCAAAATATTCAAGAGAAAATCATTACTGGAAATTTTCAGAAAGTAAAACTAGAACAGTTCTTCAAAACCATTGAAAAAGAATATGGCATCCACTTCTATTACAAATCTGAATGGGTAAAATCTTATATGATCAATCAAGATTTCAAGGATATGCCATTCATTCAGGCTCTTAACCTGCTGTTTGATCGGCAATCCCTAACCTTTAAGTTTTTCCAGAACAATTCAGTAGTTATATTTCCAAAAGGAAGTGATGGACGCAATGTCTCAGGCAGTAATGAACCACAAGTTATTGTCATTGGTGATCCACTGAATGAAGGCAGGTATGCCACTGCCAAACTGAAAGGAAAAATTCTGGATGGAAAAAACAGCGAACCTCTGGCCGGAGCTGTCATTTTTCACCCCCAAACCGGAATCGGAACGACTACAAACGCATCTGGAAACTACGAACTCGATTTACCGACTGGCGATCACACACTTCAGGTTTCATTTATGGGATATGAAGTGTTGAACCAAAAAATTAAACTGATTGAAAGCGGCCGTGCCGATTTTGAGCTGTTTGAAGAAACTCACAATTTGGAGGAAGTAACAGTAACAGGCGACGGAACCAAAGCCTCGAAAGCTCAAATGAGCATGATCAAAGTGAATTCCAGAATCATGAAGGAACTTCCGGTGATGATGGGTGAAGCCGATATTATTAAAAGCGTAATTATGATGCCCGGCATTCAGAGTGTTGGAGAAATGTCTTCGGGGTTTAATGTACGCGGTGGAAATACCGATCAGAATCTGGTTCTGATGGATGGGGCGCCAGTATTCAATACGTCACATATGTTTGGATTCTTTTCCATGATCAATCCTGATGCAGTGCAAGATGTGACCCTTTTTAAAGGCGGAATCCCAGCATCTTACGGCGAGCGCATTTCGTCAATTATGGATGTAAAACTGAAAGATGGAAATACTGAGAACATTAAGTTTTACGGAGGCATCGGACTAATAAACAGCCGATTCACACTCGAAGGCCCATTTGTCAAAAAGAAAAAAAGCACATTCCTGATTGGCGGAAGAACAACCTATTCGGACTGGATTATGAGGCAATCGAAAAATGCTCAGTTCATGAATAGTGTGGCTCATTTTTACGACGTTAACGGAACCCTAAATCTGGCACTTGGACAAAACAACACGTTAAAATTAATGGGTTATGTCAGCAATGATGTTTTCAACCTGAATTCGAATTCGTTGTACACCTACGGAAACCTTATTAGTTCGGCCAACTGGAAAGCAAATATTTCAAAAAAACTGATTTCGAACCTGAATCTATCCTACAGCAAATATGATTTTACGCTCGACAAAAAAGATGCCGACCTGGCTGCCGATGATTATCGCCTAAAGACAGGATTAGAATACGGTAGCATGAAGTATATCCTTTCGTGGCTGCCTAACGAGAAGCACCGCATAAACACAGGAATACAAACCATTGGATATAAAATTCGTCCTGGCGAAATACTTCCGGCGAGCAGCCCAACTAACGTTGCTCCCAAAAAAGTTGCGAATGAACAATCAATTGAAATGGGAGCTTTTATTGACGACGATTTCGATCTTTCGGCATCAACTGCGCTTAGTGTAGGTATCAGATATGCCCGTTTTATGAGCATGGGACCAACAACTGTGCTCAATTACGATCCGAATCAAACCATCAATTCAGGTTCGGTAATTGATTCAACCGTTTACGGTGCATCGGAAACAGCAAAAATGTACCAAGGCATCGAACCACGTCTTTCGATGAAATTCAATCTGGCCAGCACAGGATCAATTCGGCTGAGCTACCAGCGCATGCACCAGTTTATGAACCAGGTTTCGAATACCTCGGTTATTTCACCTGCCGACTTCTGGAAATCAAGCGACTCACACATTTTGCCATTAATTAGCGATCAGTTCGCTGTTGGCTTATTCAAAACCCCGCAAAAAGGATTGTTTGAAACATCGGCCGAAGTGTATTACAAAAACCTTCAAAACCTTCCGGAGTATAAAAACGGTGCAGTATTGGTAATGAACCACCATGTTGAAACCGACATCATCAATGCGAATGGCTATTCATACGGACTCGAACTTTTCCTGAAAAAGAATGCCGGAAGGCTCAACGGATGGGTAAGCTATACGTATTCGCGCACCATGCGAAAAACCGACAATACATTTGATGAAGATGTTATCAACAACCGGAAATATTACCCATCGGTTTACGACAAGCCTCACGATTTGTCAACAGTAATGAACTACCAAATCAGTCGCCGCTGGCGGTTCTCCGGTAATTTTGTATTATCATCAGGAAGACCGGTTACACTCCCCGAGCAAAAATACACCTACGATGGCCGGCAAATTGTATATTATTCTGACCGTAATAAATACCGGATGCCTCCTTACCACCGGATGGACGTAAGCATCACCCTGGATGAGAATCTGCGGAAAAAGCGGATGTGGAAAGGGAGTTGGACTTTCTCAGTTTACAACCTGTATGGGCGGAAAAATCCATATTCCATTTTCTACCGGAAAGATGCTTCCATCCAAACAACAAACAAAGAGCAATATGCAATCTATAAACTTTCGATTATTGGCGTGCCTGTTCCATCAATCACCTATAATTTTAAATTCTGATGCGAAAAGAAATCACATATCTGGCTTTATTCCTGGCACTTTTCACTTCTTGTGAAGAGTATTACAAACCTGATCTGGAAGTTGTTGCTTCCACGCTGGTTGTGGAGTCGCGGATTAGTAACAATCTGGAACAAAGCTTTGTAAAGCTTTCAATGACTAAAGACTTCTATAATACTACTGCCAGCCAGGATGTTGTGGGCGCCAAAGTAGAATTGGTTCAGGTTGGTGGCTCTATCCTTAAAGGAATTGATGGCGGTACCGGATATTTCACCTTTACCTCAAGCCCAGTCCCCGGAAAAAAATACTTTTTGCGAATTACAAATCAGAAAGACATCTACCAATCAGAAACGGTTTTAATGCCCCCAATTCCTCAAATCGATTCGCTATACACTATCCATAATGTTGAAAAGAGCTATCGTACCGATGCATTTGGAAATCCTGGTTTAGTAGAAACTCCAGGGAGGAAAATTTATATCGATGCCCCAATTACCTCATCGCTTGAATATTATCGATTCGACTGGCGCGCTGTGTTGCAATGGGTTTACACACCACCAGCTCCTGCAGTTGGTCCACCGCCACCAGCGTGGTACGGTTGGAAATCGATATATGACCTCGGGACATTTAATCTTGCGGGACCCAAAGAATTTAGCAGTTCCGATAAAGTTACCAAACATTCAATCGTTTCACTGGCATACAACACTCAGGCATATCTCGACTCAATTTCTCAGGTTGGATTTGGCTGGATACTGATACTTGATGAATATGGCACGACCAAAAGTTCATACGATTTTCATGAAAAACTTAACAAACAGCTTTCTGCTGAAGGAAGTTTGTTTGATCCGGTTCTGACACAAGTTTACGGAAATATAAAGTGCACCAGTGATCCTACGAAAACTATTCTTGGCTTTTTTGAGCTGAATTCATATCGTCAATACCGATATTTCCTGAACTTAGGAGTCGATGAAGGCTCGCAGGCAGTTCAACGACGCCTGAACCGGTATCCGGACATTTCGTACGAAGGACATCTGATTGGCGAGCGGCCTTCATTCTGGGAATCAAATTAATAACTGGCAATGAAACAAAAAATCATATTTATACTTCTGCTGATTAACGCAATTTCAGGAAATGCTCAGGACAAAACGAGCATTGGATTTTTCACCGACCGCGATGTATATGTGAGTGGGGAAATCATTTTAGCTAAAATTTTTAGTCCTACTGATAATGCTTCCCGAATTGTCTACATCGATCTGGTAAATTCGACAGGAGCTAGAATTTCAGGAGCTTCTATCGAAATTAAAAACAAGGAGGCCAATGGGTTTCTTCAGTTACCCGATTCACTCAGTACCGGAATTTACCTGCTCAGAGCATACTCGAAAAATACGGTCGCAAAACTCAAGATAATTCGCGAAATCTGGATTTCGAATCGATTTAACGGTTTGGAAAACACGAAGCAATTGAAGCACATTTCCGAATCACAAACGATTCAGGAGGAAACCACCTCAAAAATTAATATTGAAGGGATTGACTCCAGCTATCCAACAAACAGCAATACAACAGCCAACATCAAGATCGACAACTCACTTTTAAACGAAATCGATGGAAGTCTGTTGGTTTCAGTTGCTCAAACCAACCCTTCATTTGAATCGGCCTCCTACAAATGGAGCTCCGATCAAGGAAAAGACGGATTGACCGAAAAAAAAGGAATTATACTTTCAGGAACAATAATCGACAAAAAAACTACAACTCCGGCATCCGGGGCAACCGTCTACATGACTATTCCGGATTCACTTCCCGGATTTCAGTATTACCAAACACAAACTGACGGCCGATTCTATTTTAAGCTCGATAAGTATTATGGCTCGGTTCAGGCATTTATTCAGTGCTTTGGAAATTCACCCGACCAGCGTTTAAAAATTAACATGGACGAGCTTTTTGCCGAACCGGGAAATTTACCAGAATTCAGCCAGCAGCCAATTTCTGAAGAATTTAAAAACACTACGGCCACAAACATTGATGCGGTAACTTTTCAGAAAGTTTTTGGTCAGGAAAAGTTGAAATTTCAGGCGCCATCAAAAGAAAAGACCGAATTATATCCGTATTACGGAAAGCCAACCAATAGTATTGATCCGCATCTATTTATCGACCTCCCTAATTTCACTGAAATATCAAGAGAATTATTGCCTGGTGTAAAATTCAGGAATTACAATAACGAACCTTCCATGCAGGTTATGAACGCCCCAGCGCGCGATTACTTCGATGAAATGCCATTAATCCTGATTGACGGAATTCCCGTTCGCAATCTGAATGTGATTAAAGATATGGGGACTCAAGACATCAAACGTGTTGAAATTTGCCAGAGCGAGCGATATTATGGCAATCTTCGTTTCCCCGGAATCGTTGCAATTTATACCACGAAGTCTGATTATTCCAGAATTCCTGATTCAGATCAATTCGTTCGATTAAAGCTGGAAGCCATTCAGGTTCAGGCCAAACTGGCTGAACCCGAGAAATCGGAACCAGACATTCCGGATTTAAGACAAACCTTCTATTGGAATCCTTCAGTAGAACCTCAGGAAACCCTTGTAGTAAATTTCAGTACATCGTCGATACTGGGAAAATTTAAGGTTGTTGTGAGAGGAAGGTTAAAAAACGGAATCCTGATTTTAGCAGAAAAACAATTTGAAGTTAAATAACTATGACACTCAGATTCTCAAATATACTGTTGCTCATTCTGGTGTGGAGTTTCTCGCAAATGGTTTGTGCACAGGAACCCATGAGCCCCAATTGGGACGCCCAAAAAATTAAAGGCGTCCGCCAACTTCCTTACCCTTCCTATAACGGATTTCCATTCCTGACCAACGAATGGCGCCCGGGGAAAGTCGAATTTACCAATGGAGAAATTTCGGATAGTTTATTCGTGAGATATAGTTCATACAAAGACGAATTGATCTATTACAATACAATCGCAGGAGCACAGATTAACATTGACAAGGCCAGTATTAATGGATTCAAATTTATCGATGTTGACGGACGCACCCGAACGTTCCGGAAACAACATTTTGATGATTACCTGAAAGGAGACCGCTATTTCGAAATTCTTTCGTCCGGAGAAATATCCTTGCTGGCCTACCGAAAAGTTGGGTTAACTACAACCCCAGCCTATCACGATGCTAACGGGATACTCAAAAATATGAATTACGATCTCAATTATCAATTTTACTTTTATTCTCAGGAAAAGGGTTACACGTTAGTCCGAATAAGCCAGTCGGGCTTACTCTCCAAATTCGACAAAACGCAACAAAGACCAATTAAAAAGCTACTCCGGAAAAATAGAATTAAAATTGGTGGAGAAAGTAGTTTTATTCTGGCATGGAAAGCTATTGAAAAAGAAGGATACAAAGTTGTGTTCTGATTCTCTTTCTGGATACACCCGAAAATTCAGTCCTAAAAAGCAAATATTCTGAATTCGTTTTGTTAAATTTATTGAGATCAATCAGAGAACATCGTCCAGATCTCCATAAAACCAAACGAATGAAGGAAGAGTTTTTGCAATTTATTTGGGAACATGGTTTATTCAACCGAACAAACCTCCAAACCGTTGATGGAAAACCGCTCGAAATCATTTCCACCGGACGGCCAAACACCGATTCTGGTCCTGATTTTTTCAATGCCCGAATCCGGATTGGTGAAACTATTTGGGCTGGCAACATCGAAATTCATCAAAAATCATCGCATTGGTATCAACATCATCACGACACCGATGCAGCATACGACAATGTTATATTGCACGTTGTTGAGCTGCACGACAAGCCCATTCAGGTAAAAAACCACCAACTTCCGACACTCGAAATAAACTATCCACCAGCAATTCTGGAAAATCTTGAACAACTCTTAAAATCGGAACGCTGGATTGCCTGCGAAGATAAACTTTCAGAAGTTGATCCGTTTATTCTTCGTTTTTGGTTTAGCTCGCTAATGATCGAACGGCTCCAGTCGAAAACCAACGACATTTTGGCTATCCTTCAGCAAAACAAAAACAATTGGAACGAAACTTTTTACCAGTTGCTGTCGCGCAACTTCGGAATGAAAACCAATGCCCTTCCGTTCGAATTACTGGCTAAATCCCTCTCCTTAAACATCCTTTCGAAACACAAAAACAACCTGTTTCAAATCGAAGCTCTGCTGTTTGGCCAATCGGGTTTGCTTAACGAAGCCCTATTGGGCGACGATTATTTTTTAGCACTCCGGAAAGAATATTCGTACCTGTATCAGAAATACGGATTGTCGGGAATGGAATCGCACGTGTGGAAATTTATGCGACTGCGGCCAATTAATTTTCCGACTATCCGAATTGCTCAATTGGCCAGGCTGATACATCATTCATCGGCATTATTTTCGCGAATCCTGGAAACCGAAAATCTGGATGAACTGCGAAAGCTGTTCGATGTTTCGGCCTCCGAATATTGGGACACCCACTATCGGTTCAACAAAATATCGGAAGAAAACAAACAGAAAACGCTGGGCGAAACGGCGTTCAATAATCTGGTCATCAACACCATTGCACCACTGCTTTTTGTTTATGGCGATCAGCACCTGGATCAGGCGATGAAAGATCGTGCGTTGCTGCTATTGGAAAAAACGGCTCCTGAGTCGAATCAAATTATCCGGAAGTGGAATGAGCTGGGAATCAACAGCCGGTCGGCATTCGAAACTCAGGCCTTGATTCAGTTAAAAAACAAGTATTGCGAAGTCAAAAAATGTTTACATTGCCAATTGGGAACGAAGATCATAACTTCTGTCAATCATTCATAAAATGGGCCAATCCTACAATAAATTTCAGACAGTATCCAATCAGACCATCCGAACTGGCGCCATATTGCTTTTACTACTCCTTTCTACCGGCACACTATTTTACTGGGGTTACGAGCAGTATCCGCTGATTGACGCTTTCTTTATGACCATCATAACCATTTCGACCGTCGGATTTGGAATGATTCATCCGCTCTCTGACGTAGGGAAATTATTCACTTCAGGACTGATCATGTTTAGCTTGGGTAGTTTGGCCTGGGTAGGTTCAAGTCTGGCAAAATTTGTTTTCGATGGAGAATTAAAAGATTACTTAAAAACATACCGCGTGGACAAAAAAATCATGAAACTGAAAGACCATACCATCATTATTGGTTATGGACGCAACGGAGAACAGGCCGCCATGGAATTACGTGATTATGGCGTTGATTTTGTGGTCATCGACAAACGCGAAAATGTGATTGGCCGCATTTGCGAAGATGAAAACCTATTGTACATCCGCGGAGATGCAACCCGCGAAGAAGTTCTTTCTCAGGCTCGGATCGAACATGCCAAAGCTCTGATTGCTACAACACCAAACGATGCCGACAATGTATTTGTAGTACTGACGGCACGAAGCATGAACCCCGGATTAAAAATCATCAGCCGGGCATCTGAGGTTGAATCCATCACCAAACTTCGCAGGGCTGGGGCAACCAATGTTATTATGCCTGAACGTATTGGCGGACAACGAATGGCCAAGCTGGTTACTCAGCCCGATGTGGTTGAATTTCTGGAATACATCCTGTTACAGAAAAGCAATGATGTCAGTCTCGAAGAAATATCGTGTACACATATGGCTGCTCATTTTGTAAATAAAGCCCTGAAAATATTGCAGTTGAAGGATAAATCAGGAATCAACATTGTTGGTATTAAAATCAGTGGTGCCAAATACGTATTCAATCCCGATCCTGAATTAACGCTCAGTCGTGGCGACCAGCTTTTTGTGTTGGGATCACCGGTTCAAATCAAGGAGTTCCGGAATTTATTGGAGAATTAGCGATAATTTGATTACACATACAACCACAAAGTAATAAGTGGTCAGCGGATTATTTTGTGAATTAGCCATTCATTTAGTTCAACCAATAGCCATGAGAAATCCAATCTTATTTATCTTATTGTTTATCTTCTGCCTTCCAACATCGCTTACCGCCCAATGGAAAATGGAAACCAGTTTTACGATTGGAGTCATTCTGCCAAAGCATTCAATCGATCATTCAATCGATGCTGAGCTTGGATCTTCACTAAAACTTGGCTTTAATCAAAGTTGGTATAACCCGGAAAATAAGTTCTCGTTCAGACCTGATATTGGAATAAATCTCGAACGATTAGCTGTTGACAATATTGGATATGGAGGTTTAGGGGGAGGTTCTTCATGGAAAGGTTCAATCTTAAGTATTAATCTGGAGTTAGCTACTTTGGCACAATTCAAACTTGCGAAAGGATTGTTTTTTGCGTTGGGCCCTTCCGGAAAATACCTGATTACAAACTATGAAAATTTGACAAGGAGTTGGTGGGCCAGTCAACAGGCGGGCGGTGTTGAAAAAACGCATGAATTTAATCGAAAATACTTCCTAAAGCCTTCGTTTGGATTGAAAGCAATGATCATGAAAAAGGACCTGTGTAAGAAAATTAGTTTAGGACTTTCGTTTGAATATCAATGGAGAAACTACAAGGAATATCGTGAAATAAATACGTTTGAAGAAATCATTCAATATTCACAGACTTCTGAGATATCACTACACCTGGGGCTGCATTAGTTCAAAATATTCCATATCCAAAAATAATATCCTACCCACTTGAATTTCAAAGATATTTGATTATTTTTGCGCAGCTTTTAAAAACTAATTTTAAGCGGTTGTTATTGAAAGCGATGCTGCTGCTTAAACATTGTACAACAATTTAATAAACATTACATGTATTTAACACCTGAAAAGAAGATTGAATTCTTCGAAAAATACGGCGAATCAGCTGTAAACACCGGATCGTCAGAAGCGCAGATCGCATTGTTTTCATACCGCATCAGCCACCTGACCGACCACCTGAGAACAAACAAAAAAGATTTTAGCACTCAGCGTGCTTTGATCACCTTAGTAGGTAAACGCCGTAGTCTTTTGGATTATTTAAAGAAAAAGGACATCAACCGTTACCGTGCGATTATCAAAGACCTTAACTTACGTCGATAATTTATCACTGAAAAGGCAATATTTTTATTGCCTTTTCTTATTTTTATACGCCTTATTAAAATATGCAGGTACCATGTTTTAACGGCAAACTTCAGCAAACTCGTTTTTCTGAATAAAAATACCCCACCACGCCCATTTGTAGTACCATAAAAAAATTATTTATTCAAAAAATTATGAATCAAGCAATTATTAAAACAATTGACCTTGGGGATGGCCGCACCATTACCATTGAAACAGGCCGCTTAGCCAAACAGGCCGACGGTGCGGTAGTTGTTCGGATGGGTGACACAATGTTACTGGCAACCGTTGTGGCTGCACAAGATGCCAAAGAAGACGTGGATTTCATGCCACTTTCGGTTGATTACCGTGAAAAATTTGCCGCTGCGGGTCGTTTCCCTGGCGGATTCCTGAAACGCGAATCACGTCCTTCTGACGAAGAAGTACTGATTGGCCGCCTGGTGGATCGTGCTTTGCGTCCACTATTTCCAGCCGATTTCCATGCTGAAACTGCCATGATGGTTTCGCTGATTTCATCGGATAGCGAAGTAATGGCCGACTCTTTAGCCGGTCTTGCCGCTTCTGCTGCAATTGCCGTTTCCGACATTCCTTTCGAAACTCCGATTTCTGAAGTTCGCGTAGCTCGTATCGACGGAAAAATGATTGTGAATCCTACCTTTTCACAGCTCAAAAAAGCTGATTTGGATATCATGGTTGGCGCATCATACGACAACATTATGATGGTTGAAGGCGAAATGGACGAGGTTTCAGAAGAAGTGATGCTCGAAGCCATTAAAGTAGCTCACGACGCCATCAAAATACACTGCAAAGCTCAGGAAGAACTATCAGCTTTGGTTGGAAAAACTAAACGTACGTATTGCCATGAAGTAAACGATGCCGATCTGAAAGCGAAAGTTTTCGAAGATCTTTATCCTGCTTGCTATAAACTGGCTACTCAACGCCTCAACGATAAAGCACTTCGTATCGAAGGTTTCCATGCTATTGTTGAAGAGTATATTTCGGAATACAAAACAGCCAATGCTGAAAATACCGAAATCGATCTTGGAACAAACATCAAGTTAATTAAGAAATATTACCACGACGTTGAAAAAGAAGCCATGCGTCGCATGATTCTGGACGAAGGTATCCGTTTGGATGGCCGCACAACGACTCAGATTCGCCCAATTTGGGGTGAAGTGAACTATCTTCCGGGATCACACGGCTCAGCAATTTTCACCCGTGGCGAAACTCAGTCGCTTTCGTCGATCACTTTGGGAACAAAGATGGACGAAAAGAAAATTGACAGCGTGACCTACCAAGGTGTTGAAAAATTCATGCTGCACTACAATTTCCCTCCATTCTCGGTTGGGGAAGCTAAAGTCCCTCGTGGAGTTGGTCGCCGCGAAATAGGCCATGGAAACCTTGCTTTACGCGCCTTGAAAAAAATGATTCCTGAAGATTTCCCATATGTTGTCCGCGTGGTTTCTGACATTTTGGAATCAAACGGATCGTCATCAATGGCTACTGTTTGTGCCGGAACCATGTGTATGCTCGACGCTGGCGTGAAAATGAAACGTCCGGTTTCAGGGATTGCTATGGGGTTGATTACCGATCCTGCAAACAATAAATTCGCTGTGCTTTCAGATATTCTGGGCGACGAAGATCACCTTGGAGACATGGACTTTAAGGTAACCGGTACCACTAAGGGAATCACCGCAACCCAGATGGACATCAAAGTTGGAGGACTTTCATACGAAATTCTTTCTCAGGCATTGGAACAAGCCAAACAGGGCCGTGCACACATCCTTGGCGAAATTCTGAAAGTGATTTCTGAACCACGCGAAGATTACAAACCAAACGTTCCACGTGTGGTAATCATCCAGGTTCCTAAAGAATTCATCGGACCAATTATCGGCCCTGGTGGAAAGAACATTCAGAAACTTCAGGAAGAAACCAAAACTGTTATTTCTATTGAAGAAAAAGACGACATCGGTTTTGTACAGATTTCGAGCGTGAACAAAGAATCACTCGATGCTGCTGTTGCCCGCATCAAAATGATTGTAGCCATTCCTGAAAAAGGAGAAATTTACAAAGGAAAAGTAAAATCGATCACTTCTTTCGGTGCATTTGTTGAAATTATGCCAGGGAAAGAAGGTTTGCTACATATTTCTGAAATCAGCTGGAACCGTTTACAAACGGTTGAAGAAGAACTTCAGGAAGGCCAGGAAGTAGAAGTAAAACTTTTGGATATGGATCGTGATGGCAAGATGAAATTATCTCGCCGGGTATTACTTCCAAAACCTGAAGGAATGCCAGACAGACCTGAGAGACCAGAACGCAACAACGATGACCGTCCTCCACGTCGCGACGACAATCGTGGTGGTGACCGCAGGGACCATCGTGGCGGAGATCGCCGTGATAACCGCGGTGGTGGAGATCGCCGATAATCAGAACGAGAACATCACAGATAAATAAAAATGCCCGCTAGTCGGGCATTTTTATTTATAACATACCTATGATACAGGTTTCATCAACAGCCACAAACAATTGGTTCTTTACCTTTCGCTCCTGAACCTACAGTCTCATGGCCATCCCGTTTCCACCAATCGAGTCCACCAATTAATTCCTTCACATTAAATCCCAGATTTACCATATTCAGTGCCCCTTTGGTCGATGCATTACAACCAATTCCATCACAATAGGTAACAACCAAAGCATCTTTGTCTAAATGAGAAGTTGAAGATTCGGTCATTGTCCGATGCGGAATATTAATCGCGCCCGGAATATGCTCTCTTTGGTAAGCCTCGGATGATCTGGTATCAATCACTATAATTTTGTCTCCTCCGGAAAGTGCTACTGATAAATCCCAGGAATCTATCTCGAATTGCAGTTTATGCTGATAAAACGACAGTTGATCATTCATGGTAAATACAAAAATTAATGGTGTAATTAAAATATGGGAACAGATACAAATAAGATTTTGTTCCCTACAAACAGTATATTTACAACCAAACAATATTTTATGAAACGAATTATTATTTCCTTTTTAGCACTGTCATTTATGATGTCCTGCTCTGAAAAACCACTCCAGTATCCGCCAACAAAGAAAGGCGATGTAAAAGACACTTATTTCGGAACCGAAGTTGAAGATCCTTACCGCTGGCTTGAAGACGACAACTCTGCCGAAACAGCCGAATGGGTAAAATCCGAAAACAAATTAACGTTCGATTACCTTAATAAACTTCCATATCGTGATCAGATCAAAACCCGCCTTACCGAATTGTGGGATTACCCAAAATACGGAACTCCATTTAAAGAAGCTGGCAAATATTTCTTCTATAAAAACAATGGGCTGCAAAACCAAAGTGTTTTGTATATGACCCCCGATCTGGCTGCCGAACCAACTGTTTTGCTCGACCCTAACACCTTGTCGAACGACGGAACCGCAGCCCTTTCAGGAATTGAAATTTCGAATGATGGGAAATACCTGATTTATCTGGTAGCCAAGTCTGGTTCCGATTGGAACGAGATTTTCGTTAAAAACATCGAAACTGGCGAATTGCTTTCCGATCATCTTCAATGGGTTAAATTCTCAGGAGCAAGTTGGTGTAACGATGGATTTTACTATAGCGCTTACGACAAACCAGAAGCTGGCAGCGAACTTTCGAAAGCCAACGAGTTTCAAAAAGTCTATTTTCATAAATTGGGTACCGACCAGTCGGCAGACGAACTGATTGTGAGCGATCCGAAAAATCCGAAACTCATGTTTGGTGCCGGACTAACAGAAGACAAACGCTTCCTGTTGGTTTCAAAAAGCATCGGGACAAATGGGAATGCGCTCGATTTTAAAGACCTCAGCAAAAAAAATAGCAAATTTATCAATCTGTTAGACAGTTATGAATCTGAATTCAATCCGGTTGACAACATTGGCGACAACCTTTATGTACGTACCAACTACAAAGCGCCTAAATATCGTCTGATAAAAATCGATACCAATAAACCAGAAGAAGCAAACTGGGCAGATGTGATTCCGGAGAAAAAAGATGTGATGGAATCGGTTAGCATGATTGCTGGCAAACTGGTTGTGAATTACATGACTGATGCACATAGCAAAACAGAACTTTATTCGTACGATGGAGCTCTGGATCAGGAAATTAAACTTCCGGGAATTGGCACCGTTGGCGGCTTCTCGGGAAAGAAAAATGACACAATGGCATTCTACAGCTATACTTCATTCAACACTCCGGGCGAAGTTTACAAATATGATTTTACAACGAACCAATCATCACTCCATTTCAGGCCTGAAGTGAAGTTTAATCCCGATGATTTTGAGGTGAACCAGGTATTTTATGCCAGCAAAGACGGCACCAAAATCCCAATGTTCATTGTTAACAAAAAAGGATTGGAATTGAATGGTAAAAACCCAACACTTCTCTATGCCTACGGTGGATTTAACATCAGCCTGACGCCTTCATTCTCTTCGGCCCGCATTGCATTTATCGAAAATGGCGGAGTATTTGCCATGGCTAACCTTCGCGGTGGTGGCGAATATGGGGAAGAATGGCATCTGGCAGGAACCAAATTGCAAAAGCAAAATGTTTTTGACGATTTTATTGGTGCAGCCGAATACCTCATTAACCAGAAATACACTTCAAGCCAAAAACTGGCTATTCAGGGTGGATCAAACGGAGGTTTGCTGATTGGTGCGGTTACCAATCAACGTCCCGAATTGTTTAAAGTAGCACTTCCGCAGGTCGGTGTAATGGATATGCTTCGTTTCAATAAATTCACCATTGGCTGGGCTTGGGCAGGCGATTATGGAACCAGCGAAGACAGTGAAGAAATGTTTAAATACCTTTATGGTTATTCGCCATACCATACCATTAAAAAAGGAACAGCCTATCCGGCAGTACTGGCAACTACTGCAGATCACGACGACCGGGTTGTTCCGGCACACACGTTTAAATACATGGCTCGCCTTCAGGAATATGGCGCAGGAAATAAATTACCTCTTTTGGTGCGTATCGATTCCAAAGCTGGTCATGGCGCAGGAAAACCAACAGCCAAGGTTATTGAAGAATATACCGATGTCTGGTCGTTTGTTTTCTATCATTTAGGAATGGAAATAAGGAAATAGACATTAGTCATTCGGAAAGTAGCTATTAGATAATTTTCCAATGACTATTGACTTTCTCCTATTCTTTTCACAAAATATTGTACTTTTAAAATCCCGGAAAACAACACCCGGGATTTTTTTTATGCCCTGATTATGAGCTTAAATTATTTGGTTATAGAAGGAAATATTGGAGCCGGGAAGACAACACTCGCCCAAATGATTAGTGAAAAGTACAAAACCAAGCTGGTACTGGAACAATTTGCCGATAATCCTTTTCTGCCCAAATTCTACGAAAATCAGGAACAATATTCCTTTCCGCTCGAAATGGCATTTCTTGCTGAAAGATACAACCAACTTAATCGTGAACTCAGTCACCTCGATCTGTTCAGTCCATTTACGATTTCTGATTATTACTTTATGAAATCGCTTATATTCGCTCAAAACACCTTACAACCAGACGAATACAACTTATACCGACAATTCTTTACCATCATCTATGAAAAAATGCCTAAACCCGACTTATATGTCTATTTGCATAAAGACGTCGATTTGCTATTGAAGAATATTGCTGAAAGAGGAAGAATCTATGAAGCTTTCATTACAAAAGAGTATCTGGAAAAGATTTCACAGGGGTATTTTGGCTATTTCAGGCAACAAACCGACTTCCCAATTTTAATTATTGACACCAATGGTATAGATTTTGTTGGAAGGCCGGCTGACTTTGAAAGACTAACAAACACAATATTCAATAATCAGTTTAACAAAGGGGTAACACGGGTAATATTGGATTAAACCCATTTTAATGCTTTTATTTAAAGGAAACATTACTAATTTTGTACATATTCATTGTATTACACCAACTTCAAATTTAATATACACATTATGAGTAGAATTAACTTAAAACCACTTGCTTTAGTTGCGTTGGCGGCTGTGCTATTTTCCAGCTGTGCCAGTTTGCAAAAGATGAAAAAGAACGCAAACTTGATCAATTTCAAAACAACGCCTGAAATCCTTGAAACTCACGCCGGGAAAGTAGATGTTGCCATTGATGGCAAATTCCCTGCTAAGTATTTTGCCAAGAAAGTTACCTTGGTGGCCACTCCGGTATTGAAATACGATGGTGGCGAAAAAGCTTTTGAACCTGTAACTCTTCAGGGCGAAAAAGTAAAAGCCAATAACAAAGTGATCACCTTGAATGGTGGCGGAAGCTTTGCCTATAAAGATGCAGTTCCTTATGCTGAAGCAATGCGTTTATCGAACCTCGAACTGAGAATTACAGCTTCGCAAGGTGTAAAAAGCGTTGACTTTGCCCCGATCCAGTTGGCTAAAGGTGTACTTGCAACTCCAACATTGGTTGTAAATTACCCAACTCCAATTATTGGTGTAACCCGCGAAAAAAACAACACCGGGAAATATGATCCAAACATCGATGCTTTCCAGCGCATTGTTCCTGACGAATACACTGCTGACATCAAATACCTGATCAACAAAGCAGATATCCGCAAAGAAGAATTGACCAAGGAAGAAATTGCCCGTTTGAATGAATACAATAAGGAAGCGGCTAAAGATCCACGGAAAAAAATTAAAAGCATCGAAGTTTCTTCGTACGCTTCACCTGACGGAGCTTTGGATTTGAACACCAAACTGGCTGAAAAACGTATGGACGTTTCTTCAAAATTCTTAACCAAAGAATTGAAAAAAGACGAAGTTGAAGCCGAATTCAAGACTAAATTCACTCCTGAAGACTGGGACGGATTCAAAGAAATGATGGGCAAATCAAACATTCAGGATAAAGAATTGATCCTTCGTGTACTTTCAATGTACACCGATCCTGAAGTTCGTGAACGCGAAATCAAAAACCTTTCAGCTGCTTTCACAAGTGTTGCTGCCGAAATTTTACCACAATTACGTCGTTCAAAATTCACTACCAGCATCGACCTGATTGGCAAAACTGACGAAGAAATTGCTGCTTTGGCCGATTCAGATCCATCGAAACTGAACCCAGCCGAATTGCTTTATGCTGCTACTTTAACTAAAGAAGCCAACAAACAACTGGCTATCTACAATTCGTTCATGAAAATTTATCCAAACGATTGGAGAGGATACAACAATGCAGGTATGGTTTTGGTAAAACAGCAGAAATATGCCGACGCTAAGAGTTTGTTCGAAAAAGCTGAAAAGTTGAATAACAATGAGCCAATCATTAAAAATAACCTAGGGGTTTGCGAATTGAAAGAAGGCAACTTAGCTAAAGCTGAAACTTATTTCGGAGCTGCTTCAGGCGCTGGCGATGCTGTAAACAACAACCTTGGAATTCTAAGCATCATTAAAGGCGACTACGCTAAAGCTGTTAAATATCTGGGCGATTCAGATTCTCCAAACACTGGTTTAGCTAAAATCCTTACTGGCGACAACAACGGCGCTCTAAAATCGCTGGAAAACTGCACATGGCAAGGTTGCTACTGGAAAGAATACTTCAAGGCAGTAGTTGGCGCACGCACAGCTAAAGAAAACCTGATGTACGAAAGCCTGAAAAAAGCAATCGAACTGAAACCTGAATTGAAAAAAACAGCAGCTACCGACATGGAGTTTGCTAAATATTTCAACGAAGCTCAATTCAAAGAAATCGTAAAATAATCGCATACCGATTATAACTCAAAAAGAGCGGCTCAAATGAGTCGCTCTTTTTGTTTAACACAGGTAATTCAATAACTATAAGAAATTTTTGTCCAGGTACTCCTGAAATTTGTCTTTGTACTGATCGCTTACCGGAATGTAGGTTTTGCCGAAAATGATACGGCTGCGCTCGATGGTGTCGATCTTATTGAGGTTGACGATAAACGAGCGGTGAACCCGCATAAACTGATCTTCAGGCAATTTTTGTTCGAGCGATTTGATGGAATTCAGCGACAGAACCGGTTTGTCTTCGCCTGTTGTATAAACTTTGATGTAGTCTTTCAGTCCTTCGATGTAAAGAATATCGTTAAAGTTAATGCGACGTATTTTGTATTCCGACTTCAGGAACAGAAACTGACTGTTTGCTTCAATCGACGGAAGTACACTTGACTCCAGTTCCGATTGCTTCCGGGCCTTCTGTGCCGCTTTCAGGAATTCTTCGTAGCTAAATGGCTTTAACAGATAATCAATCGCATTTAGCTTGAATCCTTCCAGTGCATATTTTTCGTAAGCTGTGGTAAATATGATCTTGGGCGCCTTTTCAAGGCTTCTGGCAAATTCAATTCCTGTCAAATCGGGCATTTGAATGTCAACAAAAATCAAATCAGCCGATTCCGCTGAAAGAAAATCGATGGCATCCAGCGGATTATCGAAAGCGCCGACCAATTCCAAAAAAGGTGTTTTGCTGATGTAATCGCTCACTAACCGGAGGGCAAGCGGTTCATCATCTATGGCAATAGTTCTCAGCTTCATACCTTTGCTTTTTTAATTGAAAGATTAACGCGAAAAATGGTCTCGTCGCTTTCAATGGTTAGTTTGTGATTGTCGGGAAACAACAAATGTAGCCGTTTTCGTACGTTTTCGAGACCGATTCCGGAGTGTTGCATATCACCTGTCTGGCTACTTTTGCCAATGCTATTTTCGGAAACAAAATTAATCTGATCGTTTTCTATGGTCATCCGAAGATGAATAAATGAACGATCACGATGACTAACTCCATGTTTAAATGCATTTTCGACAAACGGCACAAAAAGCAACGGAGGAATAGTAAAATCAGAAAAATTATCCGGAAAATCGATCACTAATTCAACTTTTGGGCTCAGCCTCAACTTCATCAGGTCGATGTAATTGTTCATGAAATCAATTTCGTGACTCATCAGAGTTTCGCCATGTTCCGATTCATAAAGCAGATATCGCATCAACTTCGACAGTTTCAATACCGAATCCTGGGCAGTAGACCCGTCGATGCCAATCAATGAGTAAATGTTATTCAGGGTATTAAAGAAAAAGTGCGGACTCACCTGATTTTTCAGGAATGCCAGTTCCGAATTCAGCTTTTCCTTTTCCAGTTCCTTCTGCTTTTTTTCGTTCTGTTTCAACTTTTCCATTAAACCAAGGCCAATGGCAAATCCAGACAGCAACAATGACGTAATAAAATGACTAAGGATGCCAAACAAATCCCCATTCTTCGGACCGTCATCTTTACCATTTAGCATTTTCATGGCTTCGCGGAATTTCGCATCAGCAATGGGGTCAGTTAAAAAAGTCCGTTCTATATAAGTGGCAACATAATGGGTTACCAGTATAAAAGCAACAAGAATAAGTAAATAGGTTAACTGTTTGTTATTGACAAAATAACGAGGGACCAACCAAAGATAACCTACATAAAAAATGATTGCGGCAGAAAAGGTATGCAGATAAAACCCATATAAACGCATTATATTACCACCTCCGAATGAATTATGTAAGTATAGCGCAAAAAGTATTATAACGATCCATACGATTGTGTGAAGCGTTACCCTAATCCATTTATCGGAGAATGATATTAATTTACCCATTTATGACTTTTTTTTCAAAGTTAGCACTCAAAAAATAATTTACCATTTAAAGATTTACTATTTACGATTGACTGGTATTCAAATTGTCAATCGTAAATAGTAAAATCGCAAAGATCAGAATTATTCGTACCTCAACGCATCAATCGGGTTCAGGTTTGATGCTTTTCGTGCCGGATACCAGCCGAAGAATATACCAATAGCCGAACAAACCAGGAATCCCAAAGCTTGTACTTCCGGCATAATAATCATGCCCCAGCCTAATACTGACGTAACCACATAAGTTACCAACATCCCAAAAACAATCCCGATTATTCCTCCAAATACGCTCAAAAGAACCGATTCGATCAGGAACTGCATCATAATATCATAGGCCCGGCCACCCACCGACAAACGCAATCCAATTTCGCGGGTTCGCTCGGTAACCGACACAAACATGATATTCATGATACCAATACCTCCAACCAACAACGAGATTCCGGCAATTGCCCCTAAGAGCAATGTTAATACATCCATCACCGACGAGAATGTTTGTACCAATTCAGCCTGCGACCGCACCTGAAAATCATCAATTTCACCATCTTTTAGTTTATGGCTTTTGCGAAGCGAATTGGTAACCTGGGCAATTGCCTCACTATTTTTTTCCTCGCTTACGGCCGAACCATAAATACCCTGAATATGTGTGATGGCCAGGATACGTTTCTGAACAGTAGTGTATGGCGCTATAATTAAGTCGTCCTGATCCTGTCCCATGCCGTTTTCGCCTTTATCTGTCAATACTCCAATAATCAAAAGCGGTATACCTTTAAACCTGATCGATTGTCCAACCGGATCGGCTTTCCCTTCAAACAGCTTCTCAATAATGGTTTGCCCAACCAGGCAGACTTTGGCATAAGTCAGAATCTCCTTATCCGTAAAACCTCGTCCCGATTTGATGGAATATTTGCGGATATTGAGATACTTGTTGTTGACTCCGTAAATAGAAGTTGGCCAGTTTGAATTACCCACAACAGCTTGTCCGCTCGCACGCACTTCAGGAGACACCGCAGAAAGTGCCGGGCACTCTTTTTCTATTGCCTTGATGTCATCCAATGTCATACTTTGGGCATTCGAGTTTCCCAATGCTACGCCACCTTTTTGTTGCGATGCTGGCATAACCATAATCAGGTTGGTTCCCATGCTCGACATTTGATTCCCAATACTACGTTTCGATCCTTCCCCAATCGCAAGCATCACAATTACTGACGCCACCCCGATGATGATCCCAAGCATGGTCAGGAATGCCCTGAACTTATTACGCTTCAAAGCATTCATCGATATTTTTATTGTATTTGTATAGTTCATGACTTCAAGTGTTTATTTATTATAAGTTCGGAGTTCGAAGTTGGGAGTGCCTAGAGTTTAAAACTCAAACTTTAGGCATTCTAAACTCCGAACTTTCCCTTAAACCACTTCTTCCGCCGGAAGAGTTTTTAGTAATTCAGCAGCATTGTGCCTATCAGTAACCATACCTTCACGAATAATATGCCCATCACGAAATACAACTTCGCGGGTCATAAACTTGGCAATGTCGGGTTCGTGGGTCACAAATACAATGGTTTTGCCTTTCGAATTTAAATCCTGAAGCAATGCCATGATCTCGTATGAAGTTCGTGTGTCGAGGTTACCGGTAGCTTCGTCGGCCAAAATTACCACCGGATCGTTCACCAGCGACCGGGCTATGGCCACACGCTGCTGTTGTCCTCCTGACATTTGGTTTGGCATGTGATGCATCCGATCGACAAGTCCTACGGCTTCCAAAGCTGCAATCGCCCGTTCTTTGCGTTCTTTAGGCTTTACTTTCGAATTGTAGAACAACGGGAGTTCGACGTTTTCGAGCGCAGTGGTTCGCGGCAACAAATTGTACGATTGAAAAACAAAGCCCAACTTAATGTTCCGCAAGCCTGCCAGTTCATTGCGCGAAAGCTCAGCCATGCTTACCCCATCCAACAAATAGCTTCCGGAAGTTGGCTTGTCAAGACACCCTAAAACATTCAGCATCGTCGACTTTCCTGAACCGCTTGTGCCCATAATGGCTACAAATTCGCCTTCCTTAATTTCAAGGTTAATTCCTCTTAAGGCATGAACCGTGATATCTCCTACATGGAAATCTTTCTTTAGGTCCCGAACCTCTATAATTGTCTTTTTCATCTGTCTATATTTTTTGAAGCCCCCCTCCAAACCTCCCCCACCAGGGGAGGTTAAAAAAAGCAAGTTCCGAATTATGTCGATTTAATTATCCTCTTGAATGTCAACTTTAATCCGATTATTTTGTCTGGACTATTGTGGTGGACCACCTCGTTGTGTGTTTGTGGTTGCAGTTCTCTTTTCACTTCCAGGTGGCCTAAAAAAACTTGTTGATGTTTTTCCTTTTTTGGTTTCTGACCCAGTTGTAGTTATTGAAGTAACAACTTCATCTCCTTCATTCAATCCTTTTACAACTTCGTAATTTATTTCATCGGTTACCCCAACAGTAACTTTTTGCGGATGGAGTGCGCCATTGCTTCCTTTTATCCAAACCGTATGGATCGAATCATTGCTTGCACCTTCGCCCACTGGTGGCATTGGTGGTGCAGAAAACTCAGCTGCCTTTGCTCCTTCCGGACCCATTGGTGGCATATAAGCTGCCAAGGCTTCAGGATCAGGAGTAAACCGTGTAGCTTTTGCCGGAACCAAAAGAATATTCTTCTTTTCGGTAACAAAGAAATTAGCGTTTGCTGTCATCCCTGGTTTCAGAATATTTTCAGGATTAGGAGCTCCAATAACAACGGTATAAGTAACTACATTGTTGGTTGTAATTGGTTGGAGCCTAATCTCAGTTACTTCGCCATTAAATTTCCGGAGCGGAAAAGCATCAACTGTAAACTCAACATGCTGACCATCAACTAGCTGACCTATGTCTGCTTCATCAACTTTAGCTTCCACACGCATCTGTGTAAGGTCGTTGGCAATGGTAAAAAGAGTTGGTGTGTTAAAGCTTGCAGCCACTGTTTGTCCAACTTCAACAGCGCGATCAAGTACAGTACCATCAATAGGCGAATAGATGCGGGCATACGATAGGTTGATCTTATTTTTATCGTACATCGATTTGGCATTATTTAGCGAACCCAATGCATTGTTGTAGTTATATTCAGCCAAATCGAAATCGGATTGCGCAATCAGCTTTTTTGCAAGCAGAGCTTTGTATCGTTCATAGTTTGCTTTCTGGTATTTCACCTGCGCCTCAGCCTGATCCACCGATGCTTTACTTTGATCGAGCTGAGCAATCAGCGGTGTTTCATCCAACTGAGCCAAAAGCTGGCCCTTTTTTACCTGAGAATTGTAATCAACAAATAATTTTTCGATTACTCCTGAAACCTGTGTACCAACTTCTACTGTTTTAACAGCTTCGAGTGTACCTGTTGCGGTAACTGTATTGCTAATGGTTCCACGTTCAACTTTGGCTGTTTCAATCGAAACACTCTGCTTGGTTTTCCCGACTGTTTTATAAATCAGAAAACCTGCGGCAAGCACGATAACTGCCGATCCGATGTATATTATACTTTTTTTCATGATGATATATATTATTGTTCTTAATTCTTAGTTACAATGTCAAAGGAATACCTTTGTAGAAATCAACTATTTTATAGCTAAAAATCATCTTGAATTTCGATTGCAACAAGTTGCTTTCCGAAGTAATCAGGTTGGTCTTTTGAATGAGGAAATCGACCGAGTTAATCAATCCCTGATTATATTTTTCGGTTGTCACATCATACGATTCCTGGGTCGATTGATTTTGTTCCTGGCTGGCTAAATACTGGCTTTTTGCTGAAACCATGTCAGCACAAGCCTGCTCAATATTTTTACGAAGTTCATTTCGGGTATTGATCTCATCGAGTTCAGCATCAGATACCGAGATATTCGCAATCGCAACATTCGTCTTAATCTGTTTCTTCTGAAAAATTGGAATTGAAAGCGATAACCCAACCGATGGATTCATTTTATCCTTTAACTGCTGAGTGTAACCCGAATTTTTAGTCAGGCTCGAATATCCAGCTGATAAACCAGCATCCATCGAAAGACTTGGCAGCGCATCGGCTTTGGCAATTTCCACATCAATCATCGCAGCTTCTTTGGTCAATTCAGCATTTTTAATTTGTGGTTTTATGCCCAATGCAAGATTGTAAATTTCCTGGGCATCAGGCTGAGCTGATTCGATCAGCAATTTATTCAGATCCGGAGAACTAATATCGAAATTTGAATCAACCGGCAATTCCATCAACTGCATCAGTGTAACCTTGCTCATCGACAACTGACTTTGAGCTGAAGCCAAGGTTGACTTCTCAGAAGCTAGTTCCGATTTGATTTGCAAATAGTCTGACATTGAGATAACACCCAAATCCATTCGCTCTTTCGATAAATTTAGCTGTTCTGTTGTCGAAACAATTTGCTTTTCAGCATTACTTACACTTTCGTAAGCATACAAAACCTGCAGGTAAGCATTCAGGATATTCAAACCAACCGATTCCTTTACCGTTTCAGAATAAAGATGTCCGCTTTGTAAATCGAGATCGGCCTGCTTAATCTTATTGGTCAGTTTCTGTCCGTTAAACAACGACACACTTGAATTCAGCGAATAGTTGGTACTGTTAGCGCCACTACTGCTTCCGTAAGTACCTGTTGTAGAGTCGAATCCTTTGTACCAGTTAAAGTTTTCACGAACCGATGCACTAACCGAAGGCAAACGATTGGCCTGTGCCTGATCGGAATAAAGTTGATTTCTGTCGTTTGCCAAACCTGACTTCTGTATCTGAATGTTTTTACTCAACGCATAGTTGATGCATTCTTCCAGTGTCCAGATTTTGTTCTGTGCGCTACCGGTAAATCCTGAAATGAGAATCAGGAATCCGGCGATCAGTACACTTGTTCGAATTGATTTAATTGTTTTCATGACTTCTATTGCTTGTTACTATTTTGAACCAAAACTACGTTGGCTTTATAACTATCTAAAATGCAATAGACGTTTAGGCGGTTTTTACCGACGGATTGGACGATTTTAAGTTAGACCGATTTTGCCCGAAAACTAGTAATTAAGGAAGGAATTATACAACCCGTAGTTTTCCTCGTCGAAGCAAACAAAATAAACCTGTTTGATCTGATCGTTTTCGGACAAAAACTGAGTTACTGATTCAATGGCTATGTGCGATGCCCTTTCCTTTGGAAAACCATATACACCAGTGCTGATGTTAGGAAAAGCAATGGTTTCAATGCCATTTTCAAGAGCCAATCTGAGTGAATTTAAGTAAGCATTGGCAAGTAATTGATCTTCATTACAGCTTCCTCTGTGCCAAACTGGCCCTACCGTATGAATCACAAATTTAGCAGGTAGATTTCCTCCCGAAGTGATAACTGCACAACCAGTTTCGCAACGGCCTTGACGGGCAACAATCTGGCGGCATTCGTCTAAAATTACCGGTCCGCCAGCACGATGAATGGCGCCATCAACACCTCCACCACCCATAAGCGAAGAATTGGCTGCATTCACAATCGCATCAACGTTGAGTTTAGTGATGTCGCCTTGAAGAAGTTTTACCCGGGTTAAAATGGCTTCCATGATGATCGCTTTAGAATAGCTAAAGTTACAGTTTTCCGGCCAAAGATGCATTGTCCGTCAGGACATCAAAGACAATAGAAAACAGATTACCAGAAAGCTTTTTGTCCGTCAGGACATCAACAAGAGGTAGTTGATTCCCTACGGGAAACTGGTTCCATTGGGAAGATGTATTTTATTGACATAAATCTCCTACGGAGAAAACAAAAAGGTCAGGAATTCACGTTCATAAAATCCTGACCTTTTCCGGTTCATAACGAACCATCTTTATACTTTTGACTTGTAACTTATTTCGCCATTTTCAAGGCTTCGGTAGTCGTATAGTATTTCGTGATCATGTTTGGAACTTCCCATTCCGGTAATTTCCCATCTTTCAGGTATTGCAGGTATTGTTCGGTTACCTGACCGAAATGAGCTTCGTGACCAACTTTAAACGAATCAGGAATTTCGACAACCCAACGCTTGTCAGCCAATTTTGTTAATTTCAGACCGGCATATTTGGCTGAAATAGTCTCTTCTACAGCTTTTTTCAGGCCGGATTCGAATGCAGCTAAATCGGTTGCGCCAGTTGCTTCAATGTAAACCGTTGGTTTGTATTTCTCTTCTTTGGTTTGTTTAATCAACACGTTGCACAATTTTCCACGCATCAGGCAATAATGAGAATCTCCTGCGCCTTCCGGAGCTTCGAAATCCCACAAAGTAGTGACTTTTGCAACTTTGCCTTTCAACTTATATTCCATTTCACCGTTGGCATACACTTTCAGTTTGCCATCAGCGACATCTTTCTTCAGGAACTCAGGAAATTCTTTCATTCCGGTTACTTTCTCGAATTGCTCCGGAGAAAAATCGGTTGTCCATCGTTTGGCAGAAATCATCTGAACATCGGTTTTATTCAGGATGATTTCAGGGAAAGCGCTCCATTGAATCAAATCGACCAGATGTGTGGCAACATCGGCATTTCCTTCGCCCTGCTGGGTAATATCGAAAAACCAGGCCGGACGTTTCAACGCAACGCCAGAAACTACTTTACAGAAATTATGCACACTTTCGATAACAACAGCGGGTTCATCAACGGTACCATCTACCAATCCTCCAAAAACATCAGGTGTGTTGGCCAACTCGCGCTGAACAATGTTGGTAATTTCATGACGTTCAGTCATAATGTCGTAAAGCAAAACTCCCTTTTCAGCAGCCGTTTTGAAAGCCTGCTCTAAAAGAGGGAAAGCTTCAGGAGTAATTACCATGGGTTTATCAGCAAAAACATTGATACCAGCTTCAACTGCTTTCTGAATGTACTCGGTCTTCTTTGCATTGTTTCCGGCAACCATCATCACGTTGCCCGGCTTTTCGGTCAGCATTTTTTCAAGATAATCAGTCCCTGTATATACTTTCTCGATCCATGCCGTTGGATTTTCTGCACGTTTATTAAATGCTTCGATGCGTCCCAGATGTTGAGCTACATCTTCACCTTCAGGAGCATAAACATAAACGGTTGGATCGATTTGTTCGTACATCGACTTTTGAACAAGCGCAGCATGGAAATGTCCAGGATCGAGCGTCATTAATTTCACTTCGCCTTTGGCACCGGTAAATTTAGCTGCTGCTTGTTCTTTTTGGGCTGGCTTTTGTCCGCCTCCGCCACAAGCCGATAAAATCGTTGCCATTGCCAGCACAGGAATTAAGTTTTTATACATGGTTTAATTATTAGGGTTGTCTGATTTATTATCCACAAAAATAAAATATTCTTCGGAAGAAAACAGGAATTCCGGATTTAGGTTTTTTACTACTCTCATATCAACAGGGAAAAGTCAATAGTCATTGGGAAAAGTTTAAAAGTTACATTTCGAATGACTAATGACTATTTTCCACTTACAATCTGCATGTTATAGTTTTTAATCTCAGAACATTTGTACAAAGTTGCTGATGGCAACGAAATAGAAATTAGCACGATCGTTTCCCATCGATGTCTTTAAAATCGATTTCATATTTTTCGCCGTTGAAAAGCGTAATCGTTGCACCCAAAGCCGAATATTCCGGTGTAATATCCATGATCTGAATATCCTTAATCGGCGACAATTCTTCCTCTGTCCATTCCTGATTATCCATTCGATGTATCATCACGCTGATCATCAATTCCATCGGCGGATTTTTGGCCATGCGTTTTTTATAGGCGTAGATCACTGTGCTTTCATCAGCCTCAGCATTCCGGTTGGTGTGTACCAAACTATCCAACTTGTCCCATCCGTGATAGGTTATCAAGGCAACTCTTCTTCCGGGAATGGATGCGGTGATCACCTTTTTGTCGCCAAGTTCGAACTGATTAACAACAGCTTTTTGGCCATCTATATGCGGCATTCCGAAATGCCCAAGCGTTAATTCGTATTCAAAAGCCAGCCGCGAACGGTCGACACGAATTACTCCGCCCGGAATTGTAATTTCGGCCAAATCGATGATATACCCCACCCCATTGTTTGGCGGACGGCGCATGATGGCCTGACGGTATAAAACATTTTTTCGCACACCGTTGAAAAACATGCTTTGCGAAATGGTAAACGAACGGTTTTTTTCTGAATCGTTTTCAACCTTTTTACCGGTAAGGTAGAAATTGACATCATCGCCCCGCACATCTCTTGGATCCTGGCTGCGGTAACTGTACTCCATCGACGTTCCACCCTGCGGATTGTGGTCTTCCCAGGGGAAATGTGTGTTGTAAACAAGTTTGGAATAATTCGGATCGTCGTAGTAAACTTTCCCCGGAATGATTTCGGAAGTCCCTGTTTTCCCATGATTTACAAGCACTAGCCCCGGACTTTCAAGAACTACTTTTTTCGATTCGTCTCCAAGTGTATCCCACATTCCTTCATTTTCTTTGGCTGTCCAGAACGGCGAATCGTCGGGCAAAGCGAGGCAGATAAATGGCAGGAACATCAGGAACGGACTTCCGGCACAACTGTAGTTTTGTATCATGTATTCCTTTTGTCCGTAGAAACCAAGACTTGGGATATCGTTGTCATAGAATTCTTCGCGTGTAACAAATTGCAGCAACGAGCCTGAACAAAGTCTCCGCGCCCAACCGGCATCCAACAAGGTTTTGTCTTTCAGCATAAAGGCCACGGGGAATGCTCCTGAAACCCATGTGCGGTAACAAATACTGCGCGACCACATATTGATATAGCCATCCCGTCCGAAGAAACTGGTGAGTGATTCCATTAATTTTTGAGCCGACTTTTCAATGATGGCGGCCACTTCAGGATAATATTCGTCACCAAATGTCCGGTTCCAAATGGTGGTATAAACGATAAACAAGCTGATTGAATAGTAATTGTAAGTCTGTTCGAGGTACCAACCATTGCCCGAATGGTAAGAAGCTACCCACAAAAGGTGACTCTTCAGTAGCTCGTCGTCAATTTCATATCCATATTTTTTCAGAAACGAAAGGGTAATTATATTGAAAATACGCCAGTTGTTTTGGGTTGTCCTATGGTGTGCCCATTTCGAAATGGTGACCACCATCTCGTCCTTTTGCTTTTCGGTATAACCGAACCAAATGGTTTCGGGCATCAGCAGCAACGTTTTAAACAAACCACCGAACTCGCAGGTAAACTGATAATTGGAGTCAGGCAATTCTTCAGGCAATGGCAGCGAGTTGGAATGACCTGGAGTGAATGCATTATAGATTTGCAGACTGTAATAATCGCGAAGATTGATGCCTTTGATCGTCGTCTCAGGATCGATATGGATTAGCGGCCCTGCCAACGTAAACGTCCTTTCGAGTGCTTCAAAATCGGCCGATTTATATCGCCAGTCCGGAGCATTTGGCTCTGGATAGGTTTTACCGGGAACCGATGGAAATGTCAATGGCGTTTCAATCGAGCCAACATGTTCAAATGTCCTTTCCAGCAGGTACTTTGCCAATTCGATGTAATGTTTTTTCGACATCCCGGTAAATGGACTCAACTCCAGATCGGGATTTTGAACTTCAAAAGCTTTCTTCACGTTAAAATATTTAAGTTTTAAATTTGATATCTGCTGTAGGCGCTAAGCGGTTCGAAACCGCTTAGTGCAGTGCACTTTTGTAAACACTTTATATGCCACTACCATTCCGTCCGAAAGGAGTTTTTGCCTTGAAAAGGCTTCTGCGCGGACGGTTTTCTTTATCAGTATTCTGTCCGTTGGCTGAAGCCAACGGCAAAGGATAATGCTACGAATAAGCAATTTAGCCGATCAGAGCAATATCCTTTGCCGTCACATTTATGTGACGGACAGGGATTTTTGCGATTATTTCCTTTTGATATTGCTAATTCCATAAGGGAAACGTTCCGGACGGCTGAGCATGGCGTTTGCCTGGTCGTCGTTTTCGAAACGTTCAGTTCCCGGATTCCAATTCAGTTTGCGGTTCAGTTTCATGGCAATGTGTGTAATCAAACAAATGGTACAAGCCCGGTGCCCGATTTCAGCAGGAGAAATAGGTTCCTTCTTTGTTTGGATACATTCGAGCCAGTTACCATGCTGCTCATCGCTTTTGTACAAGTGAATTTCGTTTTCGCCGATAACTGATTCCAGAATTTTCGGATCGCTGGCATCCAAAGCCTTCGCTCTTTGTCCTTTCGAAACCGGATCGCTGGCCGAAGCCACATAGTCGCCCCTCGAAACAAAGATCCATCCTTCGGTTCCCTCGTAGCGAATTCCATTCGGGTAGCCGCCACTGGTGTACATGGTTATTCCGTTGGCATATTCGGCTTTGGCCATAAAATCGCCGTGAACATTCCACAAACCTGATTTTGGGAATTCGGCAACTGCTTGAATCGAAATCGGGCCCGTTAATTCGGTATCCATTCCCCATGCAGCTGAATCGTAATGATGCTGTCCCCATCCTGTGATCATTCCGGCGCCAAATTGTTCGCGACGTAACCAACCCGGTCGATCGTATCCCTTTTGAGGATGAACACCTATTTCAGTATAAGGTACATATGGAGTTTCGCCCAACCACATGTCGTAGTTGAAACCTTTTGGGATAGGCATTTCAGCAGCTTCAGGACCAGAAGGATCACCCGGCAATCCAATTTTTACGGTATGCAAACGACCAATGCGGCCATTGCGAACCAACTCGGCAGCCACACGGAATTGTGTTGACGAACGTTGCTGAGTTCCAACCTGAAGGATAATGCCCTTCTCTTTGACAATGTTAGCCATGATTCGGCCTTCGGCAACCGTTAAAGAGGTGGGTTTCTGCACATAAACATGTTTCCCGGCCAAAGCAGCTTCAATGGCGGGTTGTGCATGCCAATGGTCAGGCGTACTGATCACCACGGCATCGATGTCTTTATTCAGGAGCATCTCTTTGTAATCGTCGTACATTTTCACGTTGACGTAATTATCCTGACCAGTTCTCTTTTTGTAGTAATCTTCCACCAGTTTTTTTCCATCAGCCATTCGATTTTTATCGAGGTCACTCACCGCAATATAGCGGGCAACATCATGCTGCAAAGTTCCAGGCATGTCGTGTCCCTGGGCAATGCGGCCACAGCCAATTTGGCCGATGTTGATTTTATTACTAGGTGCATTTTTTCCCATCACACTCGACGGGATAATGGTTGGTAAAATAATGGCACCGGCAGTTCCGGCACTCACTTTTTTCAAAAAATTACGTCGTTCCATAAGTTATCGTTTTTGATTAGGTCATTACAATTTAGCAGGAGAATCATCGCATTTCAAATCGCCCAACACATATTGAGCACCATCCAGATAAAACTTTAAAAGCCCTGCGTCTTCAAAACTTTGCGCATTGTGCGAAGGTGAAACATAGAAAACTCTTCCCTTCCCAAACCCTTTGATCCAGGAAACATACTTAATTTTCTCATCAATCTCTTTGGTTTTCTTAATCAGCTTTGAAGTGTCCATGTACAATAAAGGCCTGAAATTCTTCTGCGTGTACGCTTTATTGAACAAATAAGGTTCGTCGGTATGTACAAAAGGTTTTCCTTCAAATGCTTTCACCAAAGGGTGGTTCGGTTCACACAATTCAAGTGTTATTTCCTGCTGTACCGGGTGGTAATCGAAACTTCCGCCAACCATTTCGCTGAAAGCCATTGAATTGTTCTGCATCACAATTGCACCATGCACAACCATCAGCCCACCGCCTTTTTTCACGTACTTAATCAGGTTCGCTTCCAGTTCGGCGGCTTTCTTTTTGCGCTGTTCGTCGGTTAAACTTTTATCCTGATCCAGTACATCAAGCAGCAAATCTCTGCGGGGACCAACAGAGCAATTGTTATTCAGAACAACGGCATCATATTTTTTCAGGTTTTTCTTTTCGAACTGAAAAATGTCTTTACTGAATTCAACCTCGAAAGCACCGGTTTTTTCAGCCAAAACTTTCATAACCGCATCGGTGTGCGGCACAACCCAATGATCGAACCCCGTAAATAAACTGAACACAAGCACTCTGTGAGGTTTCTTCGGCTGAACTTCAGACTTTACCGGTGCCAGCTTCTCAATTTTCTGAATCCATTCATCAGTCAGCGCAAATTCTTTCAGTTGCGCTTTAACCGAACAAAAAGAAAGAATAACTGAAATGGTAATTACAATTTTTTGTACATGGGTTAGCATTTGAGTGTTGGTTCTTGTTTCACTTTTTAGTTGTACTATTGACAATCGCCACCTGTGGAGGATTGGCAAATGCCTGCCAGTAGTTTTCAGCTTCTTCCGGAGTCATTTTCCCGTCGAAAACAACCAGGCGATACCGAAGCGTGTAAACGTTACCCTTTTCTATTTTCCAGTCTTTGTGCCTGATCGGGCAGAACTCGAAATAAACATCGCCGCGTCCATTCTGGCTTTCAGGCCACACACGCATCGGTTCGGGATGCATCCGGTTGGCCGGAAAACTCATGAATAATATTCCTGAACGGCCTTCTTTGGTACCCGATTCGCCTTCAATAATGCACCATCTGGCATTACTGCCATCCGCATTCCTGCGAACTTTTCCTTCCGAAGTTAAAACAGAACTGTTGTCTTTGTTCCATTTTTCGGTTGCGCGATACCCAATTCCCCCACCATAGCGGTAGGCTGCCAGCAGAATTCCCGAATCAAGCGGAGTATTCAACGTACTCACATAGTCGAACAGATAGCGCTGATTGGCAATGTTCCAGACCCGGACATCGAACAATTCATTCATCGCCACAGCGTCGCCACCCGGTGCACCAAAATCGATATGCTCCTGAAGTGATTTGAACCCGGTGTAAACAGGGCCTTCAACCTGAGAAATCAATCCGGCAAAACGTACAGTTCCTTCACCTTTCATCAGATTCCAGAAATCAACCTCACGTTTGCCAATGAAAGTCAGAGTCCATGGATTCCAGATTCCGTAGTGGTGATAATGGTCAGGAGCCTGAATGCGGGTCAGCACTTCACCTTCCGGAGAATAAACCGGATGGATGAAAGCCGAGCGCCTGTAAAACGGACTAACCCCTTGGGGTGGATTCACGGGTTCAATCTGGTAGCTCAGAATTGGTTTTTCTCCTGAAAATAAACTCAACGCACCATCTTTTTGAACCTCCCGAATTCCGGATTTAAAAATTTGCGGCGACACCGTTTTCCGGAAAACGAAAGCGCGTTTGGTATTTTTAAGTGTTTGTCCATTTAAAATAAACCAGACTTTGGCTCCGGCTGAGGTTTCCAACTGAAAAGGAACTGCGGTTTCGGTCTTCCCTTTAATTTCGAAAAGCGCCAGTTTCAGCGAATCGGTATTGTAATTTAACTGATCAATTGACAGGCTGACCGGGCAATCGATCCGGTCGGTGTTTCCGGCAGCAACTTCAAATCGGAGCAGATCCTGAGCAGAAACCTGAAAGGCAAACAGAACTATTAAAAAGCTTATTGGAATTCTCATGTGTTTACAATTTACGTTTAGTAAAAAGCGTGATGCTTCAAGCCTACAGTTGTGGTTTGCAGGATCAAATCAAAAGTAGCTGTTACACGACAGTTTATCCAGTATTATTTTAACAGGCATTTATACTATTTTTGCGAGATCTCAAATACTTCCGCTAATGAAAATCATGCACGAACAGGTGAGCTTTGCCCCGCGCACCATGCTGAAGGTCAAGTGGGACGAGTTTCCGCACTTTACCTACCCCTGGCATTTTCACAGCGAATTTGAGATTGTTTATGTACTGAAAAGTTCAGGAAGAAGATTTGTGGCCGACAGCGTGGAACCCTTTCAGGAAGGCGACATTACGCTGATGGGCAGTTATCTTCCGCATTTCTGGAAAAGTGATGTTCCGGGCGAAGCGGAGAATGCAAGCCATGTAAACGCAATTGTTGTTCAGTTTCACAAAGACTTTTTTAGGGACGAAATCAATTCGTATCCTGAATTTCATAGCATTAATGAACTCCTGAAAAGAGCAGCCCGTGGAATTCACTTCAACAAAACTTCAGGAGAAAAAATTGGACGAATGCTAAAGCGACTCCTGAAATTGAATGGATTGGAACGAATGCTCTATTTCATCAAACTGATGGACACAATGTCCAGAACAGAGAATTACCGCATCCTGGCCAGTAAAGCGTATTTATTGGAAGAACACAAAGAACTGAACAACCGGCTCGACAAAATCATGCACTTTATTAACACCAACTACCAGCGAAAAATTACACAGGAGGAAGTTGCCACCAAAATTGGGATGACCACGGCAGCTTTTTGCCGTTATTTCAAGGAAAAAACGGGCAAAGGATTTATTTTCTTTGTAAATGAAATGCGCATTGGCTATGCCTGCAAACTTCTGATCGAAAACCACCTGTCGATATCGCAGATTTGCTTTGAGTGCGGATTCAACAACATTTCGAATTTTAACCGGATGTTCAAGCGACAAACCGGATATACGCCGGGCGAGTATCAGCAACAATTTATCAAAGCAACTGTTTAGAATTGAACTGAGGGTGTCGTTAACAAAAGTCAAAATTTAATAAATGAAACTTTCAAATTGTGAGTTTACCTTCATGTCACCCTTCCAAACCTCCCCTGAAGGGGCGGCTTTTAAGTCCCCTTCAGGGGATTTAGGGGTTTTGGCAATGTCTGTATTTTCAAATTGTAAGTTTTAAAAAATCATTTTTGATAAAACACCAAATCATCAGGAACAAAGTTGGCTCCGGTTTGTAAATTCACCCGTAGAGTTTGTTGAGCATAGATTTACTAAATTTGTGCTAACAGCAGCAACATTCAAATCTCAATGGCTAAAGGCAAAGACTATCATTTTTTTTCCAAATTAGGAATCTCTGTAAAAAATAAAGCATGGTACGAGCCTGCAAGGCGTGCCTTTTGGTCCGACCCGAACCGGCTGATGGCTGTTAAAGCAATTTTTGCCATTGCATTGCTGGCCGTTCCTTTTATGCTGGCCGGGAAACCCGTTTTTGCAGTTACACTGGCTCTGGGAGCTGTGGCCGGAGCATTGTCGGAAACCGACGACCATCCCAAAGGCCGTATTAAATCGCTTGCACTCAAAGTATTTAGCTTTGGTGTTTCCAGCATGGCAGTGCAATTGCTTTATAATTATCCGGTTCTTTTAGGAATTGGGTTGGCAGTGTCGACTATCTTCTTTTTGATTGTTGGAGGATTGGGAGAACGTTACCGCGGAGTTACTTTCGGGGCCATACTGGTTGGTATTTATGCCATGATTGGTGTTCCAAATAGTCCGATCTGGTACTTGCAACCGTTGTTACTTTCTTCCGGAGCTTTGTTTTATGGGTTATTGTCGCTGGGATTGTTGTTTCTCCATCCCTGGCGTCTGCTCGACGAGCAACTGGCTCGCGGATTTGTTACACTTTCGAACTACATGAATGAAAAAGCCCGCTTGTTCCCGAGCGACAAAAAGATACAAGGTGAAATCCGAAACAGGCTGGCATTACTCAACGTGCAGGTTGTTGAAGCGCTTGACCGCTGCAAGGAAGTGCTGAACAGTTACAGCAATGCGCTGAAAGACGATACTCCGCTGATTCCTTACCTTCGCTATTTTATGCTTTTACAGAGTTTGCACGAACGGGCGGCTTCGAGCCACGAACGTTACGACGTGCTTAGTGAAGATCCGGCGAACCAACAACTCATGGAAGGAATCGGGCAACTGCTGAAACAACTAGCCGAAGCAACTAAAAAACTATCGTACAGTTTGCTGACAGGAATTCCATATCGTCATCCGGTTTCGCTGGCATGGACGGTTAATGCGCTAAACGATCAACTGGAGAAATACGGAACTGAAAGCAACCAACAACTTTCGCTACTCATCACAAACCTTTCACGATCAAATACTTCGCTGCAAAACCTGAACGACGAACACCAGCGAAGCCTGACTCCGAGGTTGGCAAAAGACGACCGCTCGTTGTTGCAACGGTTAACCGATCAGCTTCATTGGGACAATCCGCGACTGAGACATGCCATTCGGTTAAGCTTGTGTTTCCTGATTGGATTTACAATTGCCCGGGTTTTCGATTTGTCGAAAGGGGAATGGATTGTACTGACCAGTTTGTTTGTTTGCCAGCCAAGTTATAGCCAGACACGCCGCAAACTCGAACAGCGCATCCTGGGAACCCTTACCGGCGTGGTGGCTGCGGTTGTCCTGATCAGCTTATTGCCCACGTTGGCCGGACAATCGTTGTTGATGCTGTTCGCTGCCTACCAATTCTTTATCTGGATGAAGCGAAACTATTCGGTTTCGGTTATTTTCATTACCATTTTTGTATTGAGTGCCTTTAATCTGACGGCCAACCAAGGGGTTGCACTCATGCTCCCACGCCTGGCCGACACCTTGATTGGATCGGCTTTGGCACTTTTTACGGTGAGGTTTTTATGGCCCGACTGGCAATACAAGCGTTTACCTTCATTACTTTCAGATACGCTCCTAAAGAATCTGGGGTACTTCCGGGCCGTTTTAAACGAGTACGAATCGGGTGAAACCGATGACGATTTTGGGTACCGGCTTGCACGGCGAGAGGCCCATCGTGCAGACAATGCTTTGGCTTTAGCCTGGCAGGATATGCAAGTTGAACCGAAAAAGCAACAGCAATTTATGGAAAAGGCATTTACCTTAACTTATCTAAATCATGCTTTACTTTCCTACATTTCGGCTTTGGGGGCACACCGTGGGCAGGAACGGACTAGCGACTCCCAGTTGCTGATATTTTCTGCCGAGATTACGAAAGCCTTGCAGCAAGCCATTCAAAAGCTAACGCAAGAGAAAAACCAAAATCCGGCGCTCATCAAAAACATGTTAAAGGAAATCCGTTTGCACATCGATCAATCTGAAAAAACAATTGAAAAACAACAATTTATACTTCTCTATAACATTGCTGAAGTAAGCGGACAATTGCTCAAACAGATAGAAATCTTCAGGTTAGATGAAAGGTAGCCCAGGCATGAATTGGCTTAATATGACAATCCTTCTGTTTATTCTGATTTGAAAACTTTATTTTTCTGAACTTGAAACATTCAAAATTAAATTATGACATACATTGAACAGTACATCGAAGAAAACAAAGACCGTTTTTTGAAAGAATTATTCGGTTTAATCCAAATTCCGTCAGTCAGCTCAATTGCTGAAAATAAATCGGATATGCTGAAAGCTGCTGAATATTGGAAAAAACTTTTGCTTGAAGCCGGAGCCGACCGTGCTGAAGTTTATGAGTCGGACGGAAATCCGGTAACGTACGGCGAGAAGATCATCGACCCAACCAAACCAACAGTTTTGATTTATGGGCACATGGATGTGATGCCAGTTGACCCGATTAATTTATGGACTTCTCCTCCGTTTGAACCTGAAATCCGTGACGGAAAAATCTGGGGACGGGGCGCCGAAGACAACAAAGGGCAAAGTTTTATGCACGCTAAAGCCTTCGAACTGATGGTTCGCACTCATACGCTTCCTTGTAACGTAAAATTCATGATTGAAGGCGAGGAGGAAATTGGTTCACCTAATTTGGGCAAATGGTGCGAGCAGCACAAAGAAATGCTGAAAGCCGATATCATCCTGGTTTCCGACACATCGATGATTGCCCGCGACATGCCGTCAATTACCACCGGATTGCGCGGATTGGCATACTGGCAGGTTGAGGTTACCGGGCCAAACCGCGATTTGCACTCCGGTCTGTACGGTGGCGCAGTTGCCAACCCAATCAATGTGCTCGCCAAACTAATTGCACAAATGACCGACGAAAAAGGCAAGATTACCATTCCCGGATTTTACGACGATGTACTTGATATTTCTGCTGAAGAACGCGCCTTGTTGGCGCAGGCTCCTTTTAATCTTGAAACATACAAAAAATCGATTGCTGTCGATGAAGTTTCCGGTGAAGAAGGTTTTTCAACAACCGAACGCACTGGAATTCGCCCAAGTTTCGATGTTTGCGGCATTTGGGGTGGCTATATGGGCGAAGGCGCCAAAACAGTAATGCCATCGAAAGCTTTTGCCAAGATTTCAACCCGTCTGGTGCCCAATCAGGATCATGAAAAGATTGCCGTTTTATTTAAAGAGCACTTCGAAAGCATCGCTCCAAAAAGCGTAAAGGTTGAAGTGACTTCGCTGCACGGCGGACAAGCTTACGGTTGCCCGATCACCGTTCCGGCTTATCAGGCTGCCGAAAAAGCCTATCTCGACACCTATGGCAAACGACCAGTTCCGGTTCGCAGCGGCGGAAGTATTCCCATTATTTCTACGTTCGAGAAAGTGCTGGGCATCAAATCAATTCTAATGGGCTTTGGTCTGGATTCGGATGCCATTCACTCACCCAATGAGAACTTCCCGTTGGAACAATTCTACAATGGAATCCGCACAATACCATTGTTTTACAAGTATTTTGCCGAGATCAAATAGAAGCCCCCTTCCCGTTCCCCCGATGGGGGAAAGCTTAGGTCAGTGGGTTGCCAATATTTTTAAAATTAAAAGAGATTCCATTCTTCGAAAGAGGATGGAATTTTTGTTTTAAATGACATTAATTTATTGATTTTGTTGACATTATAATGTTAAAACTTTTCATTCTTAATGTGCTTACATGGGAGTCACCCGGGAAACGAAGTCATTTATTATTAGTAAATTTACAAAACACTAAATTTTAATTTCACATGAAACTTTTAAAATGTTTTTTATTAATTCTAACGTCTTTTGTTTTTGTCTTTTTAATCCTTTCGCTTGGAATGTTCTTATATAAATTTTCAGATGGACTATCTAGTGATCCAGAGCAGTGGTATTCTGCTGGTTCTGTATTCATTGCACTGCTGTCTCTATTGGCAACCTCGCTAATTGCGACTTTTGTATATGAGGTAACAAAACAGACTGCAAAATATCAAGATCAACAAAAAATTAGACGTGAAATACAATATTTAACTGGCAATTTCTGGAAATATCACAATACTGATCTTTTGTATTCTGAATATGTGATAAACACTGAATTATTGGTTTTTCAACTTAATATACTTCTGAATGAATCATTTATATTCAATAATCCAGAACTCTTTGAAAAAGGATTTAAAAAATATAGCAATAAGTTGGATTCAATAATTGAATATATGGGAAGTAAATTCCTTTCACATCGATTCGACCATGATGATCCCAGGAGACTTGGCAATATTAGATTGCAAGAATTAGATGAAAATATATTTGACCATGTTGAAATAAAGGAGGAGGAAATATTCTTAAATCAATCTATCATTAATGCCATGAAATAGTTATGAGAAAAAATATGTATGTTGCTTATGAATGTCTGGCAGAAAAAGTATCTGGACAATTTCTTTGTGAATCAGAAAGTATCAATCACATTGAAGCTTACGTAAACGGATCATATCCGATCCTTTATAAAAACGAACCGTCATATCCATATGTAATGGTATTAATGGAAAAAATAACAGAACGTGGTCGAGAAAATCCAATTCTATATTGCTATTTTGCCCAATAATCAGATTTATAATCATAACCATGATGAAGATCGAAAATGATGAAGATTACAATTTTGCGTTGAAACGTCTCCAAGAGATTTTCGATGCTCCAATCGGAACACCAGAGAGCGAAAAGGCTGATGAATTGGCAAAGAGGATTGATGAATATGAGCAAACTCATTATCCAATTGATAGCAAATAAAAACTAGCTTAAATCAAGATATCCGCCATTCCGTCCGAGAAAAGACCATCTTCCTGACTTGCATTCCTGCGCGGACGGGAAACAACTCCGATTCCCACCCCGGGGTGGCGTTCGTTCCTCACTTTACCCCGGGCTATTCATATTTAGCCCCAACGGGGCAAAGAAAACAGTAATCCTTAATTGAGTAATTTGAAAAACATCTTTACAACTCAAATATCCAACCGAAGGCCCCAACCCGATACATGTAACCCGCAACTCGCAACGTTTTTATCGATCCAGCCAACTCTTAAACTCCACCACCCGTTCCCTTGCAACAATAATATCGGAGTCATCAATCCCTTCAATCTTCAGGCGGAGGCGCGAGTTTGTCCACGCCAGAATGTTGGTACAGGCATCAATGGCAACAATGTATTTGCGGTTGATGCGGAAGTATTTCTCCGGATCGAGCATGGGTTCCAACTGGTCGAGGGCATAGTCGATGCAATAGGTATGTGTATCGGTGGTGCGAATAAAGCTGGCTTTCTCCTGACTGTAAAACACTAAAATTTCCTCCACCGGAACGCTTTTTATTTTGTCGCCCACTTTCACCATAAACCGCGATTTATAAGCTTTTTCTGCGACTGGCCTATTCATTGCCAGCAGCTTTTCGAGCACCAGCCCGGGCGAAAAATGTTTGGCTTTATCAATGGCCTGACGAAGTCGCTCTTCTTCAACTGGCTTCAGTAAATAGTCGATGCCGTTGGTCTTAAAAGCTTCGATAGCGTAATGGTCGTAGGCGGTGGTAAAAATGATCGGGCAACTCACCTCAACCTGTTTGTAAATTTCGAAACTCAGTCCATCGGCCAGCTGAATATCCGAAAATATGAGTTCCGGCTCCGGATTATTTTGCAGGTACTTCACGGCATCGCGAACCGATTCGAGCTTGGCAAGCACTGAAATTTCAGGAGCAACCCTGGCAAGCAATCGTTCCAGATGATTGGCTGCACGTGTTTCGTCTTCAAAAACTATAGCTTTCATTTCTCAACCGATTTTAAGATAGGAACCCGAACCATGTATCGCTCGTCGGAAGTAATAATTTTAATGGGCTTCTCAGAAAAGAAAGCAAACTGCTGGGTAATGTTTTTCAGCCCGGTTTTCTTCGAATCGTCGCCTACATTTTTGGGTTGTAAATTATTCTCTACTTCCAAACAATCGTTCACTTTCCGCACCGAAATCCGGAGTGGAAACGCTTCGGAAACTTCGTTGTGCTTTACTGCATTTTCGATCAACAATTGCAAAGTCATCGGCACAATATATTCTTCCGGATTGGCCTGAACATCAACATCAATCTTTAGTTTTTCTTCGAAGCGCGTTTTCAGTAAAAAGGTAAACGAGCGGATAAATTCCAGCTCATCCTTAAGCGGAACCAGTTCCTTATCGCGACTATCAAGAACGTAACGAAACAAGTCGCTGAGTTGTCTGATAAACTTTACCGCCATCGCCTGATCGTCGTACACCAGATCGCTCAACACATTCAGGCTGTTGAACAGGAAATGGGGATTGATCTGGTTGCGTAGCGATTCGTATTTGTACGCCAACATTTCAACTTTCAACTTTTCAGCCTGAAGAAAAGCGTTTTTCCAGGCAAAGAAAAATCCGATCGCAGTAAATATCAGTGAAAGAACGAGTGAAATCAGGAGAGTAAAAGGAAGTGACCGAATAATCGATTTCCATGATTCGGATGGTAAAATACCCAGCCAGATGTAATAATTGGCAAGCTGAACGATAATAAATGCTGAAGCTGAATAGGTTAAAAAAGAGATTACCTGAACGAATACTTTTTTTACAGGAGTTTCGATCCAGGAAATCCGGCGATCGATTAATTGGTATACGATTTCCAAACCGACCCATTGTGCAATACTGATACTAAACCCCCAGAAAAAGCCGGATAAGAAATTTTGCCAACTGGAAAGTGCACCCTGCATAAATGCCACAAGCAAGAAAACACTTATGGCAGAACTACCCAAAATATAGACAATTGGCCTTCGCCTTTTTCTTCCTATTTCAAGAGACCTCATTGGTTTGATGAATTTTAATGTTTGTTGTGTTTTGTAAAGTAAAGATAAATCGAGGAAAAAGGAAACAGTGGTCAGTCACAGTAACCAGAATTCTTTTCTGAACACCAGTCACTGCGACTAAACACTTTTCTATTCACATCGTTTCACGATTCCGGCAACCTGATCTTTTCCCCAATTCGGATACAGCGGCGATTTTGGTTTGAAATTATCCCAACTGGCTAACAATTCTTTTGCTTGCGGACAGAATGATTTTGGATCTAATCCCATATAAGGAGCTGCGCCCATGTCCATTTGAATTTTCATCATTTTAGCGCGCGGATTGGAAGGGTCGATTGCCAGCGCTTTTCCGTTGGCCTGACCAACCAAACCACTGTATTCCTGACCGCGTTCCACTGGGTTTACCACCAAACGTCCGGTTAGGTAAAAAGCCTGTAATACAAAAACTTCGGCTTCGGTTGGAGCCATTTCAATCAATTTGTTGACCGATTTTTCAGCCACATCTAAATAACTGTCTTTTTTTGCGGCATCCTGTTCCATAAAACTCATCAGGATGTAACAATGCGCATGGTAATACAATGGCAACCACTCTGTTTTTTCAACATTGGCAATCATCTCAAACTTGTTTCCCAAAGCCTGAAAATCGGCAACCCCTTTGCAATTTGCATATTCTCCGAGCGATTCGCCCATGGTTTGATAATACTCTGGCTTTTGTGCCATTGAAACTAAACTAATCAACACTACTGCAATTGATAAAATGATCTTTTTCATGATGTAATTATTTAAGGTTAAACGTTTTAAAAGTTGTTTCGGGTTACAGGTTTCGAGTTACGGGTGGCTTTTAACACGCATCACGCAACTCGTAACATTTTTACCACTACGACTGAATACTGTAAACTTAATTTATCTTATCCAACTGATTTGCACTTCCTTTTCGGGTCAGGGTGATGAAACAACCCAACACAAAAAAGCGGTTCGAACTGGGTTCAACAGCCGCACTCGTGTAGTTTCCTGAAACATCAGGAGTACTGGCATAGGTACGGCCAAACTCATTTTTAAAGCCAGTGATATTATTGGCCGCAAAGTAAAAAATGATGTTCTGGCGGTATAGGAAACTCCAGCTCATATCCAGACTTCGGTAAGGCAACATCTTTTCGCCATTAAAAACCGACGAATTTGGATCGTTGTAAACACGTGGCGACGAATATTTAAAGTTGACGCCAGGATAAGACCTGAGGCTTCCAATCCAATGCTTATATACGATTGACAAATTGTGCTTGCTGGTAAACGACGGAATGGCTTCGTGCGGGAAATTGCGGTAATCGCGTTTGGCATCTACAAAAGAATACGAAATCCAGTAATCGCCACCTTTGATCGACTTTTTATCTCTCCAAAACAGATCAAGACCTTTGGCATATCCACTTCCGAAGTTGTTGTAGCTGGTTGGCAGATAAAATTCGCCACCCGTGAATTTAACCAGATTGCGGTAATCTTTGTAATACAGTTCCGCTTTGATGGTTCGGTCGTTGGCCGACGACTGAAAACTAAATGTATAATGATCGGCGCGTTCGGGTTTAATTCGGTTGGTGTAAAGCAGATAATTGTCAACCGGATTTTGGTAGAACCAACCGTATGCCACCGAGAATTGGCTTTTATCTGAGATCTTGTAGGCTGTTGATAAGCGAGGCGCGAAGTTAAAGCTGTTCAGGTAATCGGAGTATTCAACACGTGCACCAATACGGGTCACAAACTTCGAGGAGGCATAAACCTGCGCTTCAGTAAATCCTGAAAAGGTATGATTGGTAAAGCTGTTGTTGTGTATCTCGCTACCAATCTGTGCATCTTGCGAGAAGGTTTTGGCAAATAACTCACCGCCAAATTTCAGGATAAACTTTTCGCTGAACGGGTACGACAGTGTTGATTTCAGGTAATTTGCCTGAATCTTTTTGACCACATGAGTTTGGTCGAAATGAATATCGTCTTTGTTGTTGGTGAACGAAGCGGCTGAGCTGATCGCCCACTTTTCGCCGAGTTTGTCGTTCCACGAGGCATTCATAAAAACATTGTCGTTTGCCAGTTTGTAATCGGTCAACTGTCCGCCCGCATCCAAGTTTTTCTGACTGACAGTAAAACTGCCATTATCCAGACTCGAATAGAACTTAAACATACCTGTTTTGCTGGTCTTCTGGCGGAAACTAATTGCGCCGTTCGTCGATTCCGGCTCGTCGGTCCAATGGTAATTTTGTGGCACCAGGCTCATGTATGGCTTCAGGTTGTTGTAACTCAACGTTCCGGTTATTGCTCCTGAATTCCATTTTTTGGTTCCGGCAGCCTCAACGCCAACCATCAAAAACGACAAATCCAACTGGTCTTCTTCGGGCATATCGTTGGTGTTGAGCAGCAAAACCGACGAAAGCGCCTGCCCATATTCGGCCGAATAACCGCCTGTGCTGAACATCGTTCCTTTAAACATGAACGGACTGAAACGTCCGCGTGTGGCCATATTTGGAGCCGACGAATTGTACGGAACCGAAACCAGCGCCCCATCAATATAGGTTTGCGATTCTTCACTATCACCACCTTTAACAAACAAACGACCTGATTCGCCGTTGGTCGTTGTTCCCGGAAGCGACTGCAATGCTCCGTAAACATCGCCTGCAGCACCGGCAGTAGTTACCATGTCGCGCGGAGTAATGGTAACTGCACGCTTTTTATCGCCTGCCTCAAAAGTTCCGGCTGTGATTGTAACGGCATTTAGCTGGTTAAAAGCTTCTTTTAGCTCCACATTTATCCTGATGGTATCGCCCTTCAATTCCAGCATTCTGGAAAAAGGTTCGAAACCCATAAACTCAACCGCCAAAGTAAATTGACCTGTTTTGCTGGTTTTGAATTTGAATTCTCCATTTTCGTTACTTGTTGTCCCATCGTAAGTTCCTTTTAAATAGGCACTGGCTCCAGGCAAAACATCGCCTTTCTCCTCTGATACTTTTCCCATGATTATTGTTTGAGAAAAGACATTCAGACTAATTAGAATTGTAATGATTGCAGTAATTGTTCTTTTCATGACTTTGAGTTTCTGTTGTTTCATGGCTCAAAGTTGAAGCAAAGCGATTTCTTCTGAAAAATTCAGTTGCTGAACTGTCGGAAAAGATGGATGAAGTGTAAAAAAGTCGGAAGCCCGGAGTTGGAAGTCCGGAGAAAAGTTCAAAAATTGTTACGAGTTTCGGGTTACGGGTTGCAAGAAAGAAGCTCGTATCGCGGAACCCGTATCTCGAAACAACTTATTCTGCCACATCGCAAACAACCGCTCCGGTCATCTGCACTATATCTTCAGGATTCAGTTTGAGTTGCAGACCACGCTGTCCGGCGCTAATATAAATCAGATCGAACAACTGGCAGGTTTCGTGTATGTAAATCGGGTACGGTTTTTTCATGCCTAAAGGAGAACACCCTCCGCGAATGTAACCGGTTAAACCGAGCAATTCCTTTTGGTGAACCATGGCACAATTCTTATTTCCGGATACTTTGGCCGCTTTTTTCAAGTCAACTTCCGTATCTCCGGGAACTACACAAACAAACACGCCGGTCTTGTCGCCCCGAAGCACCAATGTTTTGAAAATCTGTTCCACATCCTGCCCAATCTTTTTGGCCAGAGAAACAGCGCTTAGGTCATTTTCGTTAACCTCGTATTCTGCCAGTTCATAGTTGATTGATTTGGCATCAAGCAGGCGGGCAGCATTGGTCTTTTTCATAAGAGCCTCCCCCACCCCCCTCCAAAAGAGGGGGCTTTCGTTTCTGGCTTTCGAATTTTATAACCCATGTTCCTGCTAAAAGATTTTTTCTTCCAACCCAATAATGGCAGAAGTTTCAAACGATTCCCCAGGAGCCAGATGAATTGGATAATCGAATGCATTGGTTGCCTCAACGCACACAAAGGTTTCGTAACCATCGTCGGACAGATCGCCAATTTTAGCACAGGGTTCTGCACCCGGATTCCAAACGGTGGTCACTTTGCTGCCTTTTTTATCCACTTTAATCCGGCGACGGAAGGCGCTGTCGTCAATAATTACTGGAGTTTCAGTATTGAGGTAATGGCGGGTTAAACCATCCGTTATCTCTAGCTTTTCTTCTTCCTGAACACCGTTTTCTCTGGTCAACTGATTGTAATATGTCAATCCTTTCAATCCTTCAATCGTAATACTTTCAATTGCAGACAGGCTGTAATACGTGTGCAAAGCGCAGGTGTAGTCGAACGATACGGCAGAAGTGTTGGTGATTTTAAGTGTTTCAACAAGCGTTTTGCCAACAACAATAGTCATCTCGGCACGAAAATCATGTGCCCAATACGCCTTGGTTTCTTCTGAAGAGTTAAGTTCCAATTTGATAATTGTTTCGCCGGCAGGATTGGTAGCCGTTGAGAGCACATCCCAATACATCAGGCGGGCAAAGCCGTGCTGTGGTTTTTCTTCATCTGTTTTATGTGGCCCGAACCAAGGAAAACAAACCGGGATTCCGCCTCGAATTGCTTTACCAACTTCGAAACAGCTATCGGGACTCATCCACAGCAAATCCATCGAGTTGTGTGGTCTGAAGCTCGTGATGTGTGCACCATACAGACAAATATCGGCATCGGCATATTTGTTTGATACCGTAATAAAAACCAAATCTTCTTCCAGTTCGGCAAATCCAACTTCGCCTTCAATGCTGAACTTATCGTCCAATTCGTCAATATCAACCATGGAAATTATGAGTTATCAGTTATAAATTATGATTTTTTAAAATGAAATATAGCGCAAGGTAGCAAACCTTTTCCGGAGATAAAAGTTACTTCTTTTGATTACATTTCGGGAATTTTAAATATCAAAAGATGTCAGAATTCACCAATCATAAAGCGAGCAGAGTAAAAAAATTAGTAGAACTCTTCCAATTGGTTATTCAGGAAGAAATGACTTCAGCATTGGTAGCCAATTATCAGCAGGTAATTGACCTTGCCGAACCCGGCGATGTAATAGCCGTTGTCGATGAGCTAGTCAACCTTCAAATTCCGATGCCACGACTAAAAATGGGCATCAACAAAGCACTCAATCTGTTGAACAAATCGCTTCAGGAATTCCCTTACACAGAACCTGCTTCAGGAAGCTTTTTGGATTTTTTGATACAAAACAACGAACAGATTGACCAAAAACTGAAAGCGATTCGCCCTTTGTTGAAAGAAATCAACCAGGGAAATCGTCTGGTAAAAGACGAATTAAAAGATAAACTTACCGATTTGTCCAAAATTGATTTGCATTACCAAATTAAAGAAAATGTGCTTTTCCCAATGGTCGAAAAGTATTTACCCGACTATCGCTGTGTACAGGTAATGTGGTCGTTCCACGACGACATCCGTCGAAACCTCAAAGAGGCAATTCAGCTATTAAATGCCACTGACTTCGATCTCAAAAAACTCAATCGCTTAGTCGGAGATCTGTTTTTCAACATTTACGCCATCAAATTCCGCGAAGAACGAATTCTATTCCCTGTTATTTCAGGTATTATTCCTGAAAATGAACTGAAGGCTCTAATTGCTGAAGGCCTTAAAATTGGCTTCCCATTTATTTCGCCTGAAATATGGAATGAAGCTATCAACATGGCAACTTCTGAACTTTCAGGAGAAGTGGACTTGAAGACCGGCTATTTATCCGCAGAGCAAATCATGCTTGTTTTTAATCATTTACCGGTTGACATCACTTATGTGGACGAGAACAACAAAGTAAAATTCTACTCCACACCCGAAAAACGAATTTTCCGGAGAACCAATTCCATAATTGGCCGTGACGTGAAAAACTGCCATCCGCACGAAAGCGTTCATGTGGTTGAGCAAATCGTAGAAGCTTTCCGGAATGGAGACAAAGACAAAGCCAGCTTTTGGATTCAATTGAAGGGCGAATTCATTCTTATTCAATATTTTGCCGTACGCGACGAACTTGGAAATTACAAAGGAGTGGTGGAAGTCTCACAGGAAATAACCGAAATACGAAACATTCAGGGAGAAAGGCGGTTATTAGATTGGGGCAATGTGGTCAAAAATAGTTGGTGATTTTTTGGAAAATAATTAGTAAGCTCCACGCAGTTAATCCGAAGAGGAAGCAGGCTCTGATGGAGATCAACCTGCCAGCAATAAGGTTAACGCATAAACAGTAATACAAGGGTAGTCCAACAAGCTGCCCTTTTTCTGTTATTACTGGTATGCCCACAATGGCTTAAAAAAACTCATTTTGCGTTAGCAAAATAAATGTACCACTTGATGAAGTTTATTCGGTGTTTTACCGTCAACCCACGATGGATATCCAGGTGGTTTTTAAGATGACTGAAGTATCCTTCTATCCCGTTTGTAGTCTTGGGTATATCTGGGTTTGATAGGTAATGAAACATGTTTGGCAAAGCCCGTTTGATGGTTATATAAGAGCGGCGAAGCAGTTTATGTGTGTACCAATATCTTCCGGTTTCTGTGTTGTATGTTTTTTCATTCAAGTAATCTTTGTGTGTTTCATGCCATTTTAGAAACTCTCTTGTCCAGTAAATCCGGTCATTTTCTGATTTAATTCGAAGGATAAATAGCACCAGTTTGCGTAGTTCCTGTCCGGCCTGATGTTTGGGATACTGTGTTAGCCACAGCAGGCACATGCGCTGGATATGAACCAGACAGCGTTGGACGATAGCTTCTGGAACTGACCTTTTTATCGCTTTTAAGATACTTTTATGACCGTCGGTGGTAATGCTTTCGATCTGAATCCCAAGTTTGAGCAAGTTAGCCAGATCCTCTTTGATTTCCTCATAGCGTTCACCGTCAGTAAAGCGATGCAGCTGGGTGTAGCCATCAAAATCGTCTTGATAACAAACCAAACAAAACTGCGCAAAATACGTGGCATCTATCCGTAAATGAACACGCTCTCGCTTGATTATTTTGACCAATGGCGCTTGTTCTAAAAAATGGTAAAATGTCCGTTGAAGTGTAGCTTGCGATAGGCTGCTGTCCCTGCTTAAAATTTGATAAGTCTGACGTTCCAATATCCACTTTCTGAACCATACAAACCTGTTTTGAATTCTCTGTTCTGGACGATTTTCAGTTAGAAAAATTCCGCATCGTTTACATTTGAATCGTTGCTTACCCCCTTGTTTTCCCCATCGAATAACATCTGTATATCCACAGGCCCAACAGCGTTTTTTTTGATTTTTCCATAAACATAAAAAGTTTGATGAAACCAAGTTCATCAAACTTTCTGTATTATCAATATTGGTGTGCTTTACAAAGCTTTTTACCAACTATTTTTGACTAATATGCCTAGATTGGACACATTAAATATAAACGCAATGAAAGTAACAAGGTATCAGGATCAGGAACTGCATCAAAACCCTCATGGAGTTGATGTTCGAAAATTGTACGACAAAGAATCGGCTCAGGTGTCGCACATTACCCTTCAACCAGGAGAAGGATTAAAAGCGCACAAAACACCTGTTGATGTGTTTTTTATTGTACTCGAAGGTACGCCGGTCATTCAGGTTGGCGACGAAGAAGAGCTTTGCGAGAAAGACTGCCTGGTTGAAAGTCCTGCCAATATCATTCACAACATCTACAATCCGACCCACAATGTTGCCCGTATTTTGGTGGTAAAAGCCCCACGGCCTGCAACAGTTTCGCGCATTTTATAACCGTTACATTTTTAGTTAGGCGATTACCTGAAAATTTGACAATCCGAATTACTCCGAGACTAATAAATCCCGTTAAACTTGGCTTTCACAATTTCCTTCACTTCCTGAATGTCGATCTTTCGCCCCAGTTCCTTTTCGATGGAAGTCACTCCGTAAGTAATGAAACCACACGGATTGATGTAATTGAAATACCTCATGTCGGTATTCACATTCAGGGCAAAACCGTGCATCGACACATATCGGCTCACCCGAACACCTATAGCACATATCTTTCGTGATTTCGCAGGAATGGTTGAATCGAGCCAAACACCTGTAGCTCCATCTTTCAAGGCTCCGTCAAGTCCATATTCGGCAATGGTTTGAATGATCGCCTGTTCCATTTTAAAAATGAAATCTTTAACTCCAACCTTGTAGTTTTCCAGATCGATAATCGGGTAACCAACCAACTGGCCGGGCCCGTGATATGTAATGTCTCCTCCCCGATTGATCTTATAATAAACAGCATCAATCTTTTTCAGGAAATCGCCGTTGATCAGCAAATTATGTTCGTCTCCACTTTTCCCCAGAGTGTAAACATGCGGATGTTCAACCAGCAAAAAGCGATTGATTTCGCTGCTTTTCTTATTCGCCAACTTATCATCGACAACTAGTTTGTGTATTGTTTCCTGATAATCCCAGCATTCTTTATAGTCTTTCAGACCAAGATCTTCGTAATTAAAATTTGCCATTTTCTGGTCAGTTTATTATAGTATATACAATTGGCTTATAAGACAATCCTTCAGTTACTTTGCCTCAACGTGTGCGTCGGCCCGATACGACGACCTTACCAACGGACTGCTTTCCACAAAAGAGAAACCCTTTTCAAGCCCGATTGTTCGGTACTTTTCGAATTGTTCCGGAGTAATATATTCTTTCACCTGAATGTGACCGAGGGTTGGCGCCAGATATTGCCCAATGGTCATTACTTTGCAACCTACTTCCCAAAGGTCGTCCATTACCTGTAAAACTTCAGCTTCAGTTTCGCCCAGCCCCAGCATAATACCCGATTTGGCCACAATTCCGGAAGTCGCGATAATTCGAATCACTTCCAGGCTTGTTCTGTATTTGGCGGCGCTTCGAATTTGAGGAGTCAAACGCTCAACAGTTTCCATGTTGTGCGAAATCACTTCAGGAGCAGCTTCAATTACCTTTTGAATTAACTCTGATTTTCCCTGAAAATCGGGAATCAGTACTTCAATTTTAGTTTCAGGATTAAGCTTTTTGATCTCGCGGATGGTTTCAGCCCAAAAACCGGCACCCAAATCGGCCAGATCGTCCCTGTCAACCGAAGTAATCACTGCATGTTTCAGTTGCATGATCCGAACTGATTCTGCAATACGGTGTGGTTCTTCCGGATCGGGAGCCAATGGTTTGCCCGTAGTAACACCGCAAAACTTACAATTTCGGGTACAGATGTCGCCCAAAATCATGAACGTGGCGGTTCCACGATTCCAACATTCTCCTATATTGGGACAATTGCCACTGGTACAAATGGTATGTAAATGGTGCTCGTTCACCAGATTCTTCACTCTCGAATAGCTTTCACCTTTGGGTAGTTGCATCTTCATCCATCGCGGAAGTCTTTCCCGTTCCTTCATTTCTGTCGTCATTCGAATCAAAATTTGCCCAAAATTAAGTTTAAAATCTGAAGTTATTCCTGAATAGCAAATCAATTCATCTTACAAATTTCAGATTAGCCAAGCGGAAACGTTTTGGTTTGTTATTTTTGTACTCAAACCTAAAAAATTGGTTCATGAGGACTTTGCTCTGGATTTTATTTCTGTTGACGCCGGCGATTTTATTTGGGCAAAACAACGATTTGCAAAATATGGCAAATCTGGCCAGCAAATATTACCAGAACAAGGAGTTTGGTAAAGCGGCCGAGCTGTACGAGCAATTGTATACAAGCACCAAATCAGAAGGTTATTTCAATATTTATTTCGATTGTTTATTGGGAATTCCGGATTACGACAAGGCTGAAAAAGCAATAAAAAAAGGACTCCGTGGCAATTCTGCCGATTCTTATTGGTACGTTCAGTGGGGATTCCTGAAAAAGGCTCAGGGGCAGATACCCGAATCGGCTAAAATGTATGAAAAAGCAATTTCGTCGCTTTCTGGTAATCCAACTGAATATCCGAACCTTGCCAACCAGTTCCTTAACCGTCGCGAATACGAATATGCCGAGAAAGTTTACATCAAAGCCCGTTCGACACAGAATCCAGCCATTTACAATTATGAATTGGCGCGAATTTATTATTACATGCGCAACTACGACCGAATGCTGAACGAGTACATGGAATGGATGAAGCAAAAGGAAAGCAATCTGGAAATAGTAAAGAGCAACCTTCAATCGGTTCTGTCGATGGACAACGATGGCGACATCAGTAAACAACTGAAAAACTATGTCCTGAAACGCATTCAGCAAGAACCAACACAATTGATTTATAACCGGCTGCTGATCTGGCTATTCATTCAGGATAAAAATTTTATTGCCGCGACCCGGCAAGCCATTGCCCTCGACAAACGAACCGAAACCGAAGATGCCAATGTATTTGATCTAGCCAATGTTTCGGCCTCCAATAAATACTACGATGATGCCGCAAAAGCCTACGATTATTTAATCGGGAAAGGGAAAAATGCAGAATATTACAATCTGGCCTATCAGCAGAAAATGCAAATGAATTATGATCGTTTTATTGACAACGGCATTCTGGATGCAGTTCGTGCCAAAGACCTTCAAAACCAGTTCACCAAGACCTTCGCAACTCTCGGCATTTCAGTGAAAACAACAGCGCTTCAGATTGAATATGCTCATTTACTTGCCTTTTACCTCGGCCAACCTGCTGAAGCCATCAGAATTTTGACTGACGGGCTTGGAATGGCAGGTGTCAACGTTCAGGAAATTTCGGCTCTGAAAGCTGAGCTGTCTGATGTTTATGTGTATTCAGGCGATTTGTGGGAGGCGGTAATATCTTATTCTCAGGTGATAGAGAGCAATAAAGCCAATCCGTTGGGCGATGATGTGAAATTTAAGAAAGCGAAACTTGGTTATTACATGGGCAATTTCAAGTGGGCAAAAGCTCAGCTCGATGCTTTGAGGGCAAGTACATCGAAGCTGATTGCCAACGATGCCATGGATCTTTCGCTATTCATCAGCGAAAACCTTGAGGACGACAGTCTCGCCACGCCGCTGAGAATATTTGCACGGGCCGATCTGCATTTGTTCCGAAATAACTTTACTGAAGCATTGGCAGCTTTGGATTCGGTAAGCACTATTTATCCTGACAATTCACTCATTGATGATGTTGACTTTCGCAAAGCAGGGATCTTTCAGAAGCAAGGAAAATATGAAGAAGCATCGGCGCTCTTAAATTCCATCGTTAAAGATCACAGTTGGGAAATGCTGGCTGACGATGCGCTTTTTCAGTTGGCAACTATTTACGAGGATAAACTGAACCGAAAAGCAGAAGCAAAGGAGCTTTTCAAGAAAATGCTGACTGATTACCCGGGAAGTATTTATGTGGTCGATGCCCGTACAGAATACCGAAAAATGGAGGAAGCTGAAAGCAAGACCGAAACACCTGTCTTTCAGGAGAAAAAATAAAGCATTTTGTCAAAGGGCTAAAGCCCAAAGTCAGAATCGGCCTTATGTCCGTCGCATAAATGCGACGGCAAAGGATAACAACTCTTTCGATGTAAATTGAGCTATCCTTTGCCGTTGGCTTCAGCCAACGGATATAGCAAAAGCAAGATAAATAGGGCTTTAGCCCACAGTTAAATATTTGATTTCATCAATGAAGCGCATCTCGAAAGCCTATATCTATGCCCTGCTGTCGGTCCTTTTATGGTCGACAGTTGCCACTGCCTTTAAACTGGGATTGATGGTGCTTTCGCCACTTTACCTGATTTTACTTTCTACGGCTTTTTCACTGCTTGTATTTTTTGTGGTCATTCTCCTACAAGGCAGAATCAGGGAATTATTCACTGTCACTTTCACCGGATTGGGAAAATCAGCTTTGCTTGGAGCATTAAATCCATTTGGCTACTACCTTATTCTTTTTCAGGCATACAACCTTTTACCTGCACAGGTAGCACAACCGCTCAATATGATTTGGCCGGTAACACTGGCATTGCTTTCAGCGCCATTACTGAAACAAAAAATTACGATCCGAAATATTGTCGCCATTCTTGTCAGCTTTGTCGGGGTCGTATTTATTTCGTCGCAGGGAAGTCTCTCCGGAATTGCGAATACAAATTTGACTGGTGCACTACTGGCTGTTGGAAGTAGCATAATATGGGCTTTCTTTTGGGTTTTAAGTGTGCTCGATAAACGTGACGAGATTTTCAAACTTTTCTGGAATTTCGCCTTTGGATTGAGCTACCTCGTAATTGCAGCTTTTTTATTTACTGATTTTAGGTTACCCGACCCCAGGGGCATACCGGCATCCATTTATATCGGATTATTTGAACTCGGAATCACCTATATTTTGTGGATGAAAGCCATGCAACTGAGTGAGAACAATGCAAAAACCGGGAACCTGATTTTCCTTTCGCCTTTTCTCTCTCTGGTATTTATTCATTTTATACTGGGTGAAACCATTTTCGTTACTACATTTATCGGACTTGCTTTCATCATTTCAGGAATCTGGTATCAGCAGAAAAAGTGAAGCGGAACTTTACCCCATGCCCTTTGCTCTTTGCAATATTCCATCCCGAAAAGCGTACATTTGATTTCTTGATTTGAATAGATATGGACAAAAAACCAATAACAATTCTGGGTATTGACCCGGGAACCAACATCATGGGTTACGGACTGATTGAAGTGGTGGATAATAAGCCGCGGATTTTGCAGGTTGGAGTTATAAAAACTGCCGGATTTACTGATCACTACCAAAAGCTCAGGCATATTTTCGATCGTACCAACGCACTACTGAAAGAGCTTCAACCCGACGAACTGGCCATTGAATCTCCATTTTACGGCAAAGACATTCAGGCCATGCTGAAATTGGGACGAGCGCAAGGAGTGGTTATGGGATTGGCTTTAAGCCGAGAGATTCCAGTATTTGAATACGCTCCACTGAAAGTAAAACAGTCGATAACCGGAATGGGACGTGCGGCCAAAGAACAGGTAGCATTTTTCCTGAAAAACATGTTTACCCTGAATGAACTTCCGAAGGAACTGGACGCCACTGACGCAGTGGCTGTGGCTGTTTGCCATTACCTGCAAATGAAAAATCCGGTGGGAAAATCCGGAATAAAAAGCTGGGGCGATTTTGTAAAGAAGAATCCAGATCGGGTGAAGTAGTGATCAGTGTTCAGTCGCAGTTGGCAGTAAAAATGTTGCGAATTTAGTCTAAGAAAACTGAACACTGCGACTGAATACTGTTTACTGGCATTCCCGGGCAATAGCAGCAGTTATTTCAGCCATTTCTTCTTTCGAGAACGATAACTTTTTTGAAAAATGCAGCAAATCGGCTTCAGTTTGCATCGGAACCAGGTGAATGTGTGCATGAGGCACTTCCAATCCAAGAACCATTACCCCTACCTTCTGGCAAGGAATAGCTTTCCGGATACCTGTGGCAACTTTCTTCGCGAACAACTGTAGTCCGAGGTAAGTTTCATCATCCAGATCAAACAGGTAATCCACTTCCTTTTTCGGAATGACTAAAGTATGGCCTTTGGCCACCGGGAAAATGTCCAAAAAAGCGAGAAAATTCTCATCTTCGGCTACTTTCCAGGCTGGTATTTCTCCGTTTACAATTTTGGTAAAAAGGCTTGCCATTTTTAATTCTTTTTTAGATTGCAATATCAACAATCTCAAATTCCACCTTTCCGGAAGGAACCTGGATTTCAACTACATCACCCAATTTTTTACCCAGCAATCCTTTTGCAATTGGGGTCTGAATCGAGATTTTTCCTAATTTCAAATTCGCTTCCGGTTCAGAAACAATAGTGTATTGCATGGTTGCATTGTTTACTTTGTTTCTTATGGTAACCTTGTTCATCATCTGAACCGAAGATGTATCGATTTTTGATTCGTCAATTATTCTTGTAGAAGCGATTTTTGCACTCAAAATAGCAATTTTAGCTTCAAGCATGCCTTGGGCATCTTTGGCAGCATCATATTCAGCATTTTCTGAAATATCACCTTTTTCAATGGCCTCGCCTATTGCTTTTGAAATGGCTGGACGCTCAATTTTGGTCAGCCGATCAAGTTCTTCTTTCATATTCCGAAGGCCTTCTTCTGTAACGTAAGTAACCTTTCCCATGTTTTTCTCCTTTTTATTAAAACTATTAAAAACAAAAAAGAATTCCGGCCATTGCGGAACTCTTTTGTGTTACAAACTTATATAAAATTTTTAATCTTTACGAATCTAATATTTTATAAAACAATTAATCAGCTCGATAGTAAAAAAATTCAAGCATTAAGCTAATACTTCCGATTCATAATTTCTGAATAGACAAATGCTTTTCGCAATGAAAAATCTTCAAGGTAATTCACTGATTCTTCAACCTCAGCGGGCTCTTCCTCCTCTTTCTCTTTGGGTTTCCATTGAGTTTTTATCATTTCATGCTTGGGCCTGTCGGGCAAAGTACTTTTAAATCCATAATGATAAAACTTTCCACCTGAAGTATCGATACTACTTTTAGTTGGAACATTTGCCTTCTCAGGCTTAATCCGAACAGGTTGAACCTTCTTAACCTGTGGCTCATTTAGAAAATCAGCACCCAACAACTGATCCATAAAACTGTTTCGGGGCTTTTCATCAGCCTCAGTAAATGGATTGTCCTGAACCTTCTTTTTCTTGTTTTGATTAATCGCACCAAAAATAGAAAGAACAATAGCTATGATCAGAAAAATATAATCTTCCATCCCGAAAATTTATGAAGCGAATAAAATAATTTGTTCTTTTCTTTGTTTTATTAATGCACTAAAGATATAAAAAATGTTTCACCTTTCCCGAAAGATCTATTCGCCACTGTTAGTTATCTTCTTTCTTCTTGCCTCGACCAATGCATGCAAGGATGAGTACACTTCAGTCATTCCTTCTGTCTATGTTGATATGAATTTCCCGATAGCCAATATGATTGAGCTCAATATCCCGGGAGGATTCTATTATTTTGCGGACAAAGGCTATGGTGGCATCATTGTTTTTCGCGACCTGAACGATAGCTCCAATCCTTATTTAGCATACGACGCCGCATGCACCCACGAGGTATCATCAACAACCAGAGTCGTTGCCGATGCTAGCGGAATTGCAACATGCCCCACATGCAAATCTCAGTTTATTTTGTTTTCGGGCAATGGAAGCCCAATAAAAGGACCAGCAGTTGAGCCGCTTAGACAGTATCGTACTTCATTTATCGGAGGTCGAATCATCATCCGCAATTAGTCAGAAACATTCAACTCAAACACTTTCCGAGTCTTCAGTTCAAACAAAAACACTTTCTGAAAACCTGAAAAGAAACTCCAGTTTTCAAGTTTGTTACCCAAGTTATAATTTACAGGACTTTCTTCCAGATCAGCAGTTATCAGTAACCAAATTTGGCTAAGCCTTTTCTTCTGGTAGTATGCCAACTTCTCATTCTTGGCATTGATCGTAAAATCAAGATTCTCGCGATTAAAATCCGGAGCATTATATCCAACTATCTTGCACGGATAGTGCGTCTTGTACTTATTCACCGTTGGACCATGGAGTTTTGTCAGTTCAATACCGATATCATTTTTGGGTGAAACACTCAGAATAAAATCCGGAGATTCTGACTTCATCAATTTCCCTTTGGGAAATTCTTTATATTCATTTCTGAAATACTCCATGATGAGCATTTCTTCCAACATTTGCGAATACTGGTTAAAACTCATGGCACGATTTCGATTGTGATGGAATAATATCCGGGTCGGTTTTGGTAAAAAAAGCTGATCCAATGAACTTCAAGTCATCGGATCAGCCACTTCAGACTCCGGTCTCCCGTCTTCAAACTTCTTAGTACCTGTAATGCTCTGGCTTGTACGGTCCATCAACAGAAACGCCAAGATATTCAGCCTGATCAGGACTCAAAACAGTGAGTTTCACACCCAATTGTTCCAAATGCAGGCGGGCTACTTCTTCGTCGAGGTATTTAGGTAAACGATACACGTTTACATCGTAATTTTTCTGCCAAAGTTCGATTTGCGCCAAAGTCTGGTTTGTAAACGAATTCGACATCACAAACGATGGATGACCTGTTGCACAACCCAGATTTACTAAACGACCTTCAGCAAGAAGGAAAATGGAGTGACCATCAGCATAGGTATATTTATCAACCTGAGGTTTGATGTTCGTTTTGCGAATTCCGGGCCATGCTTCCAGACGGGCAACCTGAATTTCGTTATCGAAATGACCGATGTTGCAAACAATTGCCTGATCTTTCATGGCGGCCAGATGCTCACCCGTGATAATGTCTTTGTTTCCGGTAGTCGTCACAAAAATATTTCCTTCCGAAACAGCATCTTCCATGGTTTTTACTTCAAAACCTTCCATGGCTGCCTGAAGGGCACAAATTGGGTCAATTTCAGTTACAATTACCCGTGCGCCATAACTGCGCATCGAATGAGAACAACCTTTACCTACATCGCCATAACCAGCCACTACAACAACTTTCCCGGCTATCATTACATCAGTGGCACGTTTTATCCCATCGGCCAGCGATTCACGACATCCGTAAAGATTATCGAATTTTGATTTTGTTACCGAATCGTTCACATTAAAAGCCGGGAAAAGAAGTTTTCCTTCACTCATCATTTGATACAAACGGTGCACGCCGGTAGTGGTTTCTTCTGAAACACCTTTCATAAATGGCACCTGGCGTGTCCAGCGTTGTGGATCGAAAGCCAAAACTTCTTTCAGCGCATTGTTCAATTCACGCTCGTCTTCGGCATCAACCGGAACATCCAGAATCGATGGATTCTTCTCTGCTTCGTAACCTCGATGAATCATTACTGTAGCGTCGCCACCATCATCAACGATCAGGGTTGGGCCCTGCCCATTTCCAAAATCAAGAGCACGCTCTGTGCACCACCAGTATTCGGCAAGACTTTCGCCCTTCCATGCAAAAACCGGGATTCCCGCAGCAGCAATGGCAGCAGCAGCATGATCCTGAGTACTGAATATATTACAGCTTGCCCAACGCACGTCAGCACCAAGTTCAACCAGAGTTTCAATTAAGACTGCTGTTTGAATGGTCATATGAAGTGAACCCATGATGCGGGCACCCTGCAACGGTTTGACATTCCCATATTTTTTTCGGGTTGCCATGAGGCCTGGCATTTCTTTTTCCGCGATTTCAATCTCTTTTCTACCGAATTCGGCGAGCGATATATCGGCCACTTTATAAGCCAATTGCTCCAATGTTTTTGTTGTCATTTCTGAAAATTAAATTTTGATTGCAAAGATAATCAAATCAATAGATGCAATAAGCAAATATTGATCATGAAACAGTATATAACATGAATAGTTTACCTGATTTCTATTTTTGAATAGCCTGAAAGAACGAAATAGTATTAGCTTTATCTTTAGCAAGTTGCTCTTTCAGAGCATCGAGCGATTCGAATTTCTGTTCCTCGCGAAGTTTCCGGAAGAAAATAAGCTCAAGGTGTTCGCCGTAAATATCCGAATCAAAATCGAACAAATGAACTTCAATGCTACGATGATCGGCATTGCGATTAACGGTGGGACGGCTACCAATATTCAACATTCCTCGGTAGGTTTTATTCTGAACTTTGGCCTGAACAGCATAAACTCCATAGCCTGGAATTATTTTATCAGGATCAGAAGCTTCAATATTTGCAGTTGGGAACTGGATCTGACGTCCAAGTTTTTGCCCTTCAACCACTGTACCATGAAGTACAAATGAATAACCCAAAAAAACATTGGCCGTTTCAAAATCGCCAATCTGAATGGCTTCCCGTATTTTGGTTGAACTGACGTTGGATTCATTCACGAGCAAAACATCCAGCTTTTCAATCTGAAATTCATGTCGGTCAGCACATCCTTTCAGAAATTCAAAGTCGCCTTGTCTGCCTCGTCCAAATTTATGATCGTAACCAACCACCAGCGATTTGGTGTGAATCTGGCCAACCAATATCTGCTCAACAAACTGTTCGTATGATAATTGGGCAAATTCAGGTGTAAATGGATATACAATCAAATGATCGATTCCGGACTGTTCAAACAACTCAATTTTCTCATCTAAGGTGGTCAGCAAACGCAGGTTAGACTCAGCAGGAGCAACAATTTTGCGCGGATGCGGATCAAAAGTAAAAATGACAGATTCTCCGTTTATCGCTTTTGCTAAATCATGCAGCCGGGCGATAATTTTACGATGCCCCAAATGTACTCCATCGAATGTACCAACGGTCAGAACCGGATTATGAGCATAAAAGTCATTCAGATCTCTGTGTATCTTCACCTTTTCAAAAATTAGTATTCGGCTTCAAAATTAGAAATTTCATTCGTATATAATTTGTTTTTAATTGCCGAATGGAATTCGCATGATTGGAAAATATTCATTCCGGTTGGTATTTCCGTGAATCATGCTCATTTCATGTGTTTATTTCTTTAATTATCACCCTTCAATTTTCGCAAACCCCTTATTTCTTAAATATTAGAATTTTAACGACCTGAAACTCCCATGAAAAACAATCCAACTCCAGTGAATTGAGGTTATTATCAGGACCGTTTCATCTGATAATAATTTGTTTTTAATTGTCAGGTGGAACTCGGGCACCAAGTATTGCGCTTACTGCAACGTAATTCTTAAAACTCGTTTCATCTGGCACAAATAAAAAAAAAAACCAATCAAAACGAAAGGTATGTTTCAAAATTTAACTTGCCGGGCACATTATGAACACGAAATTATTATTTTTATGCCCGTTATTGACTAATAAAAAACTACTGTGAAGAAAATATTTTCAATTGCATTCGCAATTACAGTCCTGGCAATTGGTTGTAAAAAGCAGAACGGATTCGTTATCGATGGAAAAATAACCAACGCACAAGGAAAATATTTATATCTGGAAGAATTAAAGGTATCTTCAAGTATACCGGTCGATTCAGTCGAATTGGGTAAGGATGGATCGTTTAAATTCAAAGGTAAAATCGATTACCCTAACTTCTACCTCCTCAGCTTAAATCGGAATAATTTCGTTACGCTGTTGGTTGATACGACCGAAAAGATATCCGTTTTTGGCGATGCTGCCAATTTCTCACGCGACTATGTCGTGCAAGGTTCGCCAGGTTCACTTCTGGTTCAGGAACTTAACAATATGCTGGCAAAAAACAAGCATAAACTGGATTCGATACGAAACAATGTAAATGCTTTCCGCTTGCACGATGATTACAGTGTTCAGCGCATAAAGTGGGATCAGGAAATGGCAGACATTAAGCAAAGCCAGATTAGATATTCAACCAACTTTATTCAGAAACATCCGTTTTCGTTGGCCTGTGTATTGGCTTTGTATCAGAAATTCGATGATTCGAACTATGTTGTTCAGGATTTGCAGTCGTTGAAGGTGGCAGCTTCGGCATTAAATTCATTTTTTCCAAAATCTGAACATGTAAAAGCTTTGTACGCGAATACCCAACGGCTAATGCAACAGGAAAAAAATAATAAGTTGCAACAGTTCATTGCTCAAAACGGCGTTAATTCACCCGACATCACACTTCCAAATGCCAATGGTCGTGAAGTTTCTCTTGCATCTTTACCAAACAAAGTAATTCTCATTCAATTCTGGTCGGCAAAAAACCGTGATTCGCGAATTCAAAATGAGGCATTGGTTGATTTGTACAGCAAATACAAGTCGAAAGGACTCGAAATATATCAGGTTAGCGTGGACACCGACCGGGCAGCCTGGTTAAATGCGATTGAACAAGACAGGCTCGATTGGATCAATGTTGGCGATATGAAAGGAAGTGTTATCGCTGCGAATCTATACAACATCCAGGTTATTCCTTCAAACTACATTCTGGATAAAGACAAGCGGGTTGTTGCCAAAAATGTACAGGGACCTGCACTTGATCAGGCAATCAGAGAACTGACCCGATAAACTTTTCGTGAAGCAAATCGGGTTTGAAACCGGTCTGCCAAGTCAAATATGTTGCCTCTTCCAATTTTACAAGTATATTTGCATTTCATTTTTCGAACCAATTTCAAAATGTTTTGAAAAACCCAAATAAGAAAGTATATTTTGTATCCGATGTCCATCTGGGAGCGCCAGCTCTGAAGAATAATAAAGAGCGGGAACTGGCTTTTGTAGATTGGCTGAACGAGATTAAGACAGATGCCTCTCATTTGTTCCTGATGGGCGACATTTTCGATTTTTGGTTCGAATACAAAACAGTTGTTCCCCGCGGGTTTACGCGCACTTTGGGGAAAATTGCTGAGATTGCTGATTCAGGAATTGAAGTTCATTTTTTTACAGGAAACCACGATGTCTGGGTGTTTGATTACCTACCTAACGAGTTAGGAATGACATTGCACCGAAATGAGTTTAAGACAGAACTTAACGGAAAAAAATTCTTCCTTGCACACGGTGACGGGCTTGACCATACCGACAAAGGTTATCTGTTTCTGAAAAAGCTATTTACAAGCAAGATTCTCCAATGGATGTTTGCCCGTATTCACCCAAATCTTTCGCTTTCGTTTGGACACAATTGGTCAAAACGCTCCAGAATATCAAAAGGAATAAGCGGCGAAGGATTTAAAGGTACAACCAACGAAGGAATGTTTATTTTTGCAGAGTCAATTCTCCGGAATGAGAAGTTTGATTATTTTATCTTCGGACACCGTCATGTATTGGTTGACCATCCGATTGGTGAAAACAGCCGGTACATCAATTTGGGCGACTGGATTAACCATTTTTCGTACGGAGTTTTTGATGGGAATGAGTTTAACTTAAAGCAATATAATTATCAAGGCCCCAAGGGCCACTGAATAAAGAATTATGACAAAACAGGTATATACTAGAATTGTTGGAACAGGCAGTTATATTCCAACTCGTACAATTGGAAACGAATATTTCAATAATTATACTTTTTTTGATCCAAGTACGAAAGCGCCGTTTGACAAGGACAATGATGAGATTATCCGGAAATTTAAAGAAATAACCAACATCAGCGAACGCCGTTGGATTAGCGACGAACTGCACAATTCTGACATGGCAACCATGGCAATTAAAGAAGCATGCGAGTCAGCTAAGATCGACCCTGAAACGCTCGATTTCATTCTGGTTGCGCACAATTTCGGCGACGTAAACCTGGAAACTACACGAGTTGATATCCTTCCTAGTCTTGCCAATAAAGTAAAACATAAATTGGGTATTTCGAATCCTTCATGTTTTTGTCACGACATCATCTCTGGCTGTCCCGGATGGACACAGGGAATGATTACTGCCGATGCCTATATCCGAAGTGGTCTTGGCAAAAGAGGAGCAGTGGTTGGTTCAGATGTTCTTTCGCGCATTTCCGATCCGCACGACCGTGATACGATGATTTATGCCGATGGCGCCGGAGCCACAATTGTGGAAGCAGTTGAAAGCGAAGAACCAACTGGAATATTAGCCCATTCCAGCAGGTCCGACTCTGCAACTTATTGGAATTTACTGGTCAACGGCAACTCTTTTAATCCTGATTTTGAAGGAAATGACCAGTTTATAAAAATGGCAGGACATAAACTTTATGTTTACGCACTGACCTATGTTCCGGGAGTAGTAAAAGACAGTCTGGATAAAGCCGGACTGCACCTGAGCGACATCAAAAAAGTACTCATTCATCAGGCAAACGAAAAGATGGACGAGGCTATTCTCAAGAACGTTTTCAAACTGTATAATGAGAAGCAAATCCCGGAAGGAATTATGCCGATGAGTATCGAAAAATTAGGAAATTCATCAACCGCCACAGTGCCTACCTTGCTCGATATTGTTTTGAAAGGAAAAATGGAAGGTCAGCAGATTAATCCAGGCGATCATATTATTTTATGCTCTGTTGGAGCCGGAATGAATATTAATTCTATTGTTTATAAATTCTAAGACGATCTTGATAAAACAGGAACGGTGCAATGTGAATTCATTGCACCGTTCTTGTTTTATAACCTTTGTCTTCAACAGGTAAATTAAACCTACCACTTCACCGGCGTTTTCCCATGCTCAAGCAAATATTTATTGGTTGTTGAAAATTGATGATTCCCGAAGAATCCCCGGCTGGCTGATAGTGGCGACGGATGGACAGATTTCAAAATCAAGTGCTTTCGCGAATCAATAAATTCACCTTTGCTGATGGCATAATTTCCCCAAAGGATAAAAACCACATTCTCCAACCGGTTGGCCACCAAATGAATCACCGAATCGGTAAATTGCTCCCATCCTTTTTTCTGGTGCGAACCAGCAGTGTGAGCACGGACAGTCAACGTCGCGTTCAGCAGTAAAACTCCTTGTTTCGCCCAACGTTCCAGGTTTCCACTCGTTGGAACCGCAGCTCCTGTATCTGCCTGAATTTCTTTAAAAATATTCTGCAAGCTGGGCGGGAAATCGACACCATCGTTTACCGAGAAGCACAGTCCGTGCGCCTGTCCCGGTCCGTGGTAAGGATCCTGCCCTAAGATGACCACCTTCACCTGATCGAACGGACATTGTTCGAAAGCATTAAAAATCAGCTTAGCCGGTGGGTAAACGGTTTGGCTGGTATATTCCGACCGAACAAAATCAGTCAGTTGTTTAAAATAAGGTTTTTCAAATTCATCCCGAAGCTGTTCTTTCCAGCTTGCTTCTATTTTTACGTCCATAATTATTCCTGATTTTGATAAAGCAAAGTAGCCATAAATTCTCCGGAATTCAAATTCCATTTTCAACGGCTCAAGGGCACAAAGGCACAAAAATTTATTTCTTTTACGTAGAAATTATTTGAAAATCTGCTGTAGGGAAAATCTGTCGGTAGGGATATAGAATAACAAGATTTGGATTGTCCCGTACGGGACAAAAGACATACAAATTTTCATTAATTCTACCGACCTGGTGTTCCTAACGGAACAAAAAACTAGATTTAAACCTACTCCTGGTGTCATCGTGACTTTGTGGCAAAAACTTTATCGTATTTTTAGTGAAAAATAAAATCATGGAAATTCTATTTCTTTTGGCAGGACTTTGTCTTGGATTCGTTGTTTCATTCCTGATCCTGAAATCGGGAAAACTGAAGCAGATAGCCGTTTTTGAACGCGAAAAACAGATCAGCGATCAACTCTTCCTTCAGCAAAAATTTGAGGTTGAAAAGGAAAAATCAGTATTTCAAGACCGGAACCAATTACTTCAGAAAGAAAAGGAAGAATTGCTTCTTCAAGTCCAACAGCTTCGCATGGAAAACGGAATTCAGGCACAGCAACAGGCACGCGCCGAAGCCGATTTCGGCAACCTTCAGGAGAAACTCGATTCGCAAAAGAAGGAAATGGAAAACCTTCAGCAAAGATTTACCTCAGAATTCGAAAGTATTGCGGCCAAAATCCTGAAACAAAATACAGTTGAATTTTCAGCTTCCAATCAGAAAAGCATCGCCGAATTGCTTACTCCGTTGAAAGAGAAAATTCAGGTATTTGAAAAGAAAGTGGAAGATACCTACGAAAAGGGTTTAAAGGATCAAACCGACCTGAAAGCTGAACTCAAAAAACTGCACGACCTAAACCTGAAGATAAGCGACGAAGCCAATAATTTGACCAAAGCGCTGAAGGGCGACGTCAAGAAACAAGGCAACTGGGGCGAGGTTATCCTGGAGCGAATACTTGAACGATCAGGCCTAACCGAAGGGCGCGAATACACAAAACAGGAAAGTGTTCTTTCGGAAGACGGACAGCGCTTTCAGCCCGACGTAGTCATCCATTTGCCTGACCAGAAACACATTGTGGTCGACTCGAAAGTGTCGCTGGTTGCCTACGAACGATTGGTAAACGCAGATTTGGACAAAGATCGTGTTGCTTTTGTGAAGGAACATTTGCTGAGTGTGAGAAGTCATATTAAAATCCTGAGCGAAAAGCATTATCAGCACTCGCCCAGTTTTAACAGTCCCGACTTTGTGTTGCTGTTTGTACCTATCGAATCCTCGTTCAGCATTGCAGTTCAGGAAGATCAGGATTTATTTTCGTATGCCTGGGACAATAAAGTGGTGATCGTAAGTCCATCGACATTGCTGGCAACGCTGCGAACCATTGCCTCCATTTGGCAACAGGAAAACCAAACCCGAAATGCACTGGAAATTGCCCGTCAGAGCGGCGCTTTGTACGATAAGTTTGTCTCGTTTATCTCCGACATGGAATCGATCGGCAAAAGCCTGGAAAGCACCCGAAAAACATACGATCAAGCCACAAGCAAGCTGTACTCCGGAAGTGGGAACCTAGTGAAACGAGCTGAAAACATCAGGAAATTGGGTGCGAAAACTACAAAAGAATTACCGCCGGAAATGATTGGAGAATAAATTGGTCATGAGCAATCTTGTCTAAATTTATTTGGACTAGAAACGATATCTAACTGATTAGTGATGGGGAAATGGTCATCAGTCATTCGGAAAGTCGCTTTTAAAAATTTCCCAGTGACTGATGACTATTTTCTGTAAATGGGTGAAAATCATTACCCGTATAATCAATCTTCCTCTTTGTATTCCGGCTCCAAACCGTCTTCACAAACATCGATGGGAATAATCCAAACCACAGGATTGCCGTTTCCTTCACCGCCTTCCGATTCACGTTTGGCAAATTCAGACCCGAAAAACACGGCTATGTGATCGTGCGGAATATTTTCATCTTCTTCATTCCCCACAACTACCGCATTGATTCCATCAACGCGCACAAAATCACCTTTTGCAAATGGCAATTCATCATCCATTTTAATCAATTTTTATATTTAACTGAAATAAAAAATGCAACCAAAACTGATTGCATTTTCGAATATTTTGAGTGCAAGTTAACTTGCTTTTAACCGAACGGTTATTGCGCCGTCAATTTTTTCCTGCGCATAATCGAGAGTGATCTTCATGGTACTCACATTAGCAGAAGGAGTATCGAACATGGCATCGTTCATGATATTTTCGCAGATCGAACGAAGTCCGCGCGCTCCCAATTTAAATTCAACTGCTTTATCAACAATAAATTCTAGCGCCTCTTCGTCGAAACTAAGTTCCACATGATCGAGTTCGAAAAGTTTAATGTACTGCTTGATCAACGAATTACGAGGTTCGGTCAAAATACTGCGCAAAGCCTTCCGGTCGAGAGGTTCCAGATAAGTCAACACCGGAATACGACCAATAATTTCAGGAATAAGACCAAACGATTTTAAGTCTTGCGGGGAAATATATTGAATCATATTATTGCGGTCAATCACATCTGCTTTTTTCTGGGCACCGTAACCTACAATCTTGGTATTCAGGCGCTGAGCGATTTTTTTATCAATTCCATCAAATGCTCCACCGCAAACAAAAAGGATATTTTTTGTATTTACAGCGATCATTTTTTGTTCCGGATGTTTACGCCCGCCCTGAGGTGGAACATTCACAATGGCACCTTCGAGCAATTTCAAAAGGCCCTGTTGAACGCCTTCGCCTGAAACATCGCGGGTTATGGAAGGATTATCTCCTTTACGGGCAATTTTATCAATCTCGTCAATAAATACAATTCCACGTTCAGCAGCTTCTACATTGTAATCGGCAACCTGCAACAACCGGGTCAGCAAACTCTCAATATCTTCGCCCACATAACCAGCTTCGGTAAGTACGGTAGCGTCAACAATAGTGAACGGAACATGCAACATTTTGGCTATTGTCCGTGCCAAAAGGGTTTTTCCGGTTCCGGTTTCACCGACCATGATAATATTTGATTTTTCAATCTCAGTCTCATCGGCTGAAACAGGCTGATTTAATCGTTTGTAATGGTTGTAAACGGCCACCGAAAGAATTTTCTTTGCATGCTCCTGACCAATGACATACTGATCGAGAAAGTTCTTGATCTCGATTGGTTTCATCAATTTCAGTCCTTTTGTATCAAAAGTATCATCTTTCTTGAATTCTTCCTCAACAATGGCATGGGCCTGTTCCACACAACTATCGCAAATATGTCCTTCCATGCCGGCAATCAGCAAGTTAACTTCTTTCTTCTCACGCCCGCAAAACGAACATTTATCCATTTTCATTTTCAATAGTTCTAATTGTTATTTGTGACTGATCAGAACTTCGTCAATCATGCCATATTCTTTGGCTTCTGTCGAAGTCATCCAGTAATCGCGGTCAGCATCCTTTTCAACCTGATCATACGTTTTGCCGCTGTGAATTGCGATGATATCGTACAACTCTTTCTTTAGTTTCATGATTTCACGGGCTGTAATTTCAATATCAGAAGCTTGTCCTGATGCGCCACCCATTGGTTGATGAATCATCACCCTTGAATGTTTAAGTGCAGAGCGTTTCCCATGAGTACCGGCAGTAAGCAAAACTGCTCCCATAGAAGCCGCCATTCCGGTACAAATAGTTGCAATATCCGGAGAAATGATTTGCATGGTATCGTAAATTCCCAAACCGGCGTGAACCGAACCTCCGGGAGTATTAAAGTAAATCTGAATGTCCTTGCTCGGATCGGCTGACTCCAAAAACAACAATTGCGCCTGAACAATATTGGCAATGTAATCGTCGATTGGTGTGCCTAAAAAGATGATCCGATCCATCATCAACCTGGAAAATACATCCATCGAGGCCACATTTAACTGACGCTCTTCAATGATGTAAGGAGTTAAACTGTTGGTAAAAACAGAGTCGAAACGATGCATATTCAGGCTACTGATACCCAAATGCTTCGTTGCATATTTATTGAATTCGTTTCCGTTGCTCATAATCGTGGGTTCTTGTTAAAAAAAAACTTTGTGAAGATCAGTTTTACTTATACAAGCAAAATCAGATTTTCACAAAGTTAAAAAAATAAGCTATTGACTAAACAGCTAGAAAATTAATTTTCCAGCATTTTGTTAAACTCCTCGTAACTAATTCCTTTTACATCGAGCGTAACTTTATCTTTTATCGTTGCAATGATTACATCTTCTTGTTTGCGGGAAACCAATTTGCGACGTTCTTCTTCGTCTTTCAACATGTGATTGGCATAGTTTTCCAAATGTTCTTCACCCACATTATTCAAACCATATTGACGGAATTGCATGGCTGCCATTTCTTTTGCCAAAGAACGAACATCTTCTTCGGTGATCTGAAGGTTGTTGTCTTTTACAATTTTGTCTTTAATCAACTGCCATCTCAGGTCGGTCATGAAATTATCGAAATCGCCATCAATCTGCTCGTCAGTCATCTTTTCGTTGGTAGCTTTAATCCAGCGTTTCAGGAAAGCTTCAGGCAAACTGAGTGGGATTGCTTTGAGCAAAGCATCGCGGCTATCAAGAGCGAATTTATAATTGCTTGAATGAACAAAGTTCTCTTCAATTTCTGCTTTTATTCTGGCTTTGAATTCTTCTTCAGTAGAAATTCCTGAATCCTCACCATAAATTTTTGAGAATAAATCCTGATTCAGCTCTGCCTTTTCGAAATGAAGCACTTCAACAATGGTAAAACTGAAATTTCCTGAAAGTTTTTCAGCTTCTTCGTGCGAAATATTCAGCATGTGGCCAACTTCATGTTTGTTGTCATAAGCTTTAACCGGATCAAAAACAACCACATCGCCTGCCTTCTTACCAATGAATGAAGCTTTAATTTCTTCATCTTTCATGACATCAATTGCAATAACCACTTTTTCAGCAACAATTCCGCCTTCCAGTTCGCTTCCGTCTTCATTCAACTGAACAAAGTTTCCGCGTACAGTATCTTTATCTTCAACAGCTTCAACTACTTTATTCTCGCCCAAACGACCGGCATAAGCTTCTAATTGCTTATTAACCATATCGTCGTCAGCAGCAATGGTATAAAAAGGCAAAGCGGTCATTTCATCAAGTTTCACATCAAATGCAGGAGCCATCGCTACATCAAATACAAAGCTGAAATCTGATTGAGTATCCCAGTCAATTGGTGTTTGCTTTTCTTCGTTTGGAAGTGGTTCGCCCAATACATTCAATTTTTCAGCATGAATATATTCAGTCAGGCTTTTCGAAAGAATCTTATTGACTTCTTCAGCAAGTGCTGCTTTTCCGTACATTTTTTTAACCAAACCTGCAGGAACCATTCCGGGACGAAATCCCGGCATATTAGCTTTTTTACGATAGTTCTTCAGAACGTCGTTTACTGTGGCTTCATAATCATTCTTCTCAATCGAAACAGTGAGAATTGCATTCAGTTCGTCGATGTTTTCTCTGGTAATATTCATAATTCAACTCTTAAAGTTATTGGGAATGAGGAAGGAAGAAGAACTTTTTGAAAGTTCCGGATCCGAAACCTATTGCTTTAAATTAATAAAAACCGCTTGCTTATCCTTTTTCAAGGTAAAGCAAGGCGGTTATTCTTTTGTTGTGCGGGCGAAGGGACTCGAACCCCCACGCCGTAAGGCACCAGATCCTAAGTCTGGCACGTCTACCAATTCCGCCACGCCCGCTAAATGCGGTGCAAATGTATGTCATTTATTTTACACATCCAACACCACAGCAAAATCTTTTGAATTGTTTTTTTTCAAAAACCGAACAAATTACCGAAGTTCGAAATTCTGACCCAAATAAACGCGGCGGACTTCCTCGTCGGAAGCAAGTTCTTCAGCAGTACCGGCCTTCATGATTGATCCTTCATACAAAAGATAGGATCGGTCGGTAATTGTAAGCGTTTCGTGCACATTGTGGTCGGTTATCAACACCCCAATATTTTTAGCTTTTAGCTTTTTAATAATTGATTGAATGTCTTCAACGGCAATCGGGTCAACTCCGGCAAAAGGCTCATCCAAAAGAATAAACTTCGGATCAATTGCCAACGCACGTGCAATTTCGGTACGACGCCTCTCTCCTCCCGAAAGCTGATAACCATTGCTTTTACGAATATGCTGAAGCCCAAATTCATTCAACAGGGTCTCAACCTTTTGTAATTGTTCTGCTTTGGGGATCTTTGTCATTTCCAATACAGAAAGAATATTGTCTTCGACACTCATCTGCCTGAAAACCGAGGCCTCCTGAGCCAAATATCCGATGCCCTTTTGAGCCCTTTTATAAACCGGGATCATAGTTATCTCTTCATCGTCGATAAAAATCCGACCTGAAAGCGGTTTTATCAATCCAACAATCATGTAAAAAGAAGTGGTCTTACCGGCACCGTTTGGTCCAAGTAAACCAACGATCTCACCCTGATTCACTTCGAACGAAACTCCTTTTACGACAGTCCGTTTACGATATTTTTTGACAATATTATCTGCTCTAAGTTTCATCTCAATGGGTACCTGCAATTTTAATTTTCATCCAGTTTTCGTTGATGTGCTCTATCAATGTTTGCAGAAATAAAGATACTCACCTCGTAAAGAATTACCAGTGGAATAGTTACAATCATCTGGCTGAGCACATCCGGAGGTGTAATAATAGCTGCAATGATTAATAAAACCACATAAGAATGCTTTCTGTATTTTCTTAGAAATTTTGGTGTAAGCAGTCCTACTTTACTCAGAAAATATACCACTACCGGTAGCTCGAACGAGATACCCCCGGCAATAACGATTGAAGTAACAGAACTAATGTATGAAAGTATATTGATTTGATTGACAATATCTTTACTTATGCTATAGGAACCCAGCCAGTCTAATGAAAAAGGTACAATTAAAAAGTAGCCAAATAAAACTCCAATCAGGAAAAGACCCGACATGACGGCAACGGCACCTGAAGCATGTCTTCGTTCATTCTCGTAGAGAGCTGGTTTAATAAAACTCCAGAACTGATAGACCACATATGGAAAAGCAACAATAAAACCAGCAATAATGGCGGTCCAAACATCGACCATAAATTGTCCGGATAAATCGAAATTAATTAACTCAATCGGATGTTGATTCAATCCATTTGACTTAACTCCAATAAAGTCTCCAAGTTTAATTAACATTCTACTGGTCCAGAAATCTGGACTGTTAGGCGCTAAAATAATAGAGTTCCAAACAAAATCACTGTAAATAAAGGCAACTACACCCCCAATAATTATTGCTGAAATCGATTTGAGAAAGTGCCACCGAAGCGCTTCCAGATGATCCAGAAAAGACATTTCTGCCTTTGGCTCACTTTTTTTCTTGGTTGATTGTTCTTCTCTGTTGGTTTCTTCAGCC